>NZ_BCRO01000027.1 GCF_001552635.1 Actinomadura hibisca NBRC 15177 | reverse complement strand
CATCACGTCGTAGACGCGTGCCGCGGTCGGAACACCGGTGGGAATCTGCGGGGAGGACTCGGCCATGTGCACCTCAAGGCTCAGGGAGGTTTTACCGTCCGCATCGTAGCTTCACAGAGCCGCTCAAAACGCGAAAAACCCTTACGCCACAGGGCTTTTGGTGAAACAGAGACCTACGTCAGAGCGAAGGCCGGGGCGACGTCCACCAGGCCACGGCTCGCGCCCCACAGGCGTCCGCGAGGAGGTCGGCGCGGTCTGCCGCACAGGCCGAAGACGCACGGGCCCCACAACCGGCCTCCCGAGACGTCCAGATCGAGAACGGCCGACCCGCGCCTCTGCGCCGCCATCGTCGACCGCCTCACCTTCAGCGGCACCATCATCGAGACCGGCACCGACTCCTACCGGCTCGCCCAGATCCGAGCCCGGGAGCACGCTACCGGCTGACCTCACCACAGCTCACCCAAGGGGGCACGGACGAAAGTCGTAGCCCTACGGTGGCGAAACGACCCCGGAGCTGGCGGGCTCCGGGGTCTTTGTCGTTGTGGAGGTCAGTCTTCTGTGACTGCTGGGACCGAGGGGAAAGGCGCCAGGAGGGCGCCTCGGCCCTTGGGTCTGGTTTGTGGTGGTGTTTCAGCGTCGTGAGCGCCGGTGGTTCAGGCTGCGGGGCGGGTGATGTGCCCGGTCGATCCGACGTCACCAGTCGGTGATCACGCCCAGGCGGGATCACGGCCGGTCAGGCCGAGGATGCGGTCCAAGGTGGGTGCGTCGGCGGGCACCGTGACCCGCGGTCCGTACATGCCCATCTCCCGTCCCTGCTCCACGCTGGCGAACACCGTGTCGTGCAGATGCGTCAGCAGGCCGGTGGGTAGTTCCAGTCGCTGCCCGGTCGCGACTGCCAGGTCCCAGGCGTGCATGGCCAGCTCGCCGGTGATCATGTCGCCCAGGACGGGCGCGGGCAGCGTCTGCGGCGTGCCCATGCTCGTCTCGCCCTCCCAGGCGCTCGGTGGCGCCCACGACGAGGTGATGTCGTCCAGCAGCGCGAGCAGGCGGCCGCGCCAGTCGCCGGCCGCCAGGTCCACATCGGACTCGGCAGCCGCCGGCTGCGGAACGGACTCCTTGCGGCCGCCGCCGGCGAGTGACGGGCCCCAGAACAGGAGGTGGTTGACCAGTGCCCGCACGTCGTACTCCGTGCACGGAGTCTTGTTGGCGAGCTGGTCGTCGTTGATGGTGCGGGCGACCGCGGCCATGGCCTCGGCAGCGTTGGACAGATGTGACATGGCAGCGACGCTAGGTGGTCCGCGCCGGAGGGGTATTGGACAAAGGCGACATATGCTTTGCCGTGTGGAGCGGGACGTTCGTGAGCTGCGTGGTGGGTGGACCAGGTATCAGCGCCACACGTTCCACGACCCGTCGCCAGCGCTCGCGCCGTGGGTGGAGCGGTACTGGGAGGCTCGCTGGGACTACGCCGAGCCCTACCGGCAGAAGATCGTGCCGTACCCGAACGTGCACCTGTCGTTCGGCGGCGGCCGTGCGGACGTCAACGGCGTGTGCAGCGGCTACCAGATCAAGGTCCTCGAGGGCCGCGACCACGTCTTCGGCGTCGCGTTCCGGCCCGGCTGCTTCCGCCTGTTCCTCGACGCCTCCGTCTCGACGATCACCGACCGCGTCGTCCCGGCGACCGAGGTGTTCGGCCCGGACCTGCCCACGACGCTCGACGTGCCGACCGTGGACGCGTTCCTGCTGGAACACCTGCCGGACGACGATCCCCGGGTGAGCCAGGCGGTGGCCGCGGTCGAGCTGATCGCCAAGGACAGGACCGTGACCAGGGTCGAACACCTCGCCGGCGAGCTCGGGCTGAGCATGCGGGGGCTGCAACGGCTGTTCGCTGAGTACGTCGGCATCGGGCCCAAGTGGGTGATCCGCCGCTACCGCCTGCACGAGGTGACCGCACGCATGGCCGTCGGCGGGGCGATCGACTGGGCCGCGCTGGCAGCCGACCTCGGCTACGCCGACCAGGGCCACTTCATCCGCGACTTCAAAGGCATGTTCGGCGAGCAACCGACCTGGTACGCACAGCGGTATTAGTCCGACTCCCCGGATTCGACGTCCCGGCGAGGGAACAGGAGCCTCCGATGTACGAGGGCGCCGGGCCAGCAACCGCGTTCAGATCGGCCCAGGCGGGGTCTCGCGCAGGTCGGTGGAATCCGGCGGACCGAAGACTTCACGTTGCCGCTGATCAAAGAGTTTCCTCAGTACCCCCAAGGGCGGGACCGCACCGCGGCCCGCCCTTCACCTATCCATCGCCACGTCACCGTCGCTGAATCTCATCAACATCACCGCCCCCGCAGACCCCTGACCGTCGCTCAAGCCGACGCACAAACGTTCCTGCTTCTCGCGGCCGCAACCAGTCTGACGGGTGTTCATCCGGTGTCCTCCGAGCTGGGTTAGAGCTGGCGGGAGCGAGGGGCGGCTGGGCGGGTGGCGCCGACGTATTGGCGTTCGCGGTAGGCGTTGCCGGTGAACTGGGCGATGCGGACGACGTCGCCGGTCTGTGGGGCGTGGAGCATGCGGCCGCCGCCCAGGTAGAGGGCGACGTGGTGGATGCCTGCGGGGTTGCGCGGGTTGTGGGAGAAGAACAGCAGGTCGCCGGGCTGGAGTTGGGCGCGTGGGATGTGCGGGCCGTCGTCGTACTGGTCGGCGGCGACGCGGTCGATGCGGACGCCCGCTTGCGCCCAGGCGTATTGGGTCAGGCCCGAGCAGTCGAAGCCTTTGATGTGGGCGCCGTGGGCGATGCCGTAGCTGGGACCGGACGGGCGACCGCCACCCCAGGAGTAGGGCGTGCCGCGCCAGCGCAGTGCGGCCCGGATGGCGAGCGCGCCGCGTCCGCTCGCTTGGACGACGGGTGTGGGAGCGGCGTAGCGGGCGGCTTGGGCCAGGACTTTGCGGACGTACCAGTCGGCGTGGTTGTAGTGCCAGATCGCCCGGTAGAGCTGCTTGCCGCCTTTGCCCGCACCGTTGGCGCACAGGTAGCGGGCGGCACCGTGGATGGCGTCGGCGGGGTGGTAACGGTCGGCGCGGCCGTCACGGTTGGCGTCGGCACCGTAGGACGCCCAGGTGGCGGCGATGAACTGCATCGGGCCGCCGGCTCCGGCGCTGTTCTGGCCCGAGTGCACGCCGGGCAGTTGGGAGCGGCCGTGATCGGTCTCCACGTTGCCGATCGCCGCCAGCACGCTCCACGACAGGCCAGGGCAGGTCTGTGCGGCGTCCTGGTACCAGCGCAGATAGGTGGACGGGATGTCGCGAAGGGCGTAGGCCGTTGGTGCGTCGCCGGTTGAGGAACCGGGCAGCGCGGGGTTCTGGCTGCTGGTCGCCACGGCGATCAGCACTAGGGGCAAGGTCAGGGTGGCGGCGCTCAGGCAGGCGGCGGCTTTCAGCACACCGCCCGCCGTGGGTCGGGGTGGTTACTCCTGGTCGGTCGGCTGGTCGGTTTGGCCGGCGGCGGTGCGGGCGCGGCGTTGGGCTTGGTAGCCCGCGCCCTTGGTGGGCTGGTCGGACTGGTCATCGGCAGGTGTCCCCATGTGGCGGTGGGGCTGCCGCAGCGTCTCGCGCACCGCTTCCCAGGAGTAGCGGAAGTCCTTGCCGGTCTTGAGCGCCGGGAGTTCTCCGGCGTTGGCCATCCGGCGCACCGTCTGGGGCGACAGTCCCAGCTTGGCCGCCACTTCGGCGGTGGTGAGCACGTCGGGATCGCGGCCGGGCTGCTCGGACATCGTGCTGACTCCTGGAGTCGGGTTCATGGTCGCCTCTCAGTGTGCTGGACGGACGCTGCGGAAGCACGTTCTTCGCTGACTTGACGTTCTGTGAATCTGTTTGACGCTACTTGCGCTCTGTAATGATGCCACGTACGGTGACGACTACACCACCTAGAGGCAAGAAATCGGGGGTAGTGAGTTGCTTTCAGTACGCAAGCCGTCCGTGACCGCCGCCGTCCGGACCGTTCCGGATCGGGAGGCGTTCGAACGGGGTCTCGTCATCGTGGGCGCGCACGCAGGAGCCGGAGCCAGCACGCTGACCTCCCTGGTCGGCCGAGACCGCAACATCCCCGTCTGGAACATGGGGACGATCGACCGACTGGTGGAGGGCTCCTTGCCTCCGGTCCAGGCGCGAGGACGGCCGGTCGTGGTCGTCGCCCGGAACACCGTGATGGCCGCGCAGCACGCCATCCGCGCCGTCACCGCCCTGGACGCCGCCAGCGGTCCGCGCATCGCCGCGCTGGTGATCGTCAGCGACGGGGCCGGGCGTGAACCGCGCGACGCCACCACCCGGTTCGCGCTTCTCCAGGACCGCGTCGGCGGCCTGGTCCGGCTGCCGTTCATCAACGCGCTGCGCCTGGTGAACAGCCCGGACGAAGTCGAGATCCCCGCAAGAACGCGTGAGGCGATCGGCCAGGTCTGGGACCTGGCCTTCCCCCAGAGCCGCTACTGATCCTTTCCGGAGGTGCCATGCCGTTCAACGCCACCCTGACCGTGCTCAGCCGCCTGGGGCTGCTGGATATGCCGCACATGCCGTGGCTGGTCCCCCGAGAACGCGTGCCGGTCACAGCCCCCTCAACGACCCCGACGGCCAAGGTCCCCAATCCGCCGCCCGTCGCCCCACCGGGTTTGCAGGCGAAGACGGACCTGCTCATCTCCTGGGGCAAGTGGGGCGTCATGATCTGCGGCTTCGCAGGGCTCCTGTACTGCTGCGGGCAGATGGCCATCGGACGCAAGAACCGCTCCGCCCTCGCCGCCGACGGCGCCACCGGCATCCCCTGGGCGCTCGGCGGCCTGAGCCTGAGCGCGGCGCTGGCCCCGATCGTGGAGGTGTTCTTCGCGTGAAGAGTCTGCGCAACCGGCGGAGGCTGGTGTTCGCCGTCGTGGTCGTCATCGGTGGCGGCTGGCTCGCCTACACCGCGATTCCAGATCGTTTCGGTGAGCCTGCGGCATCGGGCTCGACCTCAGCTTCAAAGCCAGCTCTGCAGAGCAGTCCACCCACGACGTTGAAGGGCTTGAGCTGGCAGGACTTCCACGGCATCCAGCTCCCGCACGCGCCCGACGACGGACCTCGGCTGCTACGGAACGACCTGGCCGAAGGGTTCACCCGCACGCCACGCGGCGCTCTGCTCGCGGCGGTCCACATCGTCGTCCGGGCCAACGCGCAGTGGGGGCCGAAGGTGTTCGAGCCCACCATCGCCCACCAGGTCACCGGCCCCGACGCCAAGGCGCTGCTGAAGCTGGTCGGCGAGACCTACAACGACCAGCAGGAGCGGGCGCGTCTCTCCTATGGCGCGCCACTCGGACGCGGTCACGTGGTGATCGAGGGTTTCCGCTGGTTGGGCTACACGCCGGAGGCAGCGAGCTTGGATCTGGTGTCAGCCGGGCCCGGCGAAAGCGATGTGACCGTGCGCGCCGCCACGCGGATACAGGTGCAGTGGCACGACGGCGACTGGCGCGTGCTGGCCCCCATCGACGGCACCTGGGGCGGCTCGGCGGCACCGATCAAATCGCCGGACGGCTACACCGCCCTCCAAGGAGGTTCTTGATGCGGCCTCCTCCCTGTACGGCAGTGCTGGACCCCCAATGCGTCCAGACCGTCGACAACAACGACGAGGATCATCCCTTCGGTCCGCCGTTGCCCGACTTCGCCGCCGAGGTCGGCGGTGGCGTGCTGGACGACATGGCCAAGGCGTTCCAGTCGGCGGTCGGCTGGTTGGTGTCCAACACCGCCTCCTGGTGGGTGAAGACGCCCTCGCCCGATCTGGAGAACGAGCCGGTCGTCGGCTACCTGCAGGCCCTGACCCAGCCGCTGACGATCGCGACGGCGATGGTCGCCCTGCTGGTCGTCTGCGCGAAGATCGCGCTGACCCGCAAGGGGAACCCGCTGATCGACGCCACCGGCGGCCTGGCCATCCTGGCGGCGGTGACCGCGATCGGCGCGATCCTGCCCACCAAGCTGTTGCAGTGGGGGGACGAGTGGGTCGGCTGGGTGCTGACGGCCTCCTCGCAGGGCAACTTCGCCGCCCGGATGACCACGATCGTCACGCTGCCCGGCACCGTGCCCACCGCGCTGGTCGTCATCCTGTGCCTGGTGGCGCTGTTCCTCGGCATCATCCAGGCGCTGTTGTTGCTGTTCCGGGGCGCGGCACTGGTGATCCTGGCCGGGCTGCTGCCGCTGGCGGCCGCCGGAATGATCACTCCGGCGACCCAGCCCTGGTTCAAGCGCGTTGCGGGCTGGATGCTCGCGCTGATCTTCTACAAACCAGCGGCGGCCGCGGTGTACGCGACCGCGTTCACGCTGGTCGGCGACGGCAAGAACCTGCACTCGGTACTGATGGGCTTCGCGATGATGCTGATCAGCCTCATCGCCTTCCCGGTGTTGCTGAAGTTCTTCACCTGGACCACCGGCGGCGGTGAGTCGGGCGGCGGCGGAGGCTTTCTCGGCGCGGTGCTGGGCGGCGCCACCGCCATGGGGACCTTGCGCCCCTATGGCACCTTCTCCGGCGCGGATCAGAGCACCTCGGCCGGCGAGCACGCCTCCTTCATGCGCCAGCAGATCGACCAGCCTCCGGAAAAGCCGACCGACAGAGGCGATCAACAGCCGACACCGGACGGGGCAACGGAGAAGGGCCAGTCCCCCGATCAGCCCGTTGCTCCCGCCGACAAGGGCAACCCCGCCACCACCCAGCAGCCCGACCTGACAACGACCGCCCCCGAGCAACACGGCGGCGGCCAAAGCAGCCCGAACGGCCAAGCCCACCAAGGGGATCAAGCCTGGTCGCCCGCCGCCGAACCGAGCAGCGAACCGGTCGGACCGCTGACCGCCGAGACCTGGAGCAAGGAGCGCCGCAGAGGCCGCGACACGATCCGCTGGCTGGGAAATCCCGTCGAGTCCCCCGGAGCGCCCTCCGGTGCCGATCTCGGAGGTGACGGCGGTGAAGCATGAGGTCCGCACCTATGGCGGCTGGCGACGCCAGCACGGCATCGGCCTGCTGGGCATGGACACCACGGCCACCTTCGCGGCACTCGGTACAGCGATGGCGCTGGTGTTGACCGCCGCTCTCGTTCCCGGCGCGCTGCTCTACCTCGCGCCGCCCGCGCTGATCGGCGGCGGGCTGTGCCTGGTCCGGGTGGGCGGCGTCTCGCTGGCACGGCTCGGTCTGGCGCGCTGGCGCTGGTGGTGGGGTGTCAGGCGCGGCCACACCCGTTACCGGGCCGGTGTCGTGGTGGATCATCCGCGCGCGTTCCAGCTTCCGGGTGTGCTGGCGCCGTTGACGCTGCTCAGCGCTGAGGACGGTTACGGCGGCCGGTACGGAATCGTGTGGGATCGCCGCAGCGGGCTGCTGACCGCGACGTTGCGCGTCGTCCCGGCGTCGACCTGGCTGGCCGACCGCGGCGACGCCGACGCATGGGTGGCGTCCTGGGGAGGCTGGCTCGCCACGTTGGGGCGGCTGCCGTCCGTCCGCTGGGTCACCGTGACGGTGGAGACCGCGCCCGAGCCCGGTTCGACGCTCGCCGACGCCGTGGGCAAGTCCGTTGTGCCGACCGCGCCGGTTCCGGCTCGCGCCATCATGAACGAGCTGGTCAAGGCGGCGCCTGCGGCCGCCGCCGACGTCGACACCCGCGTCTCGGTCACCTTCGATCCCAAGGCGTCGACATCTTCCCCCAAGGACTTGGCCGAAGCGGTCGGTGAACTCGGTCGCTTGCTAGACGGGCTGGCGTCGGCGCTGGGCGGCTGCGGCGTCACCGTGCTGGGCCGCGCCACCGCCGCCGAGATCGCAGGCGTCGTCCGCACCGCCTTCGATCCTGACGCGCGCGGAGAGGTGAACCGGCTGCTGGCCAAGCCCAACGCGGAGGAGATCCTCGGCTGGTGCGATGCCGGGCCAGTCCACGCCCGCGAGCACTCCGACCGCTATGAGCACGACGGTGGTGTCTCGGTGAGCTGGGCCTGGCACGAGCCGCCACGTCAGAACGTGCGCTCTGACGTCCTGGCCCGCCTTGTCGCACCCGGCCCCTATCCCAAGCGCATCACCTTGCAGTACCGGGCGCTGCCCGCGTCGGTGGCGAGCCGGACGTTGCAGGCGGAGGTGAACGCCGCCGCGTTCCGCGCGCAGTTCCGGCGGCGGACCGGCCGCGACGAGACCGCGCGCGACAGTTGGGACGCCGCCCGCGCCCGCCAGGCCGCCGCCGAAGAAGCGATGGGTGCGGGCGTGTGCCTCGTCTCCCTGTACGCGACCGTCACCGCCACCGACGCCGAACATCTCCCGCGTGCGGTCGCCCAGGTCGAGGCGTCCGCCGAAGCCTCCAAGATCCGGCTGCGCCGCCTGTGGGGCGGCCAGGCCGCCGGTTTCGCCACCACGCTGCCGTGCGGAATCTGCCCGTCTGAACTGTCCCGCCGCTTCCCGCACTGACCTCGGAGGTTCTTCGTTGCCTGCAAGTCACCCGCCGGACTCGGTCGAAGCCGCGGCCATGGCCGAGCCGATCGCTCCTGCCTGGGGATGGCGCTCGCCCTGGGGTGGGCGCGCCGCTCATATCGAGCCCGCGCCTGAGTACCAGGGCACCACCAGCCAGGTCTGCGGCCTGTACCCGTTCACCGCCGGTTCCGGCACGCCGACGGTGGGGACGCCGGTCGGCCGCCACCAGCTCTGGAACGAGGTCGTCTGCCTCGATCCCCTAGCCTGGATGCGCGCCGGCCTGGTCACCAACCCGGGGATGTTCGTGCTCGGTCAGCCCGGCACCGGCAAGTCCACCCTGGTCAAGCGGCTGGTGACCGGCGCGGTCGCGACCGGTACCACCCCGATCGTGCTGGGCGACACCAAGCCCGACTACACGATGCTGGTCGAGCACCTGGGCGGCCAGGTCATCCGGGTCGGCCGCGGCTGCGACCGTCTCAACCCGCTGGACGCCGGACCGCTCGCGGCCGCGCTGCGCCGGCTGACCGGCGCGGACGCCGAGACGTTGCGCTGGGAGGTGCGCTCTCGGCGGCTCTCCCTGCTGATGGCGTTGGCCACCCTGGTCCGCGAGGCCCGCATCACCAACGCCGAGGAGGTCGTGCTCGGCCGCGCCATCGACCTGCTGGACGACCGCCTGGACGGCGAGCCGACCGTCGTGGACGTCCTGCGAATCGTCGAAGACGGCCCGGACGAACTGCGGTCGGCGGCCCGCACCGACTCCGCCGACTCCTACCGGAGCCAGACCCGCGAGCTGGTCTTCACCCTCGACCTGCTGATCTCCGGATCGCTGGCCGGGGTGTTCGACGCGCCGACCACCCGCCCGATCGACCTGGACGCCCCGGCGATCAGCGTGGACATCTCCCGCGTGCGCGCCGCCGGCGACAAGCTGCTCACCGCGGCGATGTTGTGCACCTGGGCGTACGCGTTCGGGATGATCGACGCCGCCACCGCCCTGGCCGACCTCGGAGCCGGTCCCCGCCGCTCCCACCTCGGCGTGATGGACGAGCTGTGGCGCGCCCTGCGCGGCGCGCCGGGCCTGGTCGAGCACGCCGACGCCCTCACCCGCCTCAACCGGGCCAAGGGCATGGCCTCCATCATGATCACCCACTCGCTCGCCGACCTCGACGCGCTACCCACCGAAGAGGACCGCGCCAAGGCCAAGGGCTTCGCCGACCAATCGGCGATCACCGTGCTGGCCGGGCTGCCGCCGCGCGAACTGGCCCGCGTCCACGAGATCACCCCGCTCACCGGACCCGAGCAGCAACTCGTCACCTCCTGGTCGGCCCCCGACTCCTGGCAACCCGACGCCCGCCACCCCGGACGCGGCAAGTACCTGATCAAGACCGGCGAACGCCTCGGCATCCCCGTCGAGCTGTCACTGGTCGGAGCCGAGGCCGAGCTGTACGACACCGACCAGGCCATCCGGGGCGGCGCATGACCCGTGCGCTGGGGCCTCGCCCTTCGATCTGGGACTCCCATGCCGCCGGCGGGTGGATGGTGCTCGTCGGCTGCTGGGCGCCGTTCGGCGCGCTCTGGGTCGTCTGGGCCGCCGCCAAGTGCGCCGCCATGATGACAGGCGGACGCGTCATGAGGTTCGGCGTCGATTTCGCGGTCACCGCCGTCCGCCGCCGAACCGACGAACTATGGCCCGGAACGCCGACGCCTCTGGTACTGCTGCTCCTCGGCGCTTTCATCTTCACTACAACCGCATTGACCTGGAAGATTTGGCGGCACATCGCCAACCGCCGTCCAGCGCCCGATGACCCGATCGCCGCATTGGCCGACAACCCCGGCCTGACCGCGCTCAAGCCCGACGCCGCAGCCAAGAAGGCCGTCGCACTGCGCCGCTCCCTCAGCGGCACCACTCCGGCGCGGCTTTCCCCGGACGAGGTCGGCCTGGTGCTCGGCGAGGAGATGCTCCCCGGCAAAAGCAGCGGCGCAACGTTGTTCACCTCGTGGGAGGACACCGTGGTGGCGTTCATGGCACCACGCTCCGGCAAGACCACCACCCAGAGCATCCCGCACGTGCTGTCGGCGCCCGGTCCGGTCATCGCCACCAGCAACAAGGCCGACCTGTGGTCGGCCATCGCCACCGTCCGCGCCGAACGCACCCGCGGCAAGATCTGGCTGTTCGACCCCCAGCACATCACCTACCAACTCCAGGACTGGTGGTGCGACCTGCTCTCCGGTCTGAACACCGTCGAAGAGGCACACCGCCTGGCCGGACATTTCGTCCTCACCGTCGCCGACGACCAGAAGAAAGATCTGTGGGGACCGGCCGCCCAAGACCTCCTCTGCGCGCTGTTCCTGGCCGCCGCCACCTCCGGCCGCACCCTGCACCACGTCGCGCAATGGCTGGACGAACCCGCCGTCCCCACCCCCATCGAACTGCTGCACACCGCCGGGTTCCAGCTCATGGCGTCCTCGCTCAAAGGCACCCAGAACGGCGCGGTCGAGACCCGCGACGGCATCTACCAGACCGCCCGCACCGCCACCAAAGCCCTCCGCGACCAGGAAATCCTCGCCTGGGTCACCCCGCACGACGATCTGCCGGTTTTCGCTCCCGACGACTTCGCCGCCTCCTGCGACACCCTCTACCTACTGTCGAAGTCACTGTCGGCGGCGGCCCCGCTGATCGCCGCGCTCACCGACCTCACGATGCGCGCCGCCGAACGCCGCGCCGAACAGTCCGGCGGCCGCCTGGACCCGCCCCTGGTAGTCGCCCTGGACGAGGCCGCCAACATCTGCCGCATCGCCGACCTGCCCCAGCTCTACTCCCACCTCGGATCACGCGGCATCATTCCGGTGACCATCCTGCAGTCCTACGAGCAGGGCGTCACCGTCTGGGGCGAGCCCGGCATGGCCGCCCTGTGGGGCGCGGCCACCCGCAAACTCATCGGCGCAGGCATCGACTCCCCACGCCTCACCAAAGACCTGGCCACCCTGACCGGCCAACACGACGTCCCCGTCCGCTCCATCACCTACAGCGACGGCCGCGCTTCCCAGCAGATCTCCCTGCGCCGCCAAGAAATCCTCGAAGCGGCAGACATCCGTGCCCTGCCCACCGGCACCGCCCTCCTGCTGGCCACGGGCACCAAACCCGCGCTGATCCGGCTGCGCCCCTGGTACACCGGTCCCCACGCCAACCCGATCAACCAGGCCATCCAAACGGCCGACACCGCCATCGCCGCAGCCGCCCGCCGCCACTACAGCACCGAAAGCCCCGTCGACCTGAGCAAGGAGCCGCCCCTGCACTGACCAGCTCCACCAGCCAGTAACACCCACCGCACGGAAGGAAGCACCCGCCCATGAAGCAACACATCACGGAGACCGCGTGGCCACGACCCAAGAGAAGCCCCAGCCCACCGACAACGACGTAGCCGACCCTCCCCAGCCGCTCTTCCCCGACCTCGAAACCTGGGTGACGAACCACTTCGTCCCCATGTACCGGCGCACCCTCGGCGGCGAGTTCCGCTGGTGCGCGCGATGGTGGGAGCACTCCGAAGCGATCTCGCGCCTCACCGCCCTCTGGTACGCCTGGGAGGCCATGCGGATCCAGGGAGCCACCGGCATGGCCCTGTGGTACCGCGACCACCTGGACCACCAACTCCCCGTCCTGCTCGGTGCGCGAGGTCCCTTCTACCAGTGCACCGAGAGCGAGCACCTCGACCCGCACCAGGCCGCCCTCATCCCAGCCCCGCCCGGCTGGTGGGCCACCCCCGAGGAGCCGGAGCGGTGACCAACCCCGACCACGACCCGACCAAGTCCGCCGAGATCGCGCTGGACGCGTACGAACAGCGCGCGATCGGCCTCCAAACGATCACCTATCGCGGCAGCCCGATGCTGGCCGGCATGCTCATCCGGTCACTGCTGGCCGACCTGGCGGCCTACGCCGAGCATGCAGGCATCGACCTGGACGTCAACACCCTCCGCGAGGTGGCCAGGTACCAGCAGCGGCCGTCCTCCGCCCGCACTTACCCGATCAACGCCGAAGTGCAGGTGCGGACGGACGTAACCGGAACCGGACCGGTCACGGCGATGCGCGGCAAACGCGGTTACGTCTCGGCGATCCGCCCCGTCGGCAGCAGCAGCGTCGAATGCACCGTGCGCTTTCCCGGCGTCCCTGCTGGCGAATTCCTCCTCGCTCCTTCTGACCTGTTTCCGGCTCAGCCGCGCTTCCCCCACATCACCACTCAGGCAGGCATCGTCACCGGTGCGGCTGAGGCGGAGAAGGCCCTGGTAGCCGTCGGTGCCCGCGTCCTGCATGCGCAGCGGACCGGAAAGGAGATCTCCCCCGACGACGCGCTCGGGCAACAGCAGCTCGCCGAAGCGTTGGCCGCCTGGACCGGCACCAGTCCCAGGCGCGTGCTGTTCGGCCTCGCGCGCGAGATCGCCCAGGCCGCGTTCGCGACCGGTTCTACCTCTGACCATGCGGCGCAGGTCGCGGCCAAGGACTTCCCGCCTACGCCCAACATCGACGCCCCACAGCCCGAACGACGCACCAACAGCCCTGGCCAGCGCAATTCCCCTCGCGCCACCCATCGCCCCTGACCTCACCGGAGAACCTCATGCCTGACCACGGTTCCAAGGCCGTCCAGGGTGCCGACCTGGCGTCCAGCGCGCTGGACGCCTACCTAGCCCGCTTCGGACAGACCTACGGCTTGACCGGCCTCGACGCCTCGGCCGCCAAGGACGTGCTGCTGTCCGGCCTCCTCGCCGATCTCATGCGTTACAGCCGCCTGAATAGCCTGAACTTCGAGAAATGCCTGCACGAGGCGACGGTCTACTACGACAGCGACCGCGCCGAACAACTCAACGTCGGCACCGCCGCCCGGCTCACTGGCGTCGCCGCAGACCAAGCCCGTGAAGCCGAACTCCCGCTCGTCGGAACGGTCACCGAAGTCTCCAGCGCCCAGTCCGGTGAGCCCTCCTACAAGATCCGCTGTCCCTGCGACGCCCGTGGCCACTGGTTCACCGCCGACGAGGTCATACCCGCGCGCTCGTTCCCTCCCGTCCGCACCTACCAGGGGATCGTGGTCGATCCTCTGCAAGCGGAGGAGACGTTGATCCAGGCGGTGGCCCGCATCGGCCTGGCCGACAGCCACGACGACCACCCCCGGTACGAGGACTGCGAGGACTACCGCCTCCTCAGCGAGACTCTCGCCGACTGGTGCGGTCTGAGCACCGAACGTCTCGGCGCCCTGCTGCTGCCCCAGTGCACCACCGCCGTGAGCGAGCTCATCGAAGCGGACGCCAGGCACACAGGGCCGGACGCGGCGCGACTCGCCGCACGGGACTTTCCCGGCCGTGCCGGCACCGGCATCGACGCCACCGAACCGCCGCCCCGTCCCGCCCCATCCCCGTCGCTCCGCTCGAACGGCATCCATCCCTGAGGAGGCTCCGTGTCCGTCCCGCTGATCCGCCGCGCCATCGCCTCGCTATTGCCAGAGCAGGAGCTGCCCCAGCGCCTGGCCGCCTCCTACTACGCCCTGGAGCTCATCGAGAACACGATCCAGGAGCTGGCGTTCCTCGACCCGCTCGATCCTCCGCCCCGCTGGGCCGCCGCCCAAGAACACGCCGCCCGTGCTCGTGGCGCGCTCGCGGAAGCCCACTCGATCCGCTGGCCGCTCACGACGCCACCACCGACCGTCGCGTTCGCGGTCAACGACATCGCCACCGTGACCGACCTGCTCATCGAGTTGGCCGAGGACCTGCTGACGTTCCTGCTCGAAGCCGCCGAGCAGGCCGACCGCTGCGACGACGAGGCGTGTTGCCTGCGCGCCGCCCTCCACGGCAACGACCTCACCGCGGCCCTGCACTCTTCGCGGAACGCCCGACCCACCGACGCCCCATCCTGACCGACGCCAACTTACAGCCAGTAACAAGAAACTCATCAACAGTAATTGACGAAGTTCATCTCGCCAGGCACTCTCGAACTGCCAGCAACTTCAGTGGATCAAAACAGCTGAGGATGCTTTAGATACTCAACCCTGCCATGCCCTCTGGAGTCCCCATGCGCGACCACCTCACCTTCGTCACCAAGCAGCTCACCGCCGCCGACTCCCTGCCCGCCCTGCTCACCGCCACGTTCGCCGGCCTGGAGACGGCCGAGCGCGCCACCACCCTGCTCACCGAGATCGCCCCCGAGGAGTACCACGCCACCTACTCCACCGCCCTGGCCCAGGCCACCGCCGGCTGGTGGGCGCTCACCGAGGCGCCGGCACTGATCTGGCCTTCCAACAACAGGCCGGTCGCCGACTCCGAGCACCGTGAACTCGCCCAGGCCATCGCCCAGCTCGCCGGCGGTGTGGCCCAGTCGCTGCTGGGCGCCGCCAAGGTCACCGGGGCCGCCGACCACGCCGCCTGCCTGCAGGCGGCGCACCACGCGGGCCGCGTCCACCACATCCTGCGGTAAGGCGGCCCATGACCGACAGCGACGCCAACGCCCAGCGCATCACCGACGCGAGCCGCGCGCTCAGCGCCTACGAGGAAAGCACGTTCGACTCCCCTTCCGCCCTGCCCAGCGACCCGATCTACACCCAAGCCCTGATGGCGGCCATGCTCTGCGACCTAGAGCACTACGCGACCGCGCACGGCGTCGACTTCGTCGAAGCGGTGTCGGCCGGACGCGAGACCTACGCCGACGAGATTGCCGCGCAGAAGCAGTACGAGATCGGCGACGAGGTGCAGTTCCGTCTCCAGCCCCGCCTGCGCGGCACCGTCATCGACACCAGCCACGCTCCCAACGGCGACCAGACCTACCTGGTCAAAGTGTCCGGCCTGCCCTACATCCGCGAAGAACCCGCCGTGGCCCTGGACAACGCGCCACCGTTCCCACCGACTCCGACGGGACCGCTCACCATCACCCGCGCCGACCAGGCCGAGCAGGTGCTGGTCGACCAGGCCGCGCGCCTGCGCGGTCCGCACACCGACGCCGACCGCCGCACCTACGAACTGCTGCTGGACGCCTTGGCCGACTGGAGCGGCACCACCACCCACGAACTGCTCACCGACCTCGCACCCCGCATCAGGCAAACGACGTCCCGCCCGTCCGCCACCTCCGCCGAACTGGCCTCACACGACTTCCCCACCGACATCACCGATGGCGTCCCGCCAGCCGAAACTCTCCGTCCCAGGCAAACCCCACCCTCATCACCCACCAACGGCGACCGCCGCACGGCCTGACCAAAGGAGAAGGACATGAGCTACACCCCTGCCGAGCAGGCCATCACCTTGCTGATGAACACCCGCCGCGCGATGAACGAGGCGAAGGCGATCATCACCGCCCACATCGACCGGGACCCCGACGGCTTCCTGAAATGGAGCGCCGCCGAGAACGAGGTCGTCGAGCTCCTGGCCTCGCTGGAGCGCGCCCCGGCACTCGAACTCGCACCTCCCCAGCCCCCGGTTCGCATCTCCGACCTCACCGCCCGTACCGCGCCGGAGTTCCTTCTCAAGGCGGCCGACGCCGCCCTGGCGAACCTGCTCAAGGCCGCCGAGCGGGCCGAAGGTCCGGCCGACATGGTCGCCTGCCTGCGAGCGTCGCTGCACGCGGGCCGGCTCCTGCACATCCTCCGGTAGCCGCCATGGTCACCTTCGGAGACATGATCGAGGTAGCCGACGGACACCTGGCCGAAGTCCGCCGGACACTCAACCACCCGACCACCACCGCCCAGGCCCGCCACCCCGCGACAACCTACGAACTGGCCCGCTTCACCCACGTCCTCATCCGCTACACCGACCAGATAGCCGCGGGCTTCGGCACGCCCTACGAGCACGACACCGGCATCCAAGACGCCGCGCGCCGAGCAGGCGCACTCCTCCGCCAAGCGCAAGAACTTCTCGGACCACCAGGCTGGAACGAGACCGACGGCCCTCAACTCGCCAAGCACCTGCGCGGAACGTCCCTGGCCCTGGGATGCGGCCTGGACCTGCTCGACACCCACATCACCAAAACACCGGACCAAGGACAGGTCCTGTCGGCCAACGCCGCCGTCATCGCGGCGACCGACACCGCCCGCTCCCTACTGCACACCCTCAGCCAACACGCCGCAGCAGCAGGACACGTGGCCTTACGCGCCGGACCAGAAGCACACACGGCCGGAAGTCCCCTGCTCAATGCCGCCCTGCTGACCAGCGTGTTCGGTCACGAGCATCCATCCGGCGTCACCGCCATCCCGTTCCGGCACGCACCCGAACGTCTCCCGCCCTCCCACAACGAAGAACGCTCCCAACTCTTGGCGGGAATCGAGCTCAGCCTCCAGCGACTGAACGCCGACACCACTCCCAGCTCCGTCGCGACTTGGCGCTACGTCGCCCGCGCCGCCGCCATCGCCTCCGACATCAACTGCCGTCTCCTCAATCAGCTCAGCCGACGAGCCGAAGAGCTCGAAACCAAGACGACCGCCGAGGCACTGCTCGCGACGAAAAGAGCCATGGGCCACAACGCGAACAAATGGAGAGCGGTGGCCCGCAAACTGCACGATCTCACCGATCAGCACAGCCTGCCCGTGGCGGGCTCCGCCCTGGACGCGGGCGACCTCGTACTACGCCTGGGGCGGCTCACCTTCACCGATCCCGCCTGGCGCCCCCACCACACGGCGACCACCCGACTCACCCCACCCGAACAGATCGCCCCCGGCCCCTCCGACATCAGAACCGTGGCACTGACCGCCCTGAAAGTCACCGACACCTGCAAAGAGATCGCCCGACGCCACCACGCCGCCACCACTGATCTAGCAACGCTCGCCGACCGAACGAGGGGACCAGACAGCCGGCCCGCGATCCCCGAACTGAACCAGTTGTACGAAAACCTTCAAGCCGCAGGCGAAAGAACGCTCACCGAACTCGGCGAAGCCATCCAGCACATGGCCCCCGGCCCACCTGAGCAAGCCGCGGACCTGGCCCTCGTCCAACAGCGCCTCACCGCGACCCGCGCCCTGGCCACCCCACAGCCGACCCCAGCCGCGCTAGCCAGCTCCAGCTTCCCCACCCCGATCACCAAAGCCATCACCCCCGTCCCCACTAAAGAAGGGACCACCAATCAGCCCCCAAGATCCGCCGCCCCGAAGGGACGCTCCCCCAGATGACATCCACCGGAGGCCGCCATCAACACCCGTAAGAGCCTCGGAATGTCCGCCGAGCTCCGCCGCGACCTTGACGAACTCACCGAGATCCACACGAACATGCGCTGGCTGGAGTTCAGCCACGAAATCGCCCCCGCCCCACGCGACGCGAACGACTACCAGATGCTCGTGAAAGACCTCACCACCCTCGTCGACCGCCTGTCATCCCGCCTGACCAGCACAACTTCCAGCACCCCCACGCCAGCTCTGGACTTCCCGACCCCCATCAACCAGGCCCTCGACCAAACCCCGGACAGACCCCAACAGCCGTCCCCGGACGACCGTCCGTTCCGCCTCATCACCTGAACAAGCACACAGGACTGGCTCCAGCACGAGAACCGCGCTGGAGCCGATCCACGCGGGCAAACACAGCGATCAGTGTCCATTCCAGACGAAGGCTTCCTAAGCGCAGCACGGTGATCCACACGATGAAAAAGTTCATCTGAATAGTGATGGTCAAGCTCGTTCGCGCAAGAGGACAACAGCGCTGACGTACTGGTGGTCATTGGCGAGCCCACCGTTGCGGCTGGCTTGCGTCCATGCGTCGCCCTGGCGGTCGGAGCGGGGCTAGGCGAGGTCGAAACCAGCGCAGGTCAGCGGCAGTGAGGAATGGCGCCGCGCGGGCCGAACAGCGGTGGGCTCCGGACATTACTTCGAATCGACCGTCACACTCCGCGCACCGGCAGCCGATGACACATTGATCCATAACACTTGTTTAGGGCACCCGAAATTCTCACCTCGACTTTCACCCTCGAACATAGGATCGACGTTCAGGCCGCTCTCAGGTTTACCTGACTGACGACTTTTCTCAGTTTGCACTGATCATCAGGATGCAAAGGTTCCTTTGCCCTGACTCGTCTGGAGTTGCACGAGAAGTCCAATTAGCTGCTGGCAACGGAGATCATCTCCCCGCCCATGCAGGGCGGACACCCCCTGCCAGAGGAGAAAAGTGCAGCTCAACCAGGTCATGCGAAGCGTGCTCATCACCACCGTCGGTACCGGAAGCGCCCTCGCGCTGTTGGCCGGCGCCGCCAGCGCTTCGCCCGCGCCGAGTGTCCAGGAGCAGATCGACGTCCAGCTCCGCAACTATCCCGGCGGTGTCCAGACCGCTCCCAACGAGGTCTCCTACCGGGGAGGCCAGGTGGTGGTCACCATCCCGGCCAACGCGACGGCGGGCGTGGCCGCCGACCCCTGCGCGGCCAACGCCTACTGCTTCTACGACGGCCGGGATTTCACCGGCCGCAAGCTCACCTTCCGCGACTGCGGCGGGACGCAGTACCTGACCAACTACGGGTTCGGCGACAAGACCTCGTCCTGGCAGAACAAGTCCCTGCACGCCGTGTACGTGTACGACAACGCCACCACTCCGCCGACGCACATGTGGACCGAGGAGAGCGGGGCGGCCACGGCGGTCGTCAGCACCGCGCACTACAACAAGGCCGACTCCTTCTTCACTCGGTGCGGCTGATACGCGGTGAGGACTCCCCAGATGCGAAAACTCATCGCCGCCTTCGGCCTGGCCCTCGCGCTCGGTGCGACCGGTGCCCCGGCGGCCACCGCAGCACCCACGCCCCCGGCCAACCCCTCGCCCTCCGCGTCCACGCCTGCGACCTCGCCGGTCAGCCACTCGCCCTCCGTCACGCCGTCCTCGACCCCGCAGCCCAGTAGTTCGTCCCGCGCCGAGGTGCCGGTGTCGCCGGGCCCCTCGCGGCCGTCCAAGCGTCTGGCGCCGACCAAGCGCCAGGAACTGAAGCGGCTCCTGGAGCAGCGGTCGGGGGCGGACTGCGAGATCCCAGAGAACATCAGCGGCAACATCGTCGGATGCTTCCGCGACGCTCCCTATGAGCGGGTGGCATCCCGGGCACCGGGCGCCACGATGCCCAACTGCCCGGCTCCGGAAGCCTCCGACGCTATTCACTGGACGCGGACGTACTCCTGTTCGCACGTGAAGAAGATCGGCACCTTCGCCCAGGTGCAGCCGACGAAGTTCCTGGGGACGGCGTCCTCGAACTACGCGTGGGAAGAGTGGCTGGACCCCAAGTCGGCCCGCGCATGGAAGCGGACCGTCTACTACCAGAACCTCTACGTCACCGGGGAACTGGTTCCCGACCTCCTCACCACGACGCTCTCGATCGGCTGCACCACCGGCGGCTGCGGAACTCCGGCGCCGGTGACCTTCGCCGCCAAGAAGGGCATTGTCCAGACGCACACGCACTTCATGGAATCGCCCGGGTCCGGAGTCGCCTACCCCAACCCGCAGACCAAGATCGAGATCGCTTATCCCGGCGCCAAGATCACCGGACTGGACAAGTACCTCGGCCCGCCCACCGGAGTCCGCTGCGACAGCCTCACCGACGTCACCCGCTCCAAGAAGCCGGGCTGCGTCTACCACTGGTACACGCCGGTCTACGAGGTCGACTACAACGGGCCCATGCCGACCATCGCCCAGAACATCCTGTTCGGCCAGCTCGGGCTACGTAGCCACGCCGGCTTTCCCGGCAACAGCACCACGCCGGGCGGACAGCCCCTGGTGCGCGGCCCGGCGAGGTACACCTACAAGGGTGTGGACAAGGAGTTCAGCAGGTGGAGTCGTGAAGTCTCCTGTCCCGGCAGTCTCATCAAGCCGCCGGGACAGAGCTGCGACGAATACCCCTTCGCGTCGACCTGGAACGGTGCCCACTGGGTGGGAGCGGACGAGTGGACCTGCCGGTTCGTCCCCATCCCCGAACAGGACTACCAGGCGATCGACATTCAGGACTTCACCGACAACAACCGAGTGTGGCGCAACCCCGACGGCAAGACCGTCGAAACCACCGGGGCCGGTCTGCAAGGCTCATTCTGGGTGGCGGTGAAGAACGCTCCCAGCACCCCGCCGTCCTTCAATCAGTGCCAAAAGCATATGTAACCTCACCATGACTGCCAGCCGCCCCACCGTTCCAGGTCGGGCGGCTGGCCCATATCCCCGAGCGATACGGAGCCACCATGACCCCCCAACTCCTCGACAGCCACACTGAAATCGCCACCACCGGCCACGGCATGTTCGGCTTCTACGACGAAGAAGGCACCTACCCCGAACCTCCACCCCGGCACGGCGACGAGTGGCACACCACTTCCAGCGGTGCCGTCCACATCTACCCGGCATGCCAGCACACCGCGCCCGTCATCCGCTTCGAACACTGGGACCGGCTACCGCCGCATGACGTCTACGACAAACTCGACCTTCCCGAAGTCGCAGCCACACTCCCATTTGAAATCAACGGAGAAGGATCCCTGGGTTTGATGGCGGTGGCCGCCGGAGCCGATCCCGGCGTGTTCGAAATCCCTCCAGGCCGCTACCACCTCCAACTGCTCGGATACCGGCGCTCGCTCGCAGTCGCCAAGGAACACGACCTCCAAGCGCGCAACGCCGACGATGAGGAATGGGAGCAGGCCCAAGGCATCGAACTGTACGTCGCCCGCTTCTGGTCGGCCCCAGCAGAACCCATCACCGAGCCGCAGACGCCCACCGACACCGCAACCGACCGGCACATCGACATCGTCCACGCCTGGGCAAGAAACCAAGGCATCCCCATCGACGACAACACCAACGACGCATGGGAGGCGGCACACGCGACCGACATCCGGGCCTGGTACGAAGGCCAGGGAATCCCGATCAACGAGTTCGGCCGCATCCCCGGGCACATGGTTGACAAGTACGTGACGGAGGTATACCTAGCCGGGGGACAGGAATGAGCGGCGACCTCAATGGCCGGTCAACGGCTGCCATGGCAGCGCCAACGTCACCGCGATGAAGTACCTGCCCACTGCCCATCTCAGCCGATTTGTCCTAAAGGCTGTCCCGTAACGGTGGACGATTTTGGTCGTTGATCTTGGCGTGGAGCAGGTGATCAGGGCCGATCAGGATGAGTGGGTGCCGGTGTTCACCGGCCTGTCGGTGCGGCAGTTCCGTCGCCTGGTGCGGATCGTGGCAGGTCGGGGTGGTGAGCAGACCGGGACCGGGCGGCGGTGGAGTCTGCCGCTGGCCGACCGGGTGCTGCTGATCGCGGTGTACTACCGCACCAACCTCACGCTGCGGCAGGTCGCGCTGCTGTTCGGAGTGTCCAAGTCCGCTGCGCACCGCGTCGTCGACCACCTAGCGCCGCTGCTCGCACTGGCGCCGGTCACCCGCCGGCACAGCCCCGACACGGTACTGATCGTGGACGGCACGCTGGTTCCCGTCCACGATCGGACGGTCACCGCCTCGTCCAAGAACTACCGGTACTCGGTGAACATGCAGGTGGTCATCGACGCCAACACCCGGCTGGTGGTACCGGTCGGACGTCTGGTGCCGGGCAACCACAATGACTGCACCGCCTTCCGCGATTCAGGTGCCGATGCCGCGTGCCGGGGTGCGTACGTGATGGCCGACGGCGGCTACCAAGGAAACCGGCAGGTCATCATGCCCTACCGGCGGCCCCGCGACGGCAGCGAACTGCCGACCTGGAAACATGAACTCAACACCGTTCACAAACGGGTGCGCGCCCGCGTCGAGCACGCCTTCGCGCACATGAAGTGGTGGAACACCCTGCGCAACTGCCGTCGTAAACGCGACGGCGTCCACCATGCCACCCGCGGCATCGCCCTCATGCGCATCCTGACGATGGCCGGCTGACCCCAACCTGGAGCGGCAGGTCACCGACAGCACGCCCAGCCCACCTTCTCCATCATTACGGGACATCCCTTAGCCACTCAGCAATTCGGCTGTTCGGAGAACGCCGATAGCCGTTGCAATAAGCTCCACGACCACGGCCAGGGTAACGGCCTGGACCACGAGGTCAGTCCAGAGGACGTCGCGATCATCGGACCGAAACAGGGACCAGATCTTGATGACGGAGAACACCACCAGACCGACACCGGCGAGCAGCGCTCCCGCCCCCCAGAGGACATCCGACAAATCGTCTCCTGCTGCGCCGCCGACACCTGAGTCACCACCCATGATGATCGTCTTTCGGAGCCGGGACAAGGATTCCTGAAAGAGTTGGAGCAGAAGACCACTAAGGACCGCCTCACAGGACGCACAGAGAGATATACCCTACAGAAAACGCATTCTGTCTATAGCACCTCTTCTTTGGGTGCCCTAGTGCAGCAGGCCGTCGGCTACGGGGCGGAGGCAAGAGCACGGGACTCGGAAACTGGACCAGGTGCTGGACCGGTTGGACTGGAGGCTGCTGGAACTCCTGCAGGTTGACTTCCGCGCCAACTACGTCGCGCTGGCTACTCGAATCGGCCTATCCCGAGCGGCCACCCGTGCGCGGTGGCGCTGTTGCGGACCGGCGCGGTTTGCGCTCTGGTGATCTCTGGCCCGATCTGCATCGGACTGCCAGCACGCGCAGTGTTCGTGACCACCACCTCCGCTGGCCGCGCTGGTGGTTCAGAGCCTGGCGGACTCCCCGCCCTTCCCCCCAGCCCGGGGCTGCCCGCACATCCCCCGCCGACGTACTTCTGCTCATGAGGCCACCGTGGAGATCGCCATGAGCAGTGCCACCCTTGGCCGACGCCCCGCTTTGTAGGAAGTGATCCATCTGACTCTCGAGCAGAGTCACCTGGCGGCCATGGACGGTCAGGCCGACATCGACGACGAGGCACTGCCAGTAAATTCGAGAGCCGAGCCGCCTATTCCCGCAAGGGCTGTCCCTTTCGGGAAGGTGTCACTATGATCAAAAGGTATTCTCTGTTCTGGGAGTGCTCATGGCTTGGCGGATCAAGGTCACTCTTACGGCTCTCGCTGTGGTACTCGGCGGTGTGACTGCAGGATGCGGGGGTGAGCGCTCCTTCGCTGAGGACCCAAAAAAGCCGGGCCCTCCAGCCGGTTTTTGCAGTGGCTTCGCAGACGTCCAATCCTTGACCGTCGAAAGAAGTTCACCCGCTAGACAGCGAAAGTTCATCTTCCCTTCCACTGCAACGGGGGGAGATGTCGGGACCATCAAAGCCCTGGCTGCCATAATCTGCTCGCTGCCCGTCGTGAAGGAGGCCCCACGCTCCTGCCCGATTGACTATGGGATTCAATATCTTCTTCATTTTCGGACCAAAGATAGAGGTGTATTTAAGGTCGAAATCGACGGAGGTGGATGCCAGGATGTCTTGAGCAGCGGAGTGGTGCGCACGGCCATTGCATCGGCGGATTTCTGGCCAGCGCTCGGAAGGGCGATAGGCATCCAGCGCGCCGACGTAAGGGTTTTTATGGGGACACAATAGAGAACTCTCTGGAGCCTGGGCCGGAACTGGCCACTTTCGGACACCGCTGGGGATCTTGACAATACAGGAACATGATTCATATTGTCCCTTCCGTCATCGCCAGTAAGGAGGCTGTCAGATGGTGTTTATGAAAGTACGCAGGGTGGGCATGACGGCCGGGGTGAGCTCTTTGTTTGCGAGCATGCTGGTTCCGCCGGCATCCGCTGAAGTCCACACCTGGATCTCATCGATCAACAATCCCGGCTGCGCCCTGGGAACCAGTGTCAAGGCCCCTCGCAATGACCTCATATCCGCGAGCGACACCCCCGAAAAGCTACGCGAAGAGGGAGTTCATCTCTCGAAAGAGGCCATCAGGCTGATGGCCTCAAAGAAGCCGCGTTGGCTCCGATCGATCCAGTGTTCCCAAGGCCCCAAGCGCGAACTGCCCACGCTAAAGCCCTCTCGCCAGCACACCGAGGGCGCCCTCGCCGATATGTCAACCAACTGGGCGGGGTACAAGGCCGAGGGAGGCAAGCAGTATACCGACGTATCCGCCCGCTGGAAGGTTCCGGCGGTAACGCTGCAAAACCAGAACGGCATGTCAGCGATCTGGCCTGGGATTGGAACTGGTATAGCGAGCGACGACCCCTTGATCCAAGCTGGAACAACCCAGGAGGGCACGTACTCCTCCGGCAAAATGAGTTACAAGTACCGCTTTTGGTACGAGGCAGTACCCTACGACCCGGCCATGGTGTTCGTGAATCTTGCGGTTAAGCCCGGGGACGAGGTCTACGTCGCGATCTCCCGAACGACCACCTACGCCTACTTCACGATATACAACCTAACCGCCAATGTGGCCACCAACATTCAGCGCAACTTCAATCAAACGATTCCCGAGACGAGCGGCGTCGTGGAGTGGGTGAACGAACGCGTCCGATGGTCAAATCGCAAGCTTTCGCTACAGCCCAAGTACAGCATCATGCATATGACGAACGCAACCGCCTCATATCTGAATACGGACGGCGTATTTCACGATCCAGCGTCTCCAATTGCCCTAAATGCCCAACCCGTAACCATGACGGGATGTGACCTGAAGACCATCCTGGCGACAGCGGGGCCACTTTACGTGGAGGGCGAACCATACGCAGGACTCGATACAACCTGGAAGGGATACGGGAAAGAAGAGGTGTGCCAGTAGGACTTTGCTGGGTGGTGTCGTAGGGCAGCTAGATGGCCGGGGGGACGCTGACCACCGCGCCGGTGACCGTACCAGCGACCTTCCGCCCTCCCGCCCACCGTCCGCGCGGCGGAAAATTCACCATGAAGCTCACCATCACCACGCGCTCAGTCCCCACACTGACCACGACCTTCACCCTGCCGGTCGTCGCGCCGCCGCCCCGCCCCAAGCCCGAACGCCCTGTCAAACCGGCCCTGCGCCTCTCTTCCAGGAACCTCTGCAGGTGCGCGAGGATGAGCCTGGCGAGGTGGATGGGCTGGAGTTTGGACGGCGGGCGGACAAAGTGGGCCGAATCCCGTCACAGTAGGCGCATGGGAAGGTCTTCACAGCGGGCTGCGGGCGGTCATCGGCTCTGGATGCAGGGCGGAGCCAGTGTGAAGGGGGCCAGGCCGGTGCGGCGGCTGGCCGCCGACATCACCGGCCACGCCGCCCGGCGCGGCCTGGAGTGGGCGGGGTGGGAGTTCGCCACCGGCACGGCGGTGCCCGGCGACTGCGAGGGAATGTCGGCGCGGTCGCCGGTGGAGGTGGAGGTCGCCGGCGCCAGGTTCGGGTGGCAGGACCGGCAGACCGGCGCGGTGCGGGCCGCGGTGGTGCTGCGCGAGGTGGTGACGCCCCGCAAAGGATGGCACGGCGAGCAGCTCAGGTGTGCGTGGGCGCTGGTCGCCGAGGCCGACCAGCCGTGGACCCATCAGGCTCCGTGCCCGTCATGGGCGCTGGGGCTGGCCGGGGTCCGGCTCCCCGACAAGCGCTCACCGATACCCGATGCGCCAGGGCTGCCGCCCGGCGATGAGACGCTGGACCACCAGCCGCCTCCGGTGGCGGTCCTGGCCCTGGAGACCTACCCGCCCCAGCAGGTGGACCAGATGCTGGCGCGCATCACCGACCCCGCCCGGGACGAGGGCCTGCTGGTGGTCACCATCGACCGCGGTTTCGAGGGCGCGTCTGTGATGAACGGGGCGACATGGCCGGGGCTCATCACGATGCTGCTGCTGACCGAGGAAGGCCGCCAGATCCTCAGCAACCGCCTGCCTGAGCGTCAGGTACCCGCCGGCGGCGGCCGCTGGTACTCCCCCGCCGTCGACCGGCCCGACGACCAGATCCTGGGGCCCGGCCAGGTAGTACGCGACAGTGTGTGCCACCGCCTGACCGACCAGGTCCTCACCGCACGGTCCAGAACCGCCCCGGCGGGGTTGGCCGCCGACGCCGCGGTACTGCTGACCGACCCCGCCGCGCCACTCCCCGCCGCCTGCGCTCCTCCCCCGCCCGACCCCGACACGGTAATCAACGACCTGGCCCGGCAACTGGCCCAGGCCCGCGACGGCCGCGCCACCGCTGAGGCCCACGCCGCAGACCTGGGCGCCGAGCTGGACAAGGCCACCGCGCTGCTGCGCGACCGCGAACAGGAGCTCCAGCAACTGGCCGCTCGGCTGCAGGAACAGCACGCGGCCACCGACGCCTACGCCGCCGCGGCGGCCGCGGCCGAGGAGGAACGCGACCTGGCGGTGCGCCACCGCGGCATCGCCGAACTGCGCCTGGCCCACGCCCACTCTGCCAACCGCCCCGCCGACCGCCCCGCCGACCGCCCCGCAGGTCGACCCGCCCGGCCCGAAGACCCCGAGCTGCAGGACCCCGGTCTGCAGGACCTCCAAGCGCCGGACGACTTCGCCACCCTCCTCCAGGAGGCCGCCGACCGGTTTCCCCTGCTGGTGTTCGACGCCCTGGAGATCTAGGCCGCCACCGCCCTGGACGCGCACCCTCTCGCGGCGGCCTGGCGCCGCAAGACCATGGACGCCCTGGCCACGCTGCACGCCTACGCCCAAGCGCAGCGGAACGGCCGCGCTGCCGGGGACCTGCGGACCTTAGTGCGCACCGGCGGGCCGGGCGTCCTGATCAGCGCCAGCATCCTGGCCTCGGGCGAGCACGAGGGCGTGCAGGCCGGCGAGCGGTTCCGCCGGGCGCGGACCTTCCCCGTCCGGCCCGCGACCCGCCCTTCCGGGAGGGCGTTCTTCGGCGCCCACATCCGGCTCGGCTCAGGCCAACCCCCCCGCACCCCGCCTGCACCTGCTCGACGACACCGCCCGCACCGGCGTCATCTACATCGGATACATCGGCGCGCACCTGCCCAACAAGCGCACCAACTGACCCGAGCCGATAGCCCGAGCGGGTGCTTCGATGCCGGTCGCCAGTGTCGCTGGTGGTGACCGGATTCCGTGGTGGAAGCGAGAAGCCGCTGCGCCTAGCGGCCCTGGCGGCGAGGCTGTACCCCCGCCCGCCCACCACGTGAGAAGCCCGCCGCAGATGCGCCGGGACCACCATCCCCGTCGGGCGTGCGGCCTCGCCCGCCCCGCTCCCGAGCCGTGCGCCGACGCCTGGAGCGATGTGCGCGACCGGCCACGGGTCCCGCTGCGGGTGTGGAGCCCCGGGCAGGGCTGGCAGGTGACCGCCTGGGTGCACGACCGGCAGAGCGCGGTGGTGCTGGCCGCAGACCTGCAGATCGGCGTGCCCTGCTCGCACTGGCCATGGGGCGATGCCCACAACGCCGACCGGGTCCGGGTGGATGTGTTCCCCGGCTACTCGGCCGCCGAGTGCTACGCCGCCCCGGACGCCTGGTGAAGCAAGCTGTACCACCCCGACCAGCAGCCCGACCGCGACGCGGCGACCGCCGACCGCGCCCGGCGGGCCCGCACCACCTCCAGCCGGCGCGGGCAATGCCACAGGGCCAGCGAGCTGGTGTGGAGCTGGGACCTGTGCCAGAACTGCTACCAGGCGTCGCAGTTCGACCCGCCCGAGACCAAGTTCTGGCCCGACCCGCCCGAGACCGACCGCGACCCCGACCTGGACGACGACCAGACCGAGGTGCGGAAGTCGACGCTGCACGGAGAGTAAGATCATGATCCGGCCTCAGACCGCCGACACCACCGCCGTCCGCGCGATGATTAAGCCCTACCGCGCCGAACGCGCCGCCGGCACCCCCAACGAGAGGCGCGCGGCCGCGCTGGCGGTCGAACAGCTGCGCGCCATGGTCGCCGCCGCGGGCGGCCCGGTGCGCCCCGGCTCCCCGCGGCCGGTGCCGCGCTCGGGCGCGCTGGTGCTGCGCGACCGGGTAATGCTGGTGCTGGGCTGGGCGATGATGGCCCGCCGCTTCGAGCTGGCCGCGCTCGACCTGCCGGATGTGCGCGAGGTCGCGCACGGCTTGGAGGTCACCGTGCGCACCTCCAAGACCGACCCGCTCGCCCAGGGCCGCATCGCGGCCATCCCCTACGGACCGGACCCCACCACCTGCCCGGTCCGCCTCACCCTGGCCTGGATCGCGCTGCTGGCCGAGCACCAGATCACCGCCGGGCCGCTGCTGCGCCGCATCGACCGGCACGGCCGCATCGCCGGAACCCCCGACGTCGTGCTGTCGGGCAGCGGCCCGGCCGACGGGCGGCTGACCGGCCGCAGCATCGGCGCCCTCGTCACCGGCGCCGTCCGCCGCGCGGGCCTGGACGCCGAGGCGGTCAGCGGGCACTCGCTGCGCGCCGGCGGCGCCACCGGCGGCAACCTGGTGGCCATCGGCCGCCACGGCGGCTGGGCCGACAGCTCGACCGCCGTACTCCGCTACATCCGCGACGTCGACCGGTGGAAGACGAACCCCCTGCACGGGGCGGGGCTGTAGAACCCGCTCACACCGCCTGCGGCGGCAACCGCAACCCCGCCGGCGGCGCCGACGGATCCACCCCGCCGAAGGACAGCGGCATTGACCAGTCGCGAGGTGCCGAGAGATCGACCGTGCCGCCGGAGAAGGCCGCGTCATAGAAGCTGACTATGCCACCGTCGAAGACCACGCCAGAGAAGTCGAAGTTGCAACTGGGCAGCCGTTGCTCACGGTCGCTGGGCAGCCAACACGTGCCGAAGCGCGGCGATCCCGTCGTGCCAGGGCCGATCCTCTGGCGACTCGGCCCACAACTCTTTCACCTGGGAGTCGGGCGCCACGATGCGATCCAGTGCCCTGACAGCCAGCAGCGCCAGCTCGTGAGGCAGCGGAGGCAAAGGTTTCTCCGGACCGTAGATCGAGTCGGTTGGCGATCCGCCCGGAAGCTGGGCTGCGATCACAGCGGCCGCGGCGACTGCCGGATCGGCCAAATGGCTGCTGGTGTTGTTGCCCGGCGCCACCACCGTCTCCAGAACCTGGGTGATCACCTCAACGTGCTGCCCAGCGGGAAGCGTGTCCAGTGTCCCGGCAAAGTCTGCGGCATGATCGTTATCGAAGGCTCCGGGGCCCCAGGTACCCATCTGATGCTCGCCTCCTGAGATCCGTTCGCGACTGCAAGCAAGCTGCCAGGATCATCCCAGATGGACGCAAGACACATACAGCATGCCCTGGGAATTTCAGATCCCAGCTCCCTGAGAATGTACTGCTCCCAACCGGGTATTCCGCAGCCGGTGTAGCGGCCCACTCTATCCTTAGGTCGAGTGGCTTAATAGCAGTACAGGTGTGCGGCACGGAGGCAGGCAGCCCGCCACTGTCGAGATGAGGCAGATCCTCCTCCAGCAGACAGGTCCCGAAATCTGTCGGCGAGACACACCAGTCGCGCCAGGCAAAAGGCCAGTGTCTCCAGGTGGGTGAATGGCGCGATGATCGGCAAACGCCGAGGAAATGGCATAGCCTTCATCGCGTTCTTCGCCCGGCCAGTCATAGAATTGCTCCTAGAGCAGCCGTCCCGCCTAGGGCGCACTGCTGCGCCTAGTGAGCCGTGACTCGGATGCTCCTGTCATCCCCTGTCTCCTTTCTCAAACAGCCTTTTTCCTTGCTGCCGCCCGGTCACAGCCGGATACGGGCTAGTGAACATCCACCGGTTCACCCGGTTATTCAACAACCTGAGCACTAGAGAGCGGCTACCTGATGTCGCCATGGCCGCTTTCTGAAGGGCCCTGTCACCTAGAAATCGGAACGATTTCTACCACTTCGCCCCTTTTGCAAGAAGCAACGATGACACGTTCCATTGATTTTGATTGACAGGCGCGAATCGGTGGGGCATGGTCGATCCCAGTGACTTTAGTTGATGAGTGAGGCTCTCGTCAGCTACTCAAACCGGGGAGGCCGCATGGGCACAACGAGACCGCTGACCGGTGCCGTCGCGCGCGTTGAGCAGCGTCGACGCCAGGAGTCCCTGCTTCGGCTCCGCTGGGAGCTGGCACGCATCGGGATGCGCGTCTACCTGCGCAAGCCGCGCAACGGCCGGTGGAAGTTGACCGTCCGCGTCCCCGGCTGGACCGAGACCGTCCTGTGCGCCGGGGCCGAGGACACCTACGCCTACGTCACCACGCACGGTCGTCTGCTCGGTCCGGTCAGCGACGTCCGGCGCATCGCCCAGGTCCTGTCCTGGATGGTCGAAAGGAGGCGACGGTGAACCCCGGCGCCTATCGACCTGCAAGTCCTGAAGACGCCGCGTTACTTGCGCCGGGGCCGAAGCGGGAACTGCAGATGACGGTGGTCAAGGCCGTCGCGGGTGTGCTGGCCCCGCTGATCGTGGCGCTCGCCGCACTGGGCGGCATCGGATCGTTCGCGACGGTGCGGGCCATGGCGCAGCCGTGGTTCGGGGAGCTGGCCTGGATCGTGCCGATCGGCATGGACGTCGGCGTCCTGGTCCTGCTGGCCTGGGACCTGCTGATGGAGTACCTCGATCTCCCATGGCCGGTGCTGCGCTGGGTGGCGTGGGCCTATATCGCCGGCACGGTGGTGGTGAACGTCGTTGCGGCGGGTGGGGACCTGGCGGGCAGCGTGCTGCACGCGGCGATGCCCGTCTTGTTCGTCACCGTCATGGAAGGCGTGCGGCACCTGATCCGGCGGCATGTCGGTCTGGCGACCGGCACCCGGCTGGAGCGCATTCCGGCAGCGCGCTGGATGCTCGCGCCGATCTCCACCGCCTTGCTGTGGCGCCGCATGGTCCTGTGGCACATCACCACCTACCGCCAAGGTCTGGAACTGGAGCAACGGCATCTGCTCGCCGTCGCCCGGCTCCAGCAGCAGTACGGGCGGCTGGCCTGGCGGTGGCGCGCTCCGCTGGTGGAACGGCTCGCGTTGCAGCGCCTTCCGGCCGAAGCGGCCACTATCGCCCTGCCTGCGGGCAGCGGTGATGAGCACCCTGATCACTGTTTGCCTGAGTGGCTGGACAAGGACTTGCTCGACGCCGCTCAGCACGTGCTGGCGGAAGCGCGCAGGCAGGGCGTCCGGCTCAACCGGACCGACTTCGGCGGGCGGCTGCGCGAACGCGGGTTCAGCATCGCCAACGAACGGCTCGCCGAGCTGCGGACGATCGCGGAGACCAAGCCGCTGCGCGAACTGGTGCAGCGTGATCCCGGACGCTCCGTCGCCCGCAAGGAGGTGGAGGAGTGACCGGTACGAGCGGCCAAGTCCAGCAGCTCGTCGCTCTCCAGGAGGCCGAGCTGGTCCGGCTGGCCAGGGAAGATCTGCCTTGGGTCCACTGGCTGGATGCAGCGGCCCGCTATGGAAGGTATGGGTTCGGCAACACCTTGCTCATCCGCGCTCAGCTCCCCGAAGCCACCGATGTGCGTTCCTTCGGGAGCTGGAAGGCGGCGGGGCGCCGAGTCCGCAAGGACGAGACCGCGCTCAAGGCCGTCGTGAAGAACGAGATGCGCTCGCTCTTCGACATCAGCCAGACCGAGGGCTCACCCCTCCACCAGGCACAGCGGTGTTCCCCGACGGAGGCGTGGGAGGCGCTTCGCGACGCCGCCAAAGCCTTGAACCTGTACGTGGATCGCGATACTCGCTGGCGCTACACCGGCCGCCCCGACCGTGTGATCAGCGTCGACTCTGAACTCCGCGACGCCGAAGCCGCTCGGATCCTGGCTCACCAGCTCGCGCACGTGCTGCGACGGGGCGACCGGATGGACCGGGCCGCTGATCTGGTCGGTTGCCATGGCCAGCGACGTGTTGAGGCCGACTCGGTGGCTTATCTGCTGTTGAGCCATCTGACCGGTGCCCCACCTGAGATCGAGTTCCCCCGAATGACCGTCTGGGCCGGGACCGATGCTCGGGCACGGCCCGTCGCCTCGATCCGCATGGCCTGTGATCGGCTGCTCCGGACCGCGTCGCAGGTGCGACGACGTCTGCCGGACCGGCCTGTCTCCGTCGCGTCGTCTCCCTCGGCGCCACGGGCGGTGGCGCCTTCACCCCGTGGTGCTTCGGAGGTGTCCCGAGAAGAACTGTTCGCGATCAACGCTGCCGCGCACACCTTCTACCGCGATCTGCTGCGGAGCGACGACGCGCACCACTACCTGAAGGCGCGCGGCTTCCCCCTCGCTGTCCAGGAAAAGTGGCAGATCGGCTACTCGCCGCCGCAGACGCCCAGCCCGCTGGTCGCGTACCTGCGCACCCTTCGGCATTCCGACCAGGCCATCGTCGCGTCCGGACTGGTGGTGCGCACCCACGACGGGCGGTTGCGCGACAGGTTCCGCAACCGGATCACCTTCGCCATCCGTGACGCCGAGGGACTGGTCCGCGGCTTCATCGGCAGACGCTACAAGGGCTCTCTGGGGCCGAAGTACCTCAACAGTCCCGACAGCGCCCTGTTCCACAAGGGCGAACTGCTGCTCGGGCTGCACGAGACGCGTTCCCGGCTCGCCGTCGGCGCCCGCCCGGTCATCGTCGAAGGACCGCTGGACGCCATCGCGATCAACACAGCCTCGACCGGCCATGCGGCGGTCGCACTGTGCGGGACGGCGCTCACCACCGCGCACGTCCAGGCGCTCGCGGCGGTCGGCGATCTCGACAGGAGCGGGGTGGTGCTGGCCCTGGACGGAGACAAGGCGGGACGGTCGGCCACGACGACCGCCTGGCCGCTGCTCGCGCAGGTCAAAGGGCCTACCGGAGCGTTACTTCTTCCCGAAGGCCAAGACCCCGCCGACATCCTGCGTTACCAAGGGTGCATGGCCGTATGCGATTCGCTACAGTCCGAGGTCGCCTTGGCGGACGTGGTCGTCGATGCCGCCATCGAGCGGTTCGGAAGCGATCTCAAGACCACCGAACACCGGTTGGCGGCCGCCCGTGCCGCCGTCTCCCAAGCGGTCCTGGCCCCCGCGGACCAAGCCGCCCAGCAGGCGGCCCGCATCGTCGCACGGACCGGCGTCCCTCCAGCGGTCATCACCGACCTGCTCGTCTCGGCCGTCAGCCCGGAAGCTCCCCCGCCCGCACGGTTAGCAGCCGACGGCTTCCCGGGACCGCCGCTCAGCGGTTCGTCCTCGCCGGCCGACTCCCCTTCCCCGCCGTCACGTGGATCGGGGAAGCCCCGCTCCTTGTGACCCCCTCGCTTTGGAGGCTCCGATCACTGCCAATCACCCCGACCCAATCGCCGAAGGGTTCAATGCGAGCGGGCAACGACTCGTCCAGCTCCTGTACGTCGCCGCCGTAGTGCAACAGAAGGTGGCGCAACAGATCACCCGCAAGCAGGCCGCCAAAGAAGCCCAGGCCAGGGAGCAAGAGGAGCTGGCCGACCGGGAACTCAAGGCGTTGCTGGACGAAGCCCGCGCCAAATGGACACCCGCGCATGATCGCAAATGGTTGAAACAGGCGGACCTGCTCCAGGTCGGCGAAGCGTGGGCGGCTGCGATTCCCTACGCCGGCCAGCGACCCGATGCCGCCTCGGCCGTCCACAAGTGCGAAGAACGACTGCGAAATCTGCATCCCTACGCCATGCGCCACTACGACCAAGCCCGTGCCGAAGGACACGGTCCGCTGGAAGCCATGCGGGAGGCCGCCCCCTTCTTCGCGCGTGATCCCCGCACGCACGAGGGAGCCTCGGCAGCCAAACCCACGCTTTCCGAGGGAACCGGGCTTCGCTGGGCGGCCGCTGAACACGGACCGGGCCGCGCCGAGTTCGAGCAGGCCCGGCAGGAGCGGCGGGCCGGTCAGATCATCCAGCGGTTGCAGGAGGACCTGCGCTCCAATGGCTGCAACGAGATGGACGCCGTCGAGCTGCGTACCGTCCTAGGCGCCGCTACGAACCTGCCCGAGCACGTCATCACCGCAGCCGTTCAGCCTTACGCCGGGCCTGGACCAACCGCCGTACACACGCCCACCGGTTCCCGGAGCCCCGCTGACGTCTCAGCCGATGGCTTCCCATTCGATGCCCGCCAGGTCCTGCGCATGAACGCTGGCCAGCCATTCGAACAGCCGCGCCAGCACAGGCAGGAGCCGACGATCGACCGCGACCGACACCTCGACCTGTGAGGACCTCGCTCATGGACATGAGAAGCCCTCTCTTCTGGCTGATGCTGCTGGCGATCCTGGCCACGGCGTACGCCGGCCCCACCTTCGTCGCGATCTGCCGCCAGGTGGACGGCATCGGCATCGTGATCATCATCAGCATCTGGGCCATGCTGACCCTGGTCGCGCTTCCCCTTGCCTGGTGGATGGCCTTCACACTTCCACGTCGAAGGCCCTCCCTCCCGCACCCTAGACCCCGAGACGCCCCATACCGGTACCCGCCGCATCCCGGCTGGCGCGACGACCCACACAGTGGACGTCGGTGAAGGGAGCTCGCTCTTGATCACTCAACGGCCCCAGCCCACCGGTCTGTTGCTCCCGTCCGCCGTCGTGGTGTTGATGGTTCTGCTCCCACAACCCGCCGCTGGCGAAGCTCGTGCGCAGACGGTTGTCTCCTGCGCCGAACTCGGGCCGGTAGCCAGCCAGTACGTCAACGGGCCGAAGCTCTGCCGGGACGCCCGGCAAGAGGCGCTGAACAGCCTGAAAAGCGGTAGGAAGCCCAACTGGTCCGAGGTGTTGCGCGGCTCGCTCCGCACCCGCGCCAAGTCTGCTCGGAGAACACCAGCGTGGTCCCAGCGGAAGAGCCAGAAACGCGGTTCTTTCCGAAAGCGAGTCGTCACGTCTCGCCCGCCAGCCAAGCGGCAGACCAAAGCACCCCGCGCCGCTGCACCTACCTCCAACGAACGTCCAGCACGAACGAGGCCGAGACCGACGCCACCTGCGACCAGCGCGCCGCCAGCATCTCCCAAAGCCGCTACTTCTGCCACACCCACCTGGAGCGCCATTCCTCAAGTGCCTCGCCACGCGACCAGTTCCGACGGTCCTCCGGTTTCCGGCTTCTTCCGCCTGGCGCTGCTGCTGCCCACGCTGTTCGGAATCAGCTACATCATCCGACGAGCCCGCCGTCGTATTCCTCATGAATCATCACCGGCAGCACCAGCGTTGGTGCCGTCACTTCAACCGGACCCGTTCGCGTGGCCTCGGCTCGCCTTCACCGGATCCGGCGGCTCCGCGGCCGTTCGTGCGCTCGTTCTGGCCATACTGACCGAACGCTCCGGCGAGCCGACTGAGATCGTCATCCAGCGCCCTGACGCCGAAGAGCTGCTCGGTATCGGCCCGGAAGACCTCGTTAACGAGCAGGTTCCCGGCCTGACCTTGGTGGAGGACTTCTCCAACGCCGTCAACCGCCTGCGGTTGCCGGGCCCTCGGCGGATCTGCCTCTCCTGCCGTGATGACGTTGGTCTGCTGAACGATGTCCTCGCCCAGCAACCCGGCCGGGCAGCCGTGATCAGCTTCTCGCCCTGGCGCTATGAGAGTGCCGAAGTCGATTCGAGTGGTGCGGTCACCGCTGTGTCCCTTCCTGAACTTCTTGCCTACCTGCCCGAAACGATGGCACTCCTGGACCGAGCAGAGTGCTTCGGTCGTCTGATGGAGCTGCCTACCGTCGCCAAATCCGAGGCCGATTGCTCTCCTTGAGGGACCGTCCATCAGCCCGTCACGGAGAAACAACCGGGCCAGTGTGCTCTAGAGATCCAAGCGTCCATCCTTGACGCCCGCCATGATGAGCGTCCAAGTGGAGTGTGAAAGGACCAGCGCGCCGCCGTCCGGGTTCTTCGAGTCGCGCACGCCCACCGTCCCAGGAAGCGGCGCGACCTCAACGCATCCCTGCCCGGCGTCGCTGCGGACGCTCTTGCGCCATGCCGCACGCTGGTAGGCCATGTGAGCCATTCAGTCCGTCCTTAGTAAGCCTCTGCGAGCTCTGCGAGCATATCCAGCGATTCATCCGGGCTTAGGGCTTCGGCTCTCAGGTGGTTGAACGCCGTCGCATAGATGTGCACCTGCGAGGGGTCCTCGATGTACAGGGCGCTGGTCATGGTCTCGATGTAGACGATGTCGGGCACGTGCAACTCGGGAAGTTGCAGGATCGAGAAGGTGCCCGCCCCGGCGGGGTGCGCGCCGAGCCCATGCGGCAGAACCTGCAACGTCACGCTGGGCGACTCTGCCAGCTCCATCAGATGAGCGAGTTGCGCCTTCATCACCGTCGGACCGCCCACGACGCGACGCAGGCAGTTCTCGTCGATCACCGAGCAGATCCGCAGGGACGGTTCCCGCTTGGCCAAGGCCGCCTTCCGCGCCATCCGCACCTCGACCCTGTTGTCGATCTCAGCCGGAGGCGAGAACCGCATGAGCGCCGACCTGATCACCTCGCGGGCGTACTCCTCGGTCTGCAGCAGGCCGTGCAGCACGACCGCGCTGTAACCGCGCAGCAAGGTCGCGGCGGACTCCAGCTCAAGGTAGGCCGCGTAGTCGGTATGGATCTGGTCCGCATAGGCATCCCACCATCCACGCTGCCGGGCGTTCCGCGCCAACGAGGTCAGGCTCTCGCGCCGTCTCTCGGGAACCTCGTAGAGATCGAGGAGACGGACGAGGTCAGCGGCCTTGAGGCCGATGCGCGCGGTCTCGATCCGACTCAGCTTGGCCTTGCTCCACCCGAGGCTCCCGCTGGCCTGGTCAAGGTTGAAACTCGCCAGTTCCCGCAGGTGGCGCAGCTCCGCCGCCAGTCGGCGCTGTCTGATCGTCGGCGGACGCTCAGCCATCGTTCGCCCTCCCCAAGTCGATGTCGTCCTCATGGTCGCGCACCACACGCTTGAGCATCCCCAGAATCGACCATGCAACATTTTAAGCAACGTTGCAGTTTTGGTTGCATGGCACGTCCATCGATAGGACACTTCGTGGTGATGGAGCTACTCCATGTGAAGACCGATCCCCCGACATCAAGCAGGGCTCCTCAAGGAGGCGATGATGATCAACGGAAAGCCCGCAGACCTTCCCTTTGGTGGAAGTTGTACCTGGCAGCTCCCACCCGATGGCTGCTGTAGCTCCTACGCCCGGACCGTGCTGGCCTCGACGATGAAGTCCCTCGCCCTCTCCGAGGAGGCGATCGACGACGGCGCTCTGGCTGTCAGCGAGCTGGTCACCAACGCCTTCCTGCACGCCGGGGTGCCCGCGCGTTTCGAGCCGATCCGCGTGCCCGAGCTGTGGTTGTGGGCGCGGACCCATCCCCGCAAGGAGCTGGTGGTCACGGTCTTCGACACCCATCGCGACAAGCTCCCCCGACTCGGAACCGGAGATCTGCTGGACAGCCATGGCAAGGGCTTGGGCATCGTCGCCGCGCTGTCCTCGGCTTGGGGCTGCCACCCTTCGCGCTCCCAGCTCGGCGAACCACCGATCCCGGGCAAGGCGACCTGGTTCGCGTTGCCGTTGCCACCCTCGTGGCCCTGCTCTGGTCGTTCCCTTCACTCAGTGGTCGCCGCGCAACGGCTCTTGATGCTCTTGGCGGTGCGCGGCTTCGAGGGCAAACGCCACAGCGACCTCACCGGCACATCGGTTGTCATGGCCGGCGGCCTGAAAGTTCACATCGACCAGGACGCGTTCGCCTGGCACAACGACGACGGCACGCCGTGCCGCCACCCGCTGCTCGACCTTCAAGAGACGGCCGAGCACATCATCTGCTCCTTGGAAGCGGCCGGCATGGCACGTTCCTGAAGCAGACGGACGCCGCGAGCAATCGCAGAGCGTCAACACCCATCCGCTGACCGCTTGGGAGACCAGCACCATGTCCGGTCATTGTGTCCCTGACGTTCGCCAGTCCCTCGCTCATGACGACCTGCAGCCCGCTGTGCAGGTGCGGTCCCCCAGTGTCGCGTCCCGCCCACAGCCTCCGACCCCTTGGGCTCAGAAAGAACCGGACCCCGAGCACGTACTCGCCGAACTCCGCAAGCGCTTCCCCAACGCCATGATGTGGTGGGGCGAGTTCACCGGCTCCTATTGGAGCCTGGCCTGCACAAGCGCTGGTGATCGTCTTCTCGAAGCCGCCACCGCGGAGCAGTTCGCCCAACAGCTCACCCGGCTCCACGCTCCCGAATCAGTAACCAACCTGGCACCAGTCCCACAGGCCGCGTCTGACGACCCGGTCACGCAACTGGCCATCGCGGCGACCACTCCGATCCACGTCACTCCTGCTCAGCCCGGCCACTACCCGCCCGGCGCCATTGATGTCCGAGGCGATCGTCATGCCGACGCGCCCTGGGCACTGCACGTACCAGCCCTGCCCGTCAACACGGCTCGAGACCGGTCATAACCAGCCGTAACCAGGCTGCGTTCTAGCTGAATCCGCCGGTCAGTCCTGATAGCCCGCTGCGGCTGGTGCCTGGACCGCCATCCCCCACCAGGCCTCGGCCACCCGCGCCGCCGCCTCGGCCTGCGCGACCGCAGGCTCCCCCCACCCCAGCACCTGCGGCGCCAGCGCCAGCGACGTCATCAACCGTCGGTAGACGCGCCCCCCATCAGGATCAGGAGCCCGCTCCTCAAACGACCCGATCACCCCCACCATCCGCACCTGCGCATACGGAGCACGACCAGGCCGGTACACCTGCTGATACCCCAGGTAGACCGCCTCGGTGACCACGACCTGGTTCTCCTCGAACGCCTCCCGGACCAACGTCCGCACCAGATCACCCCCGTCCACCGGCTCAGGCTTGCCACCCGGCAGGTTGAACACCCCGCCATCATCTTGGACCAGCACCCGCGCCGTACGCCGACACAGCAGATACCCATACACCTGCGTGACCGGCAGGCCGTCCGGCACCGGCGCCTCATGCCAGAAGTAACGCACACCCTCCATCCCCATCGGGCCGACGGTAGCGGTCCGCCCCGGCTCGCACCCGCAAACCCGCAACCTGCGGCCCTGTAAGCGTCGCGAACATCGGTACGCGGCCAGAGTCTCGCGCGACGCTCCTGGTTGACGCCGACAACGAAACGGCCTACCGCGCGTACACCCGTTGGGGTTGGGCGAAGAGGAGCCAGCTACAACCGAGCTGGCCAGGCGCTCCACTATTCGACGTGCTCATCCTGCCCCTCCCGTTGCCCCGCCCTTCCTGAAGCCTTCGTCATCCTCAGGTTGGACGCAGGGCTTGCTTTTCAGGCGCTGATCATGAAGACGATGTCTGCATGACCGATCAGGGGATGGACCAAGCAGACCGCCGCGTGCTCTACCTCGTCTGCTGCGGCTCGCCGGTGGCGAAGTACGTGCACACCATGGTCGAGCTGGCCCAGGCAGACGGGTGGACCGTGTGCGTGATGACCACTCCATATGGCCGGCGGTTCGTAGACGTCCCGAAACTGGAGACGCTGACCGGGTTCCCCGTGCGCAGCGACTACAAGCAGCCCGACGAGCCAGATGTCCTGCCCTTGCCCTCGGCCTTCGTCGTCGCACCCGCCACGGTCAACACCGTGAACAAGTGGGCCGCCGGGATCTGTGACAACGTTGCGCTCGGTTACCTCGTCGAGGGCTACGGGCTGGGCATCCCCACCATCGTGGCCCCTTACAGCAATCGCGCCCACACCGCCCACCCCACGTTCCAGGAGAGCTTGCAGCGCCTTCGCGCATGGGGAGTCACCGTTCTGTGGGATGGTGACTCGGCAGCCGATCACGCTCCCCGAGAAGGCAACGCCGAACTCTTTCCCTGGCACCTGGTCCTAGCAGCTCTCCGTGATTGCTTCAGAGTCTCCGACACTTGATCGAGTAGCCGCATCAAGCGCTACTGCCCGCCGCGCCTACGCCTCCCAGCCGACCGCCATCACCGGCTTTCTCGTTCATCGCCGCCAACCTGGCTTCGACACCAGTGTGGTCGAAAAGGAGTCCCCGCCATGCGTGACCTCATCTTGACCTCACACACCGGAGAGCACGCCCATCGCATCGCTCCCGCTGTACTAGACCTCTACAACGAGGTCTATGACGTCCCGCCCTACCAGAGCGACCCCTTCTTTTCTCCGGAGATCGCTGCCATCCGGCTGGACAAGGCGTTGGGCATGAAGGGCTTCCAGGTCATCACCGCCCACCACGGCCAAGAACTCGCGGGATTCGTCTACGGCGTCACGCTGCTGGCCGATGCTCCCTGGTGGGACAGCCTCCAAGTCGACGCCGACCTCCGCGCCCGCGTGGACGAAGAAGAGATCGCGTGGCTCCGCGAGCTGGCCGTACGCGCACCATGGCGATCAGCAGGCATCGGCCGCGCTCTCCACGATCGTTTCGTCAGCGACCGCACCACCGTCTACAACCAACCCTGGACGGCGTTGACGTGCATCATCGATAACGAACCAGCTCATTCGGCCTATCGGAAATGGGGCTACCAGATCATCGGGAAGATCAAGCACGCCCCTGAATCTCCGGTATACGACGCCATGCTCCTCCCGCCATCGGCAGCCACTCGCCTCTAACCAATTCCGGCTCTCGGCTTCCAAATCGGGATGGGCGATGGAGCGCTCATTTATGAACAGACTCCCGGAATGCCGCACTTGTCGACCAGGAGCCCATCAGCGGACCGCTGCTGCGATGTGCGCTATGACCTTGCCGAGACACCGCGGGAAGCGCGTGGTCGGCGACCGCGCAGGACGGTCAGCGGGTCCACCAGCGTCGCGCTCGTTGCCCCCAGCGCAGTGGTGTGGGTGCGGGTGGCAGGGCGTAGCGCAGTAGGCGTGCGTGAGCTGTGGTTCCGTTGTCGCGCAGTTCTGTTCCGACTGCGATCCAGTCGCGGCGGCAGGTCGTCCAGTCGAGCATGACCGCCGCTACGGCCAGCAGCGTGGAAAGAGCCGCCAGACCAAGAGCAGGAAGGGCGGGGGCCACGGCCCGGAACATCATCAACCCGACGATGAACACCAGATAGGCCGCGTTGAGCGCCCATAGCCCCATCACCGCCAGTTGCCGGCGACGCCTGCGCCGTACCCAGTCGAGCAGGGTGAAGCCCTCGGCACGATCGAGCAGACGCTGCCCGGTCTGGGCCAGCAGACGAGCCTGACGGAGCGCATGGGCGTGCTGGTCGTGGGTCAAAGGCGTCGCCGAAGTGATCGCCAGCACGGCCCGCATCCGGTGCCGCGCGCAGGACAGGCCATCACTGGAGCCGCCGACCGTTTTCACCAGTTTGCTGCCGCTCCAGGCGATCAGCAGCATTCCTGCCGCGATGTAGACAGTGCCGGAAGCGCTCTGCAGCAGCGGGCTGGACTGGTCGGTCACGATGTTGACGCCGATCCCGGCCACGATCGCGGCGAGGGCCGACACCATCGGCGCGTAGAAGATCGCCACGGCTACATCAGGCGGGTGCTCGCTGACCTGTCGGCTCCACCGCCGCATGGGGGTCCTCACGATGCACCGCAAGGCCGCCCGCACGAAGTACGACAGCGACCCCAGACCGACGGCTGCGAACCCGAATTCCAGAGCAGTGGCGATGGGGATTGATTGAACACTGGTCATCAGATGTTGGACGCCGTCCTGGAAGGACAGGTTCTTCCGAGCCCATCCTGTACCGCCGGCACGACACAGGTCCGGGCTGGCCCGGGTTGATCAGGTGGCGGGCAGGTAGAGGGTGTGGTGGTCGAGGCGGGCTTGGCGGGCGGCCGGGATGCGGCGTGCGGTGTGGTCGGGGAAGCGTGCGGTGGCGGTGTCCCAGGTCAGGAACGCGTATTCGTCGAGTTCGTCGTACTGGAGGGTGATCTGGGAGGGGTCGGTGATGGTGCCACCGTCGAACAGGAAGTTCATCATCGGACGGTTCCGGTCACCGGCAGGCGGAGCCCAGTCCACTACCAGCAGCGTGTGCAAGGTGATGCGCAGCCCGGTCTCTTCGGCTGCTTCCCGGGCCGCGCACAGGTGCGGGGGCTCGCCGTCTTCGGCGATGCCGCCGGGGAAGGCCCAGTAGGGACGGTAGTTGGGTTTGACCAGCAGGACCCGGTCGGCGGGGTCGGTGAACAACACGCTGGCGGAGATGTGCACGGCCGGCATCTGGGCGTACCACTGCGCGGGCGGCACGTAGTGGTCGGAGGTCACGGTTGCACGCTACTCCGGTCGGTGCTGTTGACGTTCCAGGAACGCGGCGACCAGGGGGGTGGTGCGGTGGCGGCGCAGGGCATCGGCCAGCAGCCTCAGGCGGCCGGTGACGCGCTGGGACTGGAGGGGCCCAGCGAGGGCGCAGGCGTGTTCACCCAGGTGGACGGCTTGGTCGAGGTTTCCGACGTGGGCGTGTGCGGTGGCCAGCAGGGCGGTGTGCAAGGCACGGGTGCGCTGGTTGGTGGCGGGGGCGTCGAGGGCTTGGTCGGCGTAGGCCAGTGCGAGGTCTGAGCGGCCGAGTTGGACCAGGGAACGCATGCCGGTGCCGGCCAGATGGGCGTGGGTGAAGTAGGACACCCACACCGGTCCTGTGCGGTCGGCGCGTTCGAGTGCGGTGCGGGCACGGTTGTAGCTGGAGGTGAAGGCGTTCAGGTCTCCGGTCAGGGCGTAGGCGTTGGCTTCGGTGGCCAGTAGCCGTGCTGCGACCAGGGGGTGGGGACGGCGGCCTGCGGCGCTGACTGCGGCGCGTGCGAGACGGACGGCCTCATTGGCCATTTCCAGGTAGATCGCCTGGGTGGCGAGGTTGGCCAGGATGTGAGCGCCCAGGGTCTGGTCTCCGGCGGCCTTGGCCAGCCGCAACGCTTGTATCCATGCCCGTTGCGCTGTCCCATGCTCACCGTTGTCGTAGCCGCCGAACGCCAGGCGCGCGGTGAGGTCAGCGGAGAGCTGAAGCAGGTCGCGTCCGACGGCGGCGGTATAGGTGCCGCGCAGCAGGGGCGCGACTTGGGTGGTGAGGAACAGCGACAGGTAGGGGCGGCTGTAGTCGCCGCCGTAGCGGCGGTCCATGGCGTCGAACTCCTGGCCGCGGGCGTGGACGGCGGCGATGTGGGAGGCCTCGACGCGTGGTCCGCCGCGATGGGCCAGAGCAGTGTCGTGGGGGTCGAAGGCATAGCGCCAGCCTGCTTCGGCGACGGCGGCTCGCACGAACGGTTCGGACTGGCCGCGATCAGTGGTCTGGTGGATGCTGTGCCACAGGCGGGTAGCGGTCCTGATGGCCGCCGGTACGGTCGCGGGGAATGCCAGGGCACCGTCGCCAGGATCGAGTTGGTCAAAGCCCAGTTCGTCCAGGTGCACCGGGCGGTGCAGCTGGGCGCTGAATATCTCGACCAGCAGTTCGGGTGCGGGTTGTTCGGGGCAGCGACCGCGCAGCCACCAGTACACGCTGGAGCTGTCGTAGCGCAGCTTCAGGCCGTCTCGTCGCCGTCCGCCTTCGTTCACCAGTCGGGCCAGCGCAGCGTGGCGGCGCCCGAATGACGCCTCGGTGATCAGTGCTTGAAGGCGGGTGTTGGTGACCGGCTTGGACACGTTCACCATCCTTGGCGCACGGCCGGTCCCGGGAGACGGACCGGTGTTTCTACCGTAGCCGCGTTCGGCCGCAGACACCGGAAACGCGCAACATCGCGCAAGGCCGGATCCACCGCGCAAGCACGCACCCGGACACGCAACTCCCTAGCGGGCGCGGGCTCGCGCAGTATGGCGGTGGCCACCTACCGGCTGCTTCTTCGGGAGGCTCTCAATGCTTCACGGTGTGATGGGTCAGCATCGGCGCGACAAGCCGACCGACGATCCGCTGAACGCATCGGCTGCGGGGACGGTGGGCCGTCTGGAGCCCCGTTCGCCGACGACCCGATCCAGGCCTTGGGACAGCTGAGGCTGGAGCTGGGGCAGCAGACCCCCACGGTGTTCGCCCGGCTGGTCCTGTATCACGCGCCCGCCGGCGGCCCGGCGCTGCTGGTCGGGACGGCGGGGCGAAGTATCACCGTCTTCGATCCGCTTGCCGACGGGGACCTGCCCGGTTTCCGGTGGGGTCAGTGGGGAGCACCGATCGCGCTGGCCCCGACGCCGCAGACGGCCGCGGTCATCGTGGTGGCCGACCTGGCGGCGGACCGCCTCGCGCGGCCGACCGGCGCGGGAGGCCACTGATAGCTGGGGGCGGTCGGCTGGAGAGCACCGTTGCCACCATCGCTTCGCCCGCCTGCACCACCTCGATCGAAAGGACCCTGGCTCATGCTCGACAGCCTGCGCCACGCCGACCAGCTGGCTCGCGACTGGAAGATCAACTCCGAGGACATCCTACTGATCGCCCTCAACAGCTGCGGTGCCCGGTCGTCGCTGGGCAAGCCGCGGATGCGGTTCCGGTTGCGGCTGGACTCCCGGCCCGACCAGCCGCTCTACCTGATCCTGTCGCTGGGCAACCGGCAGTCGCCGTTCGAGGTCGACCAGCACCAGCTACGACTGAACGGCGTCCAGGTCGGCACCGTCGAGGGGATCGAGGACGACGACGCGGTGCTGGGGTACTGGCGGGGCGGTCGCCGGGTCCTGACCTTGAACTCCAACACCCGCTCCCAGTGCACGGGGTGTGTGTTTTGTCCCAACACCTTGGAGGATGCCTCCGACCCGCGGCTGAGGGCTCCGGACCTGCACGCCTACTTCTCGACGCTGGCCTGCGAGTCCGGACTACCTGACCTGGGCGGGGTCGAGGCGGTGACGGTGTGCACCGGGTGCTTCTTGTACGAAGACCTGGCCTTGGAGCACCTGCGTCTGGTGCGGGAGGCGATGAGCGCCAACGACTGCAACGGCACCTTGCAGTTCCTGTCCAGCGTCTTGACCACCCCGCAGGGGCTGGATGCCGCGGCGGCGATCGGGCCGTTCCATCTCACGCTGACCGCCGAGTGCTTCACCCGCCGGGATCTGGTCCTCAAGGAGTCCAAGGCCCGGCTCACCCCGCCGCAGATGATCGCCACGCTGGCCGCGGCCAAGGACCGCGGCATCGCCACCAACTTCACCTACATCGTCGGGATGGACGACGCCAACGCCTCGATCGAGGGCCTGGCCGCGTTCGTCCCGGTCACCACCGCCTTCCCCGGCTTTCAGATCTACCAGGCCCACACCCCGCTGATGGAGCTGCAGCGTGCCACAGGCTCGGACCAGATCCAGTGGCATCTGGCGATGCGCACGCGGATCGAGGAGTTGTTCGCCGACACCGGACTGCGCCCGGCCTGGTTCCGTAACTACCGCAGCCTGTGGTGCTTCACCTTCGCGGGCCAGGAGCTGGAAGGACCGTGGATCTGATGAGCATGACCACCCCACACCGCCCTGACCACCGCACCGAGGATCGCCCCGGCCAGCGTCCCGGCCCTGACCGGGGTGGTCGGCGGCTGTCTGGTGGGGACGGGCCGACGGTGATCCACACTGTCCGTGCCCACCGGCTGGTGCCGCAGCCGCCCGGCCTGCCCTCCGGCCTGCCCGCTGAGGTGGCGGCGTGTGCGGTGGCCCCGGCCGGGTCCGCCTGGCCTGAACACCGGACTCGGTTCGTGGTGGAGGTGGCCGCCGGTGGCGGATCGGGCTGGCACGGTCCGGTCAGCGACCCGATCCTGGCGTTGATCGGCGATGTCCACGCCGACGGGCTGATCGGCCATGACGCGCTCTTCCCGCGTGGCCTCACCTACCGGCGGCGTGCCGGTCGGCATCTGTCGGGTTCGCACGCGGCGATGGCGGCCGCCGCACTGGAGCTGGCGTGCTGGGACCTGGCCTCCCGTGTCACCGGCGTCGCGGTGAGCGGCCTGCTGGGCGGCACGGTCCGCGCGCACGTCCCCGCCTACGCCTCGGCGCTGGGTCTGGACCCCACCGGTGCCGGCGCGGCCGAGGCCGCACAGTGGATCGTCGGTGCGGGGTTTTGGGGACAGAAGTGGCCCCTGCCCAAGACGCTGCTGGCCCAAGGGCTCCCAGCGATCACCAGATGCCTGGAGCGGTTGCGCGCCGCCGTGCCCGAGTCCCGCGTGATGGTGGACGCACACCGCCAGGTCCGCGCCGACCAGCTCCCCGCGCTTGTGGCGGTGCTGTCGGAGCTGGACATCACCTGGCTGGAGGAACCCGCCCTCGCGCCCGGCCCACCCGGCTGTCCGGGGTCTGCGTTCCATCGCACGGTGGCGGTGGCCGGTGGCGAGCACGCCGTCGAGGGGACCGATCAGATTCGCCTGCTCACCAGCGGCGAGGTGGTGGTGTGGCAGCCCGACCCGTCGTGGATCGGCTTGTCGCGGGCGCTGTTCACCACCGACCTGGCGACCGGGGTGGGGGCGGCGACCTTCCCGCACGGCGGACACCTGCCCGCCGCGCTACACCTGGCCGCCGCGTGCTGCCGCGACATGATCCCCGCCGTCGAGTACCACCTGACCCTGGAACCGCTGCGCCAGGCGATCCTGACCGACCCGATCATCCCCGACCAGGGGGTGCTGGCGGTCCGGGCCGACCCCGGCCTGGCTGACTACCGGCTGTCGGCCGGCGCGCCGGTCGTCCTGGCCCAGGCAGCTGCGCGATGAACGCGCGGGCGACCGGCGACTCGATCGCGGCACAGCTGGCGGGGGTCCGAGGGGTGTGCTTCGATCTGGGCGGCACCCTGGTGCCGCTGGACGGCGGCGAGGCGACCACCGCCACGCTCGCTGAGGCTCTCGGCCTCACCCTGGAGGACGCGCGGGCGTGGACGATGAGCGCCCCCAAACGCCGCCGCGTCCACCCGCGTGAGCTGGCCGCCCAGATCTGCGCCGCCCACCACCAGCCCCAGGCCATCGCCGAGGTCGAGCAGATCCTGACACGCGCCCAGCAGTACGCCTGCGACCCTGCCCTGTTCGGCGACGTCGAGCCGACCCTGCGCCTGCTGCGGGCGCGCGGCTACCGGCTGCTGGCGCTGTCCAACGCGTTGGGCTCCAGTGCCCCTGACCGGCCGCCGCCCTTCTACCGGCTGCTGGATGCGGTGCTGGTCTCCTACGACATCGGGTACTGCAAACCCGAACCGCAAGCCTTCGCGGCGCTCCAGCAGGCATCGGGCCTCCCCGGCCCGGCCCTGCTGCACGTGGGGGACTCTGTGCACGCTGACGCCGACGGCGCCCGCGCCGCCGGACTGCACGCGCTCCTGCTCACCCGGCCCCTCGTCCCGCCGCGCACCGGCATCGGCGTCCCGCAGATCCGGGCGCTGACCGATCTGCTGCCGCTGCTGCCCGCCCTGACCTGACCTGCTGTTGGATCTCTTTCGTGAACCTCTGCATGGAGGCCCTCGCCCATGGACCCGACCCACGCCACCGACCCTCAGATCGCGTACGCGCTGGCCCCCTCGGTCCCGCTGGTGGACCCCTCCACCCTGCCGGTGCGCACGTGGTGCCTGGGGTCCAGGGAGGACCCGGTCACCGGCCTGGTCGCCTTCCCTGACTTCCACGCCTACCTGCCCGCCCACCTGATCGCCGCGCTGCGCGAGGGCCGACCGGTCGGGTTGACGATCGGTGACGTTGACGACCTGAAAAAGCACGTGGAGGCCGTCGGCAACGATCCCGCCCACTACGGTCACCTGGCCGGAAACAAGGTCATCGCCGCCTTCGGCGGAGTCGTCCGCGTCTGGTTCGCAGACCAGAACTGGCAGCGCGCCGTCGCCGCGACGTTCGGCGGCGACGAGGTCGTCATCGCCGCCGCGATCACCGACCCCGCGTCGTTCATCGCCGCGATCGCCGACCTGCGCGACCGCCTGGGCGCCACCCTGCCCGTGCGGGTGTCGTTCGCGGTCGTGACCATCGGCCCCGGCCAGTTGCCCACCCCGCCCCCCGGCAGCCGCGACGGCGGGGCCCACGACTTCGCCGACCAACTGTTGGCCGCCCTCGACAAGTCGCTGTTCGCGCACAAACGACTGCGCCGCAGTCGTGGCGGACCCGGCGGCATCCTGTCGCTGGCCTACCCGCACGGGCAGCCCTGCCGCCGAGCGCTTCCCCGCCTTCCCGCCGACGGCGGCGACCCGGTGCACCTCACCGCCCGGCCCACCACCATCAACGGCCAGCCGGTCCTGCTCCTGCCCATGGCCGGACCCACCGGTCACCGCGGCCGCCGCGCCCGCCTCACCATCCCCACCACCGGCACCACCGCTGACACCGCCGCTGGCACCACCGTCACCTGCACCGTCATCTCCATCGACGGCCAGGCCGCCATCCCCACCCCATCCGACCTGCCCGGCCTGCTCGTGGGCGACCTGCCGGTGACCTTGGCGATGCCCCGGCCGCGTTCAGTCGCCGCCCTCCCCACCGATCTACGCCAGGCTCTGGCGGCCGAGCAACTGGACTGGGGACGTGTGCCTGCCCACGAGCAGAACCAGCTCCTGCACATGATCCGGGAGTCGGCCACCCCCCAGATCCGCGCAGCCAGGATCGCCGACGTCCTGGCCGCCGTCGGCCACCGGCAACTCCCGCCCGCATGACCTCGGCTCCCGTAACCCGCGCGGACGCGGGCGCGACGGCATGGCAGCACGCCGTCCACGCCGCCGCCGCAGTCCCCGACCGGCCGATCCAGGCGCTGTACCAGACCCTGAACTACCTGTGCGCCGCCCAGCTGTACCTGGCCGCCAACGTGCGCGGAGAACGCCCCTTACAGCCCGCCGACCTCAAGGACACCCCGCGCGGCCACTGGGGCGTGTGCCCGCCGGTCAACTGGATCCTGGCCCACCTGACCCCGATCATCGCCCGCACCCCGCACCCATCGGCGATCACCGTCGTACACGGCGCCGGGCACGCGGGCCCGGCCGTCTTCGCTCACGGCTACCTCACCCAGACCCTTCCCCTGCGCCACCGGTGCTGGACCGTCCACGGGCTGCGCGAGCTGGTCACCGGCTTTCCGCACACCGGCCTGCTCGGCGGCGAGATCACCCCGCTGGCCGGTGCGGTCTACACCGGCGGGCAGCTCGGGCCCGCCCTGGCCGTCGCCCAGGGCATGGCCCTGGACGACTCCGGCCACCTGATCGTCCCGCTCATCGGTGACGGCGAATGCGAGACCGGCGCGACCGCCGCCGCCTGGACCGCGCGGCGAGCGCTGATCGGAACCGGCCGCCACGGCAGCGTTCTGCCGGTGGTCCTGCTCAACGGGCAGCGGATGGGCGGTCCGTCGCTGCTGGCCCAGATGACCCCCGACCAGATCCACGCCTACTTCGACGGCCTGGGGTATGAACCTCTGCTGCACCACGGCGACGACATCACCTCCTTCCGTGCCCTGCTCGCCACCGCCGTCGCCCGGCTACGGCCGCTCGACGCCCCCGACCGGCAGCCGCTGATCGTGCTGACCCTGCCCAAGGGCGCCACCGGTCCCGCCACGGCGATCGGCACTCCCGCCGTGCACAAGACCCCGCTCCCCGACCCCCACGACCGCGACTTTCCCGCCTTGGCCCGCTGGCTCGCCTCCTACCACCCCACCCGCCTGCTCGCCTCTGACGGCTCCCCCACCGACCTGGTCCGCCAAGCACTGCCCACGCGCCCCCGGCCACCGCGCCGGCACCCCGCGCCCCCACCCACCGCCGCATCTGCCGCAGCCACACCCGGCACAACGTCCGGTGCGACGCTCGGCGTGGTGCTGGCCGACCGCGCCCACCGGGACGGTTTTCGGCTCTTCTCACCCGACGAACTGGCTTCCAACCGGATCGACCCCGGCCCCGGCCCACACCAGTGGATCATCGAGATCCTGAACGAGGAGATCTGCCACGCCTGGCTGCAGGGCTACACCGAGACCGGCCGCGACGCCGTCCTGGCCACCTACGAGGCGTTCGCGCCGATCAACACCAGCGTGCTGGCCCAGCACCTCAAGCACCGGCGTCTGGCCCCACCCGGGCTGCCCTCGATCAACTACCTGATCACCTCACTGGGCTGGCACAACACCTACACCCACCAAAACCCCGGCCTGGCCTCCCACCTGATCGACCTACGCGACCCGGCCGTCCACGTCTATACCCCCGCCGACGCCCACCGCGCCGCCGCCACCCTCACCGCCATGATCGACAGCCGTGACCAGGCCAACGTCCTCATCACCAGCAAGCACCCCCTGCCGCAGCACCCCGACTCCACCCTCGACCATGAGCTGGCCGCCGGGATCGCGCTGTGGCCCCACCTCAGCACCAGCGCCTCGCAGATCGTGCTCGCCTCCGCCGGTGACATCGCCGCCCGCGAACTCACCGCCGCCGCCCGCACCCTGGCCGACCAGGGCACCGGGGTGCGCTACCTGCACATCCACGACCTGACCGTCCTGGACCCCGGCGTCCCGCACGGCCTGTCCCCCACCGCCTACCAGGACCTGTTCGGCAGCGGCCTGCCCGTCCTGGTCACCACCATCACCCGGCCCAGCCCCGTCCAGACACTGCTGGCCGCCCGCCACGATGCCGACCGCGCCCACGTCATCGGGTTCACCGACCCCCCACGGCCCCTCACCCACCCCGCCCTGCTCCAGCACACCGGGATGCGCGCCGACCTGCTCACCGACCTCGCCCACCACATGATCGAGGAAGTGCGGCCATGACCGCCCCACCAGCAACGACCGGCCCCGCCCGCCACGACGCCGACCACGACTTCGACCTGGACCGCGACGGTCTGCAGATCATCCGCGGCGCTCTGCTCCCCGGCCAGCGCGCCACCATGCTGCAGGCCGCCCACAGGCTGCTGGCCAGCCCACTCACCCAAGGGCGCGACCGCGGCCCCGGCGGCAACGACGGCTTCCGCGGCGTCCTGGACCTGGACGAGGCCTTCGAGCCGCTGCTGGACAACCCCGCCGTCCTCGCACCCATCGCCCACGTCCTGGGAGCCAACCTGTGGGTGCTGTCCAGCCACCTCATCGCCCTGCCCTCCCACACCGACCCCGCCACCCGCACCGTCCGCACCCCCGACCGGCCCGGCTGGCACCGCGACATGTACGGCGTCACCGCCGACCTGGGCCACACCAACACGCCCCGCATGGCGATCAAGGCCGCCTACTACCTGACCGGCACCGGGCCCGACACCGGCGTCACCATGTTCCTGCCCGGCAGCCACCACGCCGCCGTCCCACCGGTCATCGCTCCCGGCCAGATCGACCCGCCCGGCGCGATCACCCCGCGTCTGGCCGACGACGACGCCGTCCTGTTCGAGAACCGCACCTGGCACGCCGGCGGCCTCAACACCAGCGGGCGGCCCCGCATCGCCGTCATGATCCAATACGGGTTCCGGTGGCTGGCCCGCGTTGATGACCCGCCCCTCCGTCTCACTCCCGACCGCGCCAACCTCACTCCTGTGCAACGCCAGCTCCTGGGCACCCCTGACCGCGCCGCCGACGGATCCCTGGCCCTGGGCAGCGGATCAGCCGCCCTGGCCGCCTGGCTCACCAAACACCCGCCCACCAACCGGTGAGTCCACCACGCTCCCGCCCCCGGACACGAGAAGCTGGACCCCATGCCCCACACGCCGAGCGAGCTGTTCGTCTCCACAGCCCCCTACTACCGGTACCGGCCCGGATACTCCCCGGAACTGTTCGAGTATCTGCGTGAACGGTTCCACCTCGACGGCACCAAGCAGATCCTGGACCTGGGCACTGGCCCCGGCGTCCTGGCCCTCCCCCTGTCCCGGTACGCCGCCACCATCATCGCCGTGGACCCCGAACCCGGCATGCTCGACCAGGGCCGCGCCTTGGCCGCCCAGCAGCAGATCAACAACATCGACTGGCGGCTCGGCGACTCCACCACCCTGCGCGACCTCAACCTCAGCCCTGTCGACCTGGCGGTCATGGGGGCCGCCTTCCACTGGATGGACCGCGACCAAACCCTCGCCGACCTCGACGAACTCGTTGCACCCGACGGGGCCTTGGTCCTGGTCTCCGGCGGCGTCCCCGGCTCCGTCCAACCCCCCACCTGGCTGGATGCGATCACCCAGGTGCGGACCCGCTACCTCGGCGAGCAACGCCGCGCCGGCTCAGGCACCTACACTCATCCCAAGGAACTCCACCAGGACGTCCTAGCCCGATCGGCGTTCTCCCACCTGGAAACCGTCTGCTGGGATCGAACCGTCACCTACACCCTCGACCAGCTCATCGGCCTGCAATTCAGCTACTCCTACTCTTCACCCGCCCAACTCGGCCCCGCCAAGGACGCCTTCAAGACCGACCTGCGCGCCGCCCTCACCCACGCCGAACCCGGCGGCCAGTTCGACGAAGTGGTCCGCACCGAAGCGATCATCGCCACGCGCCCGTGACCACCTCCGCCATAACAGTCCGACCAGTGGGGCGTGGTCGTTCCTGCCCGACCATGCCGTCCGCTGGTTCGACCTGCCGAGCCCCTTCCCGCTCACGCCCCGGCCACCTTCCAAGCCACCGACCTGGACGCCCTATGTATCGGCGACTACCTTGTCGATACGCGCTTGACCTGCCGTCCAGTTGACACGCTGCACAGGTGAACCCCTCGCCCTTGCGCCATGCCGCCCGCGCCCTGCCTTTGGACCCCCGCGGCCGCATCCTGCTGGTCCACATCGCCGAGGCGGACGGCTTCTGGGCAACCCCTGGAGGATCCCTGGAAGACGGCGAAGACCACCACACCGCCCTGCGCCGCGAACTCGCCGAGGAACTCGGCCTCAGGCCCGATGCGTTCCAGATCGGCGATCTGATCGCCACACGCAGCAGCGACCACCTGGTGGCCCAACAACCAGTGCGCCAAGTCGAGCACTACTACCTGGTTCGACTAACGAGCATGTCCTTCGACACCGGCGATGCCACCCAACCCGACAACATCGTTGGTTATCGCTGGTGGACAACGGCTGAGCTGCGCCACACCGATGAGGTTGTCTACCCCCACGGTCTCGCCGAACTCCTAGCCGAGTTGGCCAACACCAACGACTGGGGCGCTGCGCGAACTCTGCACTGAGCCCCCTGAGCACCGGGCCGACTGCGGCAGGCTTGTCTCGGTGTTGGGCTCATCGAGCGTGGCCCCAGTAAGAGCGGCGCGAAGGGCAGGAACGCTGCTGTGCAGTGTGACCGCCGTCGACGACCGCGCACAGCGCGGGTTGTAGCTCATGTCCTCGGGAGCCTGCCGTTCGACTTCGAGCAGGTGCAGAAGGACGCCGTGGTCGTCACGCCGTTGTTCGCAGCCGCGCGCCAACTCCAGGCGGAACGAGGCGCGGCGTTCCACCGAGGAGCAGCGGGTGATGGCGATCTCGTCGGCCAGGCGCAGCGCTTCGGCGGTCTCACCCGCCTCCATCTCGACGGCCATGGCATGCAGGGCGACGTTGGTGGGGCCGAAGACCGTCCAGAACACATTGCCCTCCCCCGCTTCCTCGCTGGCGAGGAGGGCCTTCTGCTGTAGGCGTTCGCGGGCCGTCCAGACCTCTTTCTTGCGAACCGCGGCGATGGCCGCCATCAGCCACAACGCCCCTTGCAGGGCAACGCGCGGAGCGGCGGCGAGGGTATCGCGGACGTAATCGAGTTCCTTGACCGCATGGATGGCGACCTCTTCAGCGGCATCGGCCTCGTTGGTGGACAGCAGGAGCCGCCCGACGTTCCACTGGGCCGCGGCGACGCGGAGCGGGTCGTCGGCGTCCTCGGCGGCGCGCCGCCCTCGCTCGGCGGCGGCCCAGATCGCGCTGGCTCAAGGGGCGACCGTGCACGTGTTCACGCGCGCTCCCCAGGCGCGGCGGCTCGCGCTCGACCTGGGGGGCCGCGTCCGCGGGCGACTCTTTCGACCCCGCGCCCGAGCCGCTGGACTCGGCGATCGTGTTCGCGCCCGCCGGGGAGCTGGTCCCGGCCGCGCTGGAGCGGCTGGACCGCAGCGGCACCCTGGCGATCGCGGGCATCCACCTTAGCGACGTGCCACCGCTGGACTACCAGCGGCACCTGTTCCAGGAGCGGCAGGTGCGCTCGGTCACCGCCAACACGCGGGCCGACGGCGAGGAGTTCCTGCGGCTGGCCGGACGGCTGCCGCTGCGGGTCTGGACGGTGCCGTACGCGCTGGACGACGCCGACCGCGCGCTGCGCGACCTGGCGGACGACCATGTCAACGGGGCCGCGGTGCTGTTGTGCAGCTGAACTCCGTCTGACTGCGTCGTCTCCTGAGGTCGGTTCCGCGAAGCCCACGAACGGGCGCTGCTGCGGGAGGCCTCCGAGAGGGAACCCCTGGAAAAGATATTCTCAATGTGAGTACAACGTTAGGTTTTTCGGTACCATGACCGTCATGACGCGATCACTGCGCGACGAGGAAGCCCTGCTGAGCATGGCTTTCTCGCTGCATTCCAGCCCCGGCGCGTACGCCCTGCTCCTGGGCGCGGGAGTGTCGGCCCCGAGCGGGATCCCCACCGCGTGGGGGGTCCTGATCGACCTGATCACCCGCCTGGCCGAGGTGCAGGGCGACAGCCCCGACGATCCCGTCCGATGGTACGAGGACCGCTACGACGAGCCGCCTCGGTACGAGACGCTGCTGGAAAAGCTCGCCCCCACACCGCTGGAGCGCCAGCGGTTGTTGAAGGACTACTTCGAGCCCTCGGCCGAAGACGTGGAAGCAGGCCGCAAGCAGCCGACCGTCGCGCACCGGGCAATCGCGCGGCTCGTCCGGACGGGCACGGTCAAAGTGATCGTGACGTTGAACTTCGACCGCCTGGTCGAACAGGCGCTGCGGGCCGAGGGCATCGAGCCGACCGTGATCGCCTCACCCGCCGACGTGGCGGGCATGGCGCCGCTGCACACGCTGGAGTGCTGCGTGGTGCACCTGCACGGCGACTACCTCAACCCCACCTCCATGCTCAACACCACCGACGAGCTCGCGACCTACGCCCCCGGCACGCTGAAGCTGCTGGAGCGTATCCTGGAGGACTACGGACTGATCATCGCCGGCTGGTCGTCGGTCTACGATCCCGCGCTGCGCGGGGCCGTCGCCGTCCACTACTCCGGCCGGCTCACCCTGGCGTGGATGGAACCCGGCCCGGTGACCCACCAGGCCGCGGAACTGCGAACCTTGAAGAAGGGCGTGCTGGTCTCAGCCGACGCCGACACCGGATTCGGCCAGCTCGTCGACGCCGTGGACGCGCTGCGCACCCGCAAGGCGCGACACCCGCTGACCCTGTCGATCGCGGTTGAGACCGCCAAGCGCGAACTGTCCGGAGGCCGCGTCGCCATCGGCCTGCATGACACGGTGCGCAAAGAGTTCACCCGCTTGCACGAGCACGCCGACTTCCGCCTGCCCGACTACCACTCGAACGTGACCGACGGTGACTACGAGGCGATCCTTGCTCGCGTCGAGGAAGCGAGCACGATCTGCTGTGGTCTGGTGGCGACCCTGGCGTACTGGGGCGATGAGAACACCGGCGCCTGGTGGCTCGACGAGCTGGAGCGTTTCGCCACCCCGACCCGCGGAAGCGGGCTCACCCGGCTGCTGAGGGTGAGAACGCTCGCCGGTACCGCCCTGCTGTACTCGGCCGGGACCGCCGCCGTCGCCGCACAGCGCTACAGCCTGCTGAGGCAGATGCTTTTCGCTAGCCGGATCAACCCGCACCATGGCCGACGCGAGTCGCTCGTCGCTGTGCTGCGGTCCGACGAGGCCTATCCGGAATCCCCCTCTGATCCCTCCCGCCTGTACCAGTTCCTCGAACCGGTTCTCCGCGAAGCGCTCGCGATGGGCACCGACCCGTTTGACGAGGCGTGGCAGCGCTTCGAACTGATCAAACTCGCCCTTGCGGTAATGACCGATCCGGAATTCGACGAGATCTACCGCTCGTTGCCGACAGGACCCAACAGCAAGCCAGAGGTCGCGGGACTGGCCCGCCGAGTCCACTCTGGCCGTATCCACGTCCTGACCAAGGACTACCGCTTGGACGAGGCTTACCGGAGTCCGATCGCCGAACGCCTCGCCGATGACCTCGAAGCCGAACAAGCCGCCCACCCCCTGGTCAGGGGCGGACTCGCCCAGGATCCCCACGCTCTGGCCACGGCTCTGCGCGCCGTGAGCCGCGCTTTGGGAACCGAAGGCAGAGAGCTCGCCTGGAAGCGCGTGTTGGGCCGTGCGGGCATCATCCCGAGCGAGATGTGGCTCGACAGCGGCAAGACCCCCGACGAACTCTCATCGCATCGCCCGTAGGGGCCTGCCGCGGAATGTCTCCTGCTCAGGACGGCTGCTCGGTTCGGCGGCGCAGCGCCCAGCGGCGCAGCTCGTCGGTGCCCCAGACGATGACGGGGAAGGTCGCGATGAGCAGCAGCACGTCGGCGGGCAGCGCCGCGGTGCCGAACAGCTTCTGGACCGGCGGCACGTAGACGAGCACGGCGGTGAAGACCAGCTCGAACGCGATGCCCGCCAGCAGCAGCGGATTGCTGAACAGACCGGTCCGCCGCAGGGAGGCGCGGTCGGTGCGGGCGGCCAGCGCGGTGCCGACCTGGTACATCACGATCCCGGCGAAGGTCGCGGTGGTCGCGACCAGGTAGGCGTGGTGCAGCGGGTCGCCCGGCCCGGTCGGGTCGCCGGGGTGCCAGCCGGCCCGCCACAGCACGTAGAAGAACGCGGCCATGACGAGCGCGCCGGAGACCAGCCCCATGTATCCCCACGCCCGCACCAGCATGTCCCGGGAGATGATGCCCTGCGAGGCGCGCCGCGGCGGTCTGGACATCGCGCCCGGTTCGGCCGGCTCGCGGCCCAGCGCCAGCGCCGGGAGGGTCTCGGTGCCCAGGTCGATGGCCAGGATCTGCATCACGGTGAGCGGCAGCGGCACCAAGCCACCGCTGAGCGCGAACACCAGGAACGGGACGATCTCCGGCACGGCGTGCGCGAAGATGTAGACGATGAACTTGCGCACGTTGTCGTAGACCCGGCGGCCGGACTCGACGGCGGTGACGATGGTGGCGAAGTCGTCGTCGGTGAGGACCATCGTCGCGGCCTCCCGCGCGACGTCGGTCCCCGACCGGCCCATGGCGACGCCGATGTGGGCGCGGTGCAGGGCCGGGGCGTCGCTGACGCCGTCGCCCGTCATCGCCACGATCTGGCCCCGGGCGCGCAGCGCGTCGGCGATGCGGAGCTTGGTCTCGGGCGCCGAGCGGGCGAAGACGATCTCGGTGTCCTCGGCGAGCAGCTCGTCGAGCTGGTGATCCTGGATCGTCTCGGCGTCGGGCACCACGCGCAGCCGCGGCCGCCCGATGCCGACCTCGCGCGCCACCGCGGCGGCGGTGTCGCCGTTGTCGCCGGTCACCACGTGCACGCGGATCCCGGCGGTGTGGCAGCGGCGCACCGCGTCGGCGACCTCGGGGCGCGGCGGGTCGTACAGGCCCACCAGGCCGAGCAGCCGCAGCGCCCGCTCGGCGTCCTCGCGCCGGACCGGGACGCCGGACAGGTCCGGACGGCGATCGTCAGGACCCGCAGGTCCCGCCGCGCCATGGCGGCCACCGCCTCCCGCGCTTCGCGGAACAGGGCGCGCCGCCGCCCGTCCCGCTCGGCCGCGTCCAGCGGGGCGCCGAGGCCTGCGGCCCCCTCGACCAGCGCCGTCTCGGTGGGGTCGCCCTGCGGAGCACCGTCGTCGCCGATCGTCACGGTCATGCACTCGGCCATGGCGCGGGCGAGCGGCACCGTCCCCGGGCCCGGCTCGTGCCCACCCCCGGGGTCCAGAACGCTTGCAGGCGCAGCCAGGCCTAGCCGCCTGCTTGGAGAAGAGCGATCGAGTCATTGAGCGACCGGGCGATGAACGGCTCGGAAGGAAAGGCGGGGCTGCGGGCGGGGCGTGGGTGTCGGTTGGAACCGTGGGGCCAGAAGCCAAGGAAAAGGACGGTGAGGTCGAGGCCGGACCAGTACTCGATGGTCTGGCTGATCACGTCGGTGTCGTTGCCTGGCACAGCGAACCACACGGTCGTCGGCGCGCTCTGACCTGCGCGGAGGTTGTCCGCTTTGGCTTCAAGGTGTTCGATCGTCTCTTCCAGGGTCGGAAAAACCTGGAGACGGTCGGCGAATGCACTGAACGCGATGCTGCTGGACTGGCCGCAGAAGATGCGGTCCAGGTCGTGGCGGGTGGCGACGACGTCGGGTAGGCGTTCGTCGGCGATGAGCGCTTCGAGGAACGCCTCGCGCAACCAGTCGTTGGCGAACGTGCCCACGATGCCGCTGTGCACCGGACGCGCGATGTCACGCAGAAGCCGTTGTCCGGTCGGGCTGGAGAGGGCGGAGTCCGTTGGGGTGTCGGAACCGGTGCGCCTGTGGCCGGCAGTGGTGAGTCCGTGCGGCGGGTTGATCATCGTGACTCCTCGCGTTGCTCGATCACTGAGCCTCATGGAACACGAAAGCCCAGGTCAGCGACACTGATCGAAATCGCCAAGACGAAAAGTGGTCGAGCTGGGCCGGGAGGAGAGTGCAGCGTGGTCTATACGAGAACGCCTGCGGGAGCGGGTGTTCCGCAGGGACGCCACCTAACGCGGGAGGTCATGACGAGTTCTCATCACTGACGACGAGTGATCGCCGCTTTGCCCCCGAGCACGCTGACGGCGCAAGGCGTGGTGGGAAGTTCCCGTGATCTTGAAAGCCTTGTTACTCTCCGCTGTGTTCAATGACGTTCTGTTGTCACAACGTGCAGCGGAGGCGAAGATCGAAGAGACGGCCCGGCGGCTGCTGGAAGGCGTCGTCCCCGACGAACTGCTCAAATCCTACGCTCGGCTGCTGGCCGAGGACGGATGCCCGCACGAGGACGCACCCGATCTCCTCGGCGGACCGGAACCCATCGAAGCACTGACCGCCTGCGGCATGGCTCATGTCCGTCCGGACGGGCCGGCGATGCCACCGCGGCTGATCCCGGCCCCGCCGGACCTGGCCCTGCAGGGCGTCCTGTCCGAGATGGCGCGGCATCTGATCGCCGACCAGGAGCGCCTCCTCACTGGATATCGCCGTCTGTCCGAGGCGTCGCGCACGCCGCCTTCGGCCACCAGCGGATCGGCGGACCGGCTGGTCCAGGTCGTCACGGACCGGGATGAGATCAGTCGCCTGTCCTACGCCCTGATCAACGCCGCCCGGCACGACTGGCTCACGCTCGACAACTACGTCCTGGAGACACCGGTCGAGGAATCGACCGGCTTCGCGCCGCTGCCCGCCTTCGAAGGCCAGGTCCGCTGTCGCGCCATCTACGAGAACAAGTGCGCCGAGCACCCCGTGGGCGCCCGGACGATCGAGGCAGCTGTCGCCAGCGGTGAGCAGGCTCGGCTGTTGCCGCGCGTCGGCATGAAGATGAAGCTCGCCGACGAGGCGGTCGCGCTGATCCCACTGACCCCGACCGGCATGTCGGGTGCACTGCTGCTGCGGTCGCCGGTCATCGTCGCGGCGTTGCGCGAGTACTTCGAGCTGTTGTGGGAGCGGGCGGTCCCCTTCGGCGAGGAGAAGGCCGCAGGACCGTTGAACGCTCAGCAGAAGACGATCCTGCAACTGCTCGTGCGCGGCCTGGACGACGAGGGCATCGCCCGTCGCCTGAGGCTGAGCGTCACCACCGTGCGTCGGCACATCACCGCCATCCGCGAAGAACTCGGCGTGGAGACCCGCTTCGCCGCCGGAGCGGCCGCGGTGCGCCGTGGCTGGATCGACTAGAACCGAAAGGCAACCCCGGATGCCCCAGCCTCAGTATCTGGACTTCGTTCCACGGCAGCGCTTCCAATCCGCCTTGGCGCTCGCACCGGACGGCACTCTGGTGGCCTACTCCAGCAACGCCGACGGGAACTACGACCTGTGGGTATCCCCGCTCGACGGGGGTCGGCCGTGTAAGGTCGCCGGACTCGCCGGACGTTCCGTACGGCAGATCGCCTGGTCGCCCGACGCCAAGGAACTGGTGTTCACCGCCGACCGCGAGGGCGACGAGCAGTACCGGCTCTACCGCGTCGGGCTCGACGGCGGCGAGCCCGTCGACATCAGTACCGGGCCGGAGTGCCAGCGGGTGTTGGCGCCTGTGCCTTTCGACGCGACGGGTCGGTATCTGGCCTACGCCGCCAACGACCGCGACCCCGCCGTCCAAGACCTCCTCGTTCGTGACCTGGCCGATCAGGAGGAGCGGCGCATCGTTCCGCCGGACGGGGTGGTGTTCGAGCCGGCAGGGGTCTCGCCGAACGGGAAGTGGCTGCTGGCCGCAGGATTCCGGTCCAACACCGACATCGCGGCCTATCTCATCGACCTCGCCGACCCCGGCTCCATACCCGTCTGCGTCACCGAGCGCCATAGCGAGGGCGTTTTCGACCCCGGCTCCTGGAAGGCCGACTCGACCGGCTTCTACCTCCTGACAGATCTGTGGAGCGAGTTCACCGCCGCCGCCCATTACTCCTTGACCGACGATGACCTCCAGCCCGTCGCTCAGCACGACTGGGACATCGAGCTCCTGGACGTCGGTGGCGAGACCCTGGCATGGACGGTCAACCAAGCCGGACGCTCGGTGCTCCACCTGCGTCATCACGGCGTCTCCTTCGTTCATCCCGGTGTGCCGCCCGGTGTCGTCACCGCGCTGGAGATGGCGGCCGACGGCCGGACGGCGGTGATGCTGATCGACGCGGCCACCCGTCCCGCCGAGATCGCCGTTCTCGACCTGAACGGCGGATTCCGTTACCTGACGGACACCCGTCCGCCCGCCCTGCGCACCGTGACCCCTGTCGAGCCCGAAATGGTCGCCTATCCCGCATCGGGAGGCCGGGAGGTGCATGCTCTGCTGTACCGGCCCGCCACGCCCGGCCCGCACCCCGTCCTGCTCTCGATCCACGGCGGCCCCGAGGCCCAAGAACGTCCTGGTTACACGCGCTCCGGCCTCTATCAGCATCTGCTCGACCAGGGCGTGGCGATCTTCGCACCCAACATCGCCGGCTCCACCGGGTACGGCAGCGCCCACCAGAAGCTCATCTACCGCAACTGGGGCGGCATCGACCTCGACGACCTCGAACACGCGGTCCGTTACCTGGCCGAGGTGCCCGGCATCGACGTCAGCCGCATTGCGACCATGGGCGCCTCCTACGGCGGATTCGCCGCACTGTCCTGCTTGGCCAGGCTGCCAGGGCCTTGGGCGGCCGGAGTCTCCATCTGCGGCCCCACCAACCTGGTCACCCTCGCTCAGGCGTCCCCGCCCACCTGGAAGACCTTCGTGGCCACGGTCCTGGGTGACCCCGACACCGACGCGGAGAGCCTGCTGCGGCGTTCTCCGGTCACCTATGCCGACGCCATCACCGCGCCGCTGTTCGTCCTGCAAGGAGCCCGCGATCCCCGGGTGCCGCAAGCCGAATCCGACCAGCTCGTCACCCGGTTGCGCGAACGTGGCGTCGAAGTCCGCTACGACGTCTTCCCCGACGAAGGCCACGGGTTCGCCATCCGGGAGAACGAGCTGCGCGCCTACAGCGAGATCGCCCGCTTCCTCATCGAACACCTCAAGGAGCCCGCACGGTGACGTCGATGCGCGCACGGGCCGCTTCGCCGACAGCCCGCCTGGTCAAAAACCCCGCCGTCAGCCCGCTGTTCGTTGCGCGCCTGTTCTCCTCGGCAGGAGTGGGCTTCGGGCAGGTCGCCCTGCTGTGGGGCGTCAAAGGGCTGGGCTACAGCCCCGGGGCGATCTCGATCGTGCTGGCTTGCAAAGCGGCACCGGCGCTGCTCATCCTCGCCGGCGGCATCATCGGTGATCGCTTCAAGCGGCATCATGTCCTCGCGGCCGCAGAGATCCTCGCGTGCCTCACGTGGTCGGCACTGGGCATCTGCTTCCTGGTCGGTAACGCGCCGCTGCCCCTGTTGTGCGCGCTGGCGCTGCTGTCAGGGATCGCCACGGCGCTGTTCCTGCCGACCATCCGCAGCGTCATCGCCGACCTGCTGGACGACGGTGACCGGCAGACGGGCAACGCACTGATCAGCAAGGCGGACTCGGCGGGGCTTCTGATCGGCCTCTCCTCGTCCGGACTGGTGATCACGCTGGTCGGCCCTGGCTGGGCCGCAGGCGCCAAAGGACTCCTCTGCGCGATCAGCGCACTGCTGATCACCCGCCTCAGGACCGAACGGCGGCAAAGCGGCCGGTCCAGAGCGTTCGCCGACCTGCGGACCGGCTGGCGGCACTTCACCGGGCACCGCTGGGTCTGGGTGATGACCTTGCAGTTCACCGTTGTGATCATCGCGGTGGCCTGCTTTACCGAGATCATCGGTCCGCTGCATCTGTCCCGGCGCAACGGCGGAGCCGGAGCGTGGGGGATCATCGCCGCTTGCGAGGCCCTCGGCGCGCTGATCGGTGCCTTCGCCGGCGCTCGCTGGAAACCCCGGCGTCCCGTCCTGGTGGCAACGATGCTGCCGGCCTCGGCCGCGATCCCGATGGTGTTCCTGGGAGGTGGCGCACGGTGGGAACTCGTCGCAGCGGCCATGCTGATCCCCGGCATGTGCCAGGCGGTCTATTACGTCTTCTGGACGACCGAACTACAGAAGACCTTTCCAGGGGAGGCGCTCGCGCGGGTGAACAGTTGGGGCATCGTCGGCAGTTTTTCGCTGACTCCCATCGCGTTGCTGCTCGCTGGGCCCATGGTGGAGACGATCGGGACTCGGGCGGCTGCGTTCGGCGTCGGGGCCGGGGTGGTGGCTGCTACCGCGTTGGCGCTGTCGGTCGTGGCTTCCAGCCAGCCTGCGCTCAGAACAGGCGTCGAAAGCCCGGTGAAGCTTGTCGGCTCCCTCTGACCTGTCAAAGGCAGAGGGTATTCATGCGGCTGCCCATATGGCAGAGTATGGAGCGCAAACATTGTCATACAGCCTCAAAGCTTGTATGAGGCGCAGAGGGAGAGGAGCGCACATGATCCTTGCCGATCTCTGCCCTGGAGGCCGTGTTCATGGACGAAAGCCACTCTGCTCGCACTGGTGAGCGCCCTGACGAACGGACCGAACAGTTCGCGTCCGACCTGCGCGAGCAGGCCGAGAACCTGAACTACGCAACCCTTGGCCCGCACGGCCTGACGAAGCCACAGACCGTCCACGTGGTCTTGGGCAGCCTGTCGGAAGCCGCCTACGGCCTGGGCAAGACGCTCGACCAGATGGGCGAGTTCCTAGAAGAGGAACTGGAGGCCGAACGTCTGGTCAGCGGCGACGAGGACGGCCCCGAGCTGGGCGTGTCCCAGGCGCGGGACGAACTGGCCGAAGCCGTCGACCACGCCCAAGAGCTGAGCAACGCCTTGGAACGGGCGCGGCATGCGATCGGACTGCTGTCCACCCGCGAGCCTTCACCTGCCAACCCGGCCGAACGGCGAGGCCAGTCGGCCGTCGCCGACGCCACCCCCGCCGCCCTGGCCCACGCGGACGCACCCATGCCCATCGGCAAACTGCTGCCCTCGGCGGAGCCCTTATCAACACCGCCTACACGAGCACTCGGCGCGTCACGCCCTCTGAAGCCCACGCTGTAGCGGGACGGCCATGGAGGCGCTGCCGTTGGATCGCAAGATCTCCAGCCGTCCCCGCTGGCGCGGAGCAAGTAATGCTGTATCTGTCAGATACAGCTCAGCGGACCGAGCGCGGTCCGTTCATGGCGCTGTGCTCCTCATCCCGGTTGACGGGACGAGGAGCACAGCGAAGGCGCGATGCCGATGAGCGGGCAGGGCCACCGACGGCGACGGCAGAAGGGGCAGCGGCGCGACCGTAGCGTGCGGTTGTCGCTGACCGTCGACGAGCACGCGGCGATTCGCACGGCGGCGGACCGGCTCGGCATGGCGGTCAGCGCCTACGCCAGTGAGGTCGTGGTCGCCGCTGCCACCCAGGCCGAGCCGCCGCAGTGGTCGCCGTGGCGCGAGCTGATGGGCGAAGTGATCCGGGCCGCCGGACAGAGCCGCCACATTGGCGCCAACCTCGACCAGGCGGTCAAGGCTCTGCAGGCAGGCGGCCACCCCACCCGCGCGTTGGAGGAGTACGCGCGCGTCGCGGCGTACAGCACCCGCAACCTGGACGAGCTGGCCGAGCAGATCCGGAGCAGGCTCCGGTGATCGCCAAAGTACGCCGGGGAAAGCGCGTGCAAGGGCTGCTCCATTACCTGTACGGACTGGGACGCTTCAACGAGCACCACAATCCGCACATCATCGCGGGGTTCGACGCTCCCGCCGCCCTGGAGCCCAGCCTGCGCGCGGACGGCCACCGCGACTTGACTCGCCTGAGCGCACTGCTCACCCAACCCTTGGCCCTGCTAGGCGACCACAACCACCAGCGCCCGGTGTGGCACGTGCCGATTCGCGCTGCCCCTGAGGACCCGGTCCTGTCCGACGAACAGTGGGCGCAGATCGCAGCCGTGGTCATGGACCGGGCCGGCCTGGCCCCGGACGGCGATCCGGATGCGGTCCGTTGGATCGCCATCCGGCACGCCGACGACCACGTCCACCTCGTGGCAACCCTGGCCCGCCAGGACGGCGCTCGGCCCGAGGTATGGAACGACGCCTACCGTCTCCGTGCCGCCTGCCGCGCCATCGAGCAGCGGTACGGGCTGCGGTCCACGGCCTCGGCTGACCGGACCGCAGCACGTCGCCCCAAACGCGGCGAGACCGAGAAGGCCGCCCGGCACGGACACGATGAACCGCCGAGAACCAGACTGCGCCGCCACGTGCAGACCGCCGCCGCCGGAGCGCGGACCGAGGCCGAATTCTTCGCGCGCCTAGAGGACGAAGACGTCCTGGTCCACCGGCGATTCAGCCACTACGACCCCGGACAGATCACCGGCTACGCGGTCGCGCTGCCAGACGACCGGACCAAGGCGGGCCAACCAGTCTGGTTCGGCGGCGGCAAACTCGCCGCCGACCTGACCCTTCCCCGGCTTCGCCACCGCTGGTCGTCCACTGCCGGTCCGGTGTCCGGACGAGATCTGTCAGAGCGGACCATCCGCGCCTACCTGCGGACAACGGTCCGGCAAGCCACGGACCGCTCCCAGACCGCCGACTCGTTCTTCGCACAGTTGGAGCAAGCGGGTGTGCTGATCTGGCTTCGTCACAGCATTCGTGAACCTTCCCGCGTGACCGGCTACGCCGTGACCGTGCCCGACCACTACGACCCGGACGGCGGTCCGCGCTGGTACGGCGGAGCCAAGCTCGCCGCGGACCTGTCCTGGGAAGCACTGTCGCATCGCTGGCGCACCGGGCAGGTCCCGCCGGGCGAGACCGAACTGACGGCGGAGGAGCGCCGATCGATCTACGAAGACGTGGCGAAGGCCGCCGCGTTGGCCACCGCCGAGATACGCCGCCACACCGTCACCGCCCCGCACACCGCCCGGGACGCATGCTGGGCCGCCGCCGACACCCTGCGCTCAGCCGCCTACGCCACCGGCAACCGGCACCTGCACCAGGCTGCGAACGCCTACGACCGCGCCGCCCGCGCCCCCTACGGCCGGACTCCAAGACCTACTACCGCTGGACACCGGCTACGCACCGCCGCCCGCCTGCTCGCCGCCACCAGCAACAGCAAGGACACCGCCCTTCAGGTCTTCACCACCCTGGTCGTCGGCCTGATGACTCTCATCGACGCGATCGCCGACCTGAACCACACCCAGCACCGCTCTGCCCAAGAACAAGCAGCCCGCTCAGCTGCCACCCACCTGGCCCATGCATCGCCAGAACACACAATGCCGCCGTGGGTCCCTGACCAGTCAGCAGCGCCCCGACCAACCAGCCTGGCAATGGCTGATTTCCCTTACCCCTGGACTCCCCCGGTCCAGCCTGGCACGCCAGCTACCAAAGTCCGCAAGAAAAAGGGTTCCCAAAGGAAGGGTCCGACGCTATAGCCCGGCGTTACGGACAAGCCGTATACCGACGCTCGCCTACACGGCAGCCATCTTCAACGAGTGCAGCTTCCCTCTAGGGACAGCCTCCCCGGGCCTCTGTGCTTGGGTTGTTTGGTAGCAGAGTTGGTTCTGTTGACAGTGCAGGCAGGCGAGGCCCCGCGGTGGGGGCGCGGCAACTGGAGCGGACACTCCGTGCGCCGCGGCGGCTCACCCCACAGGCGTGGGGAGCACAGCCACGGCTACGCCGAGTGCAGGTTGACGGGCTTCAGTCCCGAAGCCATTTGCGCCATTGAGTCTCGTGGTCGCCGGCAAGTTTGGCTGAGTTGATGCGGCGGATCCAGTCAGGGGTGACGTACAGGGACTGGGAACCTTTGACGATTGGCGGTAGACGGGTCGGCTTGCATCCCTTGAACCGGAGGGCGCTGACGTCGCCGAGCTTGGGCCACTGCCGCTCGGGTTGCGGAACGAGGTCCGGATCTTGTCGCCGCTGGTCCCATAGTTCCACGGCTGCGACTGCGGTGGCGTGGGCGACACCGTGGGCGGTCTCCATGAGGCCGTTCATCGTGACTGAAGCGTCTTCGAGGAGGAAGGTCTTAGCCAACAGGCCGTCTCGGGCGATGGCTTCAGCATCGGTGTAGCCGGGAACGCGTGAGAGGGGACGGACGAATAGGTTGGGGTTCTTTTTGTCTTCGAAGTGGACTGTGAGGCGGCGTGCTGGAAACGCACGATTCGGCCACGGAATCAGGTGCTCTCGCGCCCAGAGAGCGAGGGCTTGGTGCCGGTGCATGCTCACCTCGAGCAGGTTCTTCTCGAGGGAGTCGTGAGGCTGAACAAGTAGTCGCCGATGAGGATACGACGCGGGGGGTCAAGTGCCTGCCACCACACGATGCCTTCGCTACTGGGGGCCAAGTCCTGCATCATCTGCGCTTGGAGGCCGGATAGCGCCATGACAACAGGTCGGATGTCATCGAGGTAGCGGGACATGGCACCTATGGTCGCGAAGTCGGAGGCGGGGACGCCTCCGGTTTTCTACAGCCGCGCGAGAAGCTCCTGCTTCTTGGCTTCGAACTCTTCGAGGGTGAGGACGCCGGCGTCGCGAAGTTCGCCGAGCTGTTTGAGGAGAGCCATGGTCTGGTCGGCGGTGTAGGCCGGCTGAGGTTGGACAGGTGTGCCAGCGAGCGCAGGCTGTACGGCCGGAGCGGGGGCAGGATAGGCGGGTGCCGGAGGCATACCTGGGGCGGCGGGCTGCATGCCGAAGGCGGGGCTGGTCTGCTCGTACCGGTGGACGTTGAGCTGCTGCTGTTCGGCGATCTGCCGTTGGTGCGCCGCGGCCCGAACATGGTGGACGGTCTGGTTGATGAGGTCGCGCACCATGACGGGATCGGGTACCGAGTCGAACACCGCGGTCTCTTGTGCGCCGTTCTGGCGGATGATGTGGACCAGGACGTTGCCGACCTTGCGGGTCTTCTGCACCAGGGTCTGGGAGATGTCGACGTCCTGGACGTTGATGAGGGGTACCTGTTCTTGGCGGGTGCCGCCGATGCCTCCCGTCTCGAAGTACAGGTAGTGAGTGGTGAGCCTGTACTTGAGGGTGAAGCGGCCGCCGGTGGCGCGGGCAGTGACGTTCTGGGTTTCGCCTTCCCAGATGGTCTGCTCGTGGCCGGAGTGAAGCGTCAACAGGGCCTCGTGGGTGGTCGTGCCGCGGGTGTGCCGGGCGTGCGGGGTGAGACTGTTGGACGCGGTTGAACATGGCTGCGTTGGCTTCGTGTCCGTGTGCGGCCACTGTCTGAGAAGTCCTGCGGTGGGGGCGGGGATCTGCTCGCGCGCTTCTTCGGCGCGTGTGGGCCAGTCGGATACTGGCTCACCCCCACGGGCGTGGAGAGCACCGCAACCCGTGGGACCTGTCGAAGGTCCGCACCGGCTAACTCTCACGGGAGTGGGGACGTCGGCATAATTCGTTCCTGCCAGCAGTGCGCCTGCCTGGGGGTCCCACAGGTGGGTGATCTCTGTGGCCCGGTCGCTGGTGATACCGGGTGTCGAGGGATCGAGGGTCTGCTGGATGGTGGTGAGCATGAGCTTGAGGAGTCGGAACTCCTCGCGAAGCGCCAGGCGCGCCTGGCGTTCGGGGCTCGTCGATGCGTGCAGCGAGAAGGCGAGGGGACGGTGATGGGTCTTGAACAGGTCGGCGATGTCGTAGACGAACGCGAGCTGGGTGCCGCTGTGGATGAAGCCGAGTGCCGGTGAGCAGCCGAGGGCGAGGATCGCGGCGTGGCCCCTCAGGACGGCGCGGTGGCCGGGGACCTGGACCGACCAGCCATGCCGACACAACAGCAACGACACCCCGGGCAGGGTGTAGTCGACTCCGAACAGCCGCTGGATCAGCATGGCGACCCGGCCCAGCGTCCACCGCTGGTCATCACCGTATCCGTGCGCGGTCCAACTCGGCCTCCAGCACCGCGAACGCCGCCGCGGCGCCAGGCCTGGCGCCACTTCTCCGCCTGCCGCAACCCCACCCGCAACTCGGTGGCGACCTGGGCGCTGGGCCGGCCCTGGGCGAACCACCGGGCGGCCTGCAACCGAACCTGTTCCCCTGTCACGATCAGCGGCGGTCATCCCACCGCCTTGGGGATATCGGGCCATGCCACCGGCATACGCCCCCACCGGCGACCCGCTCACTCACCCAACCGCCATCATCGATTAATCCTGGTCAGCCATAGCCGCCGTCCTCGCGGCAGCGCCTCGATGGCCAGCAGCGCGCACCGGACCGCTGCCGCGCACCAGGGCGAGAACTCGCGCTAATGCCGCTCATGGACACAGCGGGTGTTGACCGTCGCCTCCACCAACAACAGGGCCCGCGCGGCGTCGCTGACCATGTGATCGACCTCGATGTGCACCTCTGCGGCAGTTGGATCTCACGGTGGCCGTCGGGCAGGGGCGGCAGCGGGACGCCGCCGAATTGCAGGACGCGAAGATTGGGAGACGCCTATCAGATGCGGGCGGGCTTCGGTGCGACACAACTGAGCGCTGTTTGCGAGTCGGATGCGGCCAGGTCTGAAGGGCGGCCTATTTCGCCGGTGGGCGCAGCCTTCGGGCCTCGTCCGGGACCACGGCGGGATGGCCGTGGAGCACATGCGCAAGGATCTCCGCGCCGCGTACGACCCGGGGGCCGGGCCGGTTGAAGTAGGCGGGGCCGTCGAGGACCCACACCTGGTCGTCGCGTACGGCAGGGAGATCTGCCCAACCCGGTAGGGCGGTCAGTGCGGACTGATCGGACTCGGTCCTCTCAGGTGTGAACCCGCACGGTATGACCGCGATGACGTCGGGTTCGGAGGCACGGAGCCTCTCCCAGGTCATCGGGCTGGTGTGCTCGCCTGCTTCGGCGAGGAGAGGGAGCCCGCCCGCGATCTGGATCTGTTCGGGCACCCAGTGGCCGGCGGGCCACAATGGGTCCAGCCACTCGATCGCGGCCACCCTGGGCCGTCTTCCAGCAGGCATGGCGGCCTCCACCTTCGCCAGCCTGGCGCGCAGATCCTCGACGGTTCGGGTGGCGGCCTGCGGGGCGTCGAGTGCCTCGCCGAGACGCGAGACGCACGACAGGACGTCGGTGAGCGTGCGCGGCTCCATGCTGATCACCCGGGGTGCCGCGTCCAGGACGCGCACCGCCTGCGAGACGCCGGAGTAGGAGACGGCGCAGACATCGCACAGGTCTTGGGTGAGGACGACGTCGGGGGCGAGCTCAGCCAGCAGTTCGGTGTCCAGGCCGTACAGCGACGAGCCTCGATGAGAGGCTCCACCGACGGCGTCGGATATCTCCCTGCTGCTCATCCGGTCGGTGGGCAGCGCCGCCGATGTCACCACGGGCACGTCGGCCACCACCTCCGGCGGCCAGTCGCATTCGTGGGTGCGTCCCACCAGGTGCTCTGCCAGACCGAGTGCGGCCACGATGTCGGTTGCGGCCGGTAGCAGCGACACGATGCGCATACGCACCACCGTACTCGGCCGTTTTCAGTCGAGCCCTGACTGATGCCCCCAGATGCCGGCGACCAGGCGGATGTAGTGGTCGGTGGTCGGCAGGTCGAGTCCTGGTTCGGCGCCGAGCATCGTCAGGCTCATCCGTGCGTGCTCCTGCGCGATCTGGGTGAGCCCGTACGCCCCTTGAGAGGAGTACCAGTTGGAGACACCGCTGCACATCTGCAGCAACGCGAGCCTGGCCACCGAGGGGTTGGTCAGGTGGAAGGCACCGGAAACCCGGCCTTCTTCGAGGACCGAACGCCAGAGGTGCTCGTATTCGTCGCGCTGCGCGACGATCGGGCTTCGGTGTTCAGGCGACAGGGAGCGCAGTTCGGTGTCGACCACGAGCGTTTCCGCCTGCCGTAGCGCGTGGGTCACGACGTGGGTCTGCACCAGGCCGTTCAGTGCGGCCACCGGAGACGGCGCTTCGTCCACGATCTGCCGAGCCGCGCGGACCAGCCGGTCCAGGCTCGTCCGCATGAGCTCGACGAGAAGATCTTCCTTGGTGCCCATGTAGTGGTAGAGCGTCGCGGACGAGAGCCCGGCGGCGTCGGCCAGTTCACGGATGCCGGTCCCGTGGAAGCCCTTGGCCGCGAACAGGGCGACGGCGGCGGCACGGACCCGTTCGTCGGTCGACGAAGCCCGGCTCACCGGCTGCTCCAGCGGTAGCGGGTCCAACCGCCGACAGGTTCGGCGCCGAGGCTGCGGTAGAAGCGTTCGGCGCCGTCGTTGCCGTGCGCGACGTCCCATTCGAGGCGGCCTTCGGTCAGCTCCCGCAGGGTGGCCAGCAGTTCGCGGCCCAGACCGTACCTTCGGTACTCGGGCTTGATGTACAGATCCTCCAGCCAGATGCCGGAGCGGGTCTCCCAGGAGGAGAACGTCGGGTACCACAGCGCGATCCCGGCGACCGTTCCGTGGGCGTCGGGCGGCACGGCGATGTGTCCCCGGACGACCGGAGCGTCGCCGAACAGGGCGTCGTAGGTCTCCCGCAGCCGCAGTCGCATCCTGTCGGCGGCGCCTTCGTGGGCGGCGTGGTCCAGCAGGAGCACGCAGATCTCGTCGAAGTCGGCGGGTTCGGCGGGTCGTACGGGCATTCAGTTCTCCTGGAGCCGTCCGCCGACCATGGTGGCCAGCACCTCGATGCCGGCGATGTCCCCGGTGGCGGTGGGGTCGGCGGACAGCACGGTCAGGTCGGCGAGCTTGCCGGGGGTGATGCTGCCCTTGCGATCCTCCTCGAACGCGGCGTAGGCCGAGCCGAGGGTGTAGGCGTGCAGTGCCTCCAGCGGTGTGACCGCCTCGTGCGGGGCGAACGGTGCGCCGCTTGCGGTCCGGCGGTCGACCATGGCCTGGATGCCCAAGAGCGGGGCGCCGTGCACGACGGGCCGATCGGAGCTGGCCGGGACGGTGAGTCCGGCGTCCAGGAAGGAGCGGTGCCGGTAGCACCAGGGGACGCGGTCTTCGCCGAGCGCGGTGCGCATGCCGTCGCCGACCTGGTCGACGAAGGTGTGCTGGGGCACCGGGATCACGTCCAGCCCGGCGAGCCGGGCGATCTGGTCGGGGCGGGTCACGCCGCAATGTTCGATCCGGTGCCTCGGGTCGGCGCGGGGAAAGCGGGTCTGTGCCTCGGCGAAGGCGTCCAGGACCAGATCGATGGCGCGGTCGCCGATGGCGTGCGCGGCCACCTGCCAGCCCGCCGCGTGCACGGCGACGATGCGTTCGCGCAGTTCCTCGGCGGGTTGCTGGAAGTAGCCGCGATTGCCGGGCTGGTCGGTGAAGTCGTCGTGCAGGGCGGCGGTCCGTCCGATGAGCGAGCCGTCGGCGAAGACCTTCACCGCGCCCAGGCGCAACCGGTCGTCCCCGAACCCTGTCCGCAGTCCCAGGTCGAGTCCCATCGCTCCTGGCACGCCGGAAAGGGGGTGGACCGTGTCGCCGGTGACCATCAGGCGTACGCGCACGTCAAGGGCACCGGAGTCGAGGGCGTCCTGGTAGACGGCGCCCTCGGTCGGCGAATGGCCGATCCAGCCCAACCCGACGCCGGCCTCGGTGCAGGAGGTGACGCCTTCGGCGCGGTAGCACCGGCTCGCGGCGGCGATGGCCTGGACAAGCTGCTCGCGCGGCAACGGAAAGCGCAGGTCGCGGACGAGTCGCTGGGCTGTCTCCTCCACCAGGCCGCTGCCGGGGTCGACCTTCCCGCCCGCCGGTATCTGGTCTCCGATCTCGCGCAGCAGCCGTCCGTTCACCACTGACATGTGGGCGGAGGTGTGCCGGAGCCAGACCCGGTGGTCCGGAGCCACAGCGTCCAGACGCACGCGGCGGGGATGTCCGCCGAGCTTGTTCTGGTCGTAGCCCGAGCCGATGATCCAGGTGCCGGGTGCCTGGCTGCGGGCACGTTCGGCGACCGCGTCGTAGACCTGGTCCAGGGTGTGGACCGGCGGGGTGGACAGGTCCAGTTCGGTCAGCGACAAGCCGAACATGATCATGTGGTTGTGGGCGTCGTCGAAGCCGGGCACGACGGTCGCCCCGCCCAGGTCGACGGTCTCGGCGGCGGAGACGCCGTCCAGGTCGGCGTCCAGGGCCACGATCCGGCCGTGGTGGACGCCGATGCGGCTGGCCGACGGGCGGACGGGGTCGACGGTGACGGCGGTCAGGTTCGTCAGGATGGTGTCGATGCGCATCAGGTGAGGTGCCTTTCCGCCAGGGCGCGGAACCACGGACTCCACGGTTCGGCGCCTGAGTCGCCGACCTTGACGATGGTGCGGCGTCCGGTCGCGTACACCGGTGCCCCGGCCGGGTCGGCGCAGCGGAAGCGGTGTGCGGCGCTGGTGGCGCCGATCCTGTCGAGCCACAACTCGACCCGCATCGGCCCCGGCGCGACGATCGGGGCGTGGAACTCGATCTCGAAGGCGCGCACGGCGTACCGCAGGTCCTCGTGCCGGTCCTCCAACTGCCGCCAGCCCATGCCCTCGGCCTCGTTCCAGGCCGACAGGGCGCGTTCGACGTGGACGGCGAAGCGGCTGTTGTGCAGCATGCCGTTGGGGTCCATCTCGTCGAAGAAGACGGGGCTGTCCCAGGCGAAATGGGCCTTGCCCGCGCTCATCGCGCCGCCCGGTCGTAGGCTCCGGCGGTGTGACGTGGCAGTCGGCCCTTGGCCACGCGCTCCGAGGCCGTCATCGGCAGCTCGTCCCGCAACTCCCAGTAGCGGGGGACCTTGAAGTAGGCCAGCCGCTCGGCGCAGTAGGCGGCCAGCTCGGCGGCCGAAACCGTTCCGTCCGTGGCGGCATACGCCTTGGCCTCCTCACCGCGCAGCTCGTCCGGCACCGGCACCAGCGCCGCGGCACGGACGGCGGGATGTCCCAGCAGGACCTCCTCGACCTCGGCGGCCGAGATGTTCTCGCCGCTGCGCCGGATCATGTCCTTCAGCCGCCCCGTGTGGTAGACGCGCCCCTGCTCGTCCATCCGGCCCAGGTCACCGGTGTGGAACCAGCCGTTGCGGAACGCCCGCGCGGTCGCCTCCGCATGATCGAGGTAGCCGTCCATGAGGCCGATCCCGCGCAGGACGATCTCGCCGACGGTGCCGCGCTCGACCAAGTCGCCGGCCTCGTCGACGATGCGTACGTCACGGTGCGCCAGCGGGCGCCCGATGCAGCCGGTCCCGACGGTTTCGTCGTGGTCGCCCGGACCGACGCGCAGGTCGGCTCCGGTCTCGGTCATGCCGAACGCCTCGTACCAGGGCACACCCCAGCGTTCCTCCAGATCCCGGTGGATCGTCACGGGGATCGCTGAGCACTGGACGGCACGCACCGCGTGGTCGCGGTCGCGGGGGTCGGGCGGCATCCGCAGCAGCAGGGTCGGCATCAGGCCCAGACAGTAGAAGTAGGTCACGCCGTACTGACGGATCTTCGCCCAGAACCCGGCGGGATGGAAACGGTCCAACACCACCAGATGAGCGCCGGAGCGCAGCGCGGCCAGGACGTTCCACTGCGGGTCGACGTAGGAGAACGGCTGGCAGGTGAGCATGACGTCGCTCTCGCCCAAGTGGGGGAAGTCGCTCACCATGCTGTCGGCCAGGGCCGTCCAGTAGCGATGCGGCAGCAGGCAGCCCTTGGGCAGGCCGGTAGTGCCGGAGGTGTACTGGATGTTGAGCAGGTCTTCGGGGTGGCTCCGGTCCAGCAGCACTTCCGCCTCAGGAGCCCGGTCCTCCAGATAGTTCACCCTGACGCCGAGCCTGTCGGCCAGATCGTTGTACGCGCGGGTGGTGACCAGCAGCCCGGCCCCCGAATCGGCCAGCACATGGCCCGCGTCGTGCGAGCGGTAGTTGAGGTTGAGCGGGACCAAGACGGCGCCGAGGCGGGCCAGTGCCAACCACAACAACGGGAAGTCCGGCACGTTGGGCAGCATCACCGCCACCCGGTCTCCCCGATGCACACCCAGTCCCGCCAGCGTTCGGGCCGTCGCGGCGCTGCGGTCGGCGATCTGCCCGAACGTGAGCGAGTCCCCGGTCTGATCGAAGGTCCACGCCATCCGGTCCGGCCAGCGCTCGGCGGCCCGCCGCACCAGCGCGGCCACATCCGTGGTCGTCATCGGTCGCGCCACTCCCGCACGGCCCGGTCCGCCTCGCCGGAATGCTCGGTGAGTTCGGCGTCGGCGACCTCGCGGGCGAAGGCGTCCTCGACGGTGCCGTCCACTCCCCGATCGACGGCGTGCTTGGCCAGGGCGAGAGCATAGGGCGGCTTGGCGGCCAGGTCGGCGGCCAGCTTCAACGCGACGCGCTCGTGCTCGCCGTCCGGGACCACCCGGGCGATCAGGCCCATCGAGGCGGCTCGCTCGGCGTCGAAGTGTTCGCCGAGCAGGATCAGCTCCTTGGCCTTGAGCGGGCCGACGGCGGCGGTCAGCAACCGCGAGATCCCACCCGTCACACTGAGCCCGATCCCGGCCTCGGGGAACCCGAACCGGGCGTTCTCGGCGGCCACCACCAGATCGCAACCCAGCGCGAACTCGCACCCCGCCCCCAAGGCGTACCCGTGCACCGCCGCGATCACGGGGAACGGGGCGCGCCGGATCTCCCGAGTCACCTCCTGGATGCGCTCCAGGCGGCTCCGGCTCTCCGACGCGTTCAGGACCGGGGTCTCGGCCTTCAGGTCATGCCCCGAGCAGAACGACCTTCCGCGTCCGGCCAGCACCGCGACCCGCACACCTTCGGCCCGCGCCCGGACCAACGCCTGGATGAGTCCTTCCACGAGCTCGGGCACCACCGCGTTGAGCCGATGGGGACGATCGAGATGGATCCGTGCGATGCCATCCTCGACGGCGAACTCGACCACGTCCGTCATCGAACCTCCTCGCGGCTCCGAGACCTGAGTTCCGATCGATCGATCGATCGATCGGGACGTTACGGGTGTCCCGCATTCGCCGTCAATGGCCTGGTTCGGGGGAGCAGGAAACGAAGGCACGCACAATCGGGAAACTCTCATCCCAGCCGTCCCCGTCAGCTTCAGGCCCCGCAGGGCAAGGGGTTACACTCCTGACGCGGACGGTTCGCCCTGCGTCCTTTCCAGATGCAGAGCGTCGTAAGAGGGAACCCGGTGGGAATCCGGGACTGCCCCGCAGCGGTATGTGGGAACGACCGCCGTCACCGAGCACTGGGCCCGCCGGGGCCTGGGAAGCGACGGCCAGTAGGACGCGCCCGACCAGGCGCGGTGCCCGCGAGTCCGAAGACCTGCCTCCGCCCGCGCGCCGACCGGTGCGCGGTGGTCCGCGGCCTCGTGGGAGGGCCAGGACGGGTGGCCGGCCCCGCTGCCGTCGTGCCCGCTTTCCTCCTGCCCGGCCGCTGATGGCAAGGCGAGGGAAAGCTGCCATGACGACGACGATTCTGGGCTACCCGCGGATCGGGGCCCGGCGCGAGCTGAAGTTCGCCACCGAGGACTACTGGGCGGGCCGCACCGACGCCGCCGCTCTCGACGAGATCGCGGCGCGGCTGCGCGCGGAGGTCTGGACCGGGCTGCGCGACGCCGGGCTCGGCACGATCCCGTCGAACACCTTCTCCCTGTACGACCAGGTCCTCGACACGACCGTTCTGGTCGACGCGGTGTCCGACCGGTACCGGCACCTGGAGGGCCTCGACCGGTACTTCGCGATGGCCCGCGGCGTGCAGGACCTGCCCGCGCTGGAGATGACCAAGTGGTTCGACACCAACTACCACTACATCGTGCCCGAACTGGGGCCCGACACCCGGTTCGGCCTGGTGGACGGCGCCAAGCCCATCGCGGAGTACCTGGAGGCCAAGGGCCTGGGGATCGAGACCCGGCCGGTGCTGGTCGGGCCGTTCACCTACCTCCTGCTCGCCAAGGCCGCCCCGGACGCGCCCGACGGGTTCCGGCCGCTCGACCTGCTGGACCGGCTCGTCGACGTCTACGCCGAACTGCTGGGACGGCTGGCCGAGGCCGGCACCGGGTGGGTACAGCTCGACGAGCCCGTCGTCACCGGTGATCTCGACGACGAGGAGATCGGCGCGCTCTCGGCCGCCTACCGGCGGCTGGGCGCGCTCTCGCGGCGGCCGGAGATCCTGCTGGCCACCTACTTCGGCACCGTCTCGGCCGAGGCGCTGACGGGGCTGGCCGGCACCGGCATCGAGGCGATCTCGCTGGACCTGGTCACCGGGCCCGGCAACGCCGACGTGGCGGCCGGCGTCCCGGAGCTGGCGGGCAAGACCCTGGTCGCCGGAGTGATCGACGGTCGGAACGTGTGGAAGGCCGACCGGGCGCGGGCCGGGCAGGCGTACGCGACGCTGCTCGGCACGGCCGCGCGGGTGGAGCTGAGCACCTCCTGCTCGCTGCTGCACGTGCCGGTGGACCTGGACTCCGAGACCTCGCTGGACCCGCGGGTGCGCGAGCGCCTGGCGTTCGCGCGCCAGAAGGTCGCCGAGCTCGTAGCCCTCGACGCGGAACTGGCCGCCGGGACCCCGGAGGCGGCGCAGTCTGCCGCCGGCGGCACGGAGGACGCGCTCTGGCGCGGAGACGACAGCCGTCGCACCGACCGCGCCGTCCGGTTCGCCGCGCAGCGGGCCAAGCTCGGCCTGCCGGACCTGGCGACGACCACGATCGGGTCGTTCCCGCAGACGGCGGAGATCCGCAAGGCCCGCGCCGACCACAAGGCGGGCCGGATCGACGACGCCGGCTATGCCGCGGCGATGCGCGCCGAGATCGCCCACGTGATCCGGCTGCAGGAGGAGCTGGCCCTGGACGTCCTGGTGCACGGCGAGCCCGAGCGCAACGACATGGTCCAGTACTTCGCCGAGCAGCTCGACGGGTACGCCGCCACCGAGCACGGCTGGGTGCAGTCCTACGGCACCCGCTGCGTGCGCCCGCCGATCCTGCACGGCGACGTGACGCGGCCCGCGCCCATGACCGTCGAATGGACGACCTACGCCCAGTCCCTCACCGGCAAGCCGGTCAAGGGCATGCTGACGGGCCCGGTCACGATGCTGGCCTGGTCCTTCGTCCGCGACGACCAGCCCCTGCCCCGGACGGCGCACCAGGTCGCGCTCGCGCTCCGCGAGGAGATCGCCGACCTGGAGGCCGCCGGGATCGGGATCATCCAGGTGGACGAGCCCGCGCTGCGCGAGCTGCTGCCGCCGCGCCGCGCCGACCACGACGCCTACCTGGCGTGGGCGGTCGGCGCGTTCCGGCTCGCCACCTCGGGCGTCGCCGACACCACCCAGATCCACACGCACATGTGCTACTCGGAGTTCGGCGAGATCATCGGGGCGATCGGCGCGCTGGACGCCGACGTCACCAGCGTCGAGGCCGCCCGCTCCCACATGGAGCTGGTCACCGACCTGCACGACGCCGGGTACGCCAACGGCATCGGCCCCGGCGTCTACGACATCCACTCCCCGCGCGTCCCCACCGTCGAGGAGATGGAGGCCAACCTGCGCCGCGCCTTGAAGGTCGTGCCCGCCGACCGGCTCTGGGTCAACCCCGACTGCGGCCTGAAGACCCGCGGCTACCCCGAGACGAAGGCGGCCCTGTCCAACCTGGTCACCGCCGCCCAGAACGTCCGCGCCACCCCCTGACCACGGTGGCCGTCCTCGCCCGCCCGGCGGGGACGGCCCAGGGTTGGTCCACCAGGCACAACCGGGCGGATTTCGGCGCAGACCCCGTGAAGGGACGGCAGGGATGAGCAAACCCCGACCACACCCGACGGTCGTCGTCAACGGGGAACCGAGAGTGGCGTTGCCGGAGAAGGACCTCGAACGACTCGAAGGCATCGCCCGGCAGTACGGGGCACAGGCCAACCGCGTGCGCGCCCTCAAACACGACCTGGCCACGGCGCGATCATTGCTGACCGACCTGCGAATGCTCATCAACGCCTCACCCGACTGCGGCCACACCGCTACAACCGAAGCCTGCCTGCGATGCGCCCTGTTCGTTCTCCTCACGCGTGAAGCCGGCACCCTCGAACCCGGCCGCACGACCGTTCCCCCACCCAAGGCGCATGCCGAGGCACGTTCGAAGAACCGCTCTCAACGGTCGAGAAGAGCAAAGCGGAGAGACGGGGCGGCAACGGAGGTCCAAGTGGCCTCAGATATCTCAGAACCCAGCCTCACACTCAGCATCCAGGGAGCGACTGACTGCCTGGGGATCCCCGAATCGACTCTGCGGACCTGGGACCGGAGATACGACCTGGGGGCGAGCCATCGCACCGACGGTGGCCACCGCCGGTACACCTGGACGGACCTCCGGCGACTCGCTCACATGCAGAAGCTGATCAGTCAGGGCTTCCCCACAGGTGAGGCGGCAAGAGCCGTTCTGGGAACGAATCGGCCACAGGCGCCTCGTGCGTAACAGAACGACCTGTCGTCGATGCCGCTCAGGCCACACTGCGCCGTCTCGTCTTTCACATTACGCAAGACCGCTCACATCAGTCGCAGCTTGCGACACACTCGTAGGTGCTGGGTTCAGCATGCGGGGACGACGGCCATAACGCCTGCCCGGTGCCGATCCATCAAGGGTGGAGCATCTTGCAAGGGAACTGATGGACAACAAGGCCATCTCGCACTGATGTGCGCTCATGTTCCGTGAAGCGCAGGGAAGATCCGGCCGACGGGCGGTCGCGGCGGTCTGCGCGCCTGGAATGCCTTTCCAAGGGAGAGTCCGTTGACCGTCACGACGACGACCGATCGGGAGCTGGCCATCCACGAGGCGGCCGTAAGGATCGCCACGGATCCCGGCACAGGGCAACGGGCCGCCGTCCTGCTGGCGGAGATGATCCGGGACGAAACCGCCGACCAGGGCGTGCGCTCGTTCGCCGACTCGACCGCACTCGCCCACCGGGAACGCCTACTGAGCGACGGAACCGCCGCGTTCGTCGCCGAGCACGCCGACACCCTGAACGCTCTGATCGATGAGACCGCTGACGGCCGGTTCGAGTACTTCGGGCTGCGCACCGTCTACGACCGGTACCTGCTGCGCCACCCCAGCACCCGCCGCGTGGTGGAGCGCCCGCAGTACTTCCTGCTGCGCGTCGCGGTCGGCCTGTCCGACACCGTCGAGGACGCCGAACATCTCTACGGACTGATGGCCCGGCTGGAGTACCTGCCGTCCTCGTCGACGCTGCTCAACTCCGGCACCCGACACGCCCAGCTGTCGTCGTGCTTTGTGTTGAACTCGCCGGAGGACGAGCTGGAGTCGATCTACGAGCGGTACGCGCAGGTCGCGCGCTTCAGCAAGTACGCCGGGGGCATCGGCGTCTCGTGGAGCCGCATCCGGTCGCGCGGCTCCAGGGTGGCGGGCATCGACGGCCACTCCCAGGGCATCGTGCCGTGGCTGCGGGTGCTGGACTCGACGATCACCGCGGTCGACCAGGGCGGGCGGCGCAAGGGCGCGGCGTGCGTGTACCTGGAGCCGTGGCACGCCGACGTCGAGGAGTTCCTGGAGCTGCGCGACAACACCGGCGAGGAGGCGCGGCGCGCGCACAACCTGAACCTCGCCAACTGGGTGCCCGACGAGTTCATGCGCCGCGTCGAGGCCGACGCCGACTGGTCGCTGTTCGACCCCAAGGAGGTCCCCGAGCTGGTGGACCTGTGGGGCGACGACTTCGACGCCGCCTACCGCAAGGCCGAGGCCGAGGGACGCTACGTCCGCCAGATCTCGGCGCGCCGCCTGTTCGGCCGGATGATGCGCACTTTGGCGGAGACCGGCAACGGCTGGATGACGTTCAAGGACGCCGCCAACCGCGCCTGCAACCAGACCGCCGAGCCCGGCAACGTCGTCCGGCTCGCGAACCTGTGCACCGAGATCGTCCAGACGACGGGAGAGCGGGGAACGGCGGCGTGCCAGCTCGGTTCGGTCAACCTGGCCCAGCACGTCACCGCCGAGGGCGTCGACTTCGCCCGGCTGCGCCGGACGGTCGCCATGGCCGTCCGTTTCCTGGACCGCACCATCGACCGGGCTCTCCACCCCACCCCGGAGGCCGAGCAGACCAACCGCGACTGGCGGCCGGTCGGGCTGGGCGTGATGGGCCTGGCCGACGTGTTCTTCAAGCTGCGGCTGCCGTTCGACTCGGCCGAGGCCAAGGCGCTGTCCACGCGCATCGCCGAGGAGATCGCGCTCGCGGCGTACGGGGCGTCCGCCGACCTGGCCGCCGAGCACGGTCCGCACCCGGCCTACGGGCGAACCCGCACCGCGCGCGGAGAGTTGCATCCCGACCACTTCGGGCAGGGCACCGGCCCCCACTGGGACGTCCTGCGCGCTCGCATCGCCCGGAGCGGCCTGCGCAACTCCCTGCTCGTCGCCATCGCGCCGACCGCCACGATCGCCTCCATCGCAGGCTGCTATGCGAGCACCGAGCCGCAGGTGTCCAACCTGTTCAAACGCGAGACGTTGTCGGGCGAGTTCCTCCAGATCAACAACTACCTGGTCGCCGACCTCAAGCGCATGGGGTTGTGGAACGCCGCCACGCGCGAGGCGATCAAGCGCGCCGACGGCTCCGTCCAGGACCTGTCCGGCTTCGACGAAGATCTGAAGGCGCTCTACCGCACCGCATGGGAGATCCCGCAGAAGGCGCTGATCGACCTGGCCGCCGCCCGCGCCCCCTTCGTCGACCAGTCCCAGGCCCTCAGCCTCTACATGACCACCCCGACCATCGGCAGGCTTTCCTCGATGTACGCCTACGCCTGGCGGTCCGGACTCAAGACCACCTACTACCTGCGGTCACGCCCCGCCACCCGCATCATGCAGACCACAGTTCCCGAATAGCCCCACTCACCGATTCACGTCACCGAGACCATCGGATGCGCCGGTTACCGTGCTCTTGTGACAGAGACACCGATAGCCGTCAAGTTATAGAGCGGGGCACGCGAGCTCACCGTCTCCTCGCGGCTCAGCGAAACCGTTCGTTCTCCAGTCAGGCGGGTCAGGGATGCCCCCAAGCCGCGCGGTCCGTTTCGGTTGCCTCGTCGCCGCAGGCTCGGGTGAACGGAATTCACCGTCCACCGTTCTGGACCTCCTCGGCGGTTGCAGGGGCGTCCGCCGAGGAGGTCCAGGCTCAGCCGCGTTGGAAGTTCGGCTCGCGCTTGTCCAGGAAGGCCGCCATGCCTTCCTTCTGGTCGGCGGTGGCGAAGGTGGCGTGGAACAGGCGTCGCTCGAAGCGGACGCCTTCGGCGAGGGTGGTCTCGAAGGCCCGGTTGACGGCCTCCTTGACCATCATGGCCGCCGGGCCCGGCATCGCGGCGATGGCCGCGGCGGTGTCCAGCGCGATGGTGCGCAGATCGGCCGCGGGCACGACGCGCGACACCAGTCCGGCGCGCTCGGCCTCGGTGGCGTCCATGGTTCGGCCGGTCAGGCACAGGTCCATCGCCTTGGCCTTGCCGACGGCGCGGGTGAGGCGCTGGGAGCCGCCGATGCCGGGGATGACCCCGAGTTTGATCTCGGGCTGGCCGAAGCGCGCGGTGTCGGCGGCGACAAGCACGTCGCACAGCATCGCCAGCTCGCAGCCGCCGCCCAGCGCGTGTCCGGCGACGGCCGCCAGGGTGGGGGTGCGCAGGTCGCCCAGCCGGTCCCAGGCGCCGAACCAGTCAGCCAGGTACACGTCGGGGTATTGCTGGGGCTGCATCTCCCTGATGTCGGCTCCGGCTGCGAAGGCGCGGTCGGAGCCGGTGATGACGACGCAGCCGGTGCCGGGGTCGAGGTCGAACGCGGTGGCGGCGTCGATCAGCTCCTCCATCAGCTGCAGGTTCAGGGCGTTCAGGGCCTTGGGCCGGTCCAGGGTGATGACCGCCACCCGGCCGTGCCGTTCGGTCTTGATGGTCTGGTAGTCGCTCACGTCGTCTCCTTCGTGGTGCGGGACAGGGAGCCGGGTCCGGCGGGTGGGTGGGGGCGGGACCGTTTCCGGACGTCCTCGACGATGCTGGAGAAGTCCCGCTCGGCGTTCGGTCCTTCGGCGAGGGCGGCGTAGAGGGCGGCCGCGTGCGCGCCCAGCGTTCCGTTCACGCCGGTGTCGGCCAGGGCGTTGGCGGCTATCCGCAGGTCCTTGGCCATGAGCGCGGTGGCGAAACCAGGGCGGTAGTCGTTGTTGGCGGGGCTGCCAGGGACCGGGCCGGGGACCGGGCAGTTGCCGGTGAGCGCCCAGCACCGTCCGGAGGCGGCCGAGGCGACGTCGAACAGCGCCTGGTGGCTCAGCCCGAGGCGCTCGCCGAGCACGAACGCCTCGCTGACTGCGATCATGGAGGCGCCCAGGATCATGTTGTTGCAGATCTTGGCGGTCTGGCCAGCGCCCTCAGGTCCGCAGTGCACGATCCGGTGTCCCATCGCCGCCAGTAGCGGCTCGGCGCGGGCGAAGGCGTCGGGGGAGCCGCCGGCCATGAAGGTGAGCGCTGCGGCGCGGGCTCCGGCGACCCCGCCGGAGACCGGGGCGTCCAGGCTGGTGAAGCCCGCTTCACCAGCGGCCCGGTGCACGGCGCGGGCGTCGGCGACGTCGATGGTGGAGCAGTCGATGAGCAGGGTGCCGGGGGCGGCTGTGACCAGGACGCCGCTATCTCCCCGGTAGCAGTCCAGCACGTGCCGCCCGGCGGGGAGCATGGTGATGACGGCTTCGGCGCGTGCCACGGCCTCGGCGAGCGTGCCGGTGACGCGCACTCCCGCTTCGGTGGCCTCCTGGCACGCCTCCGGGGCGAGGTCGAAGCCGTGGACGGTGTGTCCGGCGCGGACCAGGGCGGTGGCCATCGGGCCGCCCATGTTGCCCAGTCCGACAACGGCGACGGTGGTCATCGTCGGCCTCCCGCTGTTGCCAGGCCCAGTTCGCGGTCGCCGAGCGGGGCGAAGAAGCGCTCCACCGCCTCGTCGGTCACCTCGGCGAGCGTCGGCGGCGTCCAGCGCGGTGCGTGGTCCTTGTCGACGATCTGGGCGCGGATGCCCTCGACCAGGTCCGGCGAGGTGAGGGCTGCCAGCGACACGCGGTATTCCTGGTCCAGGACCGCCTCCAGCGTGCCGAGCCCGCGGGCCCGCCGCAGCGCGCGCAGGGTCACCTTGAGGGCGGTCGGCGACCGTTCCCCGATCAGGGCCGCCGCCTTGGCCGCGGCCTCGTCGCCCGCGCGCAGCCGCTCCAGGATCTCCTCAACCGTGGGGGCGGCGTAGGCGGCGTCGATCCAGGAGCGGTGGGCCGCCAGCTCGCCTTCGGGCACAGATCCGGCGTGGCGGGCGACGGCGTCGCCGACGCCGGTCCCGGCGGCGAGGTCGGCGACGAGGGCGGGCAGCCGGCCGGAGGGGACGAAGTGGTCGGCGAACCCGCACAGCAGTGCGTCCCGGGCCGTCATGCGCGTCCCGGTGAGCGCCAGGTGCGTGCCCAGTTCGCCGGGGGCGGAGGCCAGCAGGTGGGTACCGCCGACGTCGGGGACGAAGCCGATGCCGGTCTCGGGCATCGCGACCGCCGACCGCTCGGTGACGATCCGGACGCCGCCGTGCGCCGAGACGCCCACGCCGCCGCCCATCACGACCCCGTCCATGAGCGCGACGTAGGGCTTGGGGTAGCGCGCGATGAAGGAGTTGAGCAGGTATTCGTCGCGCCAGAACGCGGCGCTGGCGTCGCCGCCGGACTTGGCGTCCTCGTAGATGGCGCGGATGTCGCCGCCGGCGCACAGTCCTCGCTGGCCCGCGCCGTCGATGAGCACCGCCTGCACCGTGTCGTCGGCGGCCCACTCCCGCAGCGAGGCGTGGATCTGCCGGCACATCTGGTGGGTGAGGGCGTTGAGCGCGCGCGGCCGGTTCAGTGTGATGCGGCCCAGCGTCCCCTGGACGCGCAGCAGCACCGGTGCTTCGGTCTCGAAGGCGGCGGGGGCCGTCATCGGACCGTCCCCATCAGCTCGCGTGCGACGATCACGTTCATGATCTCGTTGGTCCCTTCCAGGATGCGGTGCACCCGCAGGTCGCGGACGATCTTCTCGATGCCGTACTCGGTGAGGTAGCCGTAGCCGCCGTGCAACTGGAGCGCACGGTCGGCGACGCTGTGCCCGGTGTCGGTGGCGAACCGCTTGGCCATCGCGCACATCTGCGGGGCTCGCGGGTCGCCCGCGTCCAGCGCCGCGGCGGCCCGCCACACCAGGGAGCGGGCGGCCTCCAGTTCGATGGCCATGTCCGCCAGCCGGAACTGCAGGGCTTGGGCGTCCAGCAACCGGTGGCCGAATGCCGTGCGGTCGGCCAGGTAGGCGGTGGCGGCCTCCAGCGCCGCCTGCGCTCCGCCCAGCGAGCAGGCCGCGATGCCGAGGCGTCCGCCGTTCAGACCGTGCATCGCGACGCGGAACCCGTCGCCCTCGGCGCCGATGCGGCGGTCGGCGGGCAGCCGGACCCCGTCCAGCAGCACCTGCCGTGTGGGCTGGGCGTTCCAGCCCATCTTCGTCTCCTCGGCGCCGAAGGACAGTCCGGGATCGGAGCGCTCCACGATGAACGCCGAGATCCCGCCCGGCCCGTCCGCTCCGGTGCGGGCCATGACCAGGTACAGTCCGGCGGCGCCGGCCCCGGAGATGAACTGTTTGACGCCGGTCACGAGGTAGTCGTCGCCGTCGCGCACAGCGCGGGTCAGCAACGCGGCGGCGTCCGAGCCCGCCGACGGTTCGGTCAGGCAGTAGGAGGCCGGGTCGGCCATCGTGCACAATCCGGGCAGCCAACGGGCGCGCTGGGCGCCGTCGCCGAAGCGGTCGACCATCCAGGCGACCATGTTGTGGATGGACAGATAGGCGGCGACGGACGGGCAGCCGGTGGCCAGCGCCTCGAACACCAGCACGCCGTCCAGCCGTGACAGTCCGGAGCCGCCTGCCTCCTCGGCCACGTAGACGCCGCCCAAGCCCATCGCGGCGGCCTCACGCAACGTGTCCAGGGGGAAGTGCTTGGCCTGGTCCCAGGCGACGGCGTGCGGGGCGAGCCGTTCGCGGGCGAAGTCGCGTGCCGCCTGGGCCAGGGCCTGTTGTTCGTCGGTGAGGGCCGGTGCGCCGACGGCCGTGCCGGCGGTCACCGGTGCACCGGCATCGTGAACGACGCGCCCTCCCCCACCCCGCGAGCGGCTGGGGCCGGCCAGCGCGAGGTGACGGTCTTGGTCCGGGTGCAGAACCGGATCGAGTCGGTGCCGTACTGGCCCAGGTCGCCGAACGCCGAGCGCTTCCAGCCGCCGAAGGTGTGGTGGGCGGCGGGCACGGGGATGGGCACGTTGACCCCGACCATGCCGGTGACGACGCGGCGGGCGAAGTCGCGGGCGGTCGCCCCGTCCCGCGTGAAGATCGACACACCGTTGCCGTACTCGTGCTCGCCGGGCAGCCGCAGCGCCGTGGCGTAGTCGGGGGCCCGCACCACCGACAGCACGGGCCCGAAGATCTCTTCACGGTAGATCCGCATGTCGGGGGTGACCCGGTCGAACAGGCACGCCCCCAGGAAGAAGCCGTCCGGACGGCCGGGCACCGTCAGGTCCCGTCCGTCCACGACCAGGTCCGCACCCTCGGCGACGCCCAGGTCGAGGTAGTCGCGGACCCGGCTGACCGCGTCGGCCGACACCAGCGGACCGAAGTCGACGTCGGGGTCGTCTCCGGCGCCCACGGTCAGCTTCCCGATGCGTTCGGCGAGCTTGGCCACCAGGGCGTCGGCGGTGTCGTCGCCGACCGGCACGGCGACCGACACGGCCATGCAGCGTTCTCCGGCCGAGCCGTAGCCCGCGCCGACCAGGGCGTCGGCGGCCTGGTCGAGGTCGGCGTCGGGCATGACGACCAGGTGGTTCTTGGCCCCGCCGAAGCACTGGGCCCGCTTGCCGCCCGCGGTGGCGCGCGCGTACACCCGCTCGGCGACGTCGGTGGAGCCGACGAAGCCGACCGCCTGGACGCGCGGGTCGTCCAGGATCGTCTCGACGGTCTCCCGGTCGCCGTGCACGACGTTGAACACACCTGGCGGCAGTCCCGCCGCCAGGAGCAGCTCGGCCAGCCGAACGGGCACCGACGGATCGCGCTCGGACGGTTTGAGCACGAAGGCGTTGCCGCAGGCGATCGCGGGGGCGGCCTGCCACAGCGGGATCATGGCGGGGAAGTTGAAGGGCGTGATCCCGGCGATCACACCGAGCGGGGCGCGCATCGAGTGCACGTCGACCCCGGACGCGACGCTGTCGGAGAACTCTCCCTTGAGCAGGTGCGGGATGCCGATGGCGAACTCCACGACCTCCAGGCCGCGTTGCAGGTCCCCGTGAGCGTCGGCGACGGTCTTGCCGTGCTCGGCCGACAGCAGCCGCGCCAATGGTTCGCGTTCTGCCTCCATGAGCTGGAGGAAGCGGGACAGGACACGGGCGCGGCTCTGCGGGCTTCGCTCGGCCCACTTCTGCTGGGCGCGGACGGCGTCGGAGATCGCGGCCTCGGTCTCGGCGCGGCCTGCCAACGGCACCCGCGCCTGGACAGCGCCGGTGGAGGGGTCGTGGACATCCCCGAACCGCCCGGACATTCCTGGGACGTTCCGGCCGCCGATGAAATGGGTGACTTCTCGAACTCTCATGACCTCTGTCTCCGAAATAAAAGCCCTATCAGGGCATGACGGAATGCGGCGGCACAAGAAATGCACAGCCGTTTCCAGCATTGATCAGGTCAGCGGATCACGCGTTTCGGAACGCGCCCGGACAGACCTGGGTCAGCCACTTCCGGGTGGGTGAGGGCATGCGGCGGCCTCGCTCATGGTTCGGCATCTCCATCCTCGTGGACTGCACGGACATCCTTGCGGCCGGTATCCTGACTCCCGGATCACCGCACGTCCGGCGGCCTTCCCGGCTTTCACCAGTGGCCTTTCATCGCCGGACGCACTTTCCGGTCACAGTGGCGGGACCGTGCCGGACTCACACCGGCTTCCCTGCACCGCAAGCGTTGTTCACGACTCTATACTTTGACGTCCAAGTAAGTCCACAGCCGATACTCGGCAAATACCTCGGACCGGTGGCCACGTGATCGTGACCACCGGTCCGGAGCGTTTCGCGGAATTGCCGTAACGAGACGACCGATCCGCCGGGACGCCCGTCCCCCCGGTGCCCGCCGGACGCCCGGCGTCAGGAGCCCAGCGAGGCCAGGCGGGCGGTGGGGCCGGGGACGTGCCGCTCATCGGGCCCCGCATAGGCGCTGAGCGGGCGGATCAGGGAGTTGGCGGTGAGCTGCTCGGTGATGTGGGCGGTCCAGCCCGTGATGCGCGCCATGACGAAGATCGGGGTGAAGGTGGGAATGTCGAAGCCCATCAGGTGGTAGGCGGGGCCGGTCGGGTAGTCCAGGTTGGGATGGATGCCCTTGCGCTCGATCATGGCGTCGCGCAGCGCGTCGTACAGGGCCATGAGCCGGTCGGCGTCGTGGTGGGCGGCCAGGTCGCGCAGCGCGGTCTCCATGGTGGGGACGCGGGAGTCGCCGCGCTTGTAGACGCGGTGCCCGAAGCCCATGATCTTCCGCTTGGACGCAAGGGCTTCGTCGAGCCATCCGGCGGCGCGGGCCGGGTCCTCGATCTCGGTGAGCATGTGCATCACGGCCTCGTTGGCGCCACCGTGCAGGGGGCCCTTCAGCGCGCCGATCGCGGCGGTGACCGCGCTGTACAGGTCCGACAGCGTCGAGGTGACCACGCGTGCGGTGAAGGTGGAGGCGTTGAAGCTGTGCTCGGCGTACAGGATCAGCGAGACCTCGAAGGCCCGCACGACCTCGGGGGCGGGTACCGCGCCGAAGGTCATGTGGAAGAAGTTGGCGGCGTAGCCGAGGCCCGGGTCGGGGGCGATGGGCGGCAGCCCGCGGCGGCGGCGCTGGTCCAGGGCCACCACGGCGGGCAGCTTGGCCAGCAGATCCAGCGAGGCGCGGGCGTTGGCGTCCGGGTCGTCCTCGGCGGGGTCCTCCGAGCCCAGGTGGCTGACGGCGGTGCGCAGCACGTCCATCGGATGGCAGCTCTGCGGGATCTTCGCCAGCACGTCCTGGGTGGAGCGCGACAGGTCGCGGCGGGCGCGCTCGGCGGCCTGGAACTCGCGCAGGCGCCCGGCGTCGGGCAGCTCGCCGTGCCACAGCAGGTGGGCGACCTCCTCGAAGGAGCAGGACGCGGCCAGTTCCTGAACGGGGTACCCGCGGTAGGTGAGCGAGTTGCTGTCGGGGTTCACCATGGAGATCGCGGTGGTGTCGGCGACGACGCCCGCCAGTCCCTTGCTGATCGTCTGCGTGGTCACGGCTGCTCCCGGTACTGGTGGCTGAAGACGGTGGTGTCGAACTTGGCGTAGTCGGCGTAGCCGAGCAGGTCGTACAGCTCGGCGCGGGTCTGCATGTCGCTGACGAGGGCGGCCTGGGTGCCGTCGGCGGTGATCGTCTCCAGGGCGCGGGTGACGGCGCCCATCGCCAGCCGCAGCAGCGTCACCGGGTAGATGACGGCGTTGACGCCGATGTCGCGCAGGGTGCCGGCGGTGAGCAGCGTGGACTTGCCGAACTCGGTCATGTTGGCCAGCAGCGGCACGTCCACCGCTTCGCGTAGGGCCGCGAACTCGGCGGCGTTGGCCAGCGCCTCGGGAAAGATCATGTCGGCTCCGGCGTCGACCAGGGCCTTGGCCCGGTCGATGGCCGCGCCCAGTCCGTCGGTGCCGCGCACGTCGGTACGGGCGCAGACGACGAAGCCGGGGTCACGGCGGGCGTCGGCCGCGGCGCGGACGCGGCGCACCGCCTCGGGCAGGCCGACGACGGACTTGCCGTCCAGGTGGCCGCAGCGCTTGGGGTTGACCTGGTCTTCGATGTGGCAGCCCGCGATCCCCGCGTCCTCCAGGATCTGGACGGTGCGGGCGGTGTTGAGGGGTTCACCGAAGCCGGTGTCGGCGTCCACCAGGGTCGGCAGGTCGGTGGCGCGAGCGATGGCCTGGGCGCGGCCGGCGACCTCGGTGAGCGTGGTCAGCCCGATGTCGGGCAGTCCCAGGTCGGCCGCGACGACCGCGCCGGAGACGTAGACACCTTCGAAGCCCGCGCGGGCGATCGCCATCGCGGTCAGCGGGCTGAACGCGCCGGGCATCCGCACCAGATCCCCCGAAGCCAGGCCAGCGCGCAGGGCTCGTCGCTTGTCGGCGGCGGGGACCGCGGAGTGCAGCATCAGAAGATCCCTTCGGTGGCCGGCGTCCCGTCCGAGCCCGTGTCCACGTTCAGCCCGGCCACTTCGGCGGGCTTGAGGTCGGGCAGGCGTTCGGCCAGCTCGCGGAAGCGCCGCTGCTCGGCTTCCGGCACCGTGCCCTCGGCGAGGGCGGCGAACTTGGCCAGGTACTGGTCGCGGCCGAACGGGCGGGCCCCGGCCGGGTGGGCGTCGGCGACGGCCTTGTCCGCCTCGACGGTCGTGCCGTCGGCCAGTTCCACCACCACGCGCCCGCCGAACTCCGGCTCGGCCGCGTGGTAGGCGGCCGTCCAGCGCGGGTCCTCGACCGTGCTGACCTTGCGCCACAGGGCGACGGTCCCAGGGCGGACGGCACGTTCGGGCCGGTAGGAGTCCACGTGGTGCCAGCGGCCGTCCTCCAGGGCGACGGCGAAGATGTAGGGCAGCGAGTGGTCGAGGGTCTCGCGGCTGGCCGCCGGGTCGTACTTCTGCGGGTCGTTCGCGCCCGAACCGATCACGTGGTGGGTGTGGTGGCTGGTGTGGATCGTGACCCGCTCGACCCGCGACAGATCGCCGATCCGCTCACGCAGGTCGCGGGCCAGGTCGATGAGGGCCTGGGCCTGGTACTCGGCCGAGTGCTCCTTGGTGTAGGTGCGCAGGATGCCCCGGCACTGCTCACCCGGCTCGGGGAGCGGCACGCGGTACTCGGCGTCGGGACCGCCCAGCAGCCAGGCGATCACGCCGTCCTCGCCCTCGTAGATCGGCGACGGCGCGCCCTGCCCGCGCATCGCCCGGTCCACCGCCTCGATCGCCGCCTTCCCGGCGAACGCGGGCGCGTACGCCTTCCAGGAGGAGATCTCACCCTTGCGGGACTGCCGGGTCGCGGTGGTGGTGTGCAGGGCCTGCCCGATCGCCTGGTAGATCACCTCGACCGGCGACCCCAGCAGCGCCCCGATCCCGGCCGCCGCCGACGGCCCCAGGTGCGCGATGTGGTCGATCTTGTGCTCGTGCAGGCAGACGCCGGTCACCAGCGCGACCTGGATCTCGTAGGCGACCGCGATCGCACGAGTCACCGCCGCGCCGTCCAGCCCCAAGTGCTGGGCCACCGCCAGGATCGGCGGGATGTTGTCGCCGGGGTGGGAGTAGTCGGCGGCCAGGAAGGTGTCGTGAAAGTCCAGTTCACGCACTGCCACGCCGTTCGCCCAGGCCGCCCACTCCGGCGACACCCGGTCGCCCGTGCCGAAGACGGCCGCGCCGCGCTCGGGCGCCCGGTGCCGCAGCGCCTGGTCGCGGGCGGCGACCACCGGGGGACGGTCCAGCGACGCCACGGCCACCGCCGCGTTGTCCAGGACGCGGTTGACGACCATGGCCGTCACCTCGTCCTCGGGGACCGGGGCCCGTGCGGCGATCTCGGCCAGTTTCCAGGCCAACTGCTTCTCGCGCGACAGGCGGGCGCTGCTGGGGTGGACCTTCACGACATGCTCGATCATCACGTTCCTTTGTTCTCAGCGGTGATCCCAGCTTCACCGCAACGCAGAACAGCAGGCCAGCCCCTGAATCTGCGAAGTTCTGCCAACTTCCGGGGGCGGTCTGCGAATCTTGCGAAGCTGGTTTTGGCAGGTCACGGATACGCTGGTCGGCATGAGCAAGATCTTCGTCGGGCCCCGCCTGCGCGCGTTGCGCGCCGACCGCGGCATCAGCCAGGTGAGCCTGGCGGAGATGCTGGAGATCTCTCCCAGCTACCTCAACCAGATCGAGCACAACCAGCGTCCGCTGACCGTTCCGGTGCTGCTGCGGCTCACCGAGTTGTTCGGGCTCGATCCGGAGTTCTTCTCACCCGAGGACGGCACCCGGCTCGTCGCCGACCTGCGCGAGGCGCTCCCCCGCGCCTCGGCCACCGAGATCGCCGACCTGGCGGCCATGTCACCGAAGATCGCCCATGCGGTCGTCGACCTCCACCGCCGCCAGCAGCGGTCCGCCGAGCACGCGGCGGTGTTGGCCGGAGCCCACCAGAGCGCTCCCGCGCCCTACGAAATGGTGCGCGACTTCTTCTACGACCGCCACAACTACATCGACGCCCTCGACCGTGCGGCCGAAGACCTCAACGGGGGCCACGACCCCGCCGCCACCGCCGAGGAACGCCTGGCCCTACACGGCGTGCGGGTGACGACCTCCAGCGGGGCCCGGCGACACTACGATCCGCAGACCAAGATCCTGTCAGTCTCACCCGAGCTCAGCGACGCCCAGCGGACCTTCCAGCTCGCCACCCAGATCGCGCTGCTCGAACACGCCGACCTGCTCGCCGAACTCATCGACACCGCGACGTTCACCGACGAGCACGCCCGCGCCCTCACCCGGATCGGGCTGGCCAACTACTTCGCGGGCGCGTTCCTGCTGCCCTACCGTCCCTTCAGGGAGGCCGCCGAACGGGCCCGCTACGACCTTGAAGCGCTGGGCACCCGCTTCGACGTCAGCTTCGAAACGGTCTGCCATCGGCTCAGCACCCTGCAACGCCCCAGGGCCCGGGGCGTCCCGTTCTCCTTCGTCCGGGTCGACCGGGCCGGCAACATCTCCAAACGCCAGTCCGCCACCGGCTTCCACTTCACCCGTGCGGGCGGCTCATGCCCGCTGTGGGCGGTCTACGAGGCGTTCTCCACCCTCGGCGACCTGCACACCCAGGTCGCCGAGATGCCCGACGGCCGCCGCTACTTCTGGGTCGCACGGACCATCCGCCACCGGCCCCGCCGCCATGGGAAACCTGGCCGGGTGTTCTCGATCGGCCTGGGCTGCGAACTGCGCCACGCCCACCGCCTCGTCTATACCGACGGCCTCGACCTCACCCGTCCCGCGACGACCCCGATCGGCCTGGGCTGCAAGGTCTGCGAACGTACCGACTGCGCCCAGCGGGCCTTCCCGCCCACCGGCGGAAACCTGCACGTCGACCCGCACCTCAGCACCCTGACTCCCTACTCCCCCACCTGACCGTCGAGCCGGAGTCGCGCGCACCACGGCTGTGGTGCGCGCGAGTGCGCGTCGAGCACGCCCACTTCGAGGTCGTCGTGCGCTTACTGCCCGGTCACCCAGCAACCATCGTGAACGACACCATCCCGAGAAAGGCATCAACGCACGCGCTGACGGTGCGGCCAGCGTCCCGTGGGTCGCTGTCAACGCTCTGGTGGCCCGGCCAGGGTGAAGATCGACAGCGGGAGCGGCGGGTAGAGCTCGCGGGGCAGGGACGCGCCTTCGCGCCAGCCCAGGTGGCGGTAGAGATCGGCGGCCGGGGTCCGGGGCGAGGTGATGAGCCAGGCGGCGGGCCAGCCGGTGACCGCGTCCGTCAGCAGGCGGCGGCCATGGCCGTGGCCTCGGGCGTCGGGGCGGACGAACAGTTCGGCGACCTCGAACGCGCCCCGGGTGAGGGCGGCGGCACCGCCGGTCCCGAGCACGCGGACGATCGCGTCGTAGATCTGGTTGGCGGGCAGGTCGGCGGGACTGGGCCAGCCGTAGCAGAGGCCCGCCAGGCCGCCGCCGGGGTCGAAGGCGACGTGCGCGGTGAAGCCGGGCCGGTCCAGCGAGGCGTCCAGCGAGGCGGGGTAGTCGGCGAGTTGGGCGGGGGTCTCGTTCCAGGGCGGCCGGCTGTAGCAGGCGTTGTAGAGGTCGATGATCTGAGGGGCGAGCGGGCGGGCGGCCCGGCCGTCCAGGAGCGCGTGCCCGGGCCGCGGCGTCATCGGCCGGCGTCAGGGGCTAGGCGAGGGCGGCCCGGGCGAGCGGAGCCGAGGGATCGGCGGACAGGTCGAAGCCCACGGGCGCGGCGCCGGAGGCGGCCAGCAGGTCGCCGACGGCGGCGATCATGGCGCCGTTGTCGGTGCATAGGCGGGGCGGCGGGACGCGCAGGGTGATGCCCGCGGCGGCGCAACGTTCGGCGGCCACCTCGCGGAGCCTGCGGTTGGCGGCCACGCCGCCGACGATGACCAGGGTCGTCACCGAGTGCTCCCGGCACGCCGCGACCGCCTTACGGGTGAGGACGTCAACGACGGCCTCCTGGAAGGAAGCGGCGATGTCGGGGACCGCCGCGACGCCTTCCCGGCCGACGTGGCGGGCCACCGCGCTCTTGAGCCCGGAGAAGGAGAAGTCGGAACTGCCCGGCATCGCGCGCGGGAAGGCGATCGCGGTGGGGTCGCCGTCTCGGGCGGCCCGGTCGATCGCCGGGCCGCCCGGGTAGGGCAGGCCGAGAATCCGGGCGACCTTGTCGAACGCCTCCCCGGCCGCGTCGTCGCGGGTGTCGCCCAGATGGACGATCGGGTCGCGCGCCAGGTCGCCCAGCAGCCGCCCGTCGGCGACGATCCCGACCCCGGTCTCGTCGCACGAGGTCTCGATCCCCAGTACCACCGCCACCCGCACACCTCAATCGCAACTAACTCGCAGTTGCGAAGTATATGCAATAAGACGTCCCCGGGTGCTCCCTGTGAGTAGCGTTGTGTTTCCGAATGAACACGCAGGAGGTGTCGTGGACAGCGAGCATGCCCGGCTGACCCGTGAACTACTGGAAGGCACGCAGTGGGTGGAACGGACGCGCTCCTTCGCCCGAACCCTGCGTTCCGCCCCGCATACCACAGGCGGATTGCTGATGGTGGGCACCCCCGTCTACGAGCCCTGGCATCTGACGGCGCACCTAGACGATGAGGCCCGCCTGGCGGGTGTGCCGGAACTATCGCCCACGTTGGTGCGTCATGAGGTTCCTAAGGGAGCGCCGGCCCATCTGGCCTACGATCTACGCCGGCTGGAGGAGGCGGGACGGGGCGAAACGGTGCTGGTGGTGGCGCAAGGGCGGGCCGGAGAGCAGGTGCTGGAGCGGGTGAACGATGCGCGTCGTTGTGGCGCGGTGGTGCTGGCGATGGAGAACGGCGACCGGGAGCTACGGAGCCTGGCGCACGAGGCCATCACCATCGCCGACGCTCCGCAGGCACTGTGGCCGCGGTCGGCGCTACGGCCCGATGGACTGGTGGTCCCCGGCGAGCAGGCGTTCGAGACCGCCCAGCACCTGGTCAGCCTCGCCGCTGGAGAGACCTCGTCTCTGGTGGGTTCGCGCCGGGGCTTCCGTGACCGGCTGGCCCGCTGGCTGGACACCGTCAGCGGACCGGTCGAGATCGCCTGACCCGTTCCCGCCCTGGCCAGTCGGCCCTGCCCTGGCCCCAGGGCCGACCTGCGCCGCCCCTTGGCCGATGTGCCCTGCCGGTCATGAAGGAGCCGGTGCCGCCCGGACTGCCGCCGGTCGCGCGCGACACGATGGTGCCGCTCTATCCCGAGATCGCCGGTGTCTTCGAGTAGATCTCCCTCTACGGCTACGGCGAGGAGACCTCCGCGGCGCTCTCAAAGGGCTCGACCACCCTGGACCAGGCCATCGACGTCTCACGGGCCCAGAGTGAGATCTCGCTGCCGGACCCGACCGTCCAAGCGATCTTCCACGAGGGCGCGCCAGTACGCGAGAAGGCCGGTTCGTCGCTGTCATGCTGGGCGGTCAGGGTGGCAGAAGCCCCGACACCATCCAGGGCAGACGGCTCACCGATACCGAAGCGGCTCTGCACCGTCTGGCAGATCAGCTATCGGGCACTGCCGACCGAAGCCGGGCACCGGCCGACTCATCCGATACTTCAGCGGGGTCGATGCCTGGCTCGCCGAGCCGTTCAGACAGCGACACGGCCCCTGCGTCACCGCAGGAGCGGCACCCGGCAGAATGAAAAGCGGCGCCCGCCGGATCCCGGGGACCGTGTTCTGAGCATGATCCGGATCCGGTGGGCGCCGCGGTCTCATGGGCGCCTCTGACAAGTGCGCCGGACGTGGGCCTCAGGCGCCCTTGGCGGCGTTGAGGCGGGCGGTGACGTCGTTCCAGTTCACCAGGTCCCACAGCTTCTCGACGTAGTCGGGACGCACGTTGCGGTACTGCAGGTAGTAGGCGTGCTCCCAGGCGTCGAACACCAGCAGCGGCGTCGAGCCCATGCCGACGTTGCCGTGGTGGTCGTACACCTGCTCAACGATCAGCCGCTGCCCCAGCGGCTCCCAGCCCAGCACGCCCCAGCCCGACCCCTGCACGGTGGCGGTCGCCGTGGTGAGCTGCTTCTTGAACGCCTCGAACGAGCCGAAGTGTTCATCGAGCAGCGAGCCCAGCTCACCGTCGGGACGGTCCCCACCGTCCGGGGACAGGTTGTCCCAGAAGATGGTGTGCAGAACGTGACCTGACAGGTTGAACGCCAGGGTCTTCTCCAGGCCGACCAGGCCGCCGAACTGCTCCTTGTCGCGCGCCTCGGCGAGCTTCTCCAGCGTGTCGTTGGCGCCCTTGACGTAGGCCGCGTGGTGCTTGGAGTGGTGCAGCTCCAGGATCTCGCCGGTGATCGCCGGCTCCAGCGCCGCGTAGTCATAGGGCAGGTCAGGCAGTGAGTACGTCATAGAACCCACTATTGCAAATAATTCGCAGTTACATCAACAATGCACCCATGTCTCTCTCAGACCCGGATCGCGCCGCCCCCGGGCAGCGGCTCGCCTGGGCCGCTGCCCGGCTGCGCGCGGCGGGGCACCGCGACACCCGCCCCCGTCGTCAGATCCTTCACGTCCTCACGCACGCCGAGGGGCACCTGACCGTTGAAGGGATCCACCACCAAGCCGCTGCAGCAGGCCCACTGGACACATCCACGGTGTACCGGACGCTGACCATCTTCGAACGGATCGGCCTGGTGCATACCGTCCTCATCGGCGGACGCGTCACCTACGGATTGGCCGACCACCCACACGCTCACGCGATCTGCGACACCTGCGCCCGCGTCACCGCACTACGCAGCACGGCATGGGGCCACCTGGCCGCCCTGGCCCACGGCGAGGCCAACGGCTTCACCAGCAGCGGCATCATCGTGCGCGGCCAATGTGACGCCTGCCTGACCGGCGCTGGAGAGGCAACCGACCAGGACTGAGGGTGCCACCACGTCGCTCCTTCCCCAGCACCCGGCAGCCCGCGCCAGCGTTATACCGACCTGCCGCCCACGTCGCCGCCATAACGCTGCCCCTGGAACACGATGCCCGCACACACGACTCGGCTATCGACATCACTAGTGCGGCACAGATGCAGAATCCTCCAGTACGTAACGCATGAATCGCTGAAACCCGCCGTGCTCTACCGTCTTGTACGCCACCATCGCCAACGCTGCGGTCCGCGCACCGAACCGGCTGCCCCTGAAGGGTCCCTGACAGCAGCCGCACCTGCTTGGGCGCCGTCTGAAGACGGCGATGCGCTCGGGCGTGAAGGGCCTCGGCAGGGGGACGCCGTCCCTGGGGGTTCCCCCTGCACCCGCCAACCCTCCAACCGCCCCCTAGACGAGTAGTTCCAAAGTCTGGGCTCGGAAACAAGGCGAGGGTGTCCAAGATCAGTTTGTGACGACCGACCTGAACACCCTCGTGACAGCACTGTACGTGAAGATCGACGACGAGTTGGGAGGACACCGTTGCCTGGGCCGGCCGCCGAAGCTGACCGATCCCGAACTACTGTGCCTGGCCGTCGCTCAAGCGCTGCTGGGCTGCACCTCCGAGGCCCGATAGCTGCGGTTCGTCGGCTCTCGACTGGCGGGCATGTTCCCGTATCTGCCGCAGCGTCCCGGCTACAACAAGCGACTGCGGTCGGCGTTGCCGCTGGTCAAACGGGTCATCCGGATGCTGGCAGCCGACACCGACTTCTGGCTGGACAACGTGTGGATCGCCGACTCGACCCCGGTGGAGTGCGGCCGGTCCCGTCCCACCGTCCAGCGATCGGAGCTGGCCGGCTGGGCCGGCTACGGCTACTGCGCCTCGCATTCGAGGTTCTTTTGGGGACTGCGGCTGTATCTGGTGTGCACCCCGGTCGGGATGCCGATCATGTGGGCGCTGGCCAACCCCAAGCTGGACGAGCGAGAAGTGCTGGCGGCGATGCTGGACGTCGATTCCGGGGTGGTCGCCGACCGGGCGGACCTGCTGCTGATCGCCGACAAGGGCTTCAAAGCGCGCTGGTTCGAGACCGACCTGGCCGAACGCGGCATCAAGCTGCTGCGGCCCTCGATGCGAGGCGAACAACGACGGCCCGGAGAACACCTCCTCAAGCCCGTACGGCAGCTGATCGAGTCGGTCAACGACACCCTCAAAGGCCAACTCGACCTGGAACAGCACCAAGGCCGGACCTTCGAGGGCGTCGCCATCCGAGTTGCCCAGCGCATCCTGGCGATGGCGGCCGCGATCTGGCACAACCACCACACCGCCCAACCCACCACCCGATCACTGATCGCATTCGATCACTGATCACTTCGGAACTACTCGTCTAGGCTCGCTTGCCTAGACTCCCCTTGGTCTTCGGAGGGGGTGAATGGTGAAGCGTGGCGCTCTGGTGGAACTGGTCGCGTTAGTGCCTGCGCCCCGGCAGCCGGACTTTGGGGATTTGAGCTGGGATCAGGTGTTCCAGGTGCTCGGGCACGGCCTGCCCGCCGACTACATCGCCTTCGCCGAGGTGTACGGGCGGGTGTGCTTCAACGACGAACTCGCCGTGGACGATCTGCGCCGGCTCAGCCCCGAGCAGCTACGGCAGAACCGGCTGCACACCAACGTGCTGCGGATCGGGGACACCGCCTGCGGAACCTATATGGCCTGGCTCACCGAGGGACACCCGGACTACTGGCCTGTCACCGACAGCGAGTTCGCCAGCCATCTCGACGGGCCCGACACCGAACTGAGACCCTGGGCGCACGTCCCGCTGACCCGTTTCCTGCTGGAGAAGTTCACCACCGACAAGTACTGGTTTGAACAGCCGCCCACCACGTTCACGCCCGCCGAGATCTGGCAGAGAGCCCACCCGATGGGCGACGCCGCCGACAACCCTTTCCTGTGACCCTCGCGGGCCGCGCCCGCAAGGGGACTGACCGGCTGGGCGTGGTCAGCAGCCGTTGAGCACCCCGGCCAGCGCAGTCTTCTCCGCGGGGTCGACTTTCAGGCCGTAGCGGTATTTCACATCCACCCACGAGCGGGCGTACATGCAGCGGAAGCCGGCCAGCGGCGGCCACTACTCACCTGGGTCTTTGTCGCCTTTTGACTGGTTGACGTTGTCGGTCACCGCCCACAGCTGGCTCGACGTCCGATCGTTGGCGAACTGCTGCCGGCGCGCGGTGGTCCAGGCGCTGGCGCCCGATCGCCATGGTTGTACGCGCCTGATTTGGCCCTACCCGGCGAACTATCGGTGGCCCCATCCTGTAGCCGAGTGGTTACTGTTCAGCGAGTTCTGGCTCCACCTGCAAGGTTGCGGTGAGACGCGCGTTGTGCCTAGTGGCTCCAGGAGGTGAGCGTGGCGCGCGATCGCAAGGTGGAGCTGTTCGCGGCGATCCGTCGGGACGCGCGGTTGAACGGCATGTCGGTGTGAGCGTTGGCCAGGAAGTATCAGGTGCATCGCCGCACGGTGCGTGAGGCGCTGGAGTCGGCTTGGCCCGCGCAGCGCAAGAAGCCCCCGCCTCGCGAATCGCGGCTGGACACGTTCAAGCCGATGATCGACCACATGCTGTTGGTTGGACCTGAAGGCCCCACGCAAGCAGCAGCACACGGTGCGTCGGATCTTCAACCGGCTGGTCGTGGAGCACGAGATGGAGGGCGTCTCCTACTCCACGGTCTGCAACCACGTCGCTTGGCGACGTCCGCAGATCATGGCCGAGGCGGGGCGGGCCGCGCCGCCAGCGGTTCCGATCGACCAGATCCATCGGCCTGGTGTTGAAGCCGAGGTCGACTTCGGCGAGGTCTGGATCAAACTGGCCGGAACGATGACCAAGTGCTGCCTGTTCGTGCTGCGGTTGTCGTATTCGGGCAAGGCGGTGCATCGCGTCACGGCCTCCTGCCGGGCAGGAGGCGTTCTTCGAGGGACACGCGCACGCTTTCAGGGGCGTGGGTGGAGTGCCGACCGGCAAGGTGCGCTACGACAACCTATGGGCTGCGGTCGCCAAGGTCAGCCGGGGTTCGCGGACCCGGGTGGAGAGCGACCGGTGGGTGGCCTTTCGCTCGCACTACGGCATCGAGGCGTTCTACTGCCTACCCGGCAAGGAGGGAGCCCACGAGAAGGGCGGGGTGGAGGGCGAGACCGGCCGGGTGTTCCATCCCCGGGTCAATCGCCGGTCCCAGGTCTGCGTCCGAATGAACTACCACTCGGTGCCGACCCGGTTGATCGGCCGCCAGGTCCGGGTCTTGCTGGGCACCGATGAACTGGTGGTCTTCGACGGCCGCACCGAGGTCGCCCGCCACGAGCGCCTGGTGGCCCGCAACCAGGTCCGGCTGGAGCTGGACCACTACCTGGAGATCCTGCTGCGCAAGCCCGGCGCGCTGCCCGGATCGACCGCGCTGGAGCAGGCCCGCCAGGCGGGCAAGTTCACCCCCGTTCACGACGCCTGGTGGGCGGCGGTCCGCAAGAAGCACGGCGACACCAAAGGCACCCGCGCGCTGATCGAGGTGCTCATGCTGCACCGCAGCATGGCCCACGAGCACGTCGTTGCGGGCATCGCCACCGCGTTGCAGGCCGGTGCCCTCTCCGCCGACGTCGTCGCCGTTGAAGCGCGCAAGATCGCCCAGGCCGACCAGCCCGCCGAGCCGGCCGCTCACGCCGACAGATCCCGGCCGGTCGGCCGCCCCGGTGCGATTCCTGATGAGGTCGCCCTGCTGACCGAGCGGCGACTTTCCACGCTGCCGGTCGACACCCGGCCACCGCCCTCGATCGCGGCCTATGACGAACTGCTGCGCCTGCGACCCCCACCCGCCGCCGACGCCGCCATCGACCAAGCCTGCCGGATGCTGCGCCTGCCCACCCTGCGCAGCCAGTTCGCCGCCATCGTGGCGGCGCTGGCGAACGGCACACCCGAGGCGGCCCGCGACCTGCTGTCGGCTAGCACAGTGACGCAGCCGTGGGGGGACCACGTCGCGGCCTGCCTGCAAGTGCTGTGCAGCGATCCAAACCGTCCTGCGCGCCCCCGCGCGACCACAGCCATGATCCACCAGTTCCAAACCAGCCGGCCCATCACCGGATATGCAGTCTTCCGTGCCCATCGGGTCCCGCGCGGAGTGCGGCGGTCGGTGCGCCCCGTGTCCCGCCTCGGGTCGACTTGGTCCTGCTGTGAGGGATGAGGCTGTCTTGGGGAGGGGACGATCCGGAACTCCCACGACCAAGTGTGCCTGCCCTGGCCGACAGCGAAGTTGATCCGAATGGAGGACGGCGTCGGCGCCAGGCCGGGGCGGTGACCCGCGTCCGCGACACGCCCAGACGTCGAGGAAACGACTCCTGGAAGGAGTTCACCCCATCGCCAGCGCGGGCGCGGCCTGGCCGGCGGGCGTGGCGAGCGCCCGGACGAGGTCGTCGCGGTACCAGGCGTACTCGTCCAGGCCGTCGAACGCGTCGGGCACGGTACCCCGCACCGTCCTGGACAGGTGCGTGATCGCCGAGTCGCGAAGGCTGCGGTGCTGGACGTACCGCGCCAGGCCGAGGTCCGCGGCATGGGCCAGAACGACCTCGGCGTGCCGGTCACGGTGCTCTTCGGTGAAGTCCGCGGCGCCGTACCACCCCGAGTAGAACTTCGTGTACGGCCCGCCCGGTAGCGCGACGGTACGACCCGGTCCCTGTTCGTGGACGACGCGTTCGTGGACGAACCATGACGGGGACTGGGTGATGTCGGTCATGTGCCTCTCGTCGGCACCGAGCTTGCGCATCGCCTGCCGGGCGGCATCCGACCCGAGTATCCCAGCGGCGGTGTCGGCATCTAGCCAGTGCACTCCGACCCGGTCATAGCCGGTCGGCTGCTCCGCTCCGGCGCCCTACAGATCGTCGTGGATCAGGCGTGCGGAAGATTTAGAGGAATATTCTCATTTTGGAAGCCGAAGAAAGCCATGGCCGGCCCGATCCCGCCTCAGTCGATCCGTAGGAGGGCGAGCGCCATGTGCTGGAGTTCGCCTGCGAGCTCGCCGTCGTCCGCCGACGTCACCCCGAGCCTGCCGAACAACAGACGCTGGTCGAGGAGACCGACCATCAGGGTGAAACCGAGGTCGATCGAACGTTCCGGGTCGGGTGCCCCGATCCGGGCGCGGTGCACGAGCATCGTCTCGGCGTACCGGGCGGCCGCGAGCCGGAAGACCTCCTGCCGGTGGGCGCGGAAGTCGTCGTCCACGCAGGCCTGCGCCGCAGTGGCTCGGTAGACCGGGCCCATCTCCCGGTAGGCCCGCAGCAGCAGCCGCACGAACGTGTCGACAGTCTCCGCGGGCGTGGCGCCCGGCGGCACGGTCCACCCGTCGATGGTCGCAAGCACTCGCGCCTCGGCCCGTTCCCGCAGGCAGCGCAGGACCGCGTACTTGTCGTCGAAGCGCGCGTAGAACGACCCGACTGTCCGGCCGGCTCCCTCGATGATCTCCATGACGCCGATGTCGTGGAAGCTCCTAGTCCGCAGCAACCGCTCGGCGGAGTCCAGGAACCGGTCCATGGTCTCGGTGCTGCGCGCCTGTCGCGCCCGGCGGACGTCCTGCCCCACGGCCCTCCCTGGAACGGCGAGCCACCTCGCATCGATCACTCGATTTAGAAGGGAATTCCAAATCGAAGCTTAGGCATCACCGACAACAGCGTCAACGCCGACCGGCCGCCGGTCCTCCCCACCCACATGCAGTGACGATCCTCCCGTCCGCGCCGTCCTGGCTACGCGGAGCCGTCCTGGTCTCGTAGATCGGCGAGCGCTTGCCGAATCGCCCGAAGTGCGGGATGCGCAGGGACGACCGTCGTCAGCAGGATGCGCAGCCCGCGTTCGTAAAGGGCCACCGCGCCTGGCCGATCGCCTGCCTTCCTGCGCAGCAGCGCCAGATTGTTCAGAGTGCCGGCGAGCTCTGGATGATGCGGGCCGAGCGCCTTCTCCTTGATTCGCAAACTCCGCTGGAAAAGTGGTTCGGCGTCGCCCGCCCGTCCTTGTCTGTAGACGATCGCGGCAAGATTGTGCAGCGCGATCGCGACCTGGTAGTGGTCGTCGCCATAGTGGACCGAAAGCGCCGTGAGAGCTTGCCGCATGAGCTCCTCGGCCTCCTCCAGCCGCCCGAGCTCCATCAGGATCGGCGCCAGGGCGGCCCGTTCGGCGGCCACGTCGATGTGGTCGGTCCCGAGCACCCGCTCACGGATGGCCAAGGCCCTGCGCGCCGGCCGTTCGGCCTCATGGAAGTCCCGGCGGGCATGCGCCAGGCCACCGAGATTGTGATAGACCGTCGCGACGTCGCAGTGGTCGGGGCCGAGAGCGCGTTGGAGGAGCGACAGAGCCCGCAGGTACAGGTCGCGGGCTTCGGTGAACTTGCCGAAGTACTTGTAGGTCACCGCCAGCTCGTTGCAGGTCGACACGAGCTCCGCTTCCAACGCGGGATTCGGGCCGGTGACCCGCAACTCTCGATCTATCGCTCCCAGCACTCGTCGCAGCACGATCTCGGCCGCTTCGTACGCGCCGCGGACCCGGTACAGGTTGCCGAGGCGGACCTCGGCGGCGCGGCCGATCCCCGGCGCGTCGGGGGCCGCCGAGTTCGCGGCGAGCCGGACCGCCTCGGTGAAGGCGTGTTCGGCCCTCTCCAGGTTCTCGCTGTCGAACAGCAGCAGGCCCTGAACGTACTGGATCCGCGCGCGGGCCAGCGGCGTCGCGTCCGACCCGCCGGCCAGCGCGCCGTTCGCCAAGGTCAGGGCCTGCCGGATCTCCCCACGCTCGCGGGCCGCCAGGCACTCGCCCGTCACCCGCTCCACCCGCGACGTGGCACCGGCAACGCGACGGGAACCGGCCATCTGTCCCTCTCCTGTCCTCGCTCCTGGCGCAGAGTGCCCTATCGACGACCACCTTGGTGAGGGTCTCCGCCGCCTCTACACGCTTACGGGCGCAACCCCAGGTGCAATCGGTTCAGTTGTCCCTGCCGTCTGCGCACCTGGCTCCGTGCAACGGCCGTAACACGCCCCCCGCTATTCCAGAAGGAAAGTCTCGCTGTGGTTTCCTGAGATGATTCCTCGGACAGCGCCGGGCGTACTCCATCCGCTGTTGTTTTCGAACGGGTCCAGCGATTCAACGACCGAACCGCTAGCGGTCGTGATGTTGACGCGCGACGCTACGTTGCTGATCGCCGAATGTGCCTCGAACGGGAGGCTGGTCGGCACCGAGGTCGGAGTGAACTGCACACTGGTCCCGGCATAGCCTGGCGCAGAGTAAACGCAGACTTTTCCCGTCGCGCAAGTGGTGGCGAGCGCGGGGGTGGTGGTGGAACCGGCGACCAGCAGCGAAGCGGCGACACCCGGCACGACCAGCCGTCGTCCAGAGAACATGAATTTCTCCCTTACCTGGCGGCTTGCATATCGGCGAGACGGACTTTCGGCTCGCCCCTGGTGATATGCGAGGCTCTTCCCATTAGTAGGCGCCCTCATCGCGTTGTGCGCTATGGGGGTTGACCCCCAACATGCTCCCCTAGGTTTCCCGTGACAGCTCAGCGGATGTGGAGGTCCGCGCCCCATGGGAGCGGATCAGGTCTCTGGTCATGCGGCGATAGTCCCTCGTGGTCCGCGTTGCGACCGAGCAGGCCTTCCCCGGCAGCCGTCAGATGCGTGTCACCCCGTGGGAGCCGAGGGCTAAGGCGATGCCCCCCGACGAGCCGCCGTGGTGCTGGCCGCCACGACGACCGCGCTGCTGGCGTCCGCCGTCACCGCCGACGCGTCGAGTCTCACCCCGCTCAAGGGCGGCACGACCACGGTGATGACCGGCCCCGGCATCGCGACGACGCTGCCGAAGAACCGGCTGTTCGCCTACGCCGTCACGCCCGGTAGGACAGGCGTCACCAACAACCAGGACCTGGCCCTGACGTTCGCGTTCCCGGTCATCGGCGGCAAGGTCGGCATCAAGCCCCTGGCCGAACAGGTCAGGCACAAGGGCTCGACCGCGTTCGTCAACCTGGCCAACGCCATCGGTGAGGACGGCGGTGGCGTCCACTGCTTCACGCAGCAGCTTCCGAAGGTCGTCTGACGCGTGTGGACGCGTCAGGCGGGCGTTCTTTCCCTGCGGCGAGGACGAGGAGTCGTCGGGCGGTGGGTCAGGACGTACTCGGTGAGGAGGTTCGGGACCCAGCACAGGAGCGGGACCAGCAGGTAGGCGCGGTCGAAGGCTTCGGCGTCGGCGGTTCCGGTGGCGATCTGGGCCGGGATCAGTGGGGCCATCACCAGTCCGGCCGCGCCCGACACGATGATCGCGGCCAGGGTCGTGCGGCCCACCGCGCGGTGCAGGCGTGGAGAGCGGGCGCGCAGCCGGGCGGCGAAGTGGAGCGGTGACAGCAGCAGCGCCAGCGCGCCGCCGCCGATGTGGACGTAGAGCACGGCACGCAACCAGGCGGCCTGGTCGGCGTCGGTGGCCGCCACGGAGTTCTCGTCGGAGACGAGGTCGCCCAGCGAGGCCGTCAGGTACGGCAGGGGCGCGAACACCGCGATGGCCGGCGCGCTCAGCACCAGCCACCACCACCATGCAGCGATGCGTCGACCGCTGCGGCTCACTGTGACCGTCATGGGTTCACCGTAGGAGCCGGGCGTGCGAATGCGCCTCGCTCCCCGGAGCGATCACCGATGTCCCTCTTTCCGTGGAAACTACATCAACTGGTCTGACCACTTGACGTGTTGATGAGTCGATGGCCAGGATATGCGCATGAGCGACTTTCAGCCGGTGCAGCGTTCCTCGGTGTCGGTGGCGGTCTTCGAGCAGATCGCGGCGCGCATCGTGGACGGGACGCTGCCCGCTGACGCGGCGCTGCCCTCCGAGCGCGTGCTGACCGAGGAGTTCGGGGTGAACCGGCAGGCGCTGCGCGAGGCGTTGCAACGGCTCGACCAGCTCGGACTCGTAGAGATCCGGCACGGCGGGGCCACCCGGGTGCGCGACTTCCGGACGGCGTCCGGACTCGATCTGCTGCCCCGGCTCTTCCTCGGGGCGGACGGCTCCCTGGACGCCGTCGTCGTGCGGTCGGTGATGGAGATGCGGACCACGATCGGCGCCGACGCCGCCGCGCACGCCGCGCGGCGCGCTCCGGCGGAGGTCGTGCGCGGACTGCGCGGCCTGCTGGCGGAACTGGACGAGGGGCCTGACGACGTCGGGCGGATGGCCGAGCTGGACGTGGCGTTCTGGGACCTGGTCGTGGAGGGGTCCGGCAACGTCTGTTACCGGCTGTCGCTCAACGTCCTGCGGCGGTCCTACCGCCAGGTGGCCTCGCTGGTGGACCTGCTGATGCTCGGGGAACGCCGCGACCTGGCGGCACACCGGGAGCTGGTGGCGGGGATCGAGACGGGCGACCCGGAGCGCGCACGCGCGGCCGCGGTCGCGTTGCTGGAGCAGGGCCACACGGCGGTGCTGGCCCACCTTTCCGAGGAGTGATCATGGCCCCCCGAAACGACGACACCGCCTGGCTCCGGCCGGGACTCACCCTGGCCGGAGCGGCGCGGGAGTTCTTCCGGCATCCGAGCCCGAAGGTGCTGGTGCCCGCAGCGGCGGCGGCGGTGGCCGCGCGAGTGGCGATGGGCCGGTGGGGCCGGGCCGACGCCATCGTCCCGGCCGTGGTGGTGGGCCTGGAGCCGTTCGTCGAGTGGCTCGTCCACGTGAACGTGCTGCACTGGCGGCCGAAGACGGTCGGCGGCAGGCGGGTCGACCCGTTGCTGTCGCGCAAGCATCGCGAGCACCACCGCGACCCGCGCGACGCCGAGCTGGTGTTCATCCCGATGCCCGTCGTCCGCGGCGCGATCGGCGGCCTGGTGGTGGTGAACGCCCTGGCGTTGCGCTCTCCTCGGCGGATCATGACCGGTCTGGCGACGTCGCTCACGCTGCTCGCGGGCTACGAGTGGACCCACTTCCTGATCCACTCGTCCTACCGGCCCAAGCACGCCCCGTACCGGATCGCCTGGCGCAGCCACCGGCTGCACCACTACCGCAACGAGCGCTACTGGTTCGGCGTCGTCACCCCCGTCTCCGACCAGGTGCTGGGCACCTACCCGGCCAAGGACGAGGTTCCGGCGTCGCCGACCGCCAAGACCCTGGGCGTCGAGGACCACCGGGCGGCCTGAGGGTGAGCCACGTCATGGGATCGCGCTGTCACAACGGAGCGCGTGCCGGCACCTAGTGCGCGTCTACCTCCACCACGGTGAGGAACGCTCACGGAAACCCGTCTCGACCTGACGGCCAACCCGCTCGGCGCGAAGATCAGCAAGCGGATCCACAGCGTCGCCCTGGCCATCCAGGAGTCGTCGCTCTCCCCGACCGTGCAGGACCTGGTGATGCTGCGCGCCAACGGCCGCGATGCGGCGGGTCGTCGGCCTGCTGCGCGACGGCGACGCCGCCGGGTGGCTGCCGGAGGTGACCGGCGCCGTGTACCGCGTGGTCCGCGAGGCGCTGACGAACGGGCGGCGGCACGCGCCCGGAGCCCGGTCCGTCGTCGTGGTCGGGCGGGACGGCCACGGCGTCACCGTCGAGGTCACCGACGATGGCCCGGTTCCCGTCCGGTCCCACCAGCGCGGCGGGTTCGGGCTGGTCGGCATGCGCGAACGCGTGGAGACGCTCGGTGGCTCGCCGCGCGCCGGGCCCCGTCCGACGGCGCGGGGCTGCACCAACCAGGAGATCGCCTCGGAGCTGTTCATCTCGTTGAGCACCGTCAAGGGACACGTCGCGGCCGTCCAGGCCAAGCTGGGCGTGCGCAAGCGGGTCGGGATCGCGGCGTGGGCCTGGGAGAATGGTTCGCCGACACGCGGTGACGCGGCGCGGGACCGGCCGAAAGCACGGTCGCCGTCGGCCGGAACGGCGCTTTGGGCCGGTGCCCCGGGAAGCGCGCCGGTTTCCAGGATGGGAACATGCCGAATGAGGAGTTCCCACCAGTCCTGGACGCGGTGGGGTTGATGAAGTGATACGGGCGTCGGGTGGCGCTGGACGGGGTCGATCTGACCTTTCCGGCCAGGCGCGTGGTGGGCCTGGCCGGGCCGAACGGCGCGGGCAAGTCGACGTTGCTGCATCTGGCCTGCGGGCTGCTGGAGCCGACGTCGGGCGCGTTGCGGATGCTGGGATCGCGCCCGCCTTCCTGGCCTGCACGCTGGGAGCCGTCGTCGGCCTGCTGATCCGCTGGACGCTGCCCGCGATGGCGCTCACCAGCGTGGTCTTCCTGGTGATCCAGTTCGCGGTGTCGAACGTGGTGCGGCCACACCTGATGCCGCCCGAGCGGACGAGCCTGCCGATGACCGCGCAGGCCGTCAACGAGGCCGGGAACCTCGGCGGCATCACCGGCGCGCCCTCGATCGGCGGGCTGCGCGTGCCCGGCCAGCCCGACGCGTGGATCAGCGAGACCAGCCCGCTGCGCGTCCGGGACGGGCGGACGCTCGACGGGACCGCGTTCGACCGGTGCCTGAACGCACCGCCGAAGACCAGCGCGGGCGGCACGTTCGGCGACACGGCCGTGCGCCTGGGCGGACTCGGCCTGCACGTCGACGTCAAGTAGCAGCCGCGCAAGCGCTACTGGCCGTTCCAGCTGGCCGGGACCAGGCTTTATCTGCTGGTCGGCGCAGTCCTAATCGCCTTCGCGCTGCGCCGCGTGCGACGCGTCTGATCCGGCTCAGGACTCGGCGCGCCGGTCGAGGCCGAGGGTGGCGATGAGGTCCTTGTGGAGTTCGGACCAGATGCGGTGGCAGGAGTTGACGTCGATGCCATCCACTCGTGCGTGGTCTCCGGCCCGGGCGCGTGTCAGGGCCTCGGTGAAACGGACGTCGTATTCGCTGAACCGGGTCAGGACGCTGGTGAGCCGGGCGGCGAGCGGCTTCAGCGCGTGGTCGATGTCGGCGAGTTCGTTCAGGACGGCGGCGTCCCAGGCGGGTCGGCGTGGTCGTTGACGGCTGGCCGGTCGGTGGCGGTCGGATGGAGTTGCCAGTGGGTGCAGGCTAGGCGGAGATGGGCGTTGGGCGGGAGGAAGACGCGGTGGACCTCGCGGGCCTCGTCGGTGCCGCCGACGGCGGTGAGCTCGGCGGCCAGCCGACGCTCGTTCTCGACCTTGCCACGTTCGGTCAGCGACCAGCCTGCCGTCTCGGCGGAGGTGTGCGGTACCCAGCCGCGCGCCTCGGCGTCGTACAGCGTCTCCCGTGTCGCGGTCGCGTCGAGCCCAAAGCGGCGCGCGAGCACCGGCGTGTCCGCGAACCCGGTGACGCGCACGGCGTGCAGGACCAGCAGGTCGTGCGCGGAGTCCCGGGTCATGAGTCGGCGTCCTGTCAGGTGGTCAGGCGGGTGTGGTGCTGCTGGCAGGCCTGCGGGGAGTTGAAGCCCATCGCGTCGGCCATCTGCGCCCAGGTCGGTCCCGCGCTCCGGGCCGTGAACAGCAGCGCGGACTCCAGGCCCTCGACCTCGCCCCGGGCGGCGGGCAGCAGGGCCAGCGCGCTCAGGACGTCGTCGGCGGCCAGGTCGGCGCCGCGCCAGACGGCGAACTGCACGAGGTCGACGGCCGAGGACGGGACGGGCGCGGGCCGCCAGGGCCGAGGTTCGAGCGCGTCCGCGCCCAGCCGCCCGAGCCGTTCGCGGGCATCCTGCACACGGCGGGCCTGAGCGAGGTCGGCGTCCTGGTTGCGTGACATGGGGGTTCCAAAATGTTGTCAGCGAAACGTTGGAGGCGGACGATGCTGATACCGCTGGCGGCGGCCGTCACCGAGACATGCGGCGGCAAGGCGGCCGCGCTCGGCGCGTTGCTGCGCGCAGGCCTGCCGGTCCCCGACGGCGTGGTGGTGCCGTTCACCACCACCGCCGAGGACCTGGAAGGCGCGCTCGACGAACTTGGCGACTCACCTGTGGCAGTGAGATCGTCGGCAACGGGCGAGGACACGGCACAGACGTCGGCAGCGGGCCAGTACGAGAGCTTCCTCGGAGTGCGGGGAGCCGGCGAGATCGCTAAGGCCGTCCACGCCTGCCGGGCCTCACTGTTCTCACCCCGCGCCGTCGCCTACCGCGCCGACCGGCCGTCGGCGGATCCCGCGATGGCCGTCATCATCCAGCGCCACGTGGACGCCGAGGTGTCCGGAGTGATGTTCACGACCGCCGCCTCGAACGGCGCGACCGAGATCGAGGCGTCGTGGGGCTTAGGCCCCAGCGTTGTCGAAGGCAGGATCACCCCCGACGCCTATCGAGTGGCCGGGGACGGAACGATCACACGCTCCGTAGCCGACAAGCAAACCCGCCTGGACCGGAGAGGCGCGCGACTCATCACCAGCGAGGTACCCGCGCCAGCCCGGGCCCAGCCGACGCTCGACGATCCGACCGCCGCGCAACTGGCGGCGCTGGGCGGACAGGCCGCCGCCGTACTCGGCGGCCCACAAGACATCGAGTGGGCGCTCTCCGACGGCCACCTCTGGCTCCTCCAGGCGCGTCCGATCACCGCCGCGCTACCGTCACGACCTTCCGACGCCGTCCCGGCCGCCGCGCTCACCGGAACGCCAGGCAGCCACGGGACCGCGACCGGCACCGCACGCATCGTCCGTGGCCCCGGCGACTTCACGCGCGTGCGGCCCGGCGACATCCTCATCTGTCCGTTCACCGACCCGGCCTGGACGCCGCTGCTCCGCATCGTCGCCGGTGTCGTCACCGAAACGGGAGGCGTGCTCTCGCACGCCGCGATCGTCGCCCGCGAACAAGCCATTCCCGCCGTCCTGGGCGTCCCCAACGCGACGAACAGACTCCACGACGGCGCGATCATCACCCTCGACGGCGCAATGGGCACCGTCACCCGATGGTAGCGGTGTGGCAGCGCGGGGCATATTCAGAGCTTCTCCTACACAATGTGGCCGGTGGTCGCGTCAAGGCACGCCCGGCCGACCGTGCCCACCTGCACATAGTCGCCGCTGAGGGAGCAACCGAGGGCAACATTGCACACCACTGCGCCGGCTCCGGGCTTGGGTTCTAGGAGGCGATGCAACACCTCAGTTTGTGAGGGGTTGTATTGGGGTTCGAGATTCGTGGGGTGCGGTCGCCGCAGGGGCCGGTGAAGTGGGCTACTGAGCGGGCGGCATACTTCGAGCTCATGCGGCAGGGCCACAGCAACGAGGCCGCGTGCCGATCGTCGGGGTCAACCCGAAGTCGCCGGGCAAGGCTCAAAGCCCGGAAAGCCCGAATACTCGGCGGTGAGTGGTCATGTCCAGACACCGGGCGCTGGGCGACCTTGGTGGCGTAGCCGCCCAAGGGAGCGATCATGAGCGGTCCGGACATCCTCTCCGCCGAGTACGACGCCGATCCCTACCCCTTCTACTCGACGATGCGGGAGTCGTTCTCCCTGTACCGGCATGAGCAGACCGGTTTCTACATGGTCAGCAGGTACGAGGACGTCGCCTACGCCCTGACCAGCGATCCGTTCACGACCAGGCACTACGACTGGCAGATCGAGCCGGTCGCGGGCGCCAGGACCATCGGACAGATGGACGGCGCGGAGCACGCCCACAACCGCAGGATGATCGGGACGCCGATGCGCGGCCGGGCCCTCCAGGACCGCGTCGTTCCCCGGATCGAACGCACCTGCAGGGAACTGATCGACGGGTTCAGGACCAGAGGGACCGTCGAGCTCATGGCGGAATTCGCCGCTCACGTGCCTATCAGCACGATTGTTGCGATCATGGACCTTCCGCAGCGGGACCTGGACAGGTTCCGGGTCTGGTACCGCGCCTTCCTCGACCACATGGGCAACTTCGGGAACGATCCGGCGGTCGAGAGCGCGGGCCGTGCGGCGCGGGCCGCAATGACCGAGTACCTGCGGCCGGTCATCCGCGAACGGCGTGCGCGCCCGGGAGCGGACCTCATCTCCGCCATGTGCGCCGTGCAGCCCGACGGAGGCCTGCTGTCGGACCAGCAGATCCAGGCGAACTGCGCGATCCTCTTCGCCGGCAGCAGCGACACCACCATGTCCGCGATCGCCAACACCATACGGAGCCTGCTGGAGAACCCGCGCTACCTGGAACTCGCGCGCCGGGACCGGACCCTCATCGACCGGATGCACCACGAGGCCATCCGCCTCCGTCCGCCGACCCACCTGACGCTCCGCTACACCGAGGAGGAGGCCGAGGTGAGCGGTGGCGTGATCCCGGCGGGGTCCACGGTCGCCTGCGTGGTCGCGGCCGCCAACCGGGACCCCGCCAGGTTCCTCGATCCCGACACCTACGACCCGTTCCGGGCCGAGAGCGACCCGGCCAGACAGTTCACCTCGGGCTCCAGCATCGTCACGTTTGGCAAAGGCCGCCATTTCTGCCTGGGCGCCCTGGTCGTGCAGAACACCATCACCATCGCCGTCGGCCAGCTCCTGGACGCCATGCACGACATCCGGCTGGTGGGCGGAGTCACCCTGACCGAGAGCGGCGTCTTCACGCGCGCCCTGACGAGTTTCCCCCTGGAGTTCACCCCGGCCTGAACGTCTTCGACGCGAGGGGAGAGCAGTGGACAACCTCGAGATCGCCCGCGCCTACTACCGGGCCTGGACCGAGCGCGCCGGCGACATGTCCGGTGTGGCGCTCGCCGACGACTTCACTTTCACCGGACCGGTCATCGCCTACCAGAGCGCCGAGGACTACCGGCACATGGCCCGGGACGTGGGTCCCTCCTGCACGGTCCGCGTCCGGCACCAGTTCGCCGCGGACGCCCTGGTGTGCACGTTCGTCGACTGGGACATGCCCGGCGTCGCCTCAACGGTCCGGTCGGTGGAGCTCCTCGTGATCGAGGGGGACCGGATCGTGTCCAGCGAGCTCATCTACGACGGCGAACCGGTGCGGCGGGTCTGGCAGCCGAACTGACGACGCGAACCCTTGGAGACTGGTATCGGCATGACAGCAGCATATGAGCCCGCCGCGCTGACGGACCGCGCCCGGCGGTGGCGATGGAGCGACCACCTGCATCTGAGCAGCCGGTTCGCCGAGCTGGGCGACAGGATGTGCGAAGCAGCCGCGGTGCGGCCGGGCGAGCGCGTGGTCGACGTCTCCGCCGGAGTCGGGAACGTCGCCCTGGCCGCGGCCCGCAGATTCGCCTCGGTCACAGCCGTCGACGACGTTCCCGACCTCCTGGACCTGCTGTCCGCGCGAGCCGAGGCGGAAGCGCTCGTGGTCGACACCCGCACGGCCTCGCCACAGCTGCTTCCGTTCCCCGACGCGTCCTTCGACGCGGGGATCATCGCGTGCGGCCGGGTGTTCAACGTCGGCTATGAGGCCGCCTTCACCGAACTCCGTCGGATCGTCCGTTCCGGCGGGAGGTGCGTCCTGCTCCTGTGGACGCACAGCGGTGTGGTCCGGCGCCTGTTCGAGGCCATCCAGTCGTACCTTCCAGGATCGACCGGGCTGGCGATCCCCACGCTCCCCGATGCCGAGGCCGAGGTGCGCAGGATCCTCTCCCCGTGCGCCGACCTGCAGATCCGAACGCGGGACTTTCCGGTCGTGGTGCCGTCGCCGCAGGTCTGGGCGCGGATGTTCAGCGTCTGCTACGGCCTGGAGGCCGCGCTGACAAGAGCGTCGCGGGAGACGGAGATCGCCGGTCTGCGCGACGACCTGACCGCCGTGTTCCACGACTTCTCCGCGGACCACGGCGACTCCGCGGTGATCACTTACGAGTACGTCCAGGTCGTGGCCACCAGATGAGGAGTGCTTCTGTGACGGGTCCTGACATCTTGTCCGCCGAGTACGACGCCGATCCCTACCCGCACTACGAGACGATGCGAACGTCGTTCCCGGTCTACGTGCACGAGAGCACCGGGTTCTACGTGCTCAGCCGCTACCGGGACGTCGTGCGCGCGTTGCAGGATCCGCCGTTCACCAACGAGTGCTACACGTGGCAGATCGAGCCGGTGATGGGCGACCGGACCCTCGTGCAGATGGACGGGCGCGAGCACGCCGACAACCGCAAGATGCTCGGCGGGCCGCTGCGCGGCGGCGACTACCGGGACCGCGTCGTCCCGAGCGTCGAACTCGCCTGCGCCGAGCTCGTCGACGGCTTCCGGCGCCGTGGCCGGGTCGAGCTCATGAGCGAGTTCGCCACCTGGCTCCCGATCAACGTCATGGCGAGCCTGCTGGGCCTGCCCGCCCAGGACCGGCCGAGGTTCCAGGGCTGGTACATGGCGATCATCGCTCACATGGTCAACTTCGGCGGCGACCCCGAGGTCGAGGCCGCCGGCCAGGCCGCGCGCCGGGACATGACCCTCTTCCTGGGGCCCATGATCGAGGAACGCCGGGCCAGGCCGGGACAGGACATCCTGTCAGCGCTGTGCACCGCGCGGTTCGCCGGCGGTCCGCTGACCGACCAGCAGATCCAGGCGCACTGCGCCGCGCTCATCACGGCGGGTGGGGACACCACCGTGTCGGGCATCGCCAACACGGTCAAACACCTGCTGCTCAACCCCGAACACCTGCGCGCCGTCCGCGCCGACCGCGAGCTGATCGACCGCATGCACATCGAGGCGGGCCGGTTGAACCCTCCCGCTCATCTCATCATGCGCTACGCCGCCGAGAACGCCGACCTGGGCGACCATCGCATACCCGCCGGGTCGACGGTCGCCTGCATGATCGGCTCCGCCAACAGGGACCCGGCCCGGTTCACCGCTCCCGACACCTTCGACCCCCACCGGCCGGAGGTAGACCCCGCCCGCGACTTCACCCCGGCGGGATCGGTCGTGACGTTCGGGCGGGGCCGGCATTTCTGCCTGGGCGCCGCCCTGGCCCGCACCACGGTGAACGTCGCCGTCAACCAGCTTCTCGACGCCCTGCCGGGCATGCGGCTGGAGGCTGACGCCTCCCTGCGGGAATCGGGGATCTTCACTCGCAAACTCGTCAGCCTGCCCATCAGGTTCGACGTGGCGACCACTGAACCTCCAACGGAAAGGCACAGCGCGTGAACGAGGAATTCGCAGCGAAGACCGCGTTCGTCACCGGTGCGGGCTCCGGCATAGGAGCGGCCTGCGCGCGAGGTCTGGCCGCCAGGGGCGCCTACTCGATCCTGGCGGATCTCGACCTGGAGTCAGCCGAGTCCGTGGCCGACGAGATCCGCGCGGCGGGCGGAAAGGCGCACGCCCTCCGCCTCGACGTGCGCGTCCCGGACCAGGTCGAGAGCGCGCTCGAACGAATCGGAGACGAGAATGGCGCCCTCCACATCGCGGTGAACAGCGCCGGTGTCATCGGCCCGATGGATGTCCTGGCCGACACTCCCCTCCAGGGGTTCGAAGACGTCATGGCGACCAACGCGGGCGGCGTGTTCGCCTGCATGCGGGCCCAGATCCCGCAGCTGGTCGCCAACGGCGGGGGCGTCATCATCAACATCGCCTCGGTCGCCGGCGTCACCGGATTCCCGGGCCTTTCCGCCTACACCGCCTCTAAGCACGCCGTCATCGGACTCACCCGTGCGGCCGCGGCCGAGTACGGTTCCGCGGGTGTGCGCGTGGTGGCCATCGCTCCTGGAATCGTGGACACACCGATGCTCGCCGACGTGCCGGACGAGGCCGTCCAGGCCTCGATCGCACCGCAGCCCGTGCACCGGCTCGGCCGCCCCGAGGAGGTCGCGTCCCTGGTCTGCTACCTGGCCTCCGAGGCCGCTGGATTCATCACCGGAAGCGTCCACGCGATCGACGGCGGATACCTCTGCAAATGACGACGGTCGGAAGTCGAACAGGGCCGCGCCGGGCGGGCTGGTCGCGTCGATGATAATGATCAGGGTCGGTGGCGGGACAGGTCAGCGGCAGATCGCGTAGGCCTGGCTGCCTCGGGGGCAGAACGAGGCGGCGAAGTGGTCGGTCTGGAAGGTGGGGACTTCGGTTGCGGACTGGAGATCCAGACCGAATTCGGTGAAGGCCAGGAATGACTCCAGCGTCCACTGGTCCTGGCGGTGGCCGCGGCGACGTCATGTCCTCACTGGCGGACGCGTCATCGGCCCGGGCCGCGAGCAGGAGTCGGAAGCGCCATACCGGCACTTTTTCCGGCCACCGACCGGAAGATCCCCTCCGCGTTCCCAAGAAATCTTCACGTGATCAGGATATTGGCCGGATTACGTCACCTTTGGCAAAGGCGACGATCCGCCATCCCAGCGGCATCCCCTGGCGCGACCAGGCCAGGAACGCCCGGCGGCTCGTCCGACCGGCGTCCCGGAACGGAGATGATCAATCTCGACGGCAATACCACACAAGACTCCAGGAGCGCGCTATTCGGATCTTCATGGCCCCTGGTCCCGCTGGATACCTTCGGACGGTCCGGCAAAAGACCAAGGAGGTCAGGTGCGTACGGCTCTGGTGAAATCGGCTCTCGTCCTCGGGGCCACGTCCACGCTCGTCCCGGTCGCGGCCCAGGCGTCTCTGGCGGCCACGCCGACCAGCTCCTCGCGAGCGCTGTCGCCGGTCTGCGGCACGGAGACGAAATTCAAATCCATCAACACGAGCTTCATTCTCTGCGTCGAGCAGAACGGGTCGAAGGCCCGTGCCGTCATCCACTATCTCAACACCTCCGACAAGTCCCAGCTGTTCAGGCCCGTGCTGCTCCGCGTCTGGAACGGCCAGAAAGCAGAGGACGTGCCCTGCCTGAATCCCGACTTCGCTCCTTACTGGCTCGTGCCGGCCAGCCAGAACGGAGGGTGCGAGAGCGACTGGGTCTTCGTGGGGGCCTCCTCCTCGTACGCGACCACCATCGTCAAGGACGTGCGGTCGGAGAGCGAAAGGTCCTCGACCACCCCCTGGCCCTGGTGACACTTCGCGAACCGCGGGCCCTCAACCGGACAGGAACGAGATGCGCATTCACATCAGAAGAACCCTCACCGTCCTCTCACTGAGCGCCGCGAGCGTTTTCGGCCTCCAGACCGCCTCACACGCCGCATCGCTGAAAACAGCCGACGGCACGATCGAGTGCACCTCGCACGGAAGCTACTACGACACGGGAAACCTGACGGGCTGGCGCGCTCACGCCTACAACTGCAGCAACAAGACGAACTCGTATTTCGCGGTCAGGATCGTGACCGTTTGCAGTGGCATGCCGCCGTTCTACGCGGCCGGTCTGACCTACTACGGAAAGTGGGTGGGGTTCGGGCCCTACATGAAGAACCAGACCCTCGGGCAGGCACCGGTCGAGTCGGTCTGGGGCTGTTCCTTCGGGGTCTACTCGATCTCCCTCCAGCGGACCTGAGCGAGGCTCGCGAACGTGACGCCCGGCCTCACCGCGGATCGGCGGGAGTCGTGCCGCAGGTGCGGCCGAGGGCCGTCCCCCTGACGAGCCATCTCATCCAGCGCAGACCGCTGCCGATCGCGGCGGGCGCTCCGCGCTGCCCGGACGCCGCCGCCACGGCGAGCCGGCGGGCCGCCAGAAGCAGGCAGCGCGTGAACGTCGCGACGAACCTCGGAGTGGAGGTGTTCTCCGTGCCGAGGAAACCCATCATCCTTTCGCGTTCGGTGGGAGAGGTCCGCCAGAGGTGGTAGACCGAGACGCTGACGGCGTCCGAGACGGGGTCCCGCTGGGAGAGGATCTCGTAGAGCGACACGCCGAGCAGTTCGGGTACGCGGGTCCGCGCGGCACGGTCCCGCCGGTACTCCTCAAGGTCGTGCGTGCGCGCGAGGGTCTCGGCGTCGGTCAGCGCCAGCGTCAGTCCCACGGCCGTCAGCGGATGGACGTAACCGGCCGCGTCACCGACCAGGACCATCGAGCCGCGCCCGTGGGAGCATCGCCGGCGGACTCCCACCGAGGCCCAGCGGAGGTCTCCGTCCCTCAGTGCCCGGAGTACGGGTGAGCGCAGGTCGGCGGGCAGCCGGTCGCAGTACTCCGGCCACAGCGGGTCGAGGGATCTCCCGTGGCGATGACGCGGGACGTCCAGGACCACGCGGACCGTCTCCGGCGCCACCCGGTACAGCAGGATCGGGCCCGGTCCGCCCAGCACCACGTGACCGCGTCCCTCGAAGGGGAGGGAGACGTGGTCGATCAGCAGGCCGGCGGCGTGGCCGAGCCTCCTGTCGTCGTCGGGCAGCTCCAGCGCGCGCCTGACCACCGAGGGCCTGCCTTCGGCTCCGACGATCAGACGGCCTCGGGCGTCGATCGTCTGACCGGTCGCGTAGTCGACGTAGCGCACCAGGTCGTCGCGCACGGCCGTGACCCGGCTGCCGGTCCGGAGCGTCACGCCGGGTTCGGCCGAAAGGCGCGCGCGCATCGCGCCGACGAGGACGCGGTGCTCGAAGCCGAGGGCCGTTCCCGCGCCCGGGTAGGGAAGCTCGATCGGCGCGGACCGGTCGTGAGGATAGATCACGAAGCCGGTGCCCCGTGCGTGCGCGTCCTCGGGCAGCTCGACGCCCCAGCGGGCCAGTGCCGCGGCCCCCGCCGGATGGAGCCACTCCCCCGCGAAGGCTCGGGCCGGGCCCGGTCCCGCTTCCAGGACCAGGACCTCGGCTCCGTTCCGGCCGAAGGCCAGCGCCACGGCGCAACCCGCGGGTCCGCCGCCGACGACGATGACGTCGTAGCCGTCCTTCCGTACCACCGGTCTCCCTAGGACTTGCGCCGATAGGCGGTCAGTTCCACGACCTCCGCCCGGGTGAGCGAGGACCTGCCGTCGTCCAGCGCGCGGAGCGTTCCGTGCGCGAGGGCCAGCGGGACCCGGCAGAATTCCCGGATCGGTCCGGGGTTCAGGCGGCTGAGGTAGATGTCCCCGAGGGCGAGGTGGCGGCCGGCGTAGGAGCGCATGTCCACGTAGTCCCAGCCGCGCGGGTAGAAGTCGACGCCTCGCTCCAGGTCGTCGGCACGGTTCACGAGCATGTTGACGCTCTGCAGGCCGCGGCCGAAGCCGATCGCGTGGACGGTCGAGGTGAGGGTCGCGTCGTGCCAGGCCCAGAGATTGGAGAGCAGGAGGCCGACGGCGCCGGCGACCGAGAAGGTGTAGGCGTCCAGGTCGGATTCGGTCTCGATCGTGTGCGCGGAGGCGGTCCAGTCCGCCATGCGGTACGCCATGCCCGAGGTCGCCTCCCAGATGTGCGGAGCGACCGCGGCCGGCGCCAGCGCCGCCCATTCGGCGATGCGCCGCGTCACCTCGGGCCCCGGCGCGAGCATGGCGGTGTCGAACTCGACCGTGGCCCGCCCCAGCGCCCCCTGGAGGGTCCGGGCGATGTGGAGCAGGACCCGTGTCCTGTCGTGCGGCTCGAACGCGAGGCCGTCCTCGACCTCGTCGATGGCGCGCATCATCAGATACGCCGACGTCACGGTCTCCCGGAGGCCGTCGGGAAGCTGGGAGATGGGAATGGAGAACGTTCTGCTGGTTTCGCGCAGGACGCGGTCCGCGTCGGCTGTGACCGGCATCGGGTTCACCTTTCGGCCGTGGCCTGTTCGTTGTGGATCCGCGCGTAGCGGGCCAGTGCGAGAGCGGGGAAGACGTCCTTGTACAGCCGGTAGTCGATGACGCCGGCGCGATTGACGGCACCGGCCGGTGACTGGCGGGGCCAGGCGCCGGACTCGTTTTGAAGGGACGCCAGGAAACGGATTCCGCTTCGGACCGAGGGATGATGCGCGCCTTCGATGCTCATGAGGCTGAGGAGTGCCCAGGCGGTCATCGTCGCCTGGCTGTCAGGGTGCTCCAGGTAGGTTTCGGCGACGCCGCTGCGGATGTCCTCTCCCCAACCGCCATCGGTCTTCTGCTTGTCCACGAGCCAGGCGGCGAGGCGTCGCAGCGTCGGATCGGCCCCGGAGACTCCCGCGGCGTGGAACGCCTCGGCGACGAAGAACGCGGCGTAGGTGTAGTTCACCCCCCAGAATCCGCGGAAGCTCCCGTCGGGCTGCTGGCGTGAGCGCAGCAGCCCCAGCCCGGCCGTGATCGCGCGGTCGGTCCGCGGGTCGTCGCCGACGCCGAGGGAGCGGAGGCGGCCCAGCGCCGTGACGCACGATCCGGTGCACTCGGTGTAGGACCTCTCGGCCATGCAGTCCGCGTACATCTCCGACGGGTTGAGCCGTTCGATCCATCCCGGCGCGCGCCGCGCCTCGAACGCCCCGAAGCCGCCGTCCTTGTTCTGGCGGGCGAGGATGAAGGAGACGGCCTGTTCCATCCGGCGGGCGTCGATGGGATGCGTGATCCCTCCGGTGACCTCCGCGTGGGCGGCGATCGCCGACAGCGCCTCGGCGGTGCAGTCCGACACCGGCCAGCGGTCCGCGCCCTCGGTGAACGACCAGCCGCCGAGGACGGCGTCCCGGTGACGTCCGGACGCCGGCGTCAGCTCCGTCGTGATCTGTGCGGAGGCGAGCCAGGCCAGGGCCTTGTCGACGCGGGGATCGGTGGCGCGTCCGGCGTCGATCAGGGCACGGCACACGAAGGCGGTGTCCCAACTGGCCGAGCGGGTGCTGACGACGCGGAGGCCCTGGTCGTCCTCCCAGCGCCAGTAGTCGCCGCCGTCCAGCGAGCGTTCCAGCAGTTCCGCGTCGGCGCCGGAGGCGTGCAGGACGAGGGTGGTCAGCAGGCCGAAGAGCGGCGACAGGGTCTTGCCGTCCGACGCGGTGAGCTCGTCGGTGAGCCAGCGGCGGCAGCGTTCGCGTGCGGCATGGCGAAGGGCCTTCACGTGGACGGTCTCGTAGATCCTGGAACCGGCCGCGACCGCTCTGCGGAGGAATCCCGGCCTGTCGATCACTTCCGCCTCCCGGAGCGTGCCGCGGTGCCGGCGGAAGTCGATCTGGTCGTACGGCCTGAGGTAGAGCTCGGCCCGCAGGTCGGCGCCGAGCCGGCCCAGGTCCACCGCGAACCTCTCGCCGTAGAGGTAGGCCATCCCGAGGTACATGTACCGGACGTGCGGGAAGAAGCGGAGCGGATGGGCAGGAAAGGCGGTCGGCGCCAGGACCGGTTCCGGCGGGATCGGGTTCATGCCGCGGTAGTCGTAGAGGCCGAGCAGGGCCAGCCAGAACTTTCCCCAGCTCGGGATGGACAGCGCCCCCTCGTCCTGGGACCGGATCCACGCGCGGCAGGCGGCGACCGTGGGATGTTCGGCGTCGGCTCCCAGCAGCCTCAGCGCGACGTAGGCCAGTGTCGTGGTGAACAGCGAGCCGGGGCCTTCCCGGTGCATCGGCCACGACCCGTCCGGAAGCCGCTGGGAGAGAAGGTACCGGAGCACACCGGCCTGGTCGTCGGAGGGAAGCGGCCAGCGTCCCACGATCCGCCGCGTCATGACGTACTGGGACAGGAGCATGGTGTTGGTCTCGATCTCCCCCTCCCAGTGGCCGTCCGCGTGCTGGAGGTCGAACAGCCTGCGGATCGCGCGGTCCAGGGATGTGGCGATCATGTCTTCCATGGGTCTCCGTTCCGTCCGGGCTCGCGGGCCCACCCGATCGTCGGGGGGACGCCGGGACCGGGACCAGATCCACACAGCGGCGGAGACGACCGGGCCACTGCGAACCGCTGACGCGGCGCGGCGGGATCGGCTCACGCCGATGGACGGACCAGCGGAAGGCGGGTGACGCCGACGAGGCCGGCGGGCCATCGCGCGGTGGGTGTGGCGTGGTCGGCGAGGCGGTAGTCGGGGATGTGCCGGTGCCAGACCTCCATGACCGTCTGCATCTCGAGCCTGGCGAGGTGGACGCCCAGGCAGTAGTGGGGTCCGCTGCCGAAGGCGAGGTGCGGCTGTTCGCGCCCGAGGTCGACGGAGTCGGGGTCGGGGTGTTCGGCGCCGTCACGGTTGGCCGTCGCCAGGATCACGTGGACCGGGCACCCGGCGGGCACGGCGGCGCCCGCGATCTCCGTGTCCCGGACCGCGACGCGCGGCAGGGTCAGCACGGGCCCGTCGACGCGCAGCAGTTCCTCGACGGCGGCGGGGACGATCGCGGGATCGGCGACGATCCGCCGCCGCAGGTCCGGCCGGGTGGCCAGGATCGCGAAGGCGTTGGCCAAGGCGGAGGTCACGGTGTCCAGGCCGGCGAGCACGAACTGGAAGCACAGACCGAGCAGTTCGCGGTCGGTCAGCGCGTCGGCGCTCCGGTCGCCGATGAGCCGGCCGAGCAGGTCGGGACGTGGCGGACCGGACCGGCGGACCCGGATGTGCTCGACCAGGTAGCCGGTCAGCTCGGCGGCGGCGTTCGCGGTCCGCTCGTCGGGGGCCTCGGTACCGCGGGTGCTGGTCGCGGTGAGGATGGCGTCCTTCCAGGCGATGAGCCGGTCGCGGTGCTCCGGCGGCAGCCCGAACATGGTCAGGAAGACCTGTGCGGGCAGCGGGACCGCGACCTCGGCGACGAAGTCGCAGGAGCCTGCGTCGGCGACCCGTCCGACCAGCTGTTCGGCGAGGTCGCGCACCTCGTCCCGCATGGCCTGGACGCTGCGCCGGCTGAAGTGCGGCTGGAGCAGGCGGCGGTAGCGGGTGTGCTCGGGCGGGTCGAACGCGATCGGCAGCATCGGGACGGCGCTGCCCGCGCCCTCGAAGGCGCGTTCAGAGGAGAACAGGCCGGGGTCGCGCAGCACGTGCTCGGCCCACTGGCGGGAGGTGACCGCCAGGCTGCCGTCGATGCCGGTGACCTCTCCCCGGTCCCTGATCCGGGCGTAGGCCGCGTCGCGGTCGTGGCCGATGGGCAGTTCACTGATCGAGAGGTCCTCGTCCATTCCGACTCCCGTCGTCGCCGAGCCGTCCGGGTCCAGACTGGGCCGCACGGGCGCGCGGGGCATTGGGGTCCGGCACCGGAACCAGCCCCAACGTCTGGGCCGGACACCCCCTAGAGTCCGCCGGACGAGCGGCGCGAAGTGGTCCGCACGAACGGTCTCCTTAGTGGCACTCGGGTGATCGGTTCGATGGCTCTTACGTTCCTTCGTGACCACCGGCTCCCCACGGTGAGACACCCCACCTGAGCGGAGCCGGACCGTCCACCGAGAGGAATCGGACATGGGTCGCGGTCGGAACGCGCTGCTCCGAGCCCCGTTCGTCGGGGCGCTGGTGACGGCGATCATGGCGACCCTGCTGGCGGCCCTGCCGGCGCCGGCGTGGGCCGATCCTCCGACGGCGCCCGCGCCGCCGCACGCCGTCCAGCTCCCACCGGATCCGATCAAGGCGGGGGACCGGGTGGGCTATCTCAACAGCACCTCCGGTGTGGGACCGTCGGGTGACTACACGCGCACGGTGCCGCTGGAGGTGCCCATGGGACGCGCGGGAATGCAGCCGTCGCTGTCCCTGCGCTACTCCAGCGGCGCGGGCGACGGCCCGTTCGGCACCGGATGGTCGCTGTCGGGCCTGTCGGCGGTCACGCGCTGCGCCGAGACGCTGGCCACCGAGGGAACGGTCGCCGGAGTCCGGTTCACCAACAAGGACCGGTTCTGCCTCGACGGGCAGAAGCTCGTGGCGGTGTCGGGCGGCTACGGCGAGTCGGGCACGGAGTACCGGACCGAGACCGACACCGTGCTCAAGATCGTCCAGGAGGGGCTCAAGCCGGAGGGGCCCGGCGTGTTCAAGGTCCACAGCCGCGACGGCAGGGTCAGCGAGTACCTGGCGTGGAGCGCCCCGCGCACCACCTCGACCCTCGACTACTGGGCGGCGAGCGACGACCCCCAGACCAAGACCGCTCCCGCGGGCGCGCCGAGAGTGGTCTGGCTGCTGACGAAGGTGCGAGACCGCTCGGGCAACGAGGTTCGCTACGAGTACCAGTCGGTCGGCGGGCAGGAGGACTTCGAGGTCCTGCCCCACCGGGTCAAGTACACCTTCGGCCCGGCCGGCGGGTTCGCCGAGGCGCGCCGCTTCGTGGAGTTCGAGACCGAAGCGCGGCCCGACCCGACCCACCGCTGGCAGAACGGCGTCCGGTTCGCCTCCACCCGGCGCGTCAAGGCGATCAAGATGTTCGCGCCCAACCCCGGCAGCACCCAGCTGGCCTGGCAGTACGACCTGGACTACAAGAAGAGCGCGACCAGCGGCCGGAGCCTGCTGGCCAAGGTCGCCAGGTGCGCGATGGGCTCCTGCCTGTGGGCCAAGGAGTTCGACTGGTCGCAGCCACCGGCCGCCCCGTCCTTCAAGGCGATGAACGTGAGCCATATCAAGGTCGACAGCGGGCTGCCCGCCCCCGCCGGCTGGCCGGAGGCTCCGCTCGTCCCGGCGATGCACGTCGCCGACCTCGACGGCGACGGCCGCGACGACATGTTCTACTACCGGGGCGGATGGGACAAGGTCGGACAGGAACCCAACAACCGCGCCTTCGTCCGCTTCTCGGCGTCCGGAGCGCCGCTCGGCCTGCTCCGCGACGACGTGTGGAAGGCCACGGCGCCGGCCGAGCCCCGCTGGCCGTCGAACATCTCGGTGTCGCTGGCCCGCCCCGTCGACTACGACAACGACGGCAAGTCCGAGGTCTGGGCGCCCGTCCAGTGGTACGACGACGACGGCGACCTGGTCACCCACCACCGTTTCGAGCTGCTGAAGTGGGACAGCGTCGCCGACAGGTTCGTGCGCACCGGCATCGTCGGAAAAGAGTGCGCCGGAGTGGAGAAGGTCTCCTCCGGAGCCACCCCGTGCGTCCCCTCGGACTGGGCCGACCTCAACGGCGACGGGCGGCCCGACCTGATCCAGGGCTCCCAGGCGAAAGGCATCCTGGAGGCCGGGTGGAACACCGACTTCGACTACGGCTCCTACGAGATCCGTATGAACGAAGGCTCCAGCGCGCCGTTCTCCCCGCTCGGTCCCACGATCGGCTCCACGGTCGCCGCGGGCTGTTCGACCCGGATCACCGATCTCAACGGGGACGGCCGCGCCGAGCTGCTGACCGGTGAGCGCAAGGTGGTCGAGGCCGACCTGAAGTGCGTCGAGTCCGGCTGGAGCATGGGCCTGGACCCGGGCGCGGCCACGGCGACCGCCACCCCGCAGCGCGTCGCGGCGGGCAGCTCGGAGAACCGGTTCCTGACGGCCAACCAGTTCCTGCCCGCGGTGAAGTCGGGCGACTTCAACGGCGACGGCCTGGAGGACACGGTCTTCGGCCAGGACGGTCACATCGCCTGGAACACCGGCAACGGGACGCGCCACCAGTCCGGTTCCGGCGTCGGTGAGTGCCTCAAGAACTGCCGGCTCGCCGACATGAACGGTGACGGCCGGACCGACATCGTGAAGTTCGGCGCCACGGCGGGCGACGGCACCAGCATCTGGGTCCACCTGTCCAAGGGCGACGGCACGTTCACCGAAGTCAAGATCGACGGCGGTGACCACCTGAACGTGCCGGGCTTCGGCCGCACCATGTCGGGCGTCGGCGACTTCAACGGCGACGGCCGCAAGGACCTGGTGACCGTCACCGCGACGGGCCAGCTCAGGGTCTTCGAGCAAAAGGCCGAGCTCGCCGACCTGCTCACCGGCGTGCGCGACCAGGAGACGGCCTGGCCGCGCGAGGAGGTCGAGTACTCGACCTCCTGGGAGGCCGACCCGTCGGCCAAGCCCGTCCACCTGTGCGGCTATCCGCTCACGTGCCTGCGCAAGGGACTCACGGTCGTCCGCAAGACCACCTCGCGCGCGCACTTCGTCAACCCCGCGGTCCTGTCGGCGGGCGCCCGCGTCACCCACTACTCCTACGACGATCCCGTCGCCGACCTGCGCGGCCGGGGTTTCCTGGGGTTCGCCAAGGTCGTGGCCTGGGATCCCGACCAGGCGACCGAGACCGTGACGGCCTACAGCCACCGGTCCACCACCGCGAACGGCAAGTACCACCCGCACACCGCCGTGCCCGCGTCGGTGACCGTCAAGACGCCGATCCTCACCCAGGCGCAACTGGAGGCCAAACCGGTCACGGCCACCGCGCGGATCAGCAGGTCGGTCGTCCACGAGACCGAGGTGCGCCAGTCCAACAACGGCTCCACCTACATGGTGCTGCCGAAGAAGTCCTACACCAAGGAGTGGGAACAGCAGGTCAACCTCACCTGGAACGACGCCTTCTCCGCGCAGAACACCCTCGACGAGCACGTCTGGAACGTGGCCGAGCCCGCCAACGCGTCGCGCCGGACCGACCTGCACGTCACCTACGACGCGTTCGGCAACGTCGCCTCGCGCTACAGCGCGGTCGAGGGCGGCGTGAAGGAGTGGACCAACCTCGCCTACGAGAACCGGACCGCCGACTGGCTCATCGGCCTGCCGGTCACGCAGACGGTGACCAGGGCCGAGCCCGACAACGATCCGGGCCCGGTCACGCGCCGGGTCGACCACTCCTACAACGCGGCGGGCCTGCTGGAGACGACGGAGTTCGAGCGGACCAACCCCGACCTGAGACAGCGCCGCGCCGTCACCTACGGCTATGACACCCTCGGCGTCCTGACCACGGTCACCGACGCCGCTCCCGAAACCCAGCTCCAGCGTCGGCACATCGAGTACACGCCCCTGTACCCCCAGGCGCCCGACGAGCGGATCTTCGCCTCCCAGGTCTGGACCGAACGCGACGCCGCCTACGTGCCCTCCACCTGGACGGCGGTCCATCCCGCCTACGGCGTGCCGGTGGTGGGCATGGACGTCAACGGCGTCCAGGACGTCGCCACCTACGACGGCTTCGGCCGCGTCACCAGCATGCAACGGCAGGGTGACCAGAAGAAGAGCTTCGAGTACACCGGCCGCGCCGACGCCTTCGGCGGCGCCAACGGCCTCGAGGTCATCCTGACCGCCGGGTCGGCGGAGGGCCGCGTGACCAGCGACGGCCTCGGCAACGTCCTGTCCAGCAGGCTGCCCGGCTCCGGCGGAGGCGCGGTGACCACCAGGGCGACCTACGACCGGCTCGGCCGGGTGAGGTCGCGCACCAGGCCCGACGGCGTGCAGGGCCAGCTCGTCTACTCCTACGACACCCTGAACCGGCCCCTGCAGATCAAGCTGCCGGGCGGCGGCGACGTCACCGCCCAGTACTCCATGTTCGAGAAGAGGATCTGGGACCCGCTGGGCAACGAGTCCCGCCTGACCACCGACAAGAACGGCCGCGTGACCAGCAGGGTCGACGTGCTGAAGCGGCCGGGCCAGCCCGACCAGCCGCTCACCACCGGATACCAATGGGAACCGTTCGACCTGCTGGACAAGGTGACCACACCACAGGGGTCGGTCACCGACTACACCTACGACAGGCTGGGCCGCCCCGTCGGCGAGAACCACCCGGATCGGGGCGCCACGACCGTGGAGTACGACGGCCTCGGACAGACCGTCAAGAGGACGCGGGGACCGCTGGCCGAGATCTTCGCCTACGACGACATCGGCCGTCTCACCAGCAGCAAGGCGGCGGGAGCGACCTCCGTCTTCACCTGGGACACCGCCGCCAACGGCAAGGGACAGCTGGCCTCGGCCCAAGGACCCGACGGGCTGGCCACCGGCTACCGGTACGACTCGCTGGGACGGCGGACCGGACAGGACCTGAGCGAGGGCCAGAACACCCACAGCGTCGACTACGGCTACGACGCCGACGGGCGGGTCAAGACCGTCGCCTACCCGCAGGTCCCCGGCCGTGCGCGCTTCACCGCCGAGTTCACCAGGAACGCGTGGCAGCAGGTGAGCAAGGTCGCCGACGTGTCCGACCCGCAGAACCCGACGCCGCTCCTGGAGATCACCGGCCGCAACGCCGACATGGCCGTCACCGACGCGACCCTGGCCGGCGGCATCGACCTCCACAACACCTACGACGGGCCCACCGGCCTGCTCACCGGCCAGAAGGCCAGCAGGAACGGCGCGGACCTGTCGGAGACCGACTACACCTTCTGGGACAACGGCCTGGTCAGGTCGCGGACGACCGACGACGGCGAGACCCTGCGCAAGGAGACCTTCGACTACGACTCCCTCGGCAGGCTCACGACCTGGAACCTGGGCGCGGGCGAACCCGGCGGCCCCGCACCGGCCCCCGTTCCCACCACCTACGCCTACAGCGCCGACGGCAACCTCACCGGCGTCAGCCGCGCTGGGAACCCGGTCGAGCACCGCACCTACGGCAAGGCCGACGGCGGCCAGCCGCACACCCTCACCAGGATCACCGCGTTGCCGTCGCACGCCACCACCGACTACGGCTACGACCAGCAGGGCCGCAACACCAGCCGGACCGGCGCGGTCGCCCGCACCATCGACTTCACCTCCTTCGACCTGCCGAAGACCGTCACCCTGGGAAGCAACACCTGGACCGTCCTGCACGACGCGCTCGGCCGCCGCGGTAAGAAGTCCAGACCCGGCGCCAGCACCCTGTACGTCGGAAACCTGTACGAGAAGCGCGTCAACGGCTCCAAGACCGAACACGTCTTCAAGGTCGCCGGTTCGCAGATCGTCTTCGACGAGCAGGCCAAGACCACCAAGGTCCTGCACTCCCTGACCGACGCGCTCGGCAGCACCGGCCAGGTCGTCAGCGCCGACGGCAGCGTCGACAAACGCCACTACTACGATCCGTTCGGCCAGCGCGTCAACGCCGACGGCGGCGCCTTCACCGGCGGCGTCGGCGCCGTCCACAACGGCTTCACCGGCCACGAGCACGACGACGACCTGGGCCTCATCAACATGAGAGGCCGCAGCTACGACCCCGCCATGAAACGGTTCCTCAGCGCGGACCCGGTCGTCTCAGAGCTCAACGGCCAGAACTGGAACGCCTACAGCTACGTCAACAACAGCCCGCTCAACTCCACCGACCCCAGCGGCTTCAACCCCGACCCCTGCGCCGATCCCGGCGCGGGCTGCATCGACGTGATCGCCGTCAGTCCCCCGCGCGAGGGCCAGCCCAGCGTGGCCTACTGGGTCAACCAGGTCGTCAACGGCAGCCCGTGGGGCGGGCCGATCGGGCCGGGTCACTCCGACGCCGACGGCGCCGTCGGGCCCTCGTTCTGCCAGGTCGGCTGCCACCTCGGCAACAACGCCTACTCGGGCCGGGTGATGGCGAGCATGGGCGACGACTACGGCCGGGAGTTCGTCGACGTCCTGGCGCACGACATCATCGTCCCGCTCGTGTGCGGCTTCCAGTGCGGCGCAGCCAACGCCCCGCAGAACGAGGACCAGGCGCGCAACGCCGAGAAGTCGCTCAGCGACACCCAGCACCTGGTCAACGCGATCGCCATCGGGTTCACCTGGGCGCCCTTCCCGAAGGTCAGGATGGCGCCGGTCGGATCCGCCGACGACCTGCTGGGCCTCGCCGGCGCCTACCGCAGCCCCACCGCCCGGGCGACGGGAGCGGACGTGGTGGCCGACACCGCGGCGCAAAGGGTCCTGCCGAACGGGAAGACCATCTGGGTCGTCCCCGGCGGCACCGGAAAGGCCTTCGCCGGACACGGCTTCGATCCGAGCTTCACGTTCCAGGTTCCCAAGGGCACCAGCGTGACGTCGCCGCGCGCCGGAGCCAGGATCTCCGACGATGTCGGCCGGGCGCTGGAGCGGGGTGACCACGGCTACCTCACCGAGGTCCTGGAACACGGCGGACCCCACGCCGACCAACTGGAGGGAATGGCAACGCATCTGGAGGACAGCTACATGCCGGACTACATCCTCATCCCACCGGACCATCAGCTGATCATCATGGCCGACTCTGTCACGGTCGACTCGCCGACCCCGCTGTCCTGGTTGATCCAGGAGGGCACCGGCAACCACGTGTGGGCGGCTTGTACGGCAGGCAAGACCTGCAAGCCATAGTCCCACCGCGAACGGGAGACGCCGCCACGAACCACCGTGGCGGTGTCCGCCGTTCCGGCGTCGGAACCCGCCGTGCCGCCGTTGTCACCAGGGAATCTGGTAGTCGGCGGGTTTGGCGAACGACTCCAGCAGCGCCCGCTCCGGAGTCAGGCGCAGAGCGAGGTCGCGGAGCCGGGAGGTCACCGGGCCGTCCATCGCGGCCAGTCTGCCCGTCGTGGTAGGGACGGGCGTCGGGCATGAGACGGGAACGCACCGTCGAGTGGACGCCGTCGGCCCCGATCAGGACGTCGCCTTCGACGGCGCCGCCGTCGGCGAACAGGACGCGGACGCGGTCGTGGTGCTCGACGACGTCCACCACCGGCGCGCCGAGCCGAAGGCCGTCGTCGCCCAGCCGCCTGACCAGCACGTCCGAGACGTGGTGACGGTGCAGGCACACCGTCGGCAGGCCGTACCGGGCCACCAGCTCCCGCAGGGACACGCTCGCCAGGGTGCGCCCGGAGGCGGTGCGGAACTCCGACCGCTCGAACGTCCCGGCTCGCGCCAGCAGGTCCTCCAACATGCCGTACCGCTGGAAGAGCCTGAGCGCGTTGGCCCACAGCGTGATCCCGGCCCCGGCCGGGCGGACCCGCGGATACCGCTCGTACACGGTCGCGTCCAGACCGGCCTCACGCAACGCGACGGCGCAGAACAGTCCGCCTATGCCCCCGCCGACGACGATGGCTCTCACTGGACCGCTCCTGGCGGGGAAGGCGCTCGGCGGGAAACCGGCGAGGCTGGGACGGAAGCAGGCGCTCGACGGGGTTCACGGCGGGTCTCCGCGCCCGGGACCGGTGACGAGCCGGACCTCCTCCCGCAGCGTCCTGGTGTACCCGGCGACCAGGAGCCGTTCGGGGATCGTGGTGTGGTCGAGCAGCAGGTCGCGCAGGTGCTGCCACGGCCGGTTCGGCGAGTGGAAGGCGCGTCCCAGCCGCCGGGCGAACGCCGCCGTGCGCGCGGTGCGGGCGGCGCGCTGCCGCTCGTAGGCCGCCAGTCCGGCGCGTACCTGGACCGGGTCGGACAGGTCGCGTCCGGTCAGTTGCGCGGCCAGGTGGTAGCCGTCCTCGATCGCCATGCCCGCGCCGTAGGCCGCGTACGGCGAGGTGGCGTGCGCGGCGTCGCCGAGCAGGGTGACCCGGCCCGCCGACCAGGTGCGCAGCCGGGGCCGGTCCACCACCTCGCGGCGCAGGATGCGGTCGGGACGGGTGGCGGCCACCAGCGCGGGCAGCGGGTCGGTCCAGGCCGTCAGCCTGCGGGACAGGTGTCGTGTGGCGTCGCCGGAGAACGGCACCCCCTTCGGCCAGGGTTCCAGCACCCACCACTGCCAGTACGGGCGGCCCCGGTGCAGGATCGGCGTCCAGCTCGCCTGCGTGTCGCGGTCGTGGCAGATCCGGCCCACCTCACGGTTGGGACCCTCCAGCTCGCAGTAGCCCTGCCAGCAGACGAAGCCGTGGTAGTCGATCCGGCCCGGCCCGTGCAGGACGCGGCGGACCGTCGAGCCGATCCCGTCGGCTCCGACCAGGACGTCGGCGGTCACCTGGCCGCCGTCGGAGAAGCGCGCCCGGACCCGCTCGCCGTCCTGCTCCAGGCCGACGCACCGGCGCCCGGTCCGCAGGATCCCGGCGGGCAGCGCGGCGGCCATGCGCTCGTACAGGTCGGGGCGCAACATCCCGAAGAACGCCGAGCCGACGTCCCGCTCGATGTCGGGCAAGGCGGGGAAGGCGGCCCGGGGACGGCCGTCGTGGCGGCAGAACGCCAGCCGCGCGGGCGCGCCCAGACCCTCGACGTCCACGCCGAGGCGGCGCAGCACCAGCATCGGCGGCGCCGACAGGCTGAGGCCCGAACCGGCCGCGCCGGTGGTGGACCGGCCCTCCGACAGCGACACCCGGACGCCCGCCCGGTGCAGCGCCAGCGCGGCGCTCATCCCGCCGGGACCGGCACCGATGATCGCGACACTGGCCATGACCGCCTCCCGCTCCCGAACGAATTAGAGGATTTTTCTAACTATTCGGGTAGCTGGAGGCTAGGCCCCGTCACGCGCGGCGTCAACGGTCATGGGTGAGCGCCAGGAGATGTACGGCGATCCTGGAGATGTCGACGGCGGATTCCCCCGTCGGTCGAGTCTGCGCCGCCGTCGCTGACCCGGTCTCCGGCCGGCAGGATTCAGGAAGCGGCCAGGCGGGCGAGTTCGGCGGTGTCCCAGTAGTAGGGACGCAACTCGGTCACCCTTCCGTCGCGGACGCGCCAGACCTCGGCCAGCGGCATCTCCACGGGATCGGCCGACGTCCCGATCCGCCCGCGCAGCCGCAGCAGCGCCACCACGTGCTCCCCGCTGGACGTGATCAGGTCGAAGGACACCTCGTAGTCCTGCCAGGTCGCGAAGAGCGCCGCCACCACCTCCGTCCAGCCCTGGTGTCCCCGGAACACTCCTCCGTAGGGCATCGAGGGCGCCTCGTGGATCTCGACGCCGGGGTCCAGGAGCGCGTGGACCGCGGCCTCGTCGCCACGCCGGACCGCGTCGTAGACCGACAGCACGACCTCCTCGGCCGGAGATCGGGGCGTCCAGAAATCCTGTGTCACCTTGGCCTCCCAACTCCCGGCCCGCGAAGCCGGCCGGGTCCACGCGCCACACCGGTCACGCTCATCGTGGCAGCGGGCCCGGCGGTGGGGAGGACCGCTCACCGCACGGTCAGGCGGCTGAGTGGCCTGCTCCCCCCGACCACGGACGCCGACGTCGCGGCGTCCGGGCCGAACCAGTGCCGCCCGAAGATCGGCCGGGAGTGGATCGCGGGGTCGCGCGATCCGCCTCCTAGATTCGGTGCAGCCTCTCGTCGGTGACCAGCGTGCCCCCAACAGTGGAGACCCTCATGCGACCCGCAGGACCAGACCCCGCCCGGGCATCCGACCCACCGCCGGAATGGACGCTGGTGCGGATGAGCGCGGGCGCCTGGATCAACCAGGCCCTGCACGCCGTCGCCAGGTTCGGCGTCGCCGACCTGCTCGGCCACGGCCCCGCCAGCGCCGACGACCTGGCCGCGCGGTTGGACGTCCAGCCCCGCCCGCTGTACCGCCTGCTGAGAGCGCTGGCCGGGCTGGGAGTCTTCCATCAGGAACCCGACGGTCGCTTCGCCCTCACCCCGCTCGGCGCTCCGCTGCGGACCGACGCGCCCAACTCGGTCCGCCACACGCTGCTGATGCTGGGCGGCGAGCAGTACCGCGCGTGGGCGTCCTTCCAGGACGCGATCCGCCTCGGCGGCACCGCCTTCGCCCACCATCACGGCGTCGGGGTGTTCGAGTACTACCGGGACCGGCCCGAGGAGTCCGCCATCTTCAACGCGGCCATGCGGGAGCTGTCGCGCGACGAGGATCCGATCATCAGCCACACCCACGACTTCGCCCGGGCCACCAGGGTCATGGACGTGGGCGGCGGCACCGGCGGACTCCTGTCGCGGCTGCTGGCCGACCACGCGCACCTGTCCGGCGTCCTGTTCGACCAGCCCGCGACGGTCGGGCTCGCGCGGGACCGCGGCGAGCTCCCGGTGGACCGGTGCGTCCTCGTCGGCGGGGACTTCCGCGACACCGTGCCCCGGGGAGCCGACCTCATCGTGGTCAAGAACACGCTGCACAACTGGGCCGACGACGACGTGGTCGCCATCCTGCGCAACTGCCGCGCCGCCCTGCCCGCGGGCGGGGAGCTGCTGGTCTGCGAGCGCACCATCGGCGAGCCCAACCAGCCCTCGTTCGCCCACCTGCTGGACCTGCACATGATGGCGACGCCCGGCGGTCAGGTCCGCACGGTCGGCGAGCACGCCGCCCTGCTCCGGGAGGCGGGTCTCCTGCTCACCGGGCACGTCCCCACGGCGGCCATCGACATCATGACCGCCAGCCCGGCCTGACCCGGAGTGGACCGGTCGTGGTGCAGGCGGACTGGACCTTTCCCGGCGCGGCGGACGGACGTGACGATGGCTGGGCGGTCGGGTGACCGCGCCAGCAGACGCCGCCCCGCTGAGGCGTCTGCTGGCCGGAAGGGCGCGGCCTCCGCTTCAGAGCCCCCCGAAGCGGAGGCCGCGCCCGATCCGGACCCTCCGTCCGGCCGTTCCCTGCCCAGGCCGGACCGCTCATCACCGCTAGCCGGTCCGTACTGGTCATGGCGGTCTCCGGCGGCCGGGAGGAGTTTCGGAGGTGGCGGGCCGCACGTCCCGCTCCGACCTACGAAGAGAGGGATGAGCATGATCGCTCGTCACCGGAACGCGCGTCGCCTCCTCACCACGATCGTCACGGGAACGGGGCTGGCCGCGCTGTCCCTGTTCGCCGTCACCCCCGCCAGCGCGACCCCGTCGTGCGCGTCGGGCAAGGTGTGCCTGTTCAGCGGGAGCAGCTACACCGGGACCCAGCACGACGTCACGCCGACCGGTTCCTACACATCGCTGCCGTTCGCCCCGGGTTCCGGGATCAACAACTCCACCAGCAGGGTCGGCCTGTTCGACGTCGACTACGCCGTCATCGTGACCTGGGACGCGCCCGGCCAGTCCGGCCAGTGCGGAAGCTGCCGGTCGGCGGTGTCCACTCCGGCGGCCTACCTCAAGACCGTGAGCTAGCCGCTTTGGGGGGAGGCCGGCTCACTCCGTCACCGGTGCGCCTGCGAGAAGGCGCACCGGTGACGGTCCTCTGTCTGGACGACGCGGGTCAGTAGGTGGTGAGGGTGTAGGTGACCTCGCAGCCGCCGTCGCCGTTGGACGCCTGATGCATCTGGTGCGTGCCGCTGCTCTTGCCGGCGGGGACGGCGATCGTCTGGGTGACGGTGCAGACCGGGTCGTTGGCGCTGAGAACGTCGTAGTCCTCGACCCGCACCTGAACCTTGATCTGCGACCCGGCCTTGGCTGCCAGGACGATCTCGTTGGCCGCGGTCGACCAGCCGGTGTACTGGCCCGATCCCACCGGCGTGCGCATCGGGACGTCCTTGAACGGGTAGTGGAAGTCCTCCTCCACACCCTTCATGCAGGCGAGGTCGGCCGGAGCCAGATCGGTCCATCCGGAGCCGACGGTGGGGTTGCACGTCGGCTGCCCGATCCCTCCCCACTTCCCGAACTCCCGCGCGGCGCTGGCCAGCGAGGTCCCCGCGAAGAGCTGACCGTACACCGCCATCGAGTCGCAGTCACCCTCGCCACAGTCGTCCACCCCGATCGGTTGGTACGTCACGAAGCCGACCCTGACGGTCGTGGTGCCCGCCGCGGCAGCCTGCGCCGGACCGCCGGTCGCCGCCAGGAGCGGGCAGGCCAGGAGCGCCGCCATCAGGCCCGTCCACCGGCCGCTGTTGTTCCCTCTCATGTGTCATCTCCCTCGTGTGGTCGTGAGGATCACTGTCGGCCGCCAGGGCTCGTCGCAGAAGTTCCACTTGCGGGTCATCCGCAGCGATCCGGTATCCGGGCGACGGGACCGGTGACGGTGGCCGGGAGGTGACGGCGGCCGGGACGGGCGCTAGGCTCCGGACCCGTCGAGCAGCGGGCCCAGCTGGTCGCGTCGCGAGATCCCGAGCTTGCGATAGGCGTTGGACAGGTGGACCTCGACCGTCTTGGTGGTCACGAAGAGGCGCTGCGCGACCTCCCGGTTGCTGAAGCCCTCAGCGGCCAGGGTGGCCGCGCGCAGCTCGCTGGGAGTCAGCGACTTCACGCCGGTGACGGCGGTCCTGCGCGGCCGTGCGCCGATGGCGTGCAGCTGGGTGCGCGCGGACTCCACCAGGCGGGCCGCCCCGCACTGCGCGGCCAGGTCCAGGCCCGCCGTCAGGTGGGGGCGGCTTCGCTGCCGGTCGTTGCGGCGGCGCAGCACCGCGCCCAGGTCGATCTCCGTCTTGGCCAGCTCCAGCCGCGCCGAGGCCGGCAGGAGCGTCTGGCGGGCCTCCACGAGCAGGTCCAGGGCCTCCTCGCCGCTCCTGAGCGAGGCCACCACGCGCAGGGCCCGGCCGATGGCGAAGGGGCCGCCCCAGCGCCGCGCCAGCTCCAACTCCTCCAGGGCGAGGTCCAGCGCCTCCTGCGTCCGGTCCAGCATGCGCAGGCTGTGGGCGGCCTCGGTGCGCCACGGGGCCAGCGTGGGGTTGAGGTTGCCGTGGTCGTCGCACCGCTCTCCCGCCGCCAGCGCGAACGTGAGCGCTCTGGCGTGGTCGTCCTCGGCGCGCAGCGCCATCGAGGTGGCGATGAGGTGGTAGTCGAACACTCCGTTCTGCGGCAGCGGGTCGGGCAGTCGCACCCGCGCCAGCATCGCCCTGGCCTCCTCGGCCCTGCCCTGCTCCAGCAGCGTCTCCGCGTGCAGACCGGCGATGACCGGCATCGTCACCGTCAGCGGCAGCACCCTGGACAGCCGCTGGGAGGCCAGCAGGTCCTCCTCGGCCGCCGCCAGCTCGCCGCGCCGCAGCCGGGTCATGCCCCGGTACATGTGGGTGACCACCAGGGTCATCCCGACGCCGTGGTCCTGCGCCTCCTGGTGGAGGGAGTCGTACAGGTCGGCGCCCTGGGCCAGGTCGTGGAGCGCGATGGAGAAGTAGGCGCCCAGCGCGGCCGCCCCGTTGCGCGCGGCCGCGCGCAGCTCGGGGCTGTTCAGCGCCCGGTGGGCGTAGGTGATGGCCGACGGCCGGGCGCCGTAGCAGTCCACGCAGGCGATCATGGCGTCCAGCATGGCCGCGCGCAGGGTGCCGGTGGCGGGCAGGGCGCGCAGCCGTTCGGTCCGCTGGAGCAGGCCGGTCCAGCCGACGGCGACGAACGGCACGTCCAGCAGGATGGCCTCAAGACCGCGGCGCAGGTCGTCCTCGTCGTCGGGGAGTTCCTCGATGCTCCGCGTCAGCAGGGCGACGGCCTCGTCGACCTGCCGCTCCCAGAGCATCCCGAACCCCATCGACAGCACCAGTTCGGCCCGGACGCGCGGGTCGTCGGTCAGCGACATGGCGGCCCTCATGTGCTCGATCGCCGAGGGCAGGTGGAACTGCACGGCGGCGCGTGCGGCCGCCGACAGCAGTTCGAGCCGCTCCTGGTCGGACATGGGGGCGGTGAGGGCGTGGCGCAGGTAGGTGTGCGCGGCCTCGGGCGCGCCGCGCTCCAGCGCCTGGTCGGCCGCGTGCCGCAGGATGGTGCCGTGGGTCTGGTGGCGGGCGGGCAGGTGCAGCAGGTGCGCGGCGACCTCCTCGGCCCGCGCCCGGTTGTCGGCCAGCGCGTGCGCGGCCACCGAGTGGGCCGCGATGCGCCGGCTGCGGTCCATCGCCTCGTACACGCCGGCGGCCATCAGCGGATGGACGAAGTCGAAGTGCGGCTCGAAGGCGTCGTCGGTCGCGGGCTGCAGGATCCGCACCCGGTGCAGGGAGGCGAGCGCCGCGACGACGTCCTCGGGGTCCAGGCCCGTCAGCTTGGAGATCTCCACGACGTGCGCGTGGCGGCCCAGGACGGCCACGGCCTCGGCGACCTCGGTGTGGTCGGAGGGCAGGCGGCCCAGTTCGACCGACACGCGCCGGGCGACCGCGCGGGTGCCGATGGCGACCACCTGTGAGGTGTTGTCGGTCACCGGCTCCACCCCCTCGGTGGCCAGGCCCCGGGCCAGCTCGCTCAGCAGCAGCGGGTTGCCCGCCGTCGCGCAGTGGCAGGCGTCGGTGAAGCCGGGGTCGGGGTCGCGCTCGAAGGCGTGGGCCAGCACGGTGACGGCGGCGGCGGCGCTGAGCGGGCCCGGCTCCAGGACCGTGCAGCTGGGGTCGCCGATGATGGTGTCCAGCAGCTTCACCGCCGCCCGCTGTTCGGCGGGACGCATGGCGCCGACCACCAGCAGGTTGAGGTCCTCCAGGCGGGGCTGGAGAAAGGCCAGGAGCCGCAGCGACGCCTCGTCGGCCCAGTGCAGGTCGTCCACGAGCAGGACCAGCGGTCCGTCCTGGCAGATGTTGGAGGTGAGCCAGAACAGGCTGTGCAGCAGGGAGAAGTCACCGCTGGGCGATCCGGCTCCCGCGACGCCCACGACACCGGCCGAGTCGCGGGCCGCGCCCGACAGCCAGGTCTCCCGCTGGTCGGGAGCGCTCACCATCAGCAGGTGTTCGAACAGCTGCCGCACGACGCTGAAGGCGTAGTCGCGTTCGAGCTGGGTGCACCGGGCGCTCAGGACCCGCAGCCCCGACTCGGTGGCCAGCCGCCGTGCCTGGCCGAGCAGCAGGGTCTTGCCGACGCCAGCGCTGCCGCTGACGATAAGGAACCCGCTCCCCCCGTCCGCACCGGCCGCGACGGCGGCCCGCAGTGCCTCCAGTTCCGTTTCACGTTCCAGAACGAGCTCGTGCGGCACAGAAACAAATCTGCATCTCGGCCAACAGCGTGTCAAGCGGACATCATTCCGCCAAAGGTCGTATCCGCGGCGAAACTCCTGGTCCACCCGGCCACTTCGACCGGCAGAAAGCCGCTGACCGGAACTGTCGCCACGGTCCGGCGGTTCCCATGCTGACGGTCAGCGCCCCGCGTCCCCGAGCACCGAGCATGAGGGAGGACCAGCCGTGACCGGACCCGACTTCCTGTCCGCCGCCTACGCCGAGGACCCCTACGCCCACTACGCCACGATGCGCGCCCACCACCCCCTCTACGTGCACCCGGCGACCGGCTACCACGTCGTCAGCCGCCACGTCGACGTCGTGCGGGCGCTCAAGGGTCCGCCCTTCACCAACGAGTGCTACGCGTGGCAGGCCGAGCCGGTCATGGGCGGCCGGACGATCGTGCAGATGGACGGCGCGGAGCACGCGGGCTACCGGCGGCTGCTGGGAACTCCGCTGCGCGGGCCTGACCACCACGAACGCGTCGTCCCCGAGATCGCCCGCATCTCCACCCAGCTGATCGACGGTTTCCGGCGGGACGGCCGGGTGGACCTGATGGACCGGTACGCCAGGTGGCTGCCGATCAACCTGATGGCCGCCCTGCTCGACCTGCCCGAGCGGGACCGGCCACGGTTCCAGGGCTGGTACCACGCGCTCATCGCCTTCATGTCCAACCTCGCCGCCGACCCCGACGTGGCCGCCGCCGGGCTGGCCGCCCGCGCCGACATGACCGCGTTCCTGCGTCCTCTCATCGCGCGGCGGCGCGCCGCCCCCGGCGACGACGTCCTCTCGGCGCTGTGCACGGCCCGCTTCGACGGCCGGCCGCTGACCGAGGAGCAGATCCAGGCGCACTGCTCGACGCTGGTCTCCGCCGGCGGCGACACCACCGTGTCGGGCATCGCCAACACGGTGGCGCAGCTGCTGCTGCACCCCGAGCACCTGGACGCCGTCCGCGACGACCCTGGCCTGGTCGACCGGATGCACATCGAGGCGATCCGGCTGCGTCCGCCCGCCCATCTGATCCTGCGGTACGCCGCCGAGGACGTCGAGTTGTCGGGCGGCGTCGTCCCGGCGGGGGCCACGGTCGCCTGCATGATCGGCGCCGCCAACCGCGACCCCGACCGGTTCACGCGGCCGGACGCCTTCGACCCCTACCGCGCCGAACTGGACCCCGCCCAGGCGTTCACTCCCGGGGGCGCCACCGTCACCTTCGGCCGGGGCCGGCACTTCTGTCTGGGCGCCAACCTGGCGCGGACCACCGTCGCCGTCGCCATCGGCCAGCTGCTCCGGGAGCTGCCCGACCTGCGGCTGGCCGACGGCGCGGAACTGCGGGAGGTCGGGTTCGTCACCCGCAGGCTCGCCGCCCTGGACCTCGCGTTCACCCCTGCCGCCGGGACCGACGGCACGGACCTGGCCTAGCGGCGCATCCGCACGTGCAGGCGCTCCGGGCCGCGCAGGATCATCGCGCTGGGCCGCCAGACGATCGGCCGGGTCACCGCCACCGTCCGCACGCCGTGGTCGGCCATCGCCTCGAACGCCGCGAGCGCCTCCGCCCGGGCCAGCGCGGCTCCCAGGCAGAAGTGGACGCCCTGGCCGAACGCCAGGTTCGCCATGCCGCGCCCCAGCACCATCCGGTCGGCCTCCTCGACGTGCCGCGGATCCCGGAGCGCCGACGCGAGGAAGATCTGCACCATCGCCCCCGCCGGCAGCTCGGCCGAGCCGACGCGCACCTGCTGGGAGGTGACGCGCAGGGTGCTCATCGCCGGGGAGTGCAGCCGCAGCGCCTCCTCGACGAAGTCCGGCAGCTTCGCGCGGTCCCGCCGCGCCGTCTCCCAGGGGTCGGGCCGGTGCGCCAGCCACGCCACGGTGTTGCCCAGCAGGCTCGCGGTCGTCTCGGTCCCCGCGATCACCAGGGTGACCAGGAAGTCCACCAGCTCCTGCGGCGTCAGGCCGTGGTGGTCCATGCCCTCCTGGACGATGTTGCTGACGATGCCGCCGTCGGGTTCGGCGCGCACCCGGTCGAGCGTGCCGGTCACGGTGTCGATGATCTCCTGGATCTCCGCGAGCAGGCGCCGCTGGGTCCGGTGGTCGTCCTCGGCCACGACGGTGGCCTGGAGGATCGTGCCGCTCCACCCCTGGAGCCGCCCGGCCAGCCCGCGGTCCAGGCCCAGCAGGTGGCAGATCACCGTCGCCGTCACCGGCACGGCGAACTCGCCCATGAACTCCACGTCCCGGTCGGCCGACAGCACGTGCGCGTGGTCGGCCACGATCCTGCGGATCTCGGGCGTCAGCCGCCGCACCGCGTCCCGCGTGAAGTGCGCGCCGGCCAGGCGCCGCAGGCGCGTGTGGTCGGGCGGGTCCAGGACGACCAGGCTGCCGAAGGGGTTGCGCGGCAGCCAGGCCGGGGTGTGCAGGCTGGCCTGGCGGAACAGGTCGGGCCGGGTCAGCGCGAACACGACGTCCTCGTGCCTGGTGAGCAGCCAGAACCCGGTGGCGCCGTCCCGGACCACGCCCTGTTCCCGCAGCCGGGCCAGTGCCGGGAAGGGGTCGGCGTGGTGGGCCTGGTCGGTCAGGTCCTCGCCGGTGTGCGCGGCGTCGGCCATGTCGGTCTCCTGGGATGCGCTTGCGCGAGGGATTCGCGACGGCGGCCGGGCAGCCCCCGGACCTCGATCGTGCCGACGCCGCGAGTCCCGTTCCAGGACCACTGCGTTCCCCGTCACCGGCCTTTGTGGATCTGGGCGGCGGACGCGGCGTCGCCGAGGATGGCGGCGGGGCGTCGGCGGATGCCGACGCCCCGCCGCCGGGCGGCCCTGGCCGCCTCCGTCGCGACAGGGGAGACGACCACGTGAGTCCTCGCACGACAACGGCCTACGCGGCCGGGTTCGTCGGCTGCGCCGCGATGGGGTACGCGGTCCACGTCCTGCTGTCGTCGACGGGGTGCGTCGGTTCCTGCGGCGACGCCGAACGGCACGTGGCCCTCGTCCCCACCGGCCTGTTCCTGGCCATCGCCGCGGCGTTCTTCGGAGCCCGGCTGGTCTTTCCGGGGATCTTCCTGTTCCTCGGCGTCGGAGCGGTGACGGTCACCGGCCAGGGCGTGGCCCCGGTCCTGCTGGGCGCGTCCCTGCTGGCGGTCGGCCTGCTGATCGTGGCCGTCGGTCTGCTCTCCGGCCGGGCCGCGCGGCGCGCGGCGCGACGCCGGAGCGTCCTGGCGTCCGAGGGTTCGGGCGCGGTGGCGACCGTGCTGGGGGTCCAGGACACCGGCGTGCGGGTCAACGGCAGGCGGCGGGTGGTGTTGCGGGTGCGGATCGAACCGGTCGACGGTCATCCCGCGTTCGAGGCCGACAAGACCCTGCTGACGCGGCCCGACGCGCCGTTCCGGCCCGGCCAGCGGCACCCGGCGCTCTACTTCCCCGACCGGCCCGAGGAGTTCGGCCTGGTCACCGGCGTCGGTGACCGTTCCGCCCTGCCCGCGGGCCTGCGTCAGGCCGTCGACCGCCTCGACCGCGAAGGTGAGGCTCCCCGGTGATCGGCGGCGACGGCCCGCACGGCCTTACCGCGGTTCGAAGCGCGCCTGGAAGAACCGCAGCGAGGCGGGCTCGTACACCATGCGCAACCCGGTGATCTGCTTGCGGTCCTGGTAGAGGTCGATGCAGCTCTGGGCCACGTAGTCCATGTGCAGGTTCGAGTAGACGCGGCGCGGGATCGTCAGGCGGACGGTCTCCAGTTGCGGGCGTCGGTTCTCTCCCGACCCGTGGTCGCGTCCGGCGCTGACGCGTCCTCGTTCCATCGCGCGGACGCCGCTGTCGGTGTACAGCGCGGCGGCCAGGCTCTGGGCCCGGAACGCCTCGGGCCTCAGGTGGGCCAGGAAACGGTCGGCGTCGACGAACACCGCGTGCCCGCCGACGGGCGTGACGATCGGGACTCCCGCGTCGGCCAGCTGCCGTCCCAGGTAGTGCACCTGCCCGACCCTGCTGGCGATGTAGGCGTCGTCGACCATCTCGTAGATGCCCCGGGCCACCGCCTCCATGTCCCGGCCCGCCATCCCGCCGTAGGTGTGCAGGCCCTCGAAGACCACCACCATCTCCTTGGCGGCCGCGAAGAACTCCTCGTTGTCGGTGGCCAGGAAGCCTCCGATGTTGACCAGGTTGTCCTTCTTGGAGGACATCGTGCAACCCTCGCCCAGCGCCATCATCTTCTTCAGGATGGTGCGCACGGTGACGTTCTGGTAGCCGGGCTCGCGCTGCTGGATGAGGTAGGCGTTCTCCACGGCGCGGGTCGCGTCGAAGATGATGGGAATGCCGTGCGGTTCGGCCCAGCGCGCGACCTGTTCGACGTTGGCCATCGACATCGGCTGCCCCCCGGCCATGTTGACGGCGGGGGCCAGGGAGATGTAGGCGATGGACTCCGGGCCGTTGGCGTCGGCCAGGCGTTGCAGCTTGGCGATGTCGACGTTGCCCTTGAACGGGTCGTCGCTGGTGGGGTCGTGGGCTGAGTCCACGATGCAGTCCACGAACCGTCCCCCGGCCCGCTCCACGTGCTCGCGGGTGGTGGTGAAGTACATGTTCATGGGAACGAACTGGCCCGGCTTGATCCTGAGCTGGGAGGTGATGTGCTCGGCGGCCCGACCCTGGTGGGTGGGCACCAGGTGCCGGAAGCCGTAGACCTCCCGCACCGCCCGCTGGAGGTGGTAGAAATTGCGCGCTCCGGCGTAGGACTCGTCGCCCAGCATCATCCCCGCCCACTGCCGGTCGCTCATGGCGTTGGTCCCGGAGTCGGTGAGCAGGTCGATGTAGACGTCCTCACTGCGCAGCAGGAAGGTGTTGTACCCGGCCTGGGCGATCGCCCGCAGCCGGTCGGCGTGGCTCTTGAGCCTGATCGGCTCCACCATCTTGATCTTGTAGGGTTCGGCGGTCACTCTGTTCGGCACGGTCATCACTCGCTCGGTCGGAGTCGGCTGGCGGGGACACGGGCGTCGGCGGCGCACGGCGGCGCGGGGCCGGTCGCGGCGGGGCCGACGTCCTCGTGACCGACGACCACTGTCCCTCCGCAGCGGGTCGGGCCGACATGACCACTTACGTGCCGGTAATCTCCGCGAGCGGATCAGAAGGTCCCCCCAGGGCCGGACTCAGGCCAGGTCGAGCCAGGACCCCTCGGCGGCCGGCGCGTGCGGCGTGAAGGTGGCGGGCATCGAGACGTAGCCGTTGGCCGCCGCGATCGAGGGGTAGCGCCGGGCCTCCGCCTCCCGCACGCGGTAGTCGGGCATCCGCGTCAGCACCTCCCGCAGCACGGTCGCGAACACCACCCGCGCCAGGTGCGCGCCCACGCAGCGGTGGATCCCGGCGCCGAGGGCCAGGTGACGGTTGGGCGAGCGGGCCAGGTCGAGGTGGCCGGGGTCGGGGAAGACGGCGGGGTCGCGATTGGCGGCGGCGAACGACAGCATGACCCGCTCTCCCGCGCCGATCCGCTGGCCGCCGAGCACGACGTCGCGCGTGGCGGTGCGGGCGAGCATCTGCACCGGCGCGAAGAAGCGCAGGAACTCGTCGGTCGCGGCCGTCAGCAGGCCGGGGTCGGCGGCCAGGCGACGCCGCTGGTCGGGATGGCGGTGCAGCCAGTGCAGGGCGTTGGCCAGCAGCGAGGTCGTGGTGTCGACGCCGCCGGCCAGCACGGTGGTGCACATGCCGGTCAGCCGCTCGGCGTCGAGCGGCTCGCCCTCCACCCGCGCGGCGACCAGATGGGAGATCAGGTCGTCGGCGGGCCTGCGCCGCCGCTCCTGGATGCTCTGCTGGACCGCCTGGACGATGTCGCCCATGCCCCGCGCGGCCACGTCGAACTCCTCGGTGCCCGGCGTGGTGTAGGTCATCTGGTGGATCGTGGCCGCGAAGCGCTCCCAGTCGGCCAGCGGGATGCCCAGCAGCTTCATCGTCACGACGGCGGGCACCGGCGTGGCCAGGTCGAGGACCAGGTCCATGCGTCCGGCCCGGCTGACCCGGTCCAGGCAGGCGGCCGTCACCCGGCGCGTGTAGGGCTCCCACCGCCGGGCCGCCTCGGGCGACAGGCGCGGGTTGAGCAGGCGCCGGTAGTGGAAGAACTCCGGCGGGTCCAGCTCGATGGGGATCGAGCGGCGGGGAAAGGCGGGGATCATGATGCCCTGGTAGCCGCCGGGCGCGCCGGTGAGGTCGTGGGCCGAGGAGAACGCGGCGTCGTCGCGGATCGCCTCGACGAGCGGGGCGTGCCCCGAGACCAGCCAGAAACCGCCGTGCCGTTCGGTCCAGGCGACCGGGCACCCGGCGGCGTTGCGCTCGCTGATCTCCTGCCAGCCGTCGCGGTACTCGCGGGAGTGGTGGTCGAAGTCGACGACCGGACGTGCGGCGTCTGGGTTCGGGTGCGTCATCTCGGCTCCTCGCTCGGACCGCGGTGTCACGGTGCCACGGTGCCACGGTGAGCCCATGCAGCCAGGCACGCCCGGTCCCGGCCAGTCCCACTGAGCCGCCAACCTCACGCGGCAGTGGCCCGGGCGGCGTCCGGCGCCGCGGCGGCGATCGCCGCCGCGGTCCTTTCCCCCGTTCCTCCCGCGCACGCCGCCGACCCCGTCGACTACAAGATCGAGTGGATGTCGCAGAGCGACGGCGGATGCGTGGTCCGGCACACCCTCAAGAAGGTCGGCGTCGTCTTCTGAGACAGCGGGCCCCGAACGGGCGGACCGGTCGGTTTCGTCGTTAAGTGGCCCTTCATCGTCCAGCCGGACCACCCGAGCATGAGCGGACAGGATCCAGACTCCGACGAGCGAGGGGTGGCGGGCCCATGCGTTCCTCCCCGGTGGACGCCCGGTCGAGCGTCGTCACCGGGCGCGACACCTGGCGCCCGGTGCTGTTCGACCCGGCCGACCCCGCCGACCGGCGGTGCCTGGAGCGGCTCGAACGCGCCGGCGCCATCCTGTGCAGGTACGACACCCTCCCGCAGCAGATCCGGCAGCTGGCCCGCAGCCGCCACCCTCGGCACGCCCGGGACGAGGTCCGGCTCGACCGGCTCGCCGAGGAGATCCTGGTCGGCCTGCCGCCCGACCGGTACGGCAGGTGGGTCTGGTATCCCTGGTCGGCCCGGCTGGTGCGGCTGCTGCCCGAGGCCGAGTTCCGGGAGCTGCGCGCCGACCGCAACCGGAACAAGATCACGCAGGTGGAGCAGGCGGTCCTGGCCACCAAGCGCATCGGTGTCGTCGGCCTGTCGGCCGGGAACGCGGCGGCCCTCACCCTGGCCCAGGAGGGGGTGGGCCGCGCCTTCCGGATCGCCGACTTCGACCTGGTCGAGCTCTCCAACACCAACCGCCTGCGCGCGGCCGTCCACGACCTCGACCTGCCCAAGACGGTGCTCACCGCCCGCCAGATGTTCGAGCTCGACCCCTACCTCGACGTCCAGGTCCTTCCCGAGGGCGTCGACCCGCGCTCGGTCGAGGACTTCGTGCGGGGCGACGGCGGCCTGGACCTGGTGGTCGAGGAGTGCGACGACCTCCACCTGAAGGTGGTCGTCCGGGAGGAGGCCCGCCGCGCCCGGGTCCCGGTGCTGATGGAGACCAACGACCGCGGGATGCTCGACGTCGAGCGCTTCGATCTCGAACCCGACCGGCCCGTCTTCCACGGCCTGCTCGGCGGCGTCGACGCCCGGGATCTGCGGGGCCTGTCCACCCGCGACAAAGTGCCCTACGTCCTGGCGCTGCTGGACGCGGGGCGGATCAGCGACCGGATGGCCGCCTCCCTGCCCGAGATCGACCACACGCTGTCGTCGTGGCCGCAGCTGGCGTCGGGAGCGATGCTGGGCGGTGCGGTGGCCACCGAGGCCGCCCGGCGGATCCTGCTGGGTGAGGCCGTCCCATCCGGCCGGATCTACGTCGATCCACTGGCCGACCTGGACGGTGACCGGTTCCTGTACCGTCGGCCGGTCCCGCCGCCCGCGCCGGCGGCGGTCGCGCCCGGCGTCCCGGCGGCGCCCGCCGTGCCCTCGCAGCCGCCGCCATCGCCGGCGGGCCCGATCACCACGGACATGGTGCGGTGGGTGGTCGCGATGGGTGCGCTGGCGCCCTCCCCGCACAACGCCCAGCCCTGGCGGTTCGTCTGGCGCGCCGCCAGCGCGCTGATCGAGTGCAGGCACGACGCGAGCCGCGACCTTCCCACGCTGGACTTCGAGCACGGCGCGACGTGGGCCACCTTCGGCGCGGTGACGGAGAACCTGCGGATCGCCGCCGCCGAGCTCGGGCTGCGCACGCGCGTGCTGACCTGGCCCGATCCCGGCGACCCCGACCTGGTGTGCACCGTGCACCTGACGCCGGGCGCGGCGTCGGCCGGCCACCCGCTGGCCGCCTGGCTGACACGCCGGGTCACCAACCGGCGGCGGGACGCCCGGCGGCCGGTCGACGCCGCGACCCTGGAGGCGCTGACCGCCACCTGCACCTCGCTGGGAGCGCGGCTGCAACTGTGCGTCTCCGACGGCGACGTAGCCCGGTTGGCCCGGCTGATCGGCGCGGCCGACCGCGTCGGGACGCTGAACCCGGCCATCCACCGCGAGACGATGCCCGGACTGCGCTGGACGCCGGCCGAGGCCGAGGCGCTGCCGCACGGCATCGACGTGGCCACGATGGAGCTCAGTCCCGCCGAACTCGCCGGGCTGCGTCTGGTCTCCCAGAGCAGGGTGGTCCGGCTGCTGGCGCGCACCGGCGGCGGGGCGGCGCTGGAGGAGGTGGCCCGCGACCAGGCGGCCGCCGCCTCGGCGATCGGGCTCGTCAGCGTGCCCGGGCTCTCGCGCGACAGCTTCTTCCTCGGCGGCCGGGCGCTGCAGCGGCTGTGGCTGGAGGCCTCGGCGCGCGGGTTGTTCCTGCAACCGATGACCAACCTGCCGTACCTGCTGGCCCGCCTGGAGCGCGGCGCGGGCGCCGGTTTCTCGGCGGCCGAACGGCAGGAGCTGCACGCGCTGGGCCGCGACTACCGGCGGCTGTTCCCACCCGAGGCCAACCACGCGCAGGTGGTGCTGTTCCGGTTGGGGATCGCCGGGCCGCCGACGGCCAGATCGCTGCGGATGCCGCTCGACCAGGTCCTCCGGCTCGGGTGAGCGCCGGTCAGGCGGCGCCGCGCCACGACGACGCCGTCCGCGTCATGAGGCGCAGGACCTGGTCCAGGCGGTCGGGAGCCAGGTGCCCGTAGCCGAGTACGAGCCGGTCCTCGCGATCGGCCCCGCCGACCGCGCAGTCCTTCATCAGCGGCACCACCACACCCCGTCCTCGCAGCCGGTGGACGTAGTCCTCGGCGGAGACGGCCGACGGCAGGCGGATGACGACGTGGTCACCGGCGGCGTCCCCCGTGACCTCGGCTCCCGGCAGGTGACGGCCGAAGGCACGGCGGATGAGTTCGCGGCTGTGCGCGTGCTGGCGGGCCAGGCGCCTGACGTGACGCAGGACGGTTCCCTCGCGCAGGAGCTGGGCCATCGCCGCCTGCATCAGCACCGGCGGCGGACCGGCCTGGCGTTCCAGGCGCAGGCGCAGGTCCCGGGCCAGGTCCCGTCCGGTGACGACGTAGGAGAGCCGCACCAGCGGCGCCACGACCGCGTCGAAGGAACCGGTGTAGGCCACCTGGCCCGGCGCGCCCGTGGCCAGCATGGTGGGCGGCGGCGGTTCCTGCCGGCAGAACTCGTAGCCGGAGTCGTCCTCCACGACCAGCGCGCCGCTGTCACGCGCCCAGTCGACGATCGCGGTGCGCCGTGCCGTGGACAGCACCGCACCGGTCGGGAACTGGTGGCCCGCCGAGACCACGGCGAGGGCCGCCCCGTCCGGCAGCGTCTGGGGAACCAGTCCCAGCGCGTCCACGGGACACCGGTCCAGGAACGTGCCGTGCCCGGTGAGGGCGTCACGGATCGCCGCCGAGCAGGGGTCCTCGACGACCACGCCGTCGCCCGGGCGGACCAGCGAACCGGCCAGCAGCCCGACGGTGTGGGCCACCGAGGTGGTGATCACGATCTGGTCCGCGGCGCACGCGACGCCGCGCCACTGCCGCAGGTGCCCGGCGACCGCCGTCCGCAGCTCCAGGCTGCCGTGCGCGGAGGTGTCCCAGGCGGTGTCGAGGTGGTGGCTGGCCTGCCGCCACGCGGCACGCCACGCCTCCACCGGGAACGACCGGTAGCCGGTCTGTCCCGGTGTCAGGTCCGCCAGCACGGGGTGGAGCCGGGATGTCCGGCCCTGAGGTGGCGAGGACGGTCCAGCAGAGGCGGCGGCGCCCGTCCGCTGCCGTCGGGCGACGAAGGTGCCCGAGCCGGGCCGGGCCTCCAGCCACCCCGACGACAGGAGCGCGTCGAACGCCGAGACCACCACCGAACGGGAGACCCCGAGCGCCCGGGCCAGGTTCCGGGTCGAGGGCAGCCGGTCCCCCGGCGCCAGGGCCCGGCCCAGGATCGCGGCACGCACCTGGCCGACGAGCTGGTCGTGGAGCGATGCCGGGTCGTCCCGGCGCAGGTGGAGCGGGATGTGCAGGGGTTGCGAGTAGCGCATGACGACGCCGCCTTCGGCACGCGGCCCCGGGACCGGACCCGAGGTCTCCTGGGAATGACACGGCCAAGGATGGCTGCGCGGAGCGGGCACGGGCATTGCGGTCGCCCACCGGTACGTCCCCTAAGAATTTCCCGCCCCCACCCTGAGAATAGGCGGGACCGATCAGCTCCCAGCGGCGGAGAAGAGGGCGATGGTGGCGGGCAGGATCTCCTCCAGATGGCCCGCCGGACTGTAGTTGAGGTAGATGAGTTCGACTCTGCGGGTCGGCGGGAAGTGGCCCTCCAGGCAGGGCACCACGTGCTGGAAGGCGTGCCCGGCGGCGAACGAGGGCCGCAGGGCGAGCTCGCGGAAGCTGATGCTGGTCTCCAGCATCGGGCCGAAGCGCTCGACGGCGTGTGCGCGGGCGAGCCGCACCAGCAGACCGGCGAGGAGACCGCCGCGCCGGTCCGGATGGACCCAGAGCCCGCCGAAGTGGCAGGTGTCGCCGCTCAGGTCCGCCCGCAGCAGCAGGCGCGGCCCCTCCTGCCCGGTGAGCGCGGCGGGCAGCGGATCGAACCACAGGCGCATCGACTCCAGGAGCCACCGCAGGTCCACGTTCCTGAACACGCGTGCCGCCACGCATCCCACGGTCAGGCCGGTGGCGTCCCGGACCTCGATCCAGAAGGACTCGTTCCCCGCGGCCGGGCCGCACTTCGGGTCGAAGGTGGGGTTCACGCCGTCGGCGCACGGAGCGGTGTCCATGTGCCGCGCCCACAGCGCCATGTCGTGCCGGATCCCGACCGTCAGCTCCTGACGTCGGCACCACGCACGGCCGACCTCGTGAAAACGACGCAGATCCCGGAGCTGTCCCTGAGTGAGCAGTGGTTGACGATGAATCGTGCCCTGAGCGTTCATGAGGCGCCTCGTTTCTCGAACGTCCTCATTGCAGGCCCGTGCCGCGCGAGCCGACAACGACCGCTCAGCGTCCGGGTGGGACGGACCACAAACCGTCCCGGCCGCCCCGCGGCCCGCGCTGACTGGCCTCCCGCAGCTCGTCGCTGAGTGGCCCTTCGCGGCCCCGCTCACCCGGCTGAACGATGAAAGCCGTTGTCCGTCACTCCGCCTGGGGGCCTCATGCCGCTCGACCTGTCGCTGAAGCCGTGTTCCGTCGAGACGGCCGCGCTGGACCCGCTGGACGCCGACACGGTGCTGCGCGACCTGCCGCGCATGAACGCCACCGACGATCTGACGGCCCTGGTCGACGCCCTGGACACCCTCACCCGCCGGGCGCGGCGGGTGGCGACGCACCTCAGGCGGACCGAGTGCGTCGCCGCGACGCGCGACCTGGGCATGCTCCTCGGGTCGATCCGGCGGCTGGGCACCCAGCCGGTGTCGGCCGTCCCCGAGGTCGGCGACGTCCTGCTGGAGCTGGCGCGGCGCACTCGGGCGGTTCCCCGCGACACCATCTCGCACTACGGGGCGTGCAACCCGCGCGGCTCCCGCCAGCGCATGTACCTGGGCGGCACGGCCGAAGCGGCGATGATCGAGTCCGTCCGCGTCTCCGAGCAGGCCGTCCACCAGGCCATCGACCACCTGTGGCGGCTGGAGCAGGCCGACGTCGCCGATCCGGAGTTCGCGCGCCGGTGCGCGGCCGTGGCCACCCTGCTGGACGTGCCCGTCCTGGCGATCGACCTCATCCGGGACGACGTGCCGCCCCAGTTCTTCGCCCAGCGGATGCGGCCGTTCTTCGAGGCGGTGCGGATCGGCGGAACCGACTACCTGGGGCCGGCGCCCGCGCAGATCCCCTTCTTCGTGCTGGACACCCTGCTGTGGGGCGCCGAGCGCGGCGATCCCGACCACGCCCGGCTCCAGGACGAGATGCCGCTGTACAACAGCGTCGAGATCCGCGCGTTGCACGGCGGGCTGGCGGGCGGCAGGCCGCTGGTCCCCAGGGTCGTGACCGCGCTGGCCGAGCACCGGGCGCCGGGGCTCGACTCGCCGGTGCAGACGAGCGCGCGGGCGCTGGCCGAGGTGCTGAGGAAGCTGGTGGTCTTCCGCGGGCGGCATCTCAGCTACGCCCGGCGCGGGCACGACCGGCGGATCCGCGTCCTCGACCACGGCAGCGCCGGTCACACCGTCGACCTGCTGAAGGTGGTGCTGGCCCACACCCGCGACCACCAGCACCTGCTCCAGCAGGCGATGGCCGGGCGGCCGTGCGGCGGCTGAGGACCGGGCCGACCGGCGCGGACGTCCCCGCTCCGTCGCTCAATGGCTAGGGCGATCTTTGGGGTCGGCTCCCCATGTCCTCCCCAGTGGCCCGGCGGCGATGCTGATGCCAGTGCACGCTGGGCGAAGGGGACGACATGGCAAGCACGCTGGCGGCGGAGCCGGGCACCGGGGGCGGGCTCAAGTCCGTGTTGTGCGCGATGGAGCTGCTGACCTGTTTCACCGCGCAGGAGGAACTGGGGGTCACCGAGCTGGCCCGCAGGCTGGGGGTGTCCAAGAGCACCGCCCACCGGTTGCTGTCGACACTGCGGGCCCGTGGTTTCGTCGAGCAGGACCCCGAGTCGGCCAACTACCGGCTGGGGTTGCGGATCATCGAGCTGGGCTACGCGGCCGTCAACCGGGTCCGCATCCGGCAGACGGCCCTGCCGATGCTGGAACACCTGCGGCAGGCGACCGCGTGCACAGTGCACCTGGCCGTTCCCGACGGGCCGGACGTGGTCTACCTCGAACGGCTGGTGCCCGCGCGGCAGCTGCCCGACTTCGCCGACATCGAGCGGCGCATCCCCGCCCACCGCACCAGTTCGGGCAAGGTCATGGCCGCCTTCAACCCGTCCCTGGCCCGGCAGGCCGGGCAGGTGGCACGGGCGGCCGAGCCCGCGGGCGCCGGGACGGCCGGGGCCTTCGACCGGTCGCTGGCCGAGGCGCGGGCGCGCGGCACCGCGGTCACCGACGACGTGGTCAGCATGGGGTTCACCTCGGTGGCGGCGGCGCTGCGGGACGGCGCGGGGGTGGCCAGGGCCGCGATCTCGGTCGTCGGTCCGCAGCGGGAGATGGCCGCCCACCTGGACCGGCTGTCCCGGTTGGTCGGCTCGGCGGCGGTCAGGCTGGAACGTTCGTTGTGCCTGTGAGAGCGGGTGCCGGTGAGCGCGGGCGCGGGCGGGCCCCGGCGACAGCTTAATGATCATGCGATGACCGGGCGGGCTCACGTGGCCCTGGACAGGATCGTGACCCGTCCGGCGTCGGCGTCGACCTGGAGGAGGTCGCCCGTGGCGATCGTGCGGGTGGCCGTGCCCACCCCCACCACGCAGGCGACCCCGTACTCGCGGCTGACGATGGCCGCGTGGCTGAGCGCGCCGCCCATGTCGCTGACACAGGCGGCGATCTTTCCGAAGGCCGGGGTCCAGTTGGGGCTGGTCGACTCGCACACCAGGATCTCACCGGGCCGGATGGCGTGCAGGTCGTCGGCGTCGTACAGGACCCTGGCCCGGCCGGTGGCGCTGCCCGGCGCGGCGGCCAGGCCCGACAGCCGGACGGGCGCGGCCGTGGCGCTGACGGCCTGAAGGTAGCGGTCGCGGACACCGAAGATCTCCAGCAGGACCGGGTCGTGGACCTGGTCGGGGACGGTTCCCAGGAGCGCGGGCATGGTGGGCCGGCGGCCCAGCCACCGCTGGAAGTACTCCCGCCGTGCCTCGACCCGTCCGGCCAGGTCCCGCCAGGCCGTGCGGCCGACGACCAGGCCGGCCAGTTCCGGGCCGAACAGGTAGAGCGGGTCGTCGGGCCGGTCGGTGGCCAGTGTCCTGCCGATCGCCAGGCACACCGTCCGCATGGGCAGCGCGACCCTCAGGTCGATCCAGAAGTTGTGCTCGTCGTTCCACCAGGCGAAGTTGGCCTGGTGGCAGGACGCCAGGGCCTCGTCGAACAGGCGGCGTCGGGAGGTGGACAGCGACCCGCGGGCCTGGTCGACCGCCTCGTCGCGCTGCCGGGCCGACCGCCGCTGGGCCGCGGTCAGGTCGAAGCCGCCGGGGCGCTGCAGGAAGGTCTTCACGGTGCCCAGGACCGGGGTGGGGTCCTCGCGCCAGCTCGGCAGGTTGACGTCGGCGGTGCCCTCGGTCCGGTGCCCCCACTGTCGCAGGAAGTCCGCCAGGCGTCCCAGCCAGGCGCGTCCCGGCGGCCCGGCGCGGTCCAGGGCGGCGGCCAGTCCTGCGGCGGGGGTCCGGGCGAACAGGGACTCCAGCCCGGCCTGTCGGGCCAGGGCGGCCAGCGTCCACAGGTCGCGGTCGGTCCGCAGGATGCGGTTGTCGAACCCCTGGAGGTAGGTGGCCGTACGGGCCGGGTCGAGTCCCAGGTCCCGGCACAGTTCCTGGAAGTTCAGGTAGTGGACGAGCAGCGGGTACATCACCTGGAAGTGGAGGTCCCACGCCCGCCGGTGCAGCGCACGGGCCCGCGCGAGTTCGGCCGCGAGCCGCCGCAGCGGAAGGCCGGCGGTCTCGGCCGTCTCGAACGACGCCGAGGAGCGTTCCAGCTCGGCCGTCATGGCGGCCCAGCGGCTCTCGAAGGCAGCCGCGAAGGAGGCGGCGGCGCGGGCCGTCCGCCGGGACCCCGCGCCGCCGTCGGCCACGGGGCCGGTTCCCACCTCGCCGAAGTACAGGTGGGTGCCCACGCTGCGGTGCGCGAAGCCGCCCGCGGCGGCCGGGCCCAGCGCGACGGCGGCCTTCTGCGCCGCGCGGGAGAAGTCCTCGGCCAGGGTCAGGCCCAGGGGCGTCAGGCCCCGCGGCCAGTGGAAGTCCAGCAGCCAGGACCGCCCGTGGTCGACGTCGGTCATGGGCCGCAGCGGGTCGGGCGCCCGGCTCGCGGGCCGGTGCGGCTGGCCCGGATAGGGCTGGGGGAACGACGGGGAGGCGAGGGCGTGGGGCACAGGGTCACCCTGACGTGCTCCCGGCGCGGCGGGCAGGGCCGCAATCCGCCGGAAGCCGGCGCTGAACGGTCCGCTCCCGCCGCCGGATGGGACGGTCGGCTCAGGCCGAGCCGCGCCGTCGCCCGGTGTCGGGCGCCCTGCTCGGCTCCCGGCCCATCTGCGTGAGGGTGCGCACGATCTGGTGCAGGCCGCGCTTGAGCGTCACCTCGTCCAGGTGGCCGTAGCCGATGACGATGCGGTCGGGCCGCCGCGCGGGCCCGGGGGCGTCGCCGGTCTCGACGAGGACGCCCTGGGCGCGGAGACGGTCGGCGACCTCGCGGGCCGGCAGGTGGCCGAGCCGCAGGGTCGCCTCCAGGCCGCCGAATCCGGTCTCGGCCAGCTGGTCCGGGGGGAGCGTGGCCAGCGCGCGCCGGACGATCCGGCGGCGGGCCTGGCCGAGGGTCGTCATCCGGCGCAGGTAGCGGGCGAGATGGTCCTCGCCGAGCAGGGTCGCGGCGACCCGCTGGACGACCGGGGAGGGATCGAGACGGCCGCCGCACACGGCCCGGGTGATGGCGGGGACCAGCTCCGGCGGGGCGACGACGTAGCCCAGGTCGAGAGCGGGCGCGAGGATGTCGGTGAAGGAGCCGAGGAAGACGGTCGGCCGGTGTTCCGCCGACGCGGCCAGCGGCAGCGACGGCGATGACGACGCCATGAACGGGTCGCGTTCCAGCTCCACCAGCGTCAGGCCCTCGGTCGCGGCCCAGTCGAGCAGGGTCTCCCTGCGGCGGGCGGAGAGCCGGGCCTGCGGGTGTGCCTGCACCGGGCGCACCACGGCCATGCGCACGCGCGGGCACATCCGGGGCACCAGGACGCCCTCGGCGTCGACCGGCAACGGCATGACGTCCACGGCCCGGGCCGCCAGCAGGCGGCGCAGGTCGCCCGGACCGGGCTGCTGGAAGGCGACGCTCTCCCCCGGGCCCGCACCGATCTGGCAGAGCGCGTCCAGGGCGGCCACCCGGCCCGAAGTGACGACGATCTGGTCGGCGCCGCACTTCAGACCGTGCTGCTTGCGCAGGTGGGCGGCCAGAGCCGCGCGCAGTTCGGGGTCGCCCTGCGGGGACCGCGACGCGGGGCCGGGCACGCGGTGGACGGCCCGGCGCCACGCCGACCGCCACACCGCGGCGGGAAACCCGTGCCCGCCCGCGCCCAGCGGCCGCAGGTCGATCGGGGTCGCGGACGGTCGCACGCCCGGCGACTCACTCCGTCGCGGCTGTCGCTGCGGGCAGTGCACGAAGTTCCCCGAGCCCGAGCGGGCCTCGACCAGGCCCTCGGCGTACAGCTCGTGGTAGACGTGCAGCGCGACCGAACGCGACACGCCGAGTTCGGCGGCCAGCGTCCGGGTCGAGGGGATCCGGTCGCCGTGGGCCAGCACGCCGTCGCGGATCGCCGCCCGCAACTGGCGGCTGATCTGGGCGTGCAGAGGCGTGGCCGCCCGCCTGTCGAGATGGATGACGATGTTGAGTGGTTCGCTGAAGCGCACTGCCTGCCTCCTGTTCGGCGCTGTCGCTCCGCACGTTAGGAAGGCCCGTGGCGCGAACGGCGAAACGTTCCGGGGTGCGGAACGGCACGGATCAGCACAGAACGGCGACGACCGCGCCGGAAAGGCCACTCAGCTCGGCGACCACGCGCGAAGCGGCGATGGCGGCGGCGTGCGCCCGGCCGCACATTCAGGAGGTGATCGCACCATCCACCCCGTCACAGGGAGCAGCAATGCCGAACCGCAAGAAGCTCATCCTCGCCGGACTGGGCACCGCCCTTCTCACCGTGGCCGTGCACGTCCTTCCCGCTCAGGCGTCCTCCGCCACGACGACCGGCCAGACCGTCGCCTCCGGGCAGCCCTCCGGCGGTGGCGGCGGCATCATCAGCGGCAACCACAACGAGACGCTGCTCACGAGCTGACGGCAGGACCGTCTCGTCCCTGCCGTGGGCCCGTCCCGACGGGTCAGGGTCACCTCGAAGTGGCACGGCGACATCCGCTGCTGTGCGGACCTGGATCGGTGCGCGGTCACGCCGGACGATCAGATGATCTCGTCCGGTCACCGTCCGCGCACGATCCGTCCAGGAGTCGCCTGCCATGGAACCCTCCTCTCCGACACCGCTGTTCAGCCCGGAGTTCTTCACCGATCCCCACGCGACGTTCACCTGGCTTCGCCGTCACTCCCCCGTCCACGCCTTCCGGTTCCCCTACGGGGACGTGCCGATGTGGGCGGTGACGCGTTACCAGGACGTGCGGGATCTGTTGTCGGACTCCCGCTTCAGCTGCGCCTACTCCTCGGCGAGCCCCGAGTTCCAGGCGGCCGGTCTGGGCATCGGACGCGGCACCGAGCTGGAGGAGGCCCTGGCCCTGTCGGACCCGCCCCGGCACACCCGCCTGCGCAGGCTCACCGCCAAGATGTTCACTTCACGCCAGATGGAGCCCTGGCGGGGCATCGTCGAGCGTACGGCCGACCGTCTGATCGACGAGCTGCGCGAGCGGGACGAGGCCGACCTGGTCGCCGACTACGCGGCCCTGGTCCCGTGCGACGTCATCAGCGCGATCCTCGGCATCCCGTTCGAGCGCCGCCGGTTCGTCCTCGACCTGACCATGACGATCTTCTCGGCCGACCCCTCGGTCGCCGCGCGGGCGCCCGAGGCGTCGGCCGCGCTCATCGACTACGCCCGGCAGCTGCTGACCGACAAGCGCCGCCGCCCCGGCCAGGACGTCACCTCCGAGCTGATCGCCGCCCGCCAGGACGGGGAACGCCTCACCGAGACCGAGCTGATCGCCATGGTCACCTCCTTCGTGATCGGCGGCTTCGACACCACGCAGAACCTCATCGCCAACGCGGTTCTGGCCCTGCTCGACCACCCCGACCAGCGGCGTCTCGTGCTGGCGGTGCCCGACCTGCCCGCCGGGGCCGTCGAGGAGTTCATCCGTTACGAGGGCGCGTTCCTGACCGCGCTGTGGCGGTTCCCCGGCGAGGACCTGGAGTTCGCCGGGACGCCGCTGCCCGCCGGAGCGCCGGTGTTCCCCGTGGTCGCGGCGGGCAACCGCGACCCCGACCGGTTCTCCCACCCCGACCGGCTGGACCTCACCCGCACCGACGTCCGGCACGTCGGCTTCGGCCACGGGCTGCACCTGTGCCTGGGCGCGGCGCTGGCCCGGCTGGAGGGGCAGGTGGCCGTGCCCCGGCTGGTCCGGGCCTTCCCGGAGATGACCCTGGCCGTGCCCCGCGCCGAACTGACCCACCGCGCCAGCTTCCTGGTGCGCGCGCTGACGAGCCTGCCGGTCCGCCTCGGCGGGTGAGCCGCCGCCGACTCTCGGCGTCCTGACCGGGCGACCCGCCGGGTGACGGACCCACCCGTCACACCGACCACTCCAAGCAGATTCCTTTCCATGAATGGTCATCGTGGCATTCGCCGAAAATCGGAAAAATCGATATCGGCATCACCACCTGACAGCAAGGGGGAATTCTCGTGATCGCCAATCGAAAGGCGCGCACCGGCGCCGCGGCGGCCGCAACGCTGATCGCGTTGAGCGCGTTGAGCGTGACCACCGCGGCCCCGGCGATGGCCGGCACCCTCGCGACGCCGAGCGGCACCTTCTCCTGTCCCTACTACGCGCACAAGACGTTCGAGAGCAATGGCTTCCGCGCAAGCGCCAGCCAATGTTCACGCGTCCTGGACTACGGTGGTTACACGAAGGCCCGGCTGGCCGTCTCGTGCACGTTCGGATTCACCTACCGCACCGACTACACGAAGATGGAGCCCAACAAGTTCTACAGCTTCGTCTCACCGAAGATGACCGAGTCCGGCTGCTTCTTCGGGGTGAGCTCGTACTGGCTCGAGGAGGCGTGACCTCCGTCACCGAAAGGCCGCGGGCCCTCGCGGCCTGACCGCGCACCGACCACGGATCCGGCCGTCACCGAAAGGTGCGGCCGGATCCGGCTTTCGACGGTTCCCCGCTACGGGGTGGTCGCCACCGTGACGCCCAGGTGTGCCTCGATGCTGGAGATCTTCTCCGCGTAGACCGTGTCGCCGCTGAGGGTTCCGCCGACCACCATGCCTCGGATCACCGCGCCGTCACCGGCGGACGCGGAGTAGACGGGACCGCCGGAGTCCCCGACCGTCCCGATGACCTGTCCCGGCTTGTTCGCCACGATGAGGCCGGTCGTCCAGCCACCGCCCTGGAAGAGCACGCCGTCGAGACTGACCACCTTCCCGTTGCACTTCGCCTTGCTCAGCCTGCCGCTAGTGCAGATGAGGCTGTTGAGGCCGGGATCGCCTTTGCCGGTCACCGTTCGCGAGATGGGTGCGCCGGGGTCGGTGTAGATCCGGTTGGCGTAGGCGCCACCCGACATGATGGCGATCATGTCGTAGTCGGGATATCCGCTCTCCCCCTGCGTGACTCCGAAGAACTGCAGACCGGACGCCAACCCCGCGCCGTTGTCGAAACAGTGACCCGCCGACACCGATCCTCTGCCTCCGCCGGGGAAGACCACCGAGAAACCGGAGGTGCAGACCGTGCTCTCGGCCTGAACCGCGGCGCCGCCCCAGTGCGGGCTGGCGTCGCCGGCGCGGCCCGACTGCCTGAGCCGGCCGCCCCGTAGTCGCAGCGGTAGATCGATCTTGATGTCCACCCTGGCCCCGTGCCGCCGCCTGAGCGCGTCCGCGACCTCACGGTCGGCTGGCCCGAAGGAGACCACGAGCTTCGAGCCGTCCGCCGCGGGATGGAAGGCGAAGGTCGCCTCGCGCGCCTTCGGATGCCAGCGCAGACCCTTGATCGTCTCAAACGCCTCCCGGGTCTCGACGGTGGAGAAGCAGAGGCGCCCCGACTTCGGGGAGGGAACGCAGGGGTTCAAGTCGCGCGACGTCTCCGCCAGGGCGGAACCCCCCTGGCCCGCGACCAGCGCCGCTCCGAGGACGAACCGAGCCGTCCGTTTTGGTAGCCGCAATGAAATCAGCCCCTTCAGCAGGACTTCCATGAATGCAGGGCCACCGTATTAACCAGGAACGAGAATCACACATATCCGCTCACCCCCAAAAACGACGCCGAAGCGGCCTCCACTATGGGAAGGCAAAGGTTCGGACACACGCGGGACCGACCCCTGGATTTGTTGAGGGCCGCACAACACAGAGAAGGTGTCACATCGGCCGGGGAGGGCTTATTAATTCTAACGCATCTCGATAGAATCACCTTCGCCGCGACGTCATCGGGAGTGGACAGTGGAAGTGAACGAGTACGGATATCAGGTTCTCCACGGGGCGGCAGGTGACGTGCCGGGCGTCGTGGACGAGGTACGCAGCGGATTCCGCGCGGGCCTCGCCTGGGGAGCGCCGGTGCTCGCCGTCCAGCTCGTCGCGGTGGCCTTCCTTCTCTCCGCTGGAGGATCGGCCGCCTTCCTCGGTGCGATGCTCGGCGTCACCGCGCTCGTCACGCTCGGACTGGTCGTCCTCTGGCTGAGAGCACGCGTCAGGGAACACCGCATACTGCGCACCTGCTCCTGGCAGGTCTGGCCCTGCCGGATCGACCAGGTACGGGTGGTCTCGGGCGAAGGCACGCGCGCCAACGGCCGCAGGTGGAGCAGTGACACACGCGTCATCCTGCTCAAGCCCGACGGACAGGCCCATTGCTCGTTCCCCGCGCCAGGTCCCGGCGTCGGCACAGAGGTGTGGTTCGCCGGGGACATGGGAGGCGACGGCATCCTCGCCGTACCCGGCGGACGGCCGTGGCGCCATGTCTCGCGAAACCGGCGCTGAGAAGACGAGTTGCGGCAGAGCAGGCCGACCGACGGCGTGGGCCCGTCTGCGTGCCCGTCATGGCGGTCAAGCGAACGCGCCGAGGTAGGAGTGTGCCTTGGCCGGGTCGAAGAACCAGTTCTCCAGATCGGCTGGTCGAAGGCGTTGGCGAACCGATCCGCGATCTCCTGGTGCGCGCCGGCAGCATCCAGCGGGCGAAGGACGTGCTCGGGAGGCGGCGCCAGCATGGCGTCGGACCACTTCGTGGTCGGTTCGACGGTGGGCCGGAGGGCCTCGTAGACCGTCCGCATCCAGGTCCGGTCGAAGATCCCGTCTCCGTGCGCGGCTGGATCGCGGCGCCCGGCCACGGCCTGCTGCTCAAGGCCGTCGACGAGTCCAAGCCACGCGGCCTGGTGTTCTTCGCCGGTCGGGACGAAGCCAAATCAGTTCCCACCGTCCTGCCGACGCTGGCGGTCACCTACACATCGACGTCGTAGCGAGCCGATCAGTGCCGGGGGCTTCACAGCGGAGCAGGGGGGTGGTCACGCCGTGTTCTGGTCCGTGGTGGGTCTGGAGTGTCAGGCTGCCATTTTGTGTGTGCCTGCCGCCGAGCCCTTCGACTTCAGCGCCATGATGAATGCCAGCACCTTCGCCACCGCTCCGTACAGTTCCGGTGGGATCTCCTGGCCTATCTCGCAGCCCGCGTGCAGCGAGCGGGCCAGCGGGATGTCCTGCACCATTGGTACGCGGTGTTCGGCTGCTGCTTCGCGGATCTTGGCGGCTATCCGGTCGGCTCCCTTCGCCACTACTCGTGGGGCGCCTCGGGATGGGTCGTAGCGTAGGGCTACGGCTACGTGGGTCGGGTTGACCACTACCACGTCGGCCGTTGGTACCTCCGCCATCATCCTGTTGCGGCTCATCTGGGCTTGGCGGGCTCGGATCTGGCCCTTGACGTGTGGGTCGCCCTCGCTCCGCTTGTGTTCCTCTTTTACTTCCTGCTTCGTCATGCGCAGTTGCTTGCCCGTGCGGCGGCGTGCCATCGCGTAGTCGCCTGCGGCCAGCAGCAGGCCCGCTGCGCCGCCCCAGCGCATCAGGGAGACGGCCGCCTGGCCCGCGGTCGTCAGGACGGATGCGATCGGCAATGATCCGGCCGCCATCAGCTGGGGCACCAGGTCCCGCAGCGACAGGTAGGCGACCGCGCCGAGCACGGCGGTTTTCAGCAGGGCCTTCACCAGTTCCCACAGGGCGTGCCCGCCGACCATGCGCTTCAGGCCCGTGGCGGGGTTCAGTCGCTTGAACTTCGGCATCAGCAGTTTGCTGGCTGGTTTCAGGCTGCCCTGCGCGGCTGCTGCGGCCAGGACGATCAGGATTGTGACGGCGGCCAGTGGGGCGAATGCCAGCGCTCCTGCCTGGGCTCCGCTGCCCAGCAGTTTCAGTGCTAGCGCCGGGTCGGGGTTGGCGGCCACCTCGTCGATCTGCTGGAAGACGCCCGCGGCCGCGTCGGCGGTGTTGCGCAGCGTCATGGGCACCACGAAGCTCGCCACCAGCACGATCCCCCAGGCCGCGAAGTCCGGGCTCTGGGCGTGGTTGCCCTCCTTGCGCGCCTGCTGCTTCTTGCGCGCCGTGGGCTGCTCGGTCTTCTCGCCGCTCATCCGTGGGCCGCCTTGAGCATCAGGCGGACGGCGTGGTCGACGGTGCCGTCCAGGACGCCGGGCAGCACGGCGACGGCGGTGCCCGCGAGCACCAGGGTCAGCAGGATCTTGACGGGGAAGCCGAGCGCGAAGACGTTGAGGGCGGGCGCGGCGCGGCTGAGCAGGCCGAGCGCGACGTCGGCGCAGAACAGCACGGCGATGATGGGCCCGGCGATCTGGAGGGCGGCGACGAACATGTGGGCGATGCCTCCGGTCAGCAGCTCGCTGAGCGTCTCCAGCGACAGCGTGCCCTGGATCGGCAGCAGCTCGTAGGAGGAGGTGAAGCCGCGGATCACCATCTGGTAGCCGCCGCTGACCAGCAGGAGGGTGGTGGCGAGCATGTGGTAGAAGCGGCCGAACACCGAGTTGGTGGACTGCGACATCGGGTCGAAGGCGGCGGCCAGGGAGAAGCCGCCGAGCAGGTCCAGCAGGTCGCCGGCGGCCTGGATCGCCGCGAACACCAGCGAGGTGAGGAAGCCGAGGGCGACGCCCGCGACGACCTGCTCGACGGCGGCGGTGAGCACCGCGCCGGTGGTCAGGTCGGGCACCTGCCCGGACAACTTCGGGGTGAGCGGCAGCGCGATCGCGACCGACAGCAGGGCCTTGACGGGCGCGGGAATCGCCTTGGAGCTGAACGGGGGGCAGATCATCAGCCAGGCGGCCGCCCGGATCGAGCCGAGCAGCACGGCGAGCAGCGCCGGGGCCGACAGGGCCGTCACGGGCTCACCCCCCGCCGACGAGCTGGGGGATCTTGGCCATCAGCTCGGTGGTGAAGCTCATCAGCTGGTGCAACATCCAGTTGCCGCTGAGCAGCAGGGCGCCGCCGACGGCGATCACCTTCGGGACGAAGGCGAGGGTGGCCTCCTGGATCTGGGTGACCGACTGGAACAGCGAGATCAGGAAGCCGACCAGCAGGGCGGTCAGCAGGACCGGCGCCGCGAGCTTGGCGGCCATCGTCATCGCCTGGAGCGCGATGTGCAGAACCTCGGTGTCGCTCATGGCGGGCCTCTCAGTGGTTGCTGGCGATCAGTGCGGTGATGATGAGGCCCCAGCCGTTGACCATGACGAACAGCAGCAGCTTGAACGGCAGCGCGACGGTGACGGGTGGCAGCATCATCATGCCCAGGGACATCAGGACGGCCGAGACGACCAGGTCAATGATCAGGAAGGGGATGAAGATGACGAAGCCGATGATGAACGCCGATCTCAGCTCCGACAGCACGAAGGCGGGCACGAGCGTGGTCATCGGCACCGCCTCGGCGTTGGCGGGCTTGGGCCGGTCGGCGACCTTGGTGAACAGCGCCAGGTCGTCCTTGCGGGTGTGCTTCTCCAGGTACTCGCGGATCGGCGGGGTGCCCGCCGCCACGGCCTGGGAGATGCTCTTGTCGCCCTTGAGGTAGGGCTGCACGGCGTCGTCGTTGACCTGGGAGACGACCGGGCTCATCAGGAACAGCGAGATGAACAGCGCGAGCCCGGCCAGCACCTGGTTCGGCGGGACGCTGGTCAGCCCGAGGGCGTTGCGGGTCAGGCTGAGCACCACGAAGATCTTGGTGAAGCCGGTGCACAGCAGCAGGATGGCGGGCGCGACCGACAGGACCGTCAGGCCGAGCAGGATGATGATCGACTGGCTGGGCTTGCCGTTGACGCCGTTGATGTCGACGGTCACGCGGCCGTTCGTGCCGGTGCCCTGGGGGCCGCTCGGGCCCTGCGGGCCGCTCGGGGTGGAGCGCGGGGTCGGGCGCGCGGTCGTGCCCGGGGTCGTGGGGCTCGGCGTGGGCGTCGGGGCAGCCGCGATGGTGGCGGTCTCGGGAGTGGCGGCCATGGCGGGGCCGCCGAGCAGCAGGGCGCCGCCGAGGCCGAGGCCGGTGAGCAGCAGGACGAGGAAACGCTTGGTCACTTGCGGGCCGTCCTCTCGCGCAGGACGTCCAGCGCCGCCGTCCAGGTGCGGGGTGACAGCGCCGATCCGGCGAGCGGGGACGCGGTCGACTCGTCGAGGCCGGACAGGTCGTCGTCCAGGGGACGGTCCGCGCCGTCGGCGTCCAGCGCGACGGGCTCGCGCTGCTCGGCGCCCTCGCGGGCCCGCTCGACGGTCGCGGGGTCGGTCTCGGCCAGCAGCGTGATCTGGGCGTCGGTGACGCCGAGCACCAGGGCCCGGTCCGCCACCCGCACGACCGCGACCGACGTGCCGCGGGTGAGCTGCTGGCGGGCCAGCACCGCGACGGTGTCGCCGCCGCGGCCGGCGAGCGGCCGGCGCGCGACCTTGGCCAGCAGCCACATCAGGACCAGGACCACCGCCAGCGACAGCGTGATCCGCAGGATCGTCTCGATCATCGGGTGGGCTCCTACTGGGGGGAGACGATCTCGGTGACGCGGATGCCGAAGTTCTCGTCGATGACCACGACCTCGCCGCGGGCGATGAGGCGGCCGTTGACCAGCAGGTCGGCGGGGCTGCCCGCGGCGCGGTCGAGTTCGACCACCGCGCCGGGCGCCAGCGACAGCAGCTCGCGGACGGTCATGCGGGTGCGGCCGAGCTCGGCGGTCACCTCCATCTCGACCTCGTGCAGCAGGTCGAAGCGGGCGGCGGCGCCGCCGGGGTCGGCGGGGGCCTGGGCGCCCGCGGGGGCCGGCCACGGCGTGACGACGAGCGCGAGCAGCGCGCGGACCTCCTCGCCCTCCAGCAGCGGCACGTACAGCGCTTCGCCGCGGGCGGCGAGCGCGCCGAGCCCGACCTCGGGGTCGGCGGTCTGGCCGGGGTCCACCACGACGGGGCCGAGCGTCTTGGCCGCGGCCTCCAGCGCGCCCTGGAGGGCCTGGGCGGGGTCGAGCTCGCCGAGCGGGCTCTGCCGCAGGGCGTCGACGAGGTCCTGGCCGACGACCACGGCGACCTCGCCGGTCACCGCGCCGGAGAAGCGGGCGCAGACGGCCTGCCCGGCGGGGGTGCTCGCGGGCCGCTCGGCGGTCACCTGGCCGAGGCGCAGCGGGGCGCCGATCGGCAGGGTGGTGAGGGTGGCCTGCGCGGCGGCGCGGGCGAGGTCGGCGCGGGCGGTCTGGTTCAGCGTGGTCATCGCTGGCTGTCCCTTTCGTGGTGCGGCGTGGGCACGACAAGGCAGGCGAGGCGGGGGCCGTGGCTGCCCGGCACGGCGTGCGCGAAGGTGATGTCGGCGGCGGTGACCGCCAGCGGCGCGGACACCGCGTGGCCGAGCGGCACGACGTCGCCGGGCCGCAGCTCGACGATCTGCTCGGATCGCATGCGGACCGGCCCGAAGCGCACGGCGACCTCGATGGGGGCCGCGCCGAGGGCGGTGGCGACGTTGCGCTGGGCCTCGTCGCGGGCCTGGCGCTGGGCGGGGGTGACGGCGACGTCGCCGTCGTCGCCCTGGAGCTTGGGGAAGATGGAGGCGAACGGCAGGCAGATCGTCGCCAGGCACTCCTCGGCGCCGATCCGCATCTCGAAGGAGGCGACGATCACCGCGTCGGCGGCCGAGCACGCCTGCACGAACTGCGGGTTGTACTCGATCGCCCCGAGCCGTGGCCGCACCGCGACCAGGGACTCCAGCGCGTAGCGCAGCTCGTCCAGCCCGCGGGTGAGCTGCTCGCGCAGCAGCGGGGTCTCGATGTCGGTCAGCGGCCGCTCGGGCTGCGGCCCGCCGGGCCCGCCGAGCAGGTGGTCGATGGTCGCCATCGCCGTGGGCAGCGAGAACTCCATGATCGCGGTGCCGGGCAGCGGGTCCAGGGTGACGGTGGCGAGCACGGTCGGGCTGGACAGCGCCGAGATGTACTCGTCGTAGGTCTGCTGCTGGATGGACACCAGCGACACCTGGGCCACCACGCGCAGCGTGGAGGTCAGCAGCGTCGCGTACTGCCGGGCGAAGGTCTCGTAGGCGATCTGGAGCGTGCGGATGTGCTCGCGCGACAGCTTGATCGGGCGGCGGAAGTCGTAGAGCTGCGGCTCGGATGACTTGGCTCGGCGCGAGGTCCGTCCCACCAGGCGCGGAGCCGCTGAAGACGTTGACTGGCTCACGCGCTCTCCGATCGGCGGGGAGAGTGCGGGCCTGAGTAAAAGCCGGAATCGGGCATGCCCGAAGTACCGACGGCCGCCGGTCCGGCCGCCGGGCGGGGTGCCCGCCCAGCGGCCGAACGGCGTTCGGTTCACCGGAGGTGGAAGATCACTGCATCACGAACTCGGTGAAGTACAGGTCCATGACCTCCTCGGCCCCGTCGGCGTTGTAGGCCTTCTTGACCTTCTTCAGCAGGTCCTCCTTGAGCTGCTGGCGGGCCTTGTCGGCGGTCAGCTCGGTCATGGTCCGGTTGCTGAAGGCGTCCACGGCCAGGTCCTGGGCCCGGCTGCCCTCCGGCGGCTCATGGGCCTCGGCGGTCGCCTGGAGCGCCAGCTTCAGTTTCAGGTAGTGCCCGTCCTGGAGGTTGATGGTGATCGACTCCAGCGCCACGACGGCCCCGGGCTTGGGCTCGGCCTTCTTCTCCTCACCGCCGGAGAACAGCAGGAGGTAGACGGCCGCCGCCACGACGAGCAGCCCGACGGCCCCGCCGATGATGATCAGCTTCTTTTTCTTCCTGAACCTGCCGCCGCCCTCGGCGGCCTTGTCGGCGTCCGGGGCGGCCGACAGTTTGGCGGTCGCGGCCATGGTGTCCTCTCCTGATCCTGTGGTCCGGCCTCAGCCGGTGGGCAGCTGGCCCGCCGCCGAGGGCAGCAGGGTCCGGGTCTCGGCGGGCAGCCGGGACTTCACGACGATCTCCACGCGGCGGTTCAGCTCCATCGCCTGGTCGTCGCCGTAGGGGTGCAGCGGCTTCTGGTCGGCGTATCCGGTGGCGGTCAGCCGCCGCGCGGCTATCCCGTCGCCCGCCAGTCGCCGCACCACGGTGGAGGCGCGGGCGGTCGACAGCTCCCAGTTGGAGGGGTAGGGGCCCGAGACCACCGGCAGCCGGTTGGTGTGCCCGTCCACCTCGACGCCGTTGGGCAGCGGTCTCAGCTCCGGCGCGATGGTGTCGACGATCCGCTGCCCGGCGGGCAGCAGCACGGCCTGGTTGTTGGCGAACACCACCGAATCGGTGACGACGGTCACCACCAGCCCGCGCTCGTCGATGCGGAACCGCACCTTGTTGGCGGCGTCCTGGCGGGCCAGCGACGCCTGGAGCCGCTTCTTGATCTTGTCGAACTCGTCCACCTCGCGTTTGGCGTCGCGCTGCCCGGCCGACGCGCGGGCCCGCTCAGCGGCGGCCACCGCCTGCTTGGCCGCCTCCTTGGTCTTGGCGTCCTGCGGCTGGCCGACGGTGACGTCGGCCGGGGAGGTGTCGGAGCCGCCCGCCTCGCCCGCCAGGGCCTTGCCCTGGGCGTCGAAGGCCACCGACTCCTGCCCGAACGCCATCGCCAGGCTGGCGCGCAGCTTCTCGAACTTGGTCTGGTCGACCTGGCTCATGGCGAACAGCACGATGAACAGCGCCATCAGCACCGTCAGCATGTCGGCGTAGGTGACCAGCCAGCGTTCGTGGTTCTCGTGCTCCTCCTCGTGGCCGTCCCGGCGGCGGCCGCGCCCTCTGGCCTGGCTCATCAGGCGGCCTTCTCCGCGGCCTTCCCGGGCGGCAGCAGGCTCTTCAGCTTGCGCGACACCAGGCGCGGGTTGGTGCCCGCCTGGATGCTGGCCACGCCCTCGATCGCCAGCTCCATCTGGGCGCACTCCAGCTCGCTGAGGCGCTTCAGCCGGCTGCCGATGGGCAGCCAGATCACGTTGGCGCTCAGCACGCCCCACAACGTCGCGACGAACGCGCCGCCGATCATGTGGCCGAGCTGCTCGGGCTTGTCGAGGTTCTCCAGCACGTGCACCAGGCTGATGACGGTGCCGATGATGCCGATCGTCGGGGCGTAGCCGCCCATGTCGGCGAAGATCTTGGCGCCGGACTTGTCGGCCCGGCGCTTGGCGTCGACCTCGGCCTCCAGGATCTCGCGCAGCTCCTCGGGGTCGGTGCCGTCGATGGCCAGCTCCAGGCCGCGGCGCAGGAAGGGGTCCTCGACCGTCTTGATCGCGTCCTCCAGCGCCAGCAGGCCCTCGCGGCGGGCGCGCTCGGCCAGCTTGACGATGGCGTCGACCAGCTCGGTGCCGGCCACGGGCTTGGCGGTGAAGGCCCGCACGATCTGCTTGAAGATGCCGAGGGTGTCGCCGAGCACGCCGCCGGCCATGGCCGCGCCGAGCGTCCCGAAGATCACCAGCACCATGGCGGGGATCAGCAGGATGGAGGTCGGGTTGCCGCCCTCCAGGATCATCGCCAGGATGATCGCGCCGAGGGAGATGACGATGCCGCCGATGGTGGCGAGGTCCATCAGCGCTCCCTGGGGGCGAGCCGGACCACGCGGCCCGGATCGGCGGGGCGCTGGGCGCCGGAGGAGATGAGCACCTCGGCGTCGGCGAGCAGCTCGGCGCGGTAGCGGCGCAGCAGGGCGACGAACTCGGCCAGGGACTCCTCGACGAGGTACTTGGTGCCGTCCACCAGCGTGATCACGGTGTCGGGCGTCTCGTCGGCACGCTCGACCAGGTCCGGGTTCAACGCGAACGCCGGCCCGTTGAGGCGGGTCAGAAGTATCACCGGGTTCCATCCTTGGAGTCGGTCGGCAGCATCGGCCGCCCGCCGCGCGGGAGACCGTCGCACCATCCATCGGCCGCCGCCGCGCCCGCCTGAGGCTCTTGCGGGGAGGAAGCCGCCGGAACCCGGTGAAAGGCGGCTACTCAGGCGTCATGGTCGCGGTCCAGTTCGGTCCGGTGGTCGGTGAACTCGTCGTCGGTGGTGGTGACGCGCTGGTCCAGGACGGCTCGGGCGAGCCCGGTGAGGGACTGGTCGTGCAGGTAGGCGTAGGCGCGGAGCCGCACCAGGGCGTCGGCGGCCTCGACGTCCAGATGGGCGACGAGGATCCCGGCGGCCTGGTGCACCACGGCGGGGTACCCGTGCGGCGGCCGGTCGGCGGGCAGCGCGGCCAGCGCCGCCGGAGCGGGGTGGGTGCGGAAGGCCACGCGGGCGGCGATCGCGGCGAACGCTCCGGCGTCGGCCAGCTGGCCGGCCGAGAACGGCCCCGGCCGGTGGTAGTAGAAGTCGAGGGCGCCGATGCGGACGCCCGCCACCTGGAGCGGGAAGGCGAACATCGCGCGCACGCCAGCCGCGAGCACGGGCGGGACGAAGCCGGCCCACCGGTCGCGGACGGCGGCCAGGTCGGGGACCACGACCGGGGCCAGGTCGGTGTCGGCCTGGGTGCGGGGGCCCTCCCCGCTGGCGAGCTGGTTCTCCTCGATCAGCATCACGACGGGATCGGAGGCGCAGGCCCGCTCGCGTATCTGCGGGCCGACCACCAGCGTGACCCCGTACCCGTCGGCTCCCAGGACCGGCACCGCCGCCTGGCACACCTGCTGCACCGACACCGGCCGATCGTTCGCGGACGCGTGTGCGGTCACCAGCCGCCACGCCTGCTCCTGCCTGTCCATCCCCCCAGCCCACGAGCAGTTGGCGCCGTCCCCGGCGCGCCACCCGGCGGTAGGGGACGGGACGGAGCCCGGTGCGCGGACCGGAAGGCTTAGGTTAGGGAGAGACTCTCAATCAGTGGGTGGTCCCGCGATGGTCAGCCAGCGCCAGGAGCGCGTGTGGAGGTTGATCGCCGACAGCGCGCAGGTTCGCGGCGAACCGATGTCGGTGGTCGACGTGTGCGTGGTGTGCATGCGGGTGCTCGCGGCCGACGGCGTCGGGGTGTCACTGCTGGACGACGGGCGGCTGGAGCCGGTGCAGGCCCGGGGCGAGCTGGGCCGCGAGCTGCTGGAGGCCGAGCTGACCAGTGGTGACGGGCCGTGCGTGGAGGCGGCGCTGGTCGGCGGCCCGGTGCTGGCCGCCGATCTGGGCGACGCCGAGTCGGAGCGGCGCTGGCCGCTGTTCACCGCCGCCGCGCACGCCGGCAATGTCGCCGCGGCGTTCGCGTTCCCCCTGCTGACCGGGACCGCCAGGATCGGGGTGCTGGTGGCCTGCCGGGACAGCCCGGGACCGCTGGACGCCGCCCAGTACCGCGACGCGCTGCTGCTGGCCGACGCGGCGGTGACGCTGCTGCTCGACCAGCCGGCCACCGTCCGCGTCCACTCCGGCGGGGACGTCTCCAACGGCGCGGAGTGGGGCGAGGAGGTGATGGCGGCCGACTGGCTGGCGCTGGGCGCCGAGGTGCACCAGGCGGCGGGGATGGTGTCGGTGCAGCTCAAGTGCACGGTGGAGCAGGCGCTGGCGCGGCTTCGCGCCTACGCCTTCGCCCACGATGTCCCGGTGACCCGGGTCGCGGCGCGGGTGGTGGCGCGCACCCTGCGCTTCGACCCCGACACGACCCCGAGGTAGTGAATCATGGCCCTCCGCGGGCGAAAGGTAGGGTTTCGACCATGAGCACCGTCTCGATACCGGGACCGGAGCAGCGGGTGACGGCGGCGCGGGTGGCGACCGACCTGGCCCAGGCCGTCATCAACGGCTCCCCCGAGGCCGGCCCCCTCAACCAGGCTCCCGACTCCTGAACGCGGAGGTGCCCGGCGCTCAGCCGAGCAGTCCGCGCAGCAGCTCCTCGCGGGCCCGGCGGACGTCGTCCCGACCGGTCGGGTGCCACGTGCAGGCGACGCTGAGCACGCCGATCCGCCCGGTCTCCCTGATCCGGTCCACCGCCGCGACCACCTGGGCGGCCGACGGGCCGCCCAGCGACGGCATCAGCAGGCCGGGCAGCTCGCCGGGGTCGGCCACGTCGACGTCCACGTGCACGATCAGCGGCCCCTCCGGCAGCGACGCGTACGCCACGTCCGCCACGTGGCCGCGCCGGATCATGCTGGTCCGCAGGTACCGCTCCTCCGGCGGGTCGAGGTCGCGGGCGTCCACCAGGACGGTCCGGTCCTCGGTCACCGGCTCCACGCCGAGCGGCTCCGCCAGCAGTCCGGGGTGCGCGCCCAGGAGCAGCCGCAACGACAGGCCGCCCAGGTAGCCGGAGGTCGTCGTTTCGAGGGTGTGCACGTCGCCGTGCGCGTCGAACCATATGACGCCGGGACGCAACCCGGCCCGCTGCGCCCCCGCCAGCACGCCCATCGCGACGAGGCAGTCCCCCGACAGCACGGCCACCGGCCCGCCCTCGCCGAGGGCCGCGGCGACCTCGTCCGCCACGGCGTCGTCGAGCGCGGCCAGCCGCTGCCAGATGTCGCCTTCGGGCAACTCCGGCTCCAGGACCCGCACGTCGCCGGTGGACGGGAGCGGAACGCACCCGTCGATCAGCCGTTTGTCCTGGTGATAGGGCACAACGAGCACCGCCATCCCACCAATCTACTCCGGTGCGCGCCGCCCCACCCGCACCGCTACGCCCGACCCGCCCGGCGGAGATGGCGCGCGGCCGTCTCGGGCAGCACGTCGTTGATGAACGCGCCCGCGCCCGACTCGCTAGCCGCCAGGTATTTCAGCTTGTTCTCGGCCCGGCGGGGCGTGAAGATCCGCACCGAGAGGTGCGCCAGCTCGGCGTCCGGGCCCGCCGGGGCCTGCTGGAGGTGGGCCACGTACGGCGCGGGGGCGTCGAAGAGGTGGTCGAAGCGGCGCAGGACGTCGCGGTAGAGGACCATCAGCTCGGCGCGCTCGTCCGGCTGGAGGTCGGGCAGGCCGGTCGCGTGCCGGTGCGGGTAGATGTGCACCTCGTACGGCCAGCGCGCCGCCTCAGGGACGAACGCGACGAACCGGTCGGTCCGCGCGACGACGCGTTCGGCGGCGCTCTCCGCCGCCACGACGGCGCAGAACAGGCAGCCGCCCCGCTCCGCCCGGTAGGACCGCGCCATGTCCAGCGCGCGGGCGACGCGCGCCGGAACGAACGGGTAGGCGTAGATCTGCCCGTGCGGGTGTTGCAGGGTCGCGCCGATCTCGTCGCCCCGGTTCTCGAACACGAAGACGTACTCGACGCCGGGCAGCTCGGCGAGCTTCCGGGTCCGGTGCGTCCACGCCCGCGCGAGCGTCTCCAGCCTGCGTTCCGGCAGGTGGGAGAAGGACGAGCCGTGGTCGTCGGTGAAGCACACGACCTCGCAGCGGCCCCCGGCAGGCGGGCCGCCGAGCGAGGGGAAGCGGTTCTCGAAGGTCACCACGTGGTAGCCGGACGCCGGGATCTCGCCGTGCCGTCCGGGCGCGGACGGGCACAGCGGGCACTCGTCCCGGCCGGGCAGGTGGGTCCGGGACTGCCGGTGGGCCGCCATGGTCACCCAGTCGCCGCTGATCGGGTCGTAGCGGACCTCGGAGCGCATGTCCCGGGCGGGCAGGACACGCTGGTCGGGGGCCGAGCGGTCGTGGCCCGGCCCGTCGTCGAAGTAGATGAGTTCGCGCCCGTCGGCCAGCGGGACGGCCGTGCTGTGCGCGTCGAGGACGTCGTCCCCGGTTCCGGGAGCCGTCATGTCAGCCGCTGCACCCGGCTCAGGTAGCGCTGCACGACGACCACGACGGCGAGGAACGCGCCGCTGACGACCTGCTGGTAGGCGGAGGTCAGGCTGCCGATCTGGTTGATGACGTTCTGGATCGTGCCGAGCAGCAGGACGCCCGCGAGCGTGCCCGACAACGAGCCCGCCCCGCCGGTGAGCAGGGTGCCGCCGATGACCACGCCCGCGATGACGTCCAGCTCCATCCCGACGCCCAGGATCGTGACGCCCGAGGACAGCCGGGCGGCGTTCAGCGCGCCCGCCAGCCCCGCCAGCAGCCCGGTCAGCAGGTAGACCGTGATCTTCGTGCGGGCCACCGGGACGCCCATGAGGCGGGCGGAGTCCTCGCTGCCGCCGATGGCGAAGGTGTTCTGGCCGAAGCGGGAACGTTGCAGCAGCAGCGCGCCGAGCCCGAACAGCACCAGGGCGACGTAGACGGGGTAGGCCAGGCCGAGGAACTCGCCCTGCCCGAACTCGGCGAACGTCGAGCTCTTGACCAGGTAGGTGTTGGAGCCCTCGTCCGAGACCGCCAGCATCAGCCCGCGCGCCCCGAGCAGGCCCGCGAGCGTGACGATGAACGGGGCCATCCCGGTCCGGGCGATGAGCCAGCCCTGAGCCAGTCCGATGGTTCCGCAAACCGCGAGCGGCAGGGCGAGCGCGGCCAGCCAGCCGTACTGGGACGCCCAGGCGGCGAGCACGCCGCCGAGCGCGAACTGCGAGCCCACCGACAGGTCGATGCCCCCGGTGATGATCACGAAGGTCATGCCGACGGCGAGGATCGCCACGAACGAGGAGCTGACCGCGAGGTTGGCGAGGTTGCCGCCGGAGGCGAAGCCGTCGAAGGCGAGCGAGGCGACCGCCACGACGAGCATGAGCACGATCGCCGCGCCGTGCTGCTGGAGCAGGTGCCCGGCACGCTCGGCGCGGGAGGCGCCCGGCGGGGACGCCGCCTCCCCGATCGGCGCGGGGACGGTGGTCAGCGATGTCATCGGGTCGTCCTCTCCCGGGCTGCGTAGACGGCGACGAGGATGATGGCGGCCTGCGCCATCTGGTTCCAGGACGAGGGCAGGTCGTGCTTGGTCAGGGTAGAGGTCAGCAGTTGCATCAGCAGCGCGCCCATCACGGTGCCCGCCACCCGCACGCGCCCGCCCGTCAGCGGCGTGCCGCCCACCACCACGGCGGTGATGGCCGACAGCTCCATGAACAGGCCGAGCGAGGTGGGGTCGGCGGCCTGGAGGCGCGCGGTGGCCAGCACGCCCGCGACGGCGGCCAGCACGCCGGACAGCGCGTAGACCGTCACCAGGACGCGCCGCACCGGCAGGCCCGACAGCTCGGCGGCGCGGCGGTTGCCGCCGATCGCCACCAGGCGGCGGCCGAAGGTGGTGCGCCGCATCAGGAACCCGACCACGGCGACGACCACGGCGGCCACGAGCACCACGTAGGGCACGCCGAGGACCGCGTCGCTGCCGAGCGACAGCAGGGCCGGGTCGCGGAACTCCTTGAGCTGCGGCACCAGGACGTTGGCCAGGCCGCGCAGCCCGACCAGCAGCGCCAGCGTCGCCACGATCGGCTGCACGCCCACGAAGGCGACCAGCGACCCGCCGACGACGCCGCTGAACGCGCCCGCCACCAGCGCCATCAGCAACGCCGGGGCTACGCCGTACCCCAGGTAGAGCACCGACACGGCCGCGGCGAGCGACATCACCGAGCCGACGGACAGGTCCACGCCCTCGGTGCCGATCACCAGCGCCATGCCGAGCGAGACGATCACGATCGGCGCGACCTGCACCAGTTGCGTGCGGAAGTTGCCGACCTCCAGGAAGTGCGGCGTGAACAGGGCGTTGAACAGCAGCAGCAGGGCCACCGCGAGGTACACGCCGTAGTCCTGGAGCCAGGCCAGCGCGCGGCTCCGGTCGAGCGCGGGCCGGGCGGGGGCCGCGGTCGCTTGCGACATATCAGTCCTCTCCCGGTGACGGGGCGTCCTCGGCGGGGCGGGCCGGGCCCTCCCCCGCTCCGGGTCCGGCGGCGGGCTCGGTGGTGGGCGGCGTGGCGGGCGCGGTGGCGATGGCGGCCATCACGCCCTGCTCGGTGACCTGGTCGCCGGTCAGCTCGCCCGCGACCGCGCCGTCGCGCAGCACGACCACGCGGTCGGAGCCCTCGACCAGCTCCTCCAGGTCGGAGGAGATCAGCAGCACGCCGAGGCCCTCCTGCGCCAGCTCGTCGATCAGCGTCTGTACCTCGGCCTTCGCGCCGACGTCGATGCCGCGCGTCGGCTCGTCCAGCAGCAGCACCTTGGGGCCGGTCGCGAGCCAGCGGGCCAGCAGCACCTTCTGCTGGTTGCCGCCCGACAGCTCGCCGACCCGCTGCTGCACCGAGGACGCCTTGATGCGCAGCCGCGTCATGAACGTCTCGACGATCCGGTCGATGCGGGCCTCGGAGACGAGCCCGGCCCGCGACAGGGCGGGCAGGGCCGCGAGCGCGATGTTGTCGCGGATCGACAACGTCGGGACGATGCCCTCGGCCTTGCGGTCCTCGGGCAGCAGCGCCACCCCGGCCCGGGTCGAGCGGGCGGTGGTGGGGCGGCGCAGCTCGGTCCCGGCGATGACGACGGTGCCGCCGTCGGTGGGCAGCGCCCCGGCGATGGCCTTGGCGGTCTCGCTGCGGCCCGAGCCGAGCAGGCCGCCGAGGCCGACGACCTCGCCGGGCCGCACGGTCACCGACACGCCGTGGAGCTGGTGGCGGCGGGTCAGGCCGCGCGCCTCCAGCACCGGCGCGTCGTCGGCGCGTTCGTGGTCGCCGGAGAACTTGGTGAGGCCGTGCGCGCGGACCTCCGCCGCGTCCCGGCCGAGCATGAGGGAGACCAGCCGCAGCCGGTCCAGGTCGGCGAGCGCGCCGGTGTGCACGAGCCTGCCGTCGCGCAGGACGGTCACGCGGTCGCAGACGCGGAACAGCTCGTCCATGCGGTGGCTGACGTAGACGACCGCGATGCCCTGCGCGCGCAGCCGGTCGATCACGCCGAACAGCGTCTCGACCTCGCGGGGCTCCAGCGAGCTGGTGGGTTCGTCCATGACGACGACGCGGGCGTCCACCGACACCGCGCGGGCCAGCGCCACCATCTGCTGGGTGCCGACGCCGAACGAGCGCAGCGGGCGGCGCACGTCGACGCGCACGCCGTAGGGTTCGAGCAGCTCGGCGGCGCGGCGGTGCAGCGCGCGCATGTCGAGCAGGCCGAGCCTGGTGCGCGGCTCCCGCCCGAGGAGCAGGTTGCGGGCCACGCTCATCAGGGGGACGAGCCCGATCTCCTGGTGGATGGCCTGGACGCCCGCGTTCTGGGCGTCCATGGGGCCGGAGAAGGCGGCCGGTTCGCCGCACACGCGCAGGCTGCCCGCGTCGGGCCGGTAGACGCCGGTGAGCACCTTCAGCAGGGTCGACTTGCCCGCGCCGTTCTCCCCCACCAGGGCGTGCGCCTCGCCGGGGCGCAGGTCGAAGGAGACGTCGTCGAGCGCGAGGACGCCGGGGAACCGCTTCACGATGCCGGTGGCCTCGATGAGCGGCTCGTCCGGGACGGCGGGATCGGATGGGGACACGGCCACTCCAGGCGGGGGACTCCGCATCGGCGGGCGGCCCGGGAGGTGGGGGCCGCCCGCCGGTGCGGAGAGGTGACGGGGTCGGGGGCCGGACGTGGGTCCGGCCGGGCGGGGTCTAGTACGCGCCCGCCAGCGACTCCTTGGCGTTGGCGGAGTCGTACTCGCGGTCGCTGATGATGACCTTCTCCGGGATGCCCTCGCCGTCGAGGAACTTCTGCAACGTCTGGAAGGCCAGCGGGCCGAAGCGCGGGTTCGACTCGATCACCGCGTGGATCCAGCCGTCCACGATGCCCTGCACGGCGGCGCGGGTGCCGTCCACCGACACGATCTTGACGTCGCCCGCCTTCTTGCCCGCGCCCTTCAGCGCGGTCACCGCGCCGAGGGCCATCTCGTCGTTCTCGGCGTAGATGGCGTCGATGTCGGGGTGGCTCTGCACGAGCTGCTCGGTGACCTGCTGGCCCTTCTCGCGGGCGAACTCGCCGGTCTGCTCGAAGGTGACCTGGATGCCGGGGGCCTTGGCCTGGATCTGCTGCTTGAAGCCCTGGGTGCGCTCGGTGGTGACGTTGTTGCCGGCCGCGCCGAGCAGGATCGCGACCTTGCCCTTGCCGTCCAGCGCCTTGATCATCTGGTCGGCGGCGCGCTTGCCCTGCTCCACGAAGTCCGAGCCGATGAAGGTCAGGTAGTCCTGGCACGGGGTGCCGTTGATCTTGCGGTCCACGGTGACGATCGGGATCTTCTTGGCCGCGGCCTGGCGCAGCACCGGCTCCCAGCCGTCGGAGTTCAGCGGCGCGATCACCAGCGCCTTCGCGCCCTGCGCGATGAGCTGCTGCACGTCGCTGATCTGCTTGCTGAACTGGGACTGGGCGTTGGTGGCGCGCAGCTTGGAGATGCCGATCTTGCCCGCCTCGGCCTTGATCGAGCCGGTCTCGGCGATGCGGAACGGGTTGGCCTCCTTCTCCGACTGCGAGAAGCCGACCACCGCGCTCTTGAGGTCGAACTTCTCGCCCCCGAACTTGTCGAGCGAGCAGGTCGGGCCCGCCGCGGCGGTGGACTGCACGGCCTGCTGCCCCTGGCCGCCCTGATCCTTGCCGGCGTCGCCGCCGTCCTCGGACTTGGCACAGCCGGACACGGCGAGCAGCGCGACGGACGAGGCGGCCAGCACGGCCCTCAGGCGAGCGCCGCGACGCGGGGGCTTGACCATGGTCGGGTCCTTTCACGAACCGGGGTGGGTGCCCGCAATTCAGCCATCGGCGCTCGCTTTCTGTCAATATCGATCAGATAACGACAGAACCGATGGCCTCAGCCGGTCGGGCGGTCACGACGCGCACGCCCCGGTCCGCCAGCGCGGCCACCTCCGGGCAGCCGTCGGGGACGTCGGTCACCAGCGCCGCCATCGCCTCGGGTGGCACCGTCGGGTGGACGGCCTCCACGCCGACCTTCGTGGCGTCGGCGAGCACGACGACCTCGGTGGCCACCGCCGCCAGCGCCCGGTCGACCACCGCGACGTCCATGTTCGGCGTGGACAGCCCGCGTTCGGCGGTCAGCCCGTTGCCCGACAGGAACGCGGCGCGCACCCGCAGGCCCGCCAGCGACTGCTCGGCGGCGGCGCCGACCAGCGCGAGGATCGATCCGCGCAGCACGCCCCCGGTCATCACCACCTCCACGCCGGAGGCGGCGGCGAGCGTCTGCGCGACCGGGAGCGAGTTGGTCACGACGGTCAGCCGCCGCCGCACGACCAGGTGCGCGGCCAGCCGCTCGGTGGTGGTGCCGGGGCCGAGGACGATCGCGTCGCCGTCCTCCACCAGGCGGGCCGCCGCAGCCGCGATGGCGTCCTTGGCTTCGGCCGCCACCTGCGTCTTCTGCTGGTAGGAGGCTTCGCGGGCCAGGGTGGCGGGCAGGCGGACGCCGCCGCGCGTCCGCTCCAGCAGCCCTTCGGCCGCGAGCAGGCGCACGTCCCGCCGGAGAGTCGCTTCCGAGCCGCCGACCGTCGCGGCCAGCTCGCGCAGCGCCACCCACCCCTTCCCGCGTACGGCCTCCAGGATGTGCCGCCTGCGCGCGGCGGGGAAACCCGCACCGGCCATGGGAGCCTCCGGTTCGCTAGTGACAGATCTTGAGCGATTCTGTCAGAATCCTGCCGCGCAGCTTCGGGCCCCCTGCGGCCCGGGGCACCACCCCCGAGGAGTCCCGTGTCCATCACCGACCGCTTCGCCACCCTGTACGGGCGCTCGCCGGACACCGCCTGGCGGGCTCCGGGCCGGGTGAACCTGATCGGCGAGCACACCGACTACAACGACGGCCTGGTCCTCCCCTTCGCGACGGGCATGGGCGTCACGGTGGCGGCCGCCCGGCGCGACGACGGCGTGCTGGAACTGGCGTCGCGGCAGGCCGGGGCCGGTGTCGTGTCCGCGCGCACGGCCGATCTCGCGCCCGGGTCGGTCACCGGCTGGGCGGCCTATCCGGCGGGCGTGGCCTGGGCGCTGCGCGAGCACGGCGTGGGCGGGGCCAGCGTGCTGGTGGACGCCGACCTGCCGCAGGGCGCCGGGCTCTCGTCGTCGGCGGCGCTGGAATGCGCCACCGCGCTCGCGCTGTGCGAGCTGCACGGCGTCACGATCGACCGCCGGGACCTGGCGGGGATCTGCCAGGCGGCCGAGAACCGGTTCGTGGGCGTGCCGTGCGGGATCATGGACCAGTCGGCGTCCCTGCTCTGCACGGCGGGGCACGCGCTGCTGCTGGACTGCCGCACCGGCGGGTCCGAGCACGTCCCGCTGCCGCTCGGCGGCCTGGCCGCGCTGGTCGTGGACACCCGCGCCCCGCACGCGCTGACCGGCGCGGACTACGGCGACCGCCGGGCCGAGTGCGAGCGCGCGGCCGCGCTGCTGGGTGTGCCCGCGCTCCGCGACGTCGATGATCTCGACGGGGCGCTGCGGGCCCTGCCGGACGCCATGTTGCGGCGGCGCGTCCGGCACGTCGTCACCGAGAACGGCCGCGTGGAGCGGGCCGTGGAGCTGCTGCGGGCGACGGCGCGGCCGGGCAAGGAGCTGGGGGCCGTCCTCACCGGGTCACACACCTCTCTGCGCGACGACTACGAGGTCTCCTGGCCGCAGGCGGATGTCGCCGTGACCGCCGCGCTCCAGGCGGGCGCGCACGGCGGCCGGATGGTGGGCGGCGGCTTCGGCGGCTCGGTCCTGCTGCTCGCGGACACCGGAAGGACCGCCGAGGTGATCACGGCGGTGACGAAGTCCTTCGCCGAGCGCGGATGGCAGGCTCCCCACGTGCACACCGCCGTCCCGTCCGCCGGGGCGTCCCGGCTGCTCTGAGCCGGTGTCAGTCGGCGGGCGCGACGCGGACGTCCACGCCCATGGTCTGGAAGGGGGCCAGCTGTTGCGGCGGGGTGTGGGAGTCGGTGATCAGGTGGGTGATCTGGTCGGCGGGCACGGTCTGGCACATGGTGTCCACGCCGACCTTGGTGTGGTCCACCAGCGCGACCACCTCGCGGGCGGCGCGGGCGAGGGCCCGGTCGACCCCGGCCACCAGCATGTTGGGCGTGGACAGGCCCCGCTCGGCGCTCAGCCCGTTGCCGGAGATGAACGCCCGCCGCACCCGCAGGCCCGCGAGCGTCTGCTCGGCGGCCCCGCCCACCAGCGCGTGGATCGACCCGCGCAACGACCCGCCGGTCATCACCACCTCCACGCCCCGCGCCTGCGCGAGCATCTGCGCCACCAGCAGCGAGTTGGTCACGACCGTCAGCGAGCCGCAGCCCAGCAGCTCCCGCGCCAGCGCCCGCGTGGTGGTGCCCGCGCCGATCACGATGGCGTCGCCCTCGTCCACCAGCTCCGCCGCCAGCCGCGCGATCGCCGCCTTCTCGGCCGAGGCGACCTTGGCCTTGTCGCGGTAGGACGGCTCCCACGACAACCCGCCGGGTGCCATGGCCCCGCCGTGCCGCCGGTCCAGCAGGCCCTCGGCCTCCAGCGCCCGGATGTCGCGCCGGACCGTGGCCTCCGACGCCTGCAACACCGCCGACAACTCGCGCAGCGACACCGCGCCGTTGGCCCGCACCAGCTCCAGCAACCGCTGGCGGCGCTCAGCCGCGAACCCAGGACGACCCGCCATACCAACCCACCCCAGCGCCGTGACCCCCGAACCCCGCCGATGATGCCAGACCCGGCGGCCGTGGAGATCAATAACGGCGACGAGCGTGCCGGTGTCCGGATCGGTCCGCTTGTTGACCTGGCGAAGCCTTCTGCCGGGGCCGCCGCCGTCAGCAGGCTGGACGCATGAGCACAGCGCTGATCGTCATCGACGTCCAGGAGTCCTTCAAGATGTTGCCCGACTGGGAGCACGTGTCCCAGCCGAATATCGTTTGGCAGGTCAATCGGCTGGTCGAGTCGGCACGGGAACGGGGGCAGCAGGTGATCTGGATCCTCGGCTCGCGTCCCGGCGCGGGCACGGTGTTCGACCCGGCGCGCGGGTACGTCCGGCTGATGGAGGGGCTGCACCCGCGCCAGGACGAGCCGATCCTGACCAAGACCGCGCACAACGCCTTCACCACCACCAACCTCCACCAGCGCCTCACCGCCAAGGGCGTCCGCAAGCTGACCATCTGCGGCATCCGGACGGAGCAGTGCTGCGAGACCACCACCCGGCTCGCCTCCGACCTGGGCTTCGAGGTCGACTTCGCCATCGACGCCACCGCGACCAGCCCCATCCCCCGCCCCGACGCGCCGGAGGACCTCTCCTACGCCGAACTCCTGGACGACCCGGACACGCTCAGCTCGGAGGACATCATCACCCGCACCCATTACGCCCTGGCCGGACGGTTCGCCTCGATCAGGACCGTCGACGAGCTGACCGGCGTCTAGGAGCCCCATGACGCGCGTGGCCTTCCTGCTCGTCCCCCGGGTGCACCTGCTCGAACTGGCGGGCCCGGCCCAGGTCTTCACCGCCGCCGACGACCTGGGGTACCCGCACGCCCTCCACTACGTGTCCGAGGAGCGGCAGGTGGCCACCGTGCAGGGGTTGCCCGTCAGCGCGGAGCTCACCTGGCCCGAGCTGGACGCCGACGACCTGATCGTCGTGCCCGGCTGGCGCGGCCCCGCCCGGATCCCGGGCGACGGCACCCTCCGCCGCCTGCGCGACCACCACGCGGGCGGCGGGACGGTCGTCGGCGTGTGCGCGGGCGCGGACGCGCTGGGCCGGGCCGGGCTGCTCGACGGGCGGCGCTGCACCACCCTGCACACCGTCCAGGACGAGCTGGCGCGGCTGTATCCCGAGGCCCGCGTGCAGCGCGACGTCCTCTACGTCGAGGACGACCGGGTCGTCACCTCGGCCGGGGTCGCCAGCGGCCTCGACGTGGCCCTGCACCTGGTCAACAAGCGGCACGGCCCCTACGCGGCGGGCCAGGTGGCGCGCGCCATGGTCGTCCACGCCCGGCGCAGCGGCTCCGAGGACCAGGTCAGCGTGCTGCTGCGGCGCAGGTCCCACACCGACGAGACGGTGCACCGCCTCCAGGACCTGATCGAGTCGCGCTTCACCGAGCCGCTGCCGCTCCGCGCGCTCGCCGCCACGGCGCAGTGCAGCGAGCGGACCGTGACGCGGCTGTTCCGGCAGGCGACCGGCCTCACGCCGCTGGGCTACCAGACGGCGCTGCGCATGGAGCAGGCCGCGCACCTCCTCGACCAGGGCGCGACGATGGAGGCCGCCGCACACGAGGTGGGCTTCCAGGACGCCCGGACGCTCCGCCGCCTGCGCGCCCGCGCCCGCGACCGCGCGGACTGAGCGCGGCGCGATCAGCCCTCGGCGAGCTTGGCCAGGTGGCCCAGCGAGTCGCTGAGATGCTCGGGGCCGAACGGCGGGAACCGGATCTCCTCCCGGACGGGCGGCGGCACCGCCGACCAGTCGTAGGTGAGCGTGACCTCGGTCCGGGACAGCCCGAGCGGCACGAGGTCGTAGCGCCAGGTCCAGCCGCCGAACCGCAGCTCACCGTCCGCCGTCTCGTCCCCGGGCGACCAACCGATGGCGCGCGGCGGGTCGAGCACCTGGACCCTGTTGGCCACCCGGTAGTCACCGTCGGGATGGTCGGCGTGGTACATGTCCATCCGGAAGATCTGCCCCACCTCGGTCAGCGGCGCGGGATCGACGGGCTCGCGGACCCAGCCCGTGCCGTCGATCGAGGCATGGGCCGTCGGGTCCGCCAGCACGGCGAACACCCGCGCGGCGGGCGCGGCGACGGTCAGGGTGGCGGTCAGGGTGGCGGTCATGGTCTCGTCCACGGCGGGCACGCTCCTCGGCACCTCGTCTCGTCCCTCCCGCAGGCGCGGAAGGACCCTTCAAGATGCAGACGAAGCGGGACACCGGAACTCATCGGCCGCGCATGGAGAGAAGTTTCCCGGCCGCCGTGAAATCAGGACCGCCGCCGACATCTATCAAGTGACGGCGCGGCCGTGCTGATGGGAGACAGCGGTTGAACGACGACGATGAGGCGTTCGCCCGGATGTTCCGGGAGCATTACCAGGCGGTGCTGCGCTACGCGTGGCGTCGTGCGGGCCCCGCCGAGGCGGCCGACGTGGCCGCCGAGACGTTTCGGATCGCCTGGGAGAGACGGGACCGGCTCCCCTCCGATGATCCGCTGCCGTGGTTGTACGCCACGGCGCGCAACGTCGTGTCGAACCTGGTCCGCAAGGACCGGCGCCGCGACGGCCTGCGCGACGTGCTCGCCGACGAGCTGGCCCGGCACGGCGGCCAGGACGACCATGCCGCCGCCGTCGCGGCCCGGCAGGCGGCGATCGAGGCGCTGAACGCGCTGGGCGAGCGAGACCGGGAGCTGGTGCTCCTGGTGTGCTGGGAGGGCCTGGACCTGCGGCAGGCCGCCGAGGCGGCGGGATGCTCGCACGCGGCGGCCGCGATGCGGCTGCACCGGGCGCGCAAACGACTCCGGCACGCGCTGGCCGACGACCTCCACGCCGCCTCCACCGCCTTCCAGGAAGGTCTTGCATGAGCAACGACGTCGAACATCTGCGCACCCTGCTGGCCGACCACGACCCGGCCCGCGACGTGCGCGCCGACGACGCGCAGGTGGAACAGGCGCTGCGGGCCGTCACCGCCGCCCCGGATCCGCGCGGGCGCGCCGTCCGGACGACCTGGCGACGCCGCCTGCTGGTCGGCGTCCCCGTCACCATCGTGGCGACGGCCGCCGTCACGGGCCTCACCCTGGTGCGGCCGGACGGCGACGGCCCCGCCAGGGTCGGCACGGCCCAGGCGCTGGCCTTCACTGAACGCGGCGACCATCTGGAGGTCCGTGTCCTGGACCCCGACGCCGACCCGCAGACCTACCGGAAGCAGTTCGCCGCGCACCGCCTGAACGTCGAGCTGAGGGTGGCGCCGGTCTCGCCGAGCCTGGTCGGCAAGATGCTCGCCTACGACGAGAGGACCACGGCCCGGCCGCGCGTCACCCCGCTGGAAGGCGACCGCACCTGCGGCGAGATCAGCTGCTATCCCGGCGTGCGCATCCCGAGCGGCCTGCGCAATCGCGTCGACCTGCTGTTCGGCCGGGCCGCCAAGCCCGGCGAACGGTACGAGATCGGCGGTGACGCGGCCGCCGCCGGTGAACCACTCGCCGGGGTGGCGCTGAAGGGCAGGAAGGTCGGCGAGGTGCGGCGGCTGGCCGGGCAGCGCGGCGTCACGATCGTGAAGTACCGCCGGACGCCGTCCGACTGCGGTACGGGCGACAGGTGCGACCCCCAGCCTCAGGAACGGCCTCTGGAATCCGGCCAGGTGCCCGACTCCTGGTACGTGCACGGCGCGCTGACCGGCAGGAGCCGGACCGAGGTGTCCCTCGACGTCGCCTCCAGGCGCACTCCCGACGAGTAAGGACTCTTAGGAGGCGAGGGCGTCGCCCTTGGCGTCCGGTGTTCTGGGTGGGCGGTTCGAGCGGAGCCTGCGCAGGGTCCGGCGGGCGGCGTGTTCGCCCGACAGCAGGGCTCCGTAGGTGCTGGAGGGGCCGAAGTAGTCGCCCGCGAGCTGGACGGTGGGGTCGGCGTGCTCCAGGTGGGCGTTCAGCTCGCGCAGGGCGGCGTAGCCGCCCGGGGGACGGACGACCAGCGCGGGGTCGCGGCGGTTGACGTGGCTGGTGAGAACGGTGCCGTCGATGCCGGGGAAGATGCGGGCAACGGCGGTCAGGGTGCGCTCGGTGACGGCGTCGTCGTCCAGGTCCCACCAGCGGTGCGCGCTGTCCTTGCGGAGGTGGGCGGTGATCAGGCCGCGGCCGGGGGCGACGCGTCCGGCGATCTTGTTGTGGTGGAGTTCCAGCCCGGCCAGGTCGGGGTTGGTGCCGCGGGCCGTGAACAGGATGGGCGCGGTCTGGGGCGGCGGGTGCCGGAGGCCGAAGGAGACCACCAGGCCCCGGGAGTACGGGATGGCCGACAGGAGCCGCGCGACGGGCCGGGACAGGCCGGGGACCAGTCCGGGGACGTGCGGGGCGGGCACCGCGACGATCGCGGCGGCGGCATGGCGGGTGTGCTCGGTGCCGTCGGCGTCGGTCCAGGTGACGCTGACGCCGTCGCCGTCGTGCCGGACGGCGCTGACGGCGGCCCCCAGCCGCACGGGCAGCCGGTCGGCCAGGGTGCGGGTGAGCAGCCCGACGCCGTGCGGGCTGTTGAAGTGCGGGACCAGGAGCTTGGCGGCGTAGAAGAACATGTCGGCGGCGGCCAGCTCGTCGGGCGAGCCGAGGACGATGCCGCCGCCGAACAGGGGCTCGCAGACCTGCTCCAGCAGCTCCGGGGTGAGGTGGCGGCGCGCGTACTCGGTGACGCTGGAGCGGTCGAGGACGGTGTTGCGGTCCATGGTCCGCCAGTCCAGGCGGTGCCGCTGCGCGATCAGGGTGGGCACGAGCCGGGCCAGGGCCAGCTTGGAGCGCGGGCCGAGCAGGCCGCTGCGCAGCAGGTCGTCGGGGCGGTGGGCGCGCAGGTGGTGGACGCGGCCGTCGCGCAGGAAGGCGCAGGTCGTGTTGGCGGGGCCGAACTGCTGCTGGAGGCCCAGCTCGGTGATCAGGTCGAGCATGCGGGTGTAGTTGGTGCCCAGGATGCTCGCGCCGAGTTCGATGCGGAACCCGTCGTGGTCGAGGGTGGCCATGCGGCCGCCGGGCCAGCGCTCCTTCTCCAGGACCTCCACGGATACACCGGCCTGGCTCAGCCGCCAGGCGGCCGTCAGCCCGGCGATGCCCGCGCCCACCACCAGCACGGCGGGCGAGGAGTCCGGCGGCTCAGTCGTCGGGACGGGACGGGGGCGGGGTATCTGCGGCATGGCGGGGGCTCCCGGAGCGGGTGTCGTGGCGGCGGTAGGCGGTGATGGCGGCGGCGCAGCCGTCGACCCATCCGGCGATGGCGGCCAGCAGGTGCGGGTCGCACCAGGTCGCGGCGGTGCGCAAGCGGTCGTGGAGGGCGTCGAAGCGGTGCTTGTGGGCCGCCAGCAGGACCACGGCGGCGCGGTGCGCGGCCGGGACGGGCAGGCCGTAGTGGTGGGCCAGCACGGTGACGAGGTTGACCGGATCGTGGTGGCGCTGGTCGTGGTCCCAGCCGATCAGGTCGTTGACCAGGCCGCCGATGAGATGGGCGAGGTCGGCCAGCTCCAGCAGGTGCGGGGGCAGGCCGCCGAGGTTCCTGGGGAAGTCCAGGCGGTGCAGGTGCAGGGCGTGGCCGCCGGAGGTGGCGATCCGGTCGTGCAGGTAGTCGGTCAGCGGCGGGACCTGCCCGTCGGCGCGCCAGGGGGCCTCGCGCGCGCAGGCCGCCAGGTAGGCGGCCAGGTGGTCGGACAGCTCGGGCAGCAACCATGCGCCGCCGCAGCCGATGATCTGCTCGCGCAGGTCGGCCAGGGCGGTCAGCAGGGCGTCGTCCTCGGGGGCGGGGCCGCCGCGCAGGACGTTCTCGGGTGCCCGGCTGCGGTAGGTGCCCAGGAGGCGTGCGTTCTCGGCCACTTGGTCGTCGAAGACGAACACCCATGCCAGGTAGCGGGCGGTCAGCGTCGCGATGGGCAGGGACGCCTCGGACATGCAGGACCCGACGATGTGTCCGACGCCGCGACGGGCCAGGCCGCCGCCCGTGGTGCCGCTGGAGTCCAGGGCGTGCGCCGCGGCCCAGGCGTGGACGTCGGCCTCGATGTCGGCGGTGCGCGGGTGGCGGCGGGCGGGTGGGAACAGCGACGCCAGGTGGTCCAGCACGAACGCGTCGGAAGGCATCGTGGTCACCGCCCGAACCGGCGCTCGCGCCGGGCGTAGGTCTCCAACGCCTCGTCCATGTCCTGCTGCGAGAAGTCGGGCCACAGCCGGTCGGTGAAGTACAGCTCGGCCCGCGCGCTGTGCCACAGCAGGAAGCCCGACAGCCGGTACTCGCCGGAGGTCCGGATGATCAGGTCGCAGGGCGTCTCGCCACGTGCGGCCAGCGCGTCCTCCACGGCCTCGGGGGTGGGCGGCCGACCGCGCGCCAGCAGGTCGGCGACGGCGGACAGGATCTGGTGGCGGCCGTCGTAGCCGACCGCCAGGTTCACCGTCATGTCCTGCGCGTCCTGCGTCTGGTGCATCGCCTGGTCGAGGGCGGTGGACAGCGCGTGGCCGTTCAGCGGGGTCAGGTCGCCCAGCACTCTCAGCCGCCAGCGGCCTATGGCGGCGACGGCGTCGGCCAGCTCGCCGATCACGGCGAGCATGTCGTCCACCTCACCGGCGCGGGCCAGGTTGTCCAGCGACAGCGCCCAGACCGTGACCGCCCGCACCCCGGCCTGCTCGGCCCAGCTCAGCACCTGGGTCGTGCGGGCCGCGCCGCGCCGGTGCGCCTCGATGACCGGGACGCCGGCCTGCCGGGCCCAGCGGCGGTTGCCGTCGGGGATGATGCCGAGGTGCGCGGGGATCTGCGCGGCGCGGGGTCCGGCCGTCGCTGTCACGGGCGTCCTCCGGGGAGGGCCGGCGCGCCGTCGTAGCGGGGCGGGTTGATGACGGCGCGGGGTGCGTCGGGACGTGCGCGGTCCGGCGGCGGGAAGCGGCAGGCCAGGTGGGCCAGGGCTTGCAGGGCGAAGATGTCGGTCAGCAGCGGGACGTTGAACACCAGCGGTCGGGGCCCGATCGAGTCGGGCGCGGACGGCAGGGTGCCGTTGGGCTGCTGGAGGCTCAGCAGGTACTGCGCGGCGGCCGTCGCGGGCTGCGGGCCGTCCTGCGCGCACACGGTGATGAGGCCGTAGGCGGTGCTGAGCGGGTCGCTGGGGTCGCCTTCCTGCTGGCCCCAGCCGCCGTCGGCGTTCTGGGCGTCCAGGGCCAGCCGCACGGCCCGTTCCACCATGCGCCCCGCGCCGGGCACCCGGGGGAGGCCGGGACGGGTGGCCACCAGCACGACGCGGAACACCGTGTGCCAACGGCTGGCGCTCCAGTCGGGCGGGAACGAGCCGTCGGCCTGCTGCTGGCCGACCAGGAACCGCAGGCCCGTGCGGAGGGCTTCCACGTGGCGGTGGGGTTGCGGAGTCAGCGCGTCCAGGGCCGCCGCCGTCATGCTCGCCTCGGAGGGGGCGCCGGACACGTAGGTGGGGTAGCCGCCGTCGGTTCCGCGCACCCGGGCGAGCGTCTGCCAGCCCAGCTCGACCACCCGCGAGGGGGCCGTCACGCCGCAAGTCTGGAGGAACTGCAACGCCACGGCGGTGTCGTCGACGTCGGTGACGGCGGCGTGATCGGTGAACGACCAGCCGCCGTCGAGCAGCTGGCGTCGCGCCAGGTGCCCGCCCACGCGCCGCAACAACACCTGCGGGGCCCCGGCGGCGGCCAGCGCGACCCCGCCGGTGGCGGTGCACCAGGTGTCCACGTCGGTGACGAACGGCAGGCCGCCGTCGTGTCGCTGGTGCTCCAGCACGCGCGCGGTGCCGGTGGCGACGAGCTGCTCCAGGCCGCGGAACTCCTCCCAACCGGTGAGGCGGCGCAGGGCGTGCAGCACCCACAGGTGGATCAGGACGTTGCCCTCCCAGGTGCGCGGGCCGCGCTGGGTGGCCGTCAGGCGCGCGACGTCGCCCGGCTCGACCAGGTCCCGGCGGCCCGCCGCCACGGCCAGCACGACCTTGACGGCCGTCACCTGCACGGCGGCCCAGGGGTGCAGCCCTTTCAGCGCGAACGCGGCGCGTTCCGGCCGGTACTCCCCCACTGGCCGGGCGTCGCCGGTCAGAACGATCATCAGGGCTTGCAGGAACGTGCGCTTGCGCGCCTCGGTGAACGACGGTGCCCGCTCCAGCGTCCGTTGCAGCAGCGTTTTGGGCAGCTCGGCGTCGCCGCCGAGCACGGCGGCCACCATCACCTGCTCCAGGGCGTCGCCGCCGTTCCAGCGTCCGCGCAGGTAGTGCTCCAGGCGTTCCCGGGCCTGGCCGGTGTCGGCGTCGGCCCCGTCCAGCAGCTTCCATGCCAGCGCCGATTCCAGGACGCGGCTGCGGCACCGGTCGCGGATCGCGCCCTCCGGCCCCACCCGTGCCGTCAGACGCGCACGCAGGCGCGCCACCCCTTCATCCAGTCCCTCAGGCCGGTACGAACCCGGCCACTGCGCACGCGCGCCACCACCCGTGAGCCACATCGAAGCCCCCCTTCCAGCGAATGAACCTCCCGCCCCACCCCCCTTTTCCCTTACAAACAGTGGCCATTTGTGGACTGAAAGCTACTTCTCGGTGGCGTCATGGAGAGGCCGACCCCGGCTCCGGCGGCGTAACGGCATCAGCAACACCATCGAGACCACCGCGACGGCCACGACGACGATCAGCGACACCGACAAGCCCGCCATGAACGCGTCTTGGACGGCCGCCGCCAGCGACCCGCGAGAGCTTCCTCCCTGCGCGGCGGCTTGCAGTCCGGCGGCCGGGGAACGGCGGACGGCCTCGGCGACGGCGGGCGGGAGCGCGTCGAGATCGGCCGGGAGGGCGGCGCGGTAGCGGTCGGCGAACACCGAGCCCGTCAGCGCGATCCCGACGGCCGACCCCACCTCGCGGGTGGTGTCGTTCAGCGCCGACGCCACGCCCTGCTCCCCCGGTCCCAGAGCCGACACGATCGTGTCCGTGCTCGTCATGCCGCTCACGCCCGCACCAAGCCCGGCCACCAGCAGCCCGAACAGGAAGGGCGGATACCCCGACGACGCGTCCAGCGCGGCGATCTGCACCATCCCCGCGATCACCAGCGCGAGCCCGCCGCCGATCACCCAGCGCGTCCCGACGCGGGCGGCCAGCCAGGGGGCCAGCAACGACGCGGGCAACATCAGCGCACCGATCGGCAACAACGCCACCGCGCTCTTCAACGGGCTGTAGCCCAGCACCAGCTGGAGGTACTGCAAGCCCACGAACAGGAACCCGTACACGGTCATGAACAGCACCAGCACGGCCCCGACCCCGGCGCGGAACATCGGGACGCCGAACAGCCGGGGATCCAGCAACGGCCTGCCGCCGCGCAGCCCGAGGACGACGTAGGCGGTCCCGGCCGTCACCGTCACCAGCAGCGCCGCGACCGTCGCGGGCCGGGTCCAGCCTCGGTCGTTGCCCTCGATGATGGCGAACACCAGCGCGCCGATCGCCACCGCCGTGGTGAGCGCGCCCGTCCCGTCGAAGCGCTGGGGCCGCCGGTCGCGCGTCTCCGGCGCGAGCAGCAGCGCGGCGGGCGCCGCGACCGCCGCGACGACCGCGCTGGACACGAACACCGACCGCCACGACCACCACCACAACAACAACCCCGCGCCCAGCAGCCCCAGCACCGCCGCCGCCGACGCGACCCCGGCCCAGACCGCCACGCCCCGGGCCCGCCGCTCCTCGGGGAAGGCACCGGTGATCGTGGACAGCGTGCCCGGCATCATCATCGCCGCCCCGACCCCCATCACCACGCGGCAGGCGATCAGCGCGCCCGGCGTGCTCGTCGCGGCCCCGGCCAGGGACGCCGCACCGAACAGGACGGTGCCCGCCACCAGGACCCGGCGGCGGCCCAGCCGGTCCCCCACCGCGCCGAACGGGAGCACGAGCGCGGCCAGCGTCGCGGTGTAACCGTCGGCGATCCACGTCAGCTCGGTGTTGGACGCCGACAGGCCGACCGCCAGGGCGGGCAGCGACAGGTTCAGCGCCGACACCGACGCCACCACCAGGACCAGCACCAGGCACATCGCCGTCAGCAGCCCGCCCGCACCGGCCCGGCCCAGATCCGGCCGCCCGTCCCTGACCTCGGTCACGCCCACCCCCAGACCCCGCCACCGTAGGAGAGCGGGACCGGGATCACGTATGGCCCGAGCGCCACAGCCACCCCGCGCGGAAGCCAGGACGGCGCGGGCTACAGGGCGGTGAAGGCCAGGCCGCGCCTTTTCAGCGTCGGGACGACGGTGCGCAGCGCGGCGACGGTCTGGGAGCGGTCGCCGCCGCCGTCGTGGCACAGGATGATGTCCCCGGCCTTGCTCTGGAGCATGGAGCGGCGGATGGAGCGGGCGCCCGGCTTCTTCCAGTCGGACGGGTCGATGGACCAGTCCACCGGCAACATGCCGTGGTCGCCCATGATGGTGTAGGCGCGCTTGGACCAGCCGCCGCCGGGCGCGCGGAACAGCGCGGGCAGCACGCCGGTGATGTCGGCGATCTCCTTCTGCGCGTCGACGATCTCGGTGCGCAGCCGCTTGGGCGACAGGGAGTCGAACGGCAGCGGGTGGGTGCGGCTGTGGTTGCTCACCTGGTGGCCCGCGTCCGCTACCCGGCGGGCCAGCTTGGGGTATTCGCGCGCCATCTCCGAGATCATGAAGAACGACGCCTTGACCTGGTGCTCGGCGAGCAGGTCGAGGATCTGCGGGGTCCAGTCGGGGTCCGGGCCGTCGTCGATGGTGAGGGCGAGCGCGGTGACCGGCGGCGCGGGGGCGATCTCCGGCAGGTGGCGCAGCGGTTGCACCGTCGCGGTGAGCTTCTCGGGCGTCCACGGCGCGGGCCGGACGACGGGGACCGGCTTGGGCGTCGGGGTGGGGCTGGGACTGGCCGACGGCGTCGGGGGCGGGACCGGGGTCGGCCGCCGGGACTGGGCGACGGCGGACGGCGAGTGCCGCACGTCGTCCGCGCCGAGCGCGACCAGCCCGACCGCGCCCATGAGCCACAGTGCCTTACGGCGGGTCGGCCCGCTCGTCCCCACGTCCACCACGGGGGTTACGTTAGCGATCTTTCAGACGATTTACAGCTTTCCTGAAGGTAACGGTTCAAGATAGTCAAGAAGCCGCGAAAGTGGACAAGTGCGGCTCGGCCTGGCGGACCGCCTACGACCGGCCGCCTTCGTCCTCGCCCTCCACCTCCAGCGCTCCCCGCGCCAGACCGATGAACTCGACGTACGCCGCCCGGAAGTCCCGGTAGGCGGCGTCGTAGGCGTCCCGCGCCTCGGGCGCGTCGGTGCCGATGAGCTCCCTGAGCAGCGCCTGCACGCGCCGCGCCAGATCCCGCACGCGGTCGGCGGCGTCGGAGACCTCGGCGGGACCGTCGAGCCGGACCTCGTGCATCGCCTGGTTCATGTCCGCGATGGAGGGGCCGACGCGCTCGCACATCCGCGCCAGGAGCCGGTCCTTGTCCGCGCGGCCGTCCGCCGCCTCGACGTCCTCGATCTCCCACGTGATCGCGCTGAACGCGTGCACGCGGTCCATCATCGCCCGGTAGGCGGCCCGGCGCCGCTCGCGCTGCTCGCGGAGGGCCTGCGCCCGCTCGGTCGTCCGGGCCTGGGCGAGCGCCGCGCGCAGGGTCGCCCGCGAGGTGAGATAGCTGGCCCCGAGAGCGGTCAGCGCGGTGAGGACGCCGACCCACAGTCCGCTGTTCGCCATGATCGGGGATTCTGTCAGCCGGGCGGCCACCGAGATCGACAAAAGCCCCCAAGAGCCCACATCCGGTCACGCGCGAGCTTCCGGCGTCGGGGGCTAGACGAGGGCGGCCCGGGTGAGCGGGGCCGACGGGTCGGCGGACAGGTCGAAGCCCACGGGTGTGGCGCCGGAGGCGGCCAGCAGATCACCGACGGCGGCGATCATGGCGCCGTTGTCGGTGCACAGGCGGGGCGGCGGGACGCGCAGGGTGATGCCCGCGGCGGCGCAACGTTCGGCGGCCACCTCGCGGAGCCTGCGGTTGGCGGCCACGCCGCCGACGATGACCAGGGTCGTCACCGAGTGCTCCCGGCACGCGGCGACCGCCTTACGGGTGAGGACGTCGACGACGGCCTCCTGGAAGGAAGCGGCGATGTCGGGGACCGCCGCGACGCCTTCCCGGCCGACGTGGCGGGCCACCGCGCTCTTGAGCCCGGAGAAGGAGAAGTCCGAACTGCCCGGCATCGCGCGCGGGAAGGCGATCGCGGTGGGATCGCCGTCCCTGGCGGCCCGGTCGATCGCCGGGCCGCCCGGGTAGGGCAGGCCGAGAATCCGGGCGACCTTGTCGAACGCCTCCCCGGCGGCGTCGTCGCGCGTGTCGCCCAGATGGACGATCGGGTCACGCGCCAGGTCGCCCAGCAGCAACAACGAGGTGTGGCCGCCGGACACGATCAGCGCGACCGACCGTTCGGGAAGCGGGCCGTGTTCCAGGGTGTCGGCGGCCACGTGCCCGGCCGCGTGGTGCACCCCGTACAGCGGCAGGTCCCAGGACAGCGCGTACGCCTTGGCGGCCGCCACGCCGGTCTGCAACGCGGTGGCCAGGCCGGGCCCGGCGGTGACCGCGATCGCGTCGATGTCGCCGGGAGCCACCTGGGCCTCGGCGAAGGCGGCTTTCACGCACGGGGCCAGGTACTCCAGATGGGCGCGGGCGGCGATCTCGGGCACCACGCCGCCGAACCGGGCGTGCTCGTCCATCGACGAGGCCAGCGCCGCGCCCAGCAGCCGCCCGTCGGCGACGATCCCGACGCCGGTCTCGTCGCACGAGGTCTCGATCCCCAGCACCACCGCCACCGGCACACTCCCTATCGCAATAGAATCGCAGTTGCGAACTCTATGCAATAACACGCGAGGGGCGGAGATCGGATGCGGACGGCAGAGGTCAAGCGGCGGTTCCTGGCGCACTTCGAGGCGGCGGGCCACACGGCCGTGGCCAGCGCCCCGCTGCCCGCGGACGACCCGACGCTGCTGTTCGTGAACGCGGGCATGGTGCCGTTCAAGCCCTACCTGCTGGGGCAGGAGACCCCGCCCTACCCGCGGGCCGCCAGCGTGCAGAAGTGCGTCCGCACCCTGGACATCGACGAGGTCGGCAAGACCACCCGGCACGGCACGTTCTTCCAGATGAACGGCAACTTCTCCTTCGGCGACTACTTCAAGGAGCAGGCGATCCGGCTCGCCTGGGACCTGACCGTGAAGCCGCAGGCCGACGGCGGCTACGGCCTGGACCCCGACCGGATCTGGGCCACGGTCTACCTGGACGACGACGAGGCCCACGCGTTGTGGCGCGACGAGATCGGGCTGCCCGAAGAGCGGATCGTGCGGCGCGGCAAGGCCGACAACTTCTGGTCGATGGGCGTGCCCGGCCCGTGCGGGCCCTGCTCGGAGCTGTACTACGACCGGGGCCCCGCCTACGGGCGCGAGGGCGGGCCCGAGGTGGACGAGGACCGGTACCTGGAGTTCTGGAACCTGGTGTTCATGCAGTACGAGCGGGGTGCGGGCACCGGCAAGGAGGACTACCCGATCCTGGGCGAGCTGCCGTCCCGCAACATCGACACCGGCATGGGCCTGGAGCGCATGGCGGCGCTGCTACAAGGCGTCGACAACCTGTACGAGGTGGACGAGACCCGCCCGATCCTCGACCGCGCCGCCGCCCTCACCGGCAAGCGCTATGGCGAGCGGTCCGGACCGTCGGCCGCCGAGAGCCACCCCGACGACGTGCGGCTGCGCGTGGTGGCCGACCACGTCCGCACCGCGCTGATGCTGATCGGCGACGGCGTCACCCCCGGCAACGAGGGGCGCGGTTACGTGCTGCGACGCATCCTGCGCCGCGCGATCCGCGCCGTCCGCCTCCTCGGCTACCAGGACCCCGCCCTGCCCGAGCTGCTGCCGGTCGCCCGCGACTGCATGGCGCCCTCCTACCCGGAGCTGGCCGCCGACTTCGACCGGATCTCCGCCTACGCCTACGGCGAGGAGGACGCCTTCCGCGCCACCCTGCACCAGGGCAGCACGCTGCTGGACCAGGAGATCGGCCGCACCGAGCGGAAGTTGCCCGCGTCCACGGCGTTCCGGCTGCACGACACCTACGGGTTCCCCATCGACCTGACCGTCGAGATCGCCGCCGAGAACGGGCTGGCCGTCGACGTGGACGGGTTCCGCGAGCTGATGGCCGAGCAGAAGCGCCGCGCCCGCGACGACGCGCGGGCCAAGAAGGGCGGGCACGCCGACACCGCTGTATACCGCACGCTGCTGGACGCCCACGGCACCACCGACTGGCAGGCGTACACGACGCTCACGACCGACTCCACCGTCCTGGCGGTGCTGCGCGACGGAGGGCCCGTCACGGCGGCCGGTCAGGGCCAGATCGTGACGGTCGTGCTGGACCGCACGCCGTTCTATGCCGAGTCCGGCGGCCAGGAAAGCGACGCGGGCATGCTCACCGGGCCGAGCCTGTCGGCTGAGGTCCTGGACGTGCAGCGGCCGGTCAAGGGGCTGGTCGTGCACCAGGTGCGGGTGCTGGACGGCGAGATCGCGCCGGGGCTGCCGGTGCGCGCGGCCGTCGATCCGCAGTGGCGCGCCGGGGCGCGGCAGGCGCACTCGGGCACCCACGTGCTGCACGCCGCGCTGCGCACCACGCTGGGCCCGGCCGCCTTGCAGTCCGGCTCCTACAACCGGCCGGGCCACCTGCGGCTGGACTTCTCCTGGCGCGGGGGGTTGTCGCCCGAGACCCGCAGCGAGGTCGAGGACGTCGCGAACGTGGCGATCGACCGGGACCTGCCTGTCGAGGTCCGCTACATGCCCTTGCCCGAGGCGCGCCGGATCGGGGCGCTGGCCCTGTTCGGCGAGACCTACGACGAGACGGTGCGGGTGGTGGAGATCGGCGGCGAGTGGTCACGCGAACTGTGTGGAGGCACCCACGTGGCCTCGTCGGCGCAGATCGGCGGGCTCACCGTCACCGGCGAGTCGTCGGTGGGCTCCGGCCAGCGGCGCATCGAAGCCGTGACCGGTCTGGAGTCCCACCGCTACCTGGCTCGCGAACGCGACCTGGTCTCCCAGATCGCCGACCAGCTCACCGCGCCACGCGCCGAGGTAGCCGACCGAGTAACGACACTGATTCACCAACTCAAGAACAGCGAACGCGAGACGTCCCGTCTACGCGACCAACTACTGACCTTCCAAGCAACTCAAATCGCCGCGTCGGCCACGGACCACGCCGGAGTGGCACTCGCGGTAGCCCACACCGACGACAACCCCCGCCAACTGGCCGACCACGTGACCAAGGCCCTCCCCGCCGACCGCCCGTCCGTGATCGCCGCACTAGCCCCGTCAGCCCTAGTGATCACGACCAACCAGGCCGCCCGCGACCGCGGCTTGTCCGCCGCCCACCTGATCAAAACCATCCTGAACGGCCGAGGCGGCGGCAACCCCCAGACGGCGCAAGGCCCCCGCCCCACCGACCCCGAATCCGCCCTAGAACACCTGGCCACCGAACTGACCAACCAGGCGAACTGACCCTGTGCTCTGCGGCGGTGTTCGGAACGTGGTCGGCCGCCCGTGGGTCGAGAAGGCCCCGGGCTCGTCTCTGCGAGTGCGCTCCATCACCGGGTTTCCGCAGCGCTCGGCAGCAGTTCGGCCAGCCAACTCTGAACGATCACACCGGAGTCGCGCATTTCGGCCAGGTCCACCGTGCCGCCCTGGTGGACGACCTGGGCGGCACGCACGCGGGAGTAGCCGTGCGCAGGCCAGTACCCTGCCGCCACCAGCAGTTCGCGCAGGGGCTGAGGAACCCGGGCCCCGCCCACGGCGGTGAGGCGGCACAGGTGCACGGCGGCCACGGCACGATGCTCCTGAACCTGGCCGGCCAGGCGGCCGGGAGCCGCCCGCAGTGGCAGGGACGACAGGTTGGCGATCACCAGGCCCGAGCCGTCGCCGTCCAGCAGAACGACGGTCTCGGGGACGGTCCCGACCTCCAGCATGTCCCGGCGGGCGGCCGAGAAGAGGGTGTCCATGCGCTGATCCAAGCGCCCGGTGGTCAGCATGGCCCAGCCCCCACGGCGGCCAGCACGCGGGTGATGCGGCGGGTGGCCAGGGCCTTGTCCGCGATCGGGGCGACCGGCTGGCCCCAGGGCCACATGTAGTGCTCGCCCTGGACGTGGATGCGCTCGACCATCTGCGGCGCGGCGGGGTTCCGCACCGTCAAAACCGGACCGGTGCCGGTCTCAGCCAGCTCGGTGCGGAAGTGCCCTTGCTCCAGGTCATAGGCCAGCTCGGCGAGGTGGGCTTCCTGCTGCGTCGCGTCCATGGGGCGCGACCGTACGCAACCCGTGACGGATTGAGTTCACAGCTGTGAACCGAGAAGAAAAATCTCAGTGCGGGATGCTGAGTCGGGCCGCGAGTCCACGCAGCTCCCGCCCCTGGCTGGAGACCCTCGCCTGCTCCAGCATGACCGCGACGATCTCGCGAATCTTGCCGTCGTTGCGGAAGCGCTGAGGGGCGACCCTCTCACTCCGGCGTAGCCACTCGATCGCCTCGGACCTGCGCGATGCGTCCCGTGCCAGACCCCGGCCGACGTCGGCGAAGAAGCAAGCCTTTCTTCCAAGCCGCCCGTCCAGCTTGGATTCCTCCACCCGCGAGGCCAGGTCGAGCACCTGCCTGGCCGGTACCCCCGACTCCACCGCGATCGACACGCGCCAGATCCCCACGTTCGTGGCGGAGAACCCCTGCCAGTTGGCGTCCAGGTCGTCGGGGAGGCGACGAGCCAGTTCCTCGGCGGCGTCCAGGAACTCTTCCGCGCCCTGCACGTCGTAGGTGGCGGCTCGGGCCAAGGCGGCGTTGAGGAGCAGCATCCCGAGCGTCTCGGGGCCGTCAGGTCCCTGCGAGGCATGCGGCTCGACGCGGTCCACCGCCTTGCAGGCCAGCATCGCCACCCGGTTCAGATCGGTGACCGAGGGGCGGTTCATGGAGAAGGCGGCCTTGCCCTGGCTGATCGGATCGTCCAGCCGTGCCGCCGCCTCGGTCGCACGCATGGCCGCCATCGCTCCCAGATCCAGGTACCCCAGTGACCTGGCCATTCCGGCGGCGGCCATGTACGCCTCGACCAGCCCGTCCAGCGCGGCGACCTCGGCCCGCTCGTCGACGGGCTGGGCGACATGCAGGTGCAGCTCGTCCAGGACGGCGGGCAGCAGTTCCCCGACCCTGCGGAAGTCGTAACGGCGACGGGGCGGCTCGATCTGATGAGCCATGGTCGCCACCAGCTCATCCACGCTCCTGGCGCGCTCCACTACGGGGTCGGTGTGCCAGGCGTTGGTGGTCACCGCGAGCCGCAGGGCGGGGACGTAGGCGTGCGGGGCCGACTGCTCGACGTCGGACGACAGGTGCGGCCCGCCGCACAAGTCGATCTCCGACACCTGGAGGGCCCTGGCCAGAGCAGCGATGTGACTGCGCCGATCCAACGATCGCTGCCCTCGCTCGGCCATCGACAAGAAACTCTTGGACAGCCCTGACAGCCCCGCCAGCTCGTTGAGAGTCAGGCGGCGCCAGCGGCGCAGCACCTTCAGGCGTGCTCCGATAGTGGCGGGATCCCACGCATCCTGATCAAGCATCAGTCCGTGCCCTCCGGTGAGTCGCACTCCCAGAGTAGGCACGACCTGATGTCGTTCGTCAGGAAGATTACGCGCACGTTCGCGGCGAGGTTAGGACCCGTCTTTGAGGTAGGCGGGCGGGATGGCGTCGACCACTCGCTGGCTGATGATCGTCCATGAGGTCGCGACGGTGCCCTCCTTCCTGTCGGCGCCGTACCGCTTCTTCCCTCCGCGCAGCAGCGTCTCCTGGAACTCCTTGCTTCCTTCGGGTTGGAACGAGCGGTCGTTGTCGGCGACGCTACGACCGCCGATGAGGCGGAACGTCCTGGGCTCGAACAGCAGCTCCGCCCGCAGGCCGAGCCAGGTCTGTCCGACCACGATGTGCTGCCGGGTGGACCGGACGACCTTCACGCCGGGGAGCGTCCCGATCGCCTTGAACATCGCCGCCTGCGCGGCGGGCGTCAGCCTGGAACTCCTGAGGACCTCCTGGGCCTGGCCGTAGGCCCGCACGTCGGCCGGGACGTACTTGACCGCGCTGCTCCTGTAGAGCCAGTCGCGCATGGTCTTCGCGTCGTTCGGCAGGTCGCGGCGGTAGAACGGCTGGTTCTTGCAGTCGGCGGGCGTCTTGGACGGAACGGGCCGCTGGACGGCCTCGCACCGCCAGAAGCGCTCGCCTGCTTCGATCTTCAGTCCGATGCGCGAGCCGTTCACCGAGTACCAGGTCTGTTCGCGGACCAGGCCGCCGGGCAGGTAGTCGCCCCGCGCCTCGCTCTCGGTGTGGACGTACTGGTCGGGGCGCGGCTCGGCGACCTTTCCCGCGGCCTCGGCGGCGCGGTCGAGGATCTGGGTGGCGCTCATCGGCACGACCTGGACGGGACCGGCGTCCTGGCCGCCGTCCGGTACGGCGACCAGGGCGGCGGCCACACCGCCGACCAGCGCCGTCGCGGCGAGGCCGCCGAACGCCAGGCGGCGGACCGGGAGGCGGCGGGAGGCGGTCATCTCGGTCAGGAGCGCGGCGCGCCAGGCCGCCTGGCGGTCGGCGGGCATGTCCTGCCGCGCCGGAGGCTGCAGGTCGATCATGGTGTCTCCTCCGTGTAGAGCGCCGTCCTTCGCGGTCCGTCCGTACGGGCCGGTTCCAGGTGCTGCTTGAGGCGCTTGCGGGCCCGTGCCAGCCGCGACCGCACGGTGCCGATCGGGACGCCGAGCGCCACGGCCGCCTCGGCGTACCCGAGCCCCTCCCAGACGCAGAGGGCGAGCACTTCCTGATCGCCGCGCGGCAGTTTCCTGATGGAGTCGAGGACCTCCCGCATCTCGTGTTCGGCCTCCAGGCGGGAGGCGGCGGTCGCGGCATCGTTGGGGGGCGTCGGCCTGGCCCGGACGCGCGCCAGGGCGGCGCGGTGCCGGCGCAGGCTGCGGCGGTGGTTGTGGAGGGTGTTGGTGGCGACCCCGTAGAGCCAGGGCAGCAGCGAATCCCCGCTCAGCCGCACGTGGGAGCGGCGGCGCCAGGTCTCCATGAAGACCATGGCGGTGAGGTCCTCGGCCACCGACCAGTCCGCCGTTCGGCGGAAGCAGTAGTTGTAGACCGTGCGCGAGTGCCGGTCGAAGAGCTCGCCGAAGGCGCGCTCGTCGCCGTCTCGGGCACGGCTCCACAAGTCCGCGTCCGCGAGGGGTTGGTAGGTCATGGCCTACTAGTGTCCGCAGCGCCGTTCCGGTTCCCCGATCATTCAGGATCCGTTCGGCGACGGAGGCGGAGGCGGCCAGGACGGAGCCTCCGGGCTTGCGTGGATGCGGGCGCGCCGTCCTGGGAGGGACGGCGCGCCCGCAGGTTTTCGAGGCGTACGGATCAGGTGGTCATCAGTTCGACCGGCATGTTGCCACGGGTGGCGTTGGAGTACGGGCACACCTGGTGGGTGGCCTCGATGAGTTCGTGCTTGACCTCGGCTGACAGGGTGTCGGGCAGTTCCACCCGCAGGGTCGCGTCGAGCTGGAAGCCACCGGCGCCGTTCGGGCCGAGGCCGACCTCCGCCGTGACGGACAGGCCCGTGGTGTCGATCCGCTTCCGCTGCGCCACCAACTGCATCGAGGTGGCGAAGCAGGCGGCGTAACCCGCCGCGAAGAGCTGCTCCGGGTTGGTGCCGTCCCCGGTGCCGCCGAGTTCCTTCTGCCGGGCCAGCCGGAGGTCCAGCCGCCCGTCCGGGGTGAACGCGCGCCCGTCGCGTCCGGTGGCGGTGGCGATCGCCGTGTACTGCCGCATGTGCGTTGCCTCCCAAGTAGACAGACAGGTCTGTTCTGTTGCCTGCCGCACAACCTAGACAGACTTGTCTGGTAGCGTCAAGGGGTGAGTACCGACCCCTTGACGCGGCCCCGGCGGGGCGATGCCGGGATCCGGATCCTCCAGACCGCTTCGCGGCTGTTCTACGCCGAGGGCGTGCACACGGTGGGCGTCGATCGGATCATCGCCGAGACCGGCGTGGCGAAGGCGACCTTCTACCATCACTTCCCGGCCAAGGACGACCTCGTCCTCGCCTACGTCGCCGAGCAGAGCCGGGCGCAGCGCGGCATCGCCGCGGGCGCCGAGGCCGTGCCGCCCCGCGAGGCGATCCTCACCGCCTTCGAGCGCATGTGCACGTTCGGCGCCGACCCCGCCTACCGCGGCTGCCCGTTCATCAACGCCGCCGCGGAGTTCCACGACCCCGCGCACCCGGTGCGCCGCGCCGTCGCCGAGCACCGCGACTGGTGCCGCCGCCTCTTCCGCGACCTGCTCGCCGCCGACGGCCATCCCGACCCCGAGCGCGCCGCCGGCGCTCTCCTGCTGCTCAAGGACGGCCTCGGCGTCGGCTTCGATCTGGACGACCCGGCCGCCGTCGGCGACGCCGTTCGCGCGGCGGTGCACGCGGTCCTGGACGCTCCGGCCCGCGACGGCGCGAGATGACGACACCGGGGAGCGGTCCTCCAGGCCGAGAATGACGCGCGGACCGGGCGCGTCCGGCACACCGGGAACAAACGTCAATTACGGGTTGACGCCTGGAAAGCGTCAACCTACGGTTGACGCATGAGTCCACTCAACATCAGCCTCGCCGACCTGATCGCCCGTCTCGACGAGGAACTCCCCGGCGCCGACGGCCTGGCCCGCATCAGCGAGGCGCAACTCCGCAACCAGACCCTGTCCGACCTCGGCGACCAGCTCGTCGACCACTACGTCGGCAAGGCCAGGCAGTCCGGCGCGTCGTGGAGCGAGATCGGCGACGCCATCGGCGTCTCCAAGCAGGCCGCTCAGCAGCGCCACACGCGCGGCCCGTTCGAGCGGTTCACCGACCTGAACCGGCACGGCATCGTGCTGGCGCAGGAGGCCGCCCGGACGCACAAGCACGACTCCATCGGCACCGAGCACCTCCTGCTCGGCCTGCTCGGCGAACCGCGGGGCCTGGCCTACGAGGTGCTGGTGGCGAAGGCCGGGTCCGAGCAACGCGTCCGCGACGCGATCGAGGGGGCGCTGCCGCCGGCCGGGCAGAAGGCGCAGCGCGGCCACATCGCGTTCCGGCCGGAGAGCAAGGGGGTCATCGAGCAGGCGTCCCGCGCGGCGGCCGACCTCGGCCACGACCAGGTCGGCACGGAGCACATGTTGCTGGGCCTGATCCGCACCGAGCAGAGCCCGGCCGCGCGGATCCTGCGTGACCTCGGCTTCACGCCGGACGAGCTGCACGAGACGGTCCGGGCCGAGGTCGCCCGGCGCGACGAGCGGTAACGAACGATCAGCCGCCGCCCCCGACCGACACGTCGGTCCGGAGGGCGGCGGCGAGCAGGGCCAGCGCGGCGCGGCAGCCGTGCTCGCCCGCGTCGCCCGCGCTCTGGTGCGCGGCGACGGCGGTCGCCCCCTCGATCAGCATGAGCCACTGCCGCCCCAGGGTGGGCGGGTCGTCGACGCCCGCGTGCTCGGCGATGCCGGTCAGCAGCTCCAGGTAACCGTCCAGGTGGCGGGTGGTGATGGCCCGCACCATCTCGTCGTAGTGCTGGGCGGCCGCGTTCAGCATGGCGCAGCCGCGGAAGAACGGGTCGTCGTACCACTCCTGGAGGGCGCCGAACACCGCGGCGAGCTGCCTGCCGGGGTCGGACCCGGCCCCGGCGGCGGCCTCCGACAACCAGCCGAGGAACCGCTCGCTGCGCGTCTCCAGCACGACGCGGACCAGCCCGTCCTTGGTGCCGAAGTGCCGGTAGAGCGTCTCCTTGGAGATGCCGATCCGGGTGCACAACCCGGCGACGCCGATGCCGTCGATGCCGCGCTCGTACAGCACCGGGGTGGCCGCATCGATGATGGCGGCGCGGGTACGGGCCGGGTCGATCGTCGAGCCTTTGGGGACGGGCATGGCAGCGATGGTACCGCCCGGTTCGATCACCTGCTACTGTCCTTGATCGTACCGATCGGTTCGATCTTGGAGTCGTGATGCCCGTCCTCCGCACGCGTCCGGGAGCCGGGCAGTCCGTGCGGCTGGCCCTGGGCACGGCCTCGGCGCTGGGACTGGCCCGCTTCGCCTACGGGCTGCTCCTCCCGGCCATGCGCGAGGACCTGCACTGGAGCCTGACCGAGGCCGGTGGCATGGGGACGGCCAACGGGCTCGGCTACCTCCTGGGCGCGCTGCTGACGGCCGTCGTCGTCCGCCGCTGGGGCACCGCCGCCGCCTTCCGCGCGGGGATGGCGCTGACCGCCGTCGCGCTGGCCGCCACCGCCGCGAGCGACGCCTACGCGGCGCTGCTGGCCGCGCGGGTCGTCGCCGGGGTGACGGGAGCGGTCGTGTTCATCACCGGCGGGGTGATCGCCTCGCGGATCGCCGCCCGCGCCGGATCCGCCCTGCCCATCACGGTGTACTTCGCGGGCACGGGGCTGGGGATCGTGGTCAGCGGCGCGACCATCCCGGCCTTGGACGCGCACTGGCGTCTGGGCTGGGGCGTCCTGGCCGTCGCCGCCGTGCTGGCGACCGCGGCGAGCTGGACGGCGGCGGGCACGGACGAGGACACGCACGACGCGACGCCCGGCCGTGCCCGGGTGCGCGCCCTGTGGCGACCGGCTCTCGCCTACCTCCTCTTCGCCGCCGGTTACATCACCTACATCACGTTCCTGTCGGCCTACCTGGCCGACCAGAACGCCTCGCTCGGGCAGGTGGCGCTCACCTGGACGGTGCTGGGCCTGGCGGTCGTCGCCGCGCCCGTCCTGTGGAGCCGCCCGATCGCCCGCTGGCCCCGGACGCGCGCGCTGGCGACCGCGCTCGCCGTCCTGGGCGGCGGATCGGCACTGGCGCTGGTGGCGCCCGCGCCCCCCGTCATCCTGCTGTCGGCGCTGGTCTACGGGGCGACGTTCATGGCCGTCCCGGCCGCCGTCACCGCCCTGGTCAAGAACCGCACCGCCCCCGCCGACTGGACCGCCACCCTGGCGGCCTTCACCACGGTCTTCGCCGCCGGGCAGACGGCCGGGCCGTGGATCGCCGGCGTGGTCGCCGACCACACCTCCACCAAGGCCACGCTCGCGTGGACCGCCATCCTGTGCGCCGCGGCGGCCCTGGTCGTCACCGGACACCGACCCGACAAGAACAGGAGCAACGACGATGGCGACGTTCGTACTCGTCCCCGGGATGTGCCACGGCGGCTGGTGCTTTGACGAGCTCGCCCGCGAACTGCGCGCCCGGGGGCACACCGCCCACCCGCTGACGCTGACCGGGCTCAGCGAACGCAGCCACCTGCTGCCCGGCGCGGTGAACCTCGACACCCACATCGAGGACGTCACCGCCCTGCTGGAGGCCGAGAAGATCCGCGACGCGGTGCTGGTCGGGCACAGCTACGGCGGCATGGTGATCACCGGCGCCGCCGACCGCGCGCCCGACCGCGTCGCCGGGCTGGTGTACCTGGACGCCATGGTGCCCGAGCACGGCGACTCGTGCTGGACGCTCGTCACCGAGCAGGAGCGGCGCTGGTACGCGGACGTCGTGGACAGCGGCTTCGCGGCGCGCCCGCTGCCGTTCTTCGACCCGCGCGCCACCCCCCATCCCGTCGCCTCGCTGATGCAGCCGATCCGGCTGGGCGACGGCCTGGCGCACGTTCGGCGCAGGGTGTACGTGTACGCGAAGGGGTGGGACGGCCCGTCCCCGTTCACCCCTGTCTACGAGCGGCTGCGCGAGGACTCCGACTGGACGACGCACGCCCTGGCCAGCGGCCACAACCTGATGCGCGACGCTCCCCGGGACCTGGCCGAGATCCTGCTGGAGACCGCCCGCTCCTGAACTCCTCCGCCAAATGCAACCAACCCAACAGGAATAGGGGGAAATAACCGGGGGTTGTGCCGGTCATGAACCTAGGAGTCGCCCTCATCCCCTCGGCCTCCGGCAACGCGGTCGACGACGCGGTCACCGCGGCGCGCCAGGCCGCCGACGCCGGTCTGCGCTCGGCCTGGATCGGCCAGCGGTTCGACCACGACGCGATCGCGCTCGCCGGGATCGTCGGCAGGGAGGTCCCCGGCCTGCGGGTCGGCACCTCCGCCGTGCCGATCTTCGCGCGCCACCCGCTCCTGGTGTCGAGCCAGGCGCAGACGAGCCAGGCCGCCGCGCACGGCCGGTTCCAGCTCGGCGTGGGACTCGGCGCCAAGGACCTGGTCGAGTCCACGTTCGGCGTGCCGTACGAACGTCCGATCACGCGGCTGCGCGAGTTCCTCACCGCGCTCCGCACGCTGCTGGAGACCGGCGCCGCCGACTTCCGCGGCGAGACGCTGACCGCGGCCCCGCCGATGCCCGCCGCCGTCCCCGGCGCCGAAGAGCCGCTGCCGGTGCTCGTCGCCGCGATGGCCCCGCAGGCGCTGCGCGTCACGGGCGAGCTGGCTGACGGCACGCTGCCGTTCCTGGCCGGTCCGCGCACGCTCGGCGAGGAGATCGTCCCGCGGCTCACGGCCGCCGCCGAGCAGGCGGGCCGCCCGGCTCCCCGCGTCATCGCCCTGGTGGCGGGCGTGGTGACCGCCGACGTCGAGGCGGCCCGCGCGGCGGCGGCCAAGGCGACCGCCTTCTACGACCGGATCCCGTCCTACCAGCGCGTGATCGCCCTGGAGGGCGCCGAACGCGCCGCCGACCTGGTGGTCACCGGCGACGAGGAACACGTGGCCGAGGAGGTGCGGCGCTACTTCGACGCCGGGGCGACCGAGGTCGTCTTCAGCCAGACGAACCTGACCAACGACGCCGACCGCCTCCGCACCTGGCGCCTGCTGGGCGACCTGGCCCGCTCCTGACGATCAGCAAGAGCCGCTGACACAGTCAGGACGTCATACCGGAGCCGAATCTCACTTCCCACGCCTTCTCGACGGGCGGCTCCAGTAGAAAAGAGACTCTAACCACTTGGAAGAGATCTCTTTGCTGCCATGCAGAGCAATCGACCACAGCCTGGTTCCTGATGCCCCACAGACGAGAAGCCACGACCCGAGACAGATTCATCAGGACAAGCCCCCAGCTGAGGCGGCCGTTGCCTCCCCCTCCCCCCACTGACCGAAATGTCCAAGTCTCAACAAGTGCTCACAAAACGTGTTACTCGCTGGTAGAACCCCAGGTCAGCCAGCCTGCTCCCCGCGCACGCGGGGATGGTCCCGGCTCCTGGAGGGCGCGCCACGCGGCGTCGAGCTGCTCCCCGCGCACGCGGGGATGGTCCCGTTGCCGGGCGGGCCCTGGACGGGCTGTCCCGCTGCTCCCCGCGCACGCGGGGATGGTCCCCGACACCGAAGGTCCCCCAGCGGAGGACGGGTCTGCTCCCCGCGCACGCGGGGATGGTCCCCAGCGATGACGACCCCCATGTGCCCCTCATGCCTGCTCCCCGCGCACGCGGGGATGGTCCCAGGACGCGCTGGACATCGCCCGCGCTTTCCAACTGCTCCCCGCGCACGCGGGGATGGTCCCTGAGCGAAGTCATGCCAGCGGTCGCAGACGGTCTGCTCCCCGCGCACGCGGGGATGGTCCCACCGTGCTGGCGGCCGGGTCCGGGCCGCTGGTCTGCTCCCCGCGCACGCGGGGATGGTCCCGGAGCGCTGGGACCCGTGCGGCAGCTCACCGGCTGCTCCCCGCGCACGCGGGGATGGTCCCCCGTCGGCGGCGGAGGCGGCGGGGGCGGGGTTCTGCTCCCCGCGCACGCGGGGATGGTCCCGCGCCTTGCGTGAGGGTGAGGGTGGCGACGTGCTGCTCCCCGCGCACGCGGGGATGGTCCCAGCGTGCGGCCCGCGATCGAGTTCGGCCGACTCTGCTCCCCGCGCACGCGGGGATGGTCCCGTCAATGCCGCGATCGAACAGCTCATGGATCTCTGCTCCCCGCGCACGCGGGGATGGTCCCCATGGCTTTCTCCTTCGGTAGAGGGGTCAGGCCTGCTCCCCGCGCACGCGGGGATGGTCCCATCTACGTTGAGGACGTTGAGCAGGTCAACCGCTGCTCCCCGCGCACGCGGGGATGGTCCCGGGTTGCGCCGCTGGGCGCTCGCGCACCGCGTCTGCTCCCCGCGCACGCGGGGATGGTCCCTTGTGGCTACTGGCGGTACCGCCCGGAGGGGGATGCTCCCCGGGCACGCAGATGCACCTAGCGTTGTGTCCCTTGGACTGCTGCTGGCCCAGCCCCGCCCAGTCTCAACCTGTTACGAGTTCTAAGGGTGGCGCATTGTGTCAGGGGGTGGGGATTCGGGCTTGGGCGGGAGGGTGGTCGGGGCGTTGGAGTTGGGTCGGTTCTGGTAGGGCGGGCCAGTAGTGCTCGGTGAACAGGCGCGCCACCAGCTCGCCCCGGCTGGTGACGCTGACCTTCGTGAAGACCGCCTTCAGGTGGTCGCGGACCGTGTGCGGGGAGATGAACAGCGTCGCGGCGATCTCGGCGGTGGCCATGCCGCGTGCGACGAGCTGGGTGATCTGGAGTTCCCGCGACGTCAGGCCGTACGCCTCGGCGATCAGGACCGCCAGGTCGGAGGGCGCCGCCGGTTCGAGGATGAGGGCCACCGGGCCGGGCCCGCCGCCGGGGCCCGTGAGGGACGAGGCGTGGCAGGCCAGCCAGCGGCCCTCGGTCGTCCGGATGCGCACTCGGGCGGTGCCGTGGTCGCGGCCGCCGGTGACGGCGCGGGCCTGGAGGGCCGTGCCGATCACCCAGATGGGCAGCTCCAGCCCGAGGGGCGACGGGAAGGACGGCCCCGCCGGTAGCGACGCGAGGTGATGCCGGGCCTCGGCGTTGATGGAGGTGGCCTCGCCGGACGCGTCGAAGAGGATCAGGCCGGGCGCGGGCGGGTCGGCGCGGGACGCGGACCCGATCGGCAGCGTGAACCCGCGCAGCCGTGCCGCCAGCGGGCCGGACAGCGCGGCGAGCAGCGCGATCTCGTCCGCGTCGAACTCGCCGGTGGTGCGGAACAGGCTCACCAGGCCCCAGGGCCGGTCGCCGATCCGCAGGACGGCGCGCAGCTCGTCGTGCACGCCCTGGCCGAGCAGCAGGCGCCGGAAGCGGGCGCTGCGGGCGGGCAGTCCGCCGGTGGCCGCGCGCAGTCCGGCCGCCGGTACGGGCGCGCGGGCCAGCTCGCGGAACGGGACGACGTTCTCCTCCAGCAGCTCGCTCTCCCAGTAGGCGGCGCAGCCCTCACCGCCGCCCATGTTCTCCACCAGCATCGGCGCCGTGATCAGTCCCGTCTCGGGGTCGGCCGCCGTCCACACCGCCGAGTCGAACGGCATCAGGCGGCGCAGCCCGGATGACACTCGGCCGAACAGATCGAACGCGTCGGCGGCCCGTTCGGCGGCCGACAACACCGGCCGACGTGGATCAGTCATGTCCGTTCCTCCGGTGGCCAGCCTGGCTGTTCCCGCGCATGGCTCCAACCCCCCGTTTGAGGGGGTTGTTCCGGTCCGATCCCCCGCACGCGCGGGATGGGGCTCGCTCGCGGGGTCGGCGAAGGTCGAGGCACCGCCTACGGAGAGGGAGAACATGGACATCGCGATCGTCGGAGGGGGCGCGGCCGCCGTCGGGCTGCTGGACGCACTGGCCGCCGGGGACGGGGCCGGGACGATCCGCGTCTTCGAGCCGTCACCGCAGTTGTGGCGGGGACGGCCCTACGGCCCGGACCTCGATTCGGTGCTGGTGAACGTGCCGCCCGCCCTCATGTCGATCCGGCACGGCGACTTCGGCCACTACGCCGCCTGGCTCGGCGAACGCGGCTCCGAGCACCTTGACCCGCTCCTGGGCAAACCGCTGGTTCCGCGCGCGCTCTACGGCGACTACCTGGCCTTCACCGCCGAGAAGGCCATGGCAGTTCTGAGCGAGCGGGGATGGCTCGTCGAGATCGTGGCCGCCCACGTGACCGAGGTCGTTCGGTCGCAGGACGGTCTTCTGGTCCGCACCCAGGACGCGCAAGAACACCGGGCCACGCATGTGGCGCTGTGCGTGGGCGGGGGCACTCCCCCGGATCTGTACGGTCTCGCCGGGCAGCCCGGGTTCGTGGTCGATCCCTATCCGCTGGCCGACACGCTCGACCGTGTTGCCACGGGGAACGATGTGACGATCATTGGCAGCGGCCTGACCGCCGTTGACGTCGTCGTGTCGCTCGCCGCGCGTGGGCATCGGGGGCGGATCGCGCTCCTGTCACGCAGCGGGGTGCTGCCGCATGTCTGGCAGCGTCCGGTCGATCGGCGTCCCGAGCATGTGACCGTGGAACGGGTCGCGGCGCTGCACCAGGCGCAGGGGAACGTCACGCTCGACGATCTGATCGGACTACTGCGCGCGGAGCTGGCCGACGCGGGCGAGGACTTCGCCGAGTTCACGGCCGAGTTGTTCAGCACCGCGACGGAGGACCCGGTGCAACGGCTTCGGCGGCAGATCGCGGCCATCGACGATCCCCGGATCGGACGCCGCGTGCTCCAGCAGACGGCCCACACCGTCGGCCCGTACGCCTGGCGGCTGCTGTCCGAATCCGACCGTGCCCGGCTACGGCGGCACCTCCGCACGGCCGTCAGCGTGGTCTCGCCGATGGTGCCGGTGAACGCGTCCGTCCTGATGCGGCTGCTGGACGCGGGCCAGCTCGTCATCGAGCGCGTGGACGGACGATTCGCGGCGTCGGAGATCGTCATCAACGCCGTGAACCCGTCGCCGCAAGCGGTCCCGACGGCGGCGCAGCCGCTGGTCAGGTCCCTGGTGGACGCCGGTCTGGCCACGCTCCACCCGTCCGGCGGCCTGGTCCCCGCCGACCCGCGCGTGCACGTGATCGGGGACCTGACCGGCGGCGGCTCGTTCGTCACGTCGAGCATTCCCGGCGTCGCCGCCCAGGCGTCCCGCACCGCCCAGGCGCTTCGGACCGGGAGAACCGGATGAAGAGCCGGAAATGAGTTACGATCATCCCGTTCCGGCCGGGTAAGTCCGGCCGAGCACAATTTCATACCGCTCCTGGAACGGGGGAAGCCGGTCGAAAACCGGCGCTGACCCGCAACCGTGGACGGCGGCCCCGCCGCCGTGAGCCGGAATGCCCGCCCCGGAGCGCGCACGACTCTCATCTGTCGAGGTCTACAGGGTGAGTCCGGACCGGCCGGGTCCGTGCTCGCCCCCTGCCCGCTTCGCGCGGCCGGGGGCGTCGTCGTTCCTGGGCGGCCTCCGGTACATGCTCCGCAGGCCGCTCTCACTAGGAGCGAAGCATGCGCAGAACCGTGCTGCTCGCCGTCGTCACGGGTGTGGCGGCGGCGACGCTGGTCGCGCCCCCGGCGTCGGCCGCGCCGCAGCCCACCGCCGCCCGCAAGGGCACCGCCGGGCACTGCCCGGACCGCAACGGTGTCACCGTCGCGGTGGACTACCAGGAGCTGGGCGGCGAGCCCGAGGTCCGGTGCGCGCCGGGCGAGCAGGCGACCGGTATCGACGCGCTGGAGAACGCCGGGTTCGTCATCACCGGCACCGACCGCTGGGGCAAGCACTTCGTGTGCCGCATCAACGGCAAGCCCGGCGCGGAGACGGAACCGTGCGTCGACACTCCCCCGGCCAGCGCCTACTGGTCGTACTGGCACGCCTCCAACGGCGGCCAGTGGGAGTACAGCAACCAGGGCGCGGGCTACTACAAGCCGCCGCTGGGCAGCTACGAGGGCTGGTCGTTCTCCAAGGACAAGGGGATCGAGGACAACCCCAAGCCGCGCGTGACGCCGTTGCGCCCCGGCACGCCCACGATCCCGCCGGTCGAGCAGACCAAGCCGCTGCCGGAGAAGGCCGCCGCCGTCGCGTCCACCAGGTGGCTGGCCGGGCAGCTCGACGCCGACGGCGGCATGCCCGGCTTCAACGGCACCGACTGGGGCCTGACGATCGACGCGCTGCTGGCGATGAAGGCGTCCCGCACCCAGCCTCAGCAGGTCAAGAAGACGACCGCGCTGCTGTCCAAGCGCGTCGCCAGCTACATCACCTACGACGACTGGGGCCAGGAGGGCGTGCGCGTCGCGGGCGCGACCGCCAAGATGCTCGTCGCCGCTCAGGCGGGCGGCGCGAACCCGCGCAAGTTCGGCGGCTGGGACCTGCGCGCCACGACCCTGTCCCTGATGGCCCGCAGCGGCCGTGACAAGGGCCGGTTCAAGGACCAGGGCACCCAGATCGACAACAGCAACACCTTCGGGCAGTCGTTCGGCGTCATCGGGCTCGCGCGCAGCGGCGGCGTTCCCGCCGAGGCCGTGGACTTCCTGATCCGCCAGCAGTGCAAGGCGGGCGGGTTCCGGCTGTCGCCCGACCAGTTCGGCGGCGGCACCCCGACCGCCAAATGCGACGACGACCCGCAGGCCGTGCTCGACCCCGACTCCACCGCGATGGCCGTGCAGGCGCTGCTGACGGGCAAGCCCTCGATCAAGGCCCGACTGGCGGCGCTCAAGGGCGCGGCGTGGCTGGCCAAGATCCAGCGCAAGGACGGGTCGTTCGGCGGCTCCGGCCCGACCGAGGCGTCCAACACCAACAGCACGGGGCTGGCGGGCCAGGCCCTGCGCGCGTCGGGTCTGGTCTGGCAGGCCGCCAAGGCGTCGGACTACGTGCGCAGGCTCCAGCTCACCAAGCGCAACGCGGGTGAGGCCACCGACCACCTGGGCGCGATCGCCTACAACACCGACGCGCTGCGGGAGGCCCAGCTGAACGGCATCCCTGAGAACCAGCTCGACCAGTGGCGACGCGCGACGCCGCAGGCCGTGCTGGTGGCGACGCACACCCCGCTCGGCAAGTTGTGACGTGCGGCGGGCGCGGCCGGGTGACGGCCGCGCCCGCCTCACTCACCGAAGGTCGGCTTGCGTCCGTAGGAGGCCCGTCGCGCGGCCCGGCGCAGCGTCGCCAGCACGGCCGGTCCCAGCACGAGGATCGCGACGGTGTTGGTGATGGCGCGGCCGGTGTCCCAGCCCGCCGTCGAGGTCAGCAGCGTGAACACCGCGAAGCGGTGCAGGTTCTCCAGGACCGGATCGCCGGGCACGTAGGAGATGTGGCCGTCGTGGTAGGGCACCTCCGCGCCGGTGATGAACGGCCAGAACCACAGGTTCATCAGGAACCCGAACACGTACGCCACCACGATCCCGTACGCCACCAGCATCGCGATCTCCGCCTTGCCGGTGACGCGGCGCGGCAGCAGCCCCGCGCCCATGCCGATCCACGCCGAGCACATCATCTGGAACGGCAACCACGGCCCGACCCCGGCGGTCAGCAGCGCCGACGCGAACAGCGACGTGCAGCCCAGCACGAACCCGAAGCCCGCGCCGAACACCCGCCCCGACAGCACGAGCATGAAGAACACCGTCTCGATGCCCGCCGTGCCCGCGCCCAGCGGCCGCAGCGCCGCGTTGACCGCCGACAGCACCCCCAGCATGGCCAGCGCCTTGGAGTCCATGCCGCCCTCGGACAACTCGGCGAGCACCACGATGATCAGGATCGGCAGGATGCCGATGAACACGAACGGCGCGTCCGGGCCGTGCTGCATGCTCTGCGGCTCGACGCGGACCAGCAGCGGCCACACGAACATCATCAGCCCGGCGGCCGACGCCAGCGCCAGCACGACCGCCGAGCGCGGCCCGATCCGGACGGCCTGGTCGGCGCGGCCCCAGGTGCGTTTCCGCACCGTCGCGAGTTCCTGCGCCGTGCTCATCGGACCGCCTCCGGCAGCGCGGCGCGGACGTCGGCGACGGTCAGCCACTCCGGGCCGAGGATCTTGGCGACCTGGGGCGCGAACGCCGGGGACGCGCCCAGCACGTCGGCGGCCGGGCCGTCGGAGACGATCTCGCCTTCGGCCATGACGACGACCCGGTCCGCGACGGCCGCCGCGAACTCCACGTCGTGCGTCGCGATCACGACGGCGCGGCCCCCGGCGGCCAGCTCGGCGACCGTGCGGGCCAGCGCTTCCTTCGCGCCGTAGTCCAGGCCGCGCGTGGGCTCGTCCAGCAGCATCACCGGCGGCGACGCCGTGAGCTGCACCGCTAGCACCAGCGCCAAGCGTTGCCCCTCCGACAGGTCGCGGGGATGGGCGCGGGCGTCGATGCCGGGGGCGAGCCGGTCCAGCAGGGCGCGGCAGGAGCCGGGTTCGGCCGACGACTCGCGGTCGGCGGCCTCGCACTCGTCGGCGACCCGCTCCAGGTAGAGCAGGTCCCCGGCGTTCTGCGGGACCAGGCCGACCAGGCGGCGGGCCTTGGCGCTGGACAGGTCGCGGGGGTCCTTCCCGGCGACCGCGACCGTGCCGCCCTGGCGCGGCCCCGATCCCTGCAACGCCCACAGCAGCGACGACTTGCCCGAGCCGTTGCGGCCCATCAGCGTCAGCACCCGGCCGCCGTGCAGGTCCAGATCGACGCCGCGCACCGCGACGGTGGAGCCGTAGCGGACGACGACGCCGGTGCCGGTCAGCGCCGGTGGATCGACGGTTTCGGCGGTGGAAGGCGGCGGCGCGGACTCCGCCAGCGCGGCGCGCAGCGGCGCGGCGCGGCGGCGGGCGTCGCGCACCGACAGCGGCAGCGGGTCCCACCCGGCCAGGCGGCCGAGCGCGACGATCGGCGGCCCGATCGGCATGTCCCGCAACACGTCCGGCGGCGCGCCGTCGAGGACGCTGCCGTCGCCGGGCACGTAGAACATCCGGTCGGCGAACGGCACGACGCGCTCCATGCGGTGCTCGGCCATCAGCACGGTGGTGCCGAGGTCCTGCACCAGCCGGGCGAGCGTGGCCAGCACGTCCTCGGCGGCGGTCGGGTCCAGCGCCGAGGTGGGCTCGTCCAGCACCAGCACCTGGGGGTGGGTGGTCAGCACCGACCCGATCGCCACGCGCTGCTGCTGCCCGCCCGACAGGGTCCGCAACGCGCGGCGGCGCAGGTCGGCGATGCCGAGCAGGTCGAGGGTCTCCTCGACGCGGCGGCGCATCACCGGCGGCCTCAGGCCGAGCTGCTCCATGCCGTAGGCCAACTCCTCCTCGACGGTGTCGGTGACGAACCCGGCCAGCGGGTCCTGGCCGACGACGCCGACCAGGTGGGCGAACTCGCGCGGCGGCCGGTCGGCGGTGCTGACGCCGTCCACCGCGACCGTGCCCTCCAGGTGCCCGCCGGTGAAGTGCGGGACCAGGCCGTTGAGGGTGCCGAGCAGGGTGGACTTGCCCGCGCCGGTGCGGCCGGTCACCAGGACGAGTTCGCCCTCCCCGACCGTCAGCGACACGTCGGCCAGCACGGGCGTGTCGTGCCCGTGGTACCAGAAGGAGACGTCGGCCAGCTCGATCATGCGGTCACTTTCTCGGCGGCGTCGGCGACGTCGGCGTTGTCGGTCGGCTCGGGAGGCGGGGTCAGGAAGGCGGGCAGCACGCCGAGCAGCACCCCGGCCAGCGGGGGCCACGACAGCAGCGGCCACGACAGCGCCGTCAGGGACGGGTTGAGGTTGGTCGGGTCCACGCCGGAGGTCAGGAACAGCGCCGCCGCGACGGCGACGCCGCTGGCCGCGACGACCAGCTCGGCGGCCCGCCACCGGTCGGGCCGGTACCGGGTGCGGCGCACCCGCCGCCCGGCCAGCCGGAACCCGGCCAGCGCGACCGCCAGCCCGGCCAGCAGCACCGGCAGCGCCAGGAAGCGCGGGGTGGAGCCGTCGAGGGTGGCGTAGATCCCCACGCACACCCCGCCCAGCCCGACGATCATCAGCAGGCCGGTGGTGAACCGGGCGCGCGGCCGCGCCGTCCCGGACCGGCCGTAGCCGCGCGAGTCCATCGACGCGGCCAGCCGCAACGACCGGTCGAGCGCGTCCTCCAGCACCGGGATGACGATCGTGCGCAGCGCGTGGAACCGGCGGCCCCCGGTCCCGCCGCGCAACTTGCGGGCCTGGCGGACGCGCAACACGCTCTCGGCGAGCTGCGGGAACACCGACAGCGCCACCGTCACGGCCGTGCCGATCTCGTACAGCGCGGGCGGCATCGCCTTGAGCAGCCGCTTGGGGTTGGCCAGCGCGTTGCCCGCGCCCAGGCAGATCACCATGGTGGCGAGCCGCAGCCCGTCGTACAGCCCGCCGAGCAGCGACTCGGCCGACACGTCGCCGAACAGCCGGATGCCCGCCGCCCAGGCGGGCAGCGGGATCTCCGGCAGCCGCAACACGATCGTCGAGCCCTCGGCCCCGCCGAAGACGAGCCGGAAGCCGACGCGCAGCGCCACGATCGTCGCGCCGAGCACCAGGTAGATCCGGAACGCCATCGCCCAGGGGGCCTCGCCGCGCCGCACGACCACGACGTGGCAGACCACCGCGACGATCGTCAGCAGCAACCAGGGGTTGGTGGTGCGGCTGGCCGCCACCGCCAGGCCCAGCGTCCACACCCACCACGCGCCGGGGTGCAGGTCGCGGGGCAGGAAGTAGGCGGCGGCCCGCGCCCGTGGTGAACCCGCTCCCATCAGGCGCGCCTCGCGCGGCGTCGGCGCAGCGCGGCCACGGTGGTGCCCGCCGCCAGCAGCACGACGGCGCCGGCGGCGACCCATGGGGCGAGGTCGCTGGCACCGGACTGCTCGCGGACGACGTCGTTGACGTCGCGGGCGTTCTCGCCGCCGGTGAAGGCGACGTTGCGGGACGGGTCGTCGGCGGCCTGCTGCGCGCCCGCGTTGCGGGGGCGGGGCGGGGGCAGCGCGCCGGGGCGCTGGACGGGGCCGTCGCTCGGCTGGGTGGCGGGGTCGGTCGTCGAGCCTTGGCCGCCGTTGCCGGTCCCGTTGCCCGAGCCGTTGTTCGAGCCGCCGTCTGTGCCCGAGCCGCCGTCCGTCCCGGAGCCGTTGTCGCCGCCGGAACCGGTTCCGCCGTTGCCACCGCCGGAGCCGGGCTGCCTGGCGTTGGGGTCGTTGGTGGTGGGCTTCGGCTCGGCGCGGGCATTGCAGGCCCTCCCGCCGGTGCCGGGGCGCACCGCCGCGATGCGCGGCCGGGGGTTGCTGTCGGCGGTGGCGTTCAGCGAGAACGACCAGCCCTCGAACCCGCCGGGGACGAAGTCGCGGTTCTTCACGCCCCACTGGCTGTAGTTCCAGGCGCAGTTGTTGCCCGCGTGCCAGTACGACCAGTACCCGGCGGCGGGCGGGGTGTCCACGCACGCCTCGCGGTACCCCTCGTTCCCCTTCACCGGGATCTTCTCGACGGCCGACGGCCGGTTCTCGATCCGGCAGATGAACGCCTCGCCCCAGCGCTGCACGCCCGCGATCTGGAACCCCGCGCCCTTGAGCGCGTCCAGGCCGGTGCCCCGGGTGCCCTGCGGGTTGCAGCGCACGATCGTGGTGCCGCCGAGCTGCTGGAAGTCCACGACGACCGTGACGCCGGTGTCGGTCTTGCAGTAGCCGGGGTGCCCCTTGGAGTGGTCGATGGCCGCCGCGCCGGGGGCCGCCGCGGCGGCGGCCACCAGGACCGCCGCCGTCAGCGCGAGCGTTCGTGCCGTGCGGGTCCGGCCGCTCACTGGACCGTCAGGGTCGCGGTCGAGGTGACCGTCCCGCCGGTCCCGGTCGCCGTGATCGTGTAGGTGTAGGTGCCCTTGGCGGTCGGCTTGACGGTCTTGCTGCCGCCGGGGACCGCGAGCGCCCCCGACCACGCGCCGCCGCCGGTGGCCGGGGCGACCTTGGACGCCGACAGGGCGGTGGCGCTGCGGGAGGTCCAGGTCAGCGAGGTGCTCTGGCCCAGCTTGATCTTGCGGTCGAGGTCGTTGACCGACAGGCTCACCGTCGGCTTGCCCGCCTGGACCGCCGGGTTGCGGGGCGTGACGCCGGGGACCGGGTTGGTGGAGGCGGTCTTGTTCAGGGAGAACGACCAGCCCTCGAAACCGCCGGGCACGACGTTGCGGTTGAGCGCGCCGTAGTTGCTGTAGGTCCAGGTGGTGCCGGACCCGTCGGCGTGCCAGTACGACCAGTAGGCCGCCCCGGGCGGGGTGACGATGCACGCCTCCTTGTAGTTGGGGTTGGCGGCGACCGGGATCGCCTCGGTGGCCGACGGGCGGCCGTTCAGGCGGCAGACGAAGGCGAGACCCCACTGCGCGACGCCCGCGACGGCGATCCCGGCGTCCTGGAGGGCCTGGATGCCGGTGCGCTGGGCGCCCGGGGTCGGGTTGGGCGAGCAGCGGGTGAGGGTCGGCGCGGCCGTGCCGCCGTTGCCGTCCAGCTCCTGGAAGTCGACGACGACGGTGACGCCGGTGAGCGCGTCCGCGCCGGTGCAGATGCCGTTGTAGCCCCCGGCGCGGGGGGCGGGCGCGGGCGCGGGCGGGGCCGCCTGGGCGGCGGGGGCGGTGAGCGTGCCGGTGGCCAGGGCGGCCAGGCCGAGAACAGCGGTGACGGACCGTCGCATCAGGGGTTCCCCTTGGGAGTGGTCGTGTCGGAGGGCCCGACGGGTGAGGTGGTGCCGGGCGGGGTGCCGCCCGGTGGGACGGGACCCGGCAGGGTGGTGCCGGGTGAGACGGGGCCGGGCGGAACGGGGCCGGGCGGAACGGAGCCGGGCGGAACGGAGCCGGGCGGGACAGGTCCCGGCGGCACCGGCCCAGGCGGGACGGGGCCGGGCGGCCGGGGCCGCTCCGGCCTCCCCCGGCTGCTCAGCAGCCAGACGAGGACGGCGAGGAGCACGACCGACACCAGCGCGCCCCCGACGACGATCACCCAGAACCACGCGCCCCGGCCGTCGTCCCGCGCGGCGGCCCGGGTGCGGGCGTCGCCGCGCAGCACCATCGTCACCGGGGACGACGGCGCGCTCGTCCAGGACCGCCCCGCGACGCCGGGAGCGGCGGCGATGCTGGTCGGCACGTCGCCGCCGGTGCCCGGCGGCCTGGCCATCCCGCCGTCGGAGCGCAGCAGCGCGCCCAGCGCGCGGGCGGTGCCGGTGGTGTCCTGGCCGGAGACCTGCCTGCCCTCGGCCAGGCTCGCGGTGAGCAGGACGTCCACCGCGCCGTTCGCGCCGCGCACCACGCCCTCGTCGCCGGACCTGGCGTTGAGCGCGGCGATGGCCTTGTCCAGCGCGGTGATGCGCCGCCGTGACCATCCGGCCGGAACGCCGTTGACGCGGGCCACGGCCTGCACCGCGTTCACGCCGGACGTATTTCCGGCGGCGGCGTCGCTAGTCGTGGGCGTCGTGCGCGGTTGGGCGTTCACGGCGGCCAGCGCCGTGGCCGTCGCCGTCAGGTCCCCGCGCGCGCACGAGGTGGAGCCGAGTTCGGCGGGGAAGGTGCCGTCGGCGCACTGGCTCTTGAGCAGGACGTCCAGGGAGGACGCCGACTCGCCGGGGGCCGAACCCGCCGTCGTCGCCAGGACCGCCCACGCGTGCCGCCGTACGGACTTGTCGGCGTCGCCGTAGGAGCCCTTGTCGGCGAAGCGGCCCGCCTCGTTGCGCAGACCCGCCAGGTCGTCGCGCAGCTTGGTGACGGTGGTGGCGATGTCCTTGGGCGCGGCCGGTTCCGGTTGCAGGAACCTGGCGATGATCTGGAGCTTGGCCAGGGGCTCGGCGTAGGCGGCCGGTTCGCGCTCGTAGGGCTGGCCGTAGGCGTAGGACTTGACGGAGTCGGGCTCCAGCAGGAACCGCGAGGCGCGGGTGACGGCGACCGGCTGCTCTCCCAGCGCCCGCAGGGCCAGCACCAGGTCGGCGGTGGCGGCGTAGTCGACGTAGGTCTTGCCGCTCTCGGCGACCTCGACGTGGTCGCCGTCCACCAGCTTCCCGGCCAGGTAGGAGCCGAGGCGGGCGGCGGGGGTGCTGGTCGTGGTCGGCTGAGCCTGGCTCTGCGGCGGGTCGACCACGGTCCTGGGCTGCTGGGAGTTGGGCGGGGGCGCCTTGTCCCCGGCCCGGTCGCTGGGCGGTTTGACGGCGGCGGGCGGGGCCTTGTCGGTGCCCTGGCGGGGTCGGGGCGGCGGCCGGTGGGTCCTGGAGGGGTCAGGCGTCGGCGCGCCGGTTTCGGTAGGGCGGGGCTTCGGTCCATCGGTCGCGGTCGGACGGGGCGTCGGCGGGGTGGTGACGCCGCCGGTGGGCGACGGGCTCGGGCCGGGGCCCGGGTCTCCCCCGCCGGGGATCTTCCCCTTCACCAGGTCGTAGAAGCCGACCTGGGAGAGCCCGAGGGACGCCTGCGCGCCCGCCCGGACCCAGGTGTCGAGCCCGCCGATGCCGCCGCTGCGGGCGTCCTGGTACTGCTGCGGGTTGTAGGCGATCGCGCCGATGTGGTCGGCGAGCGCGTTCCCCGAGTCCTCGCCCGAGGTCGCCTGCGCGGACTTCAGGTAGGCCGTGCCCTTGTCCACCTGCTCCTCGGCCCCGCCCGCGTCGGCGAGCGCCTGGACGATCAGGCCGGTGCTGTTGGTGTTGGGGGCCTCGGTGCTGACGCCGCCGCCCCAGCCGCCGCCCGCGTCCTGGTGGGCCTTGAGCCAGGCGACGGCCTTGGCGATCGGCTCGTCCAGGCCGTCGGCCCCGGCCCCGCGGGCGGCCAGCAGCGCCGACAGGGCGAGGCCGGTGGCGTCGCCGTCGGGCGCGGACTGGTCGTGGGCCTTGCCCTCGTCGCAGGTGGAGACCTTGTTGCCATTGGGGGTGACGTGGTCGCCGGTCTCGGTGGTGGGGACGTAGCCGAAGAAGATCCGGAAGTACCCCTCCGAGCACTGCTGGGTCACCAGCTTGTCGATGGCCGGACGGTCGTTCTCCCCCGCCCCGGCGAGGCCGATGACGCCCAGCGCCTGCCCGAAGACGTTGGCGTTGTTGCTGACCGAGGAGGCCAGGTCGGGGTTCTTGGAGTAGTCGCTGATCCGCCCCTTGTCGGGCCCGGACCGCATGATCGCGCCCTTGGTCTCGGCGACCATGTCGTAGCCGCCGAAGTCGCGCGGATCGTGCCCGGACACCTGCGCGGCGACCAGGACCTTCGCGGCCGCGCCGCCGACGATGACGGCGTCGTAGCCCTGGCCGGGCACCAGCCCGTCCCAGGTGAAGTAGTCGCTGGCGTGCCCGCCCTCGTCCAGGTAGCGGGCGACGGGGGCGGCGAGCGCGCCGTCGCCCGAGGCGTGCAGCGCGAACAGCGTGTCGATCATCAGCCCGTGGTCGGGCAGCGCGCCGCCCATCGGGTTCTCCAGCGTGCCCTCGGCGGAGAGCTGCCGGGCGAGCCACTGGGAGCTGGCCCGAGCGGCGGTGCGGTCGGCGGCCGTGGCGGTCCCGGCGAGGCCGGGCACGGCGGGTACCGCGACGAGGCCGGCCATGACGGCCAGCACGGCGGCCAGCGGCCGGCGCCTGTGTGAGGTGCGTTTCACGCCCTTGTCCTTTGCACTGCGCAGGAGAGGACGGCACGCACCGGCACCGGACGGTCCACCCCTGCATCTCGCGACAGTGGTCTGACATGAGAGCCGCCCGCGGAATGGACCCGACTCGCCACCTCGCGGTGGCCTACGGTTGCGCGACAGTGCCGGACTTCGACCGGCTTCCTTCCGCGGGGGCGAGAACTATGGAGTTGTGATCAAACAGGCGGAGCATAACATTCCACGCACTCCGCGACGAGAAGCGAAGTTCGCACGGTCCGGTCAGCCGGCGGCCTGGACGAGGTAGAGCGCGGCCAGTGCGGTGGCCAGCAGCCCGAGAACGAGCCGCAGCGCCGTTTCGGGAAGCCGGGGTTGCAGGCGCGCGCCCAGGTAACCGCCGATGAGGCCGCCGAGACCGCAGGCCAGGCCGATCGACCAGAGCGGCGCGATGGGGCCGGAGGCGGTGAAGGAGAGGACCGCGTACGTGCCCGCTCCGACCACCGACGTGAGGAAGGTGGAGGCCAGCGCCGCAGGGGCGACCTGGGCGACGGGCATTCCCCGGCCGACCAGGATGGGCCCGAGGATGGAGCCGCCGCCGATGCCGTAGACGCCTCCGACGGTGCCCGCCGCCAGCGCGAGCACGCTGACGAAGCGCCCGGACGGCGGACGGTGCCGGGGCCGCGACGGGCGCAGGGTGCGGGCGCACAACCACAACCCCAGCGGCAGCAGGAACAACCCGACCAGGACGCGGAAGACCGTGGGGCTGGGGAGGGCGAAGACGCGGATGAGCGCCCCGGCGACGACGCCGGGCAGGGCCCCGGCGACCAGCAGCCGGGTCAGCGGGCCGGCGAGCGTCCCCTGCCGGTGGTGGCGGGCCAGGGCCCCGGGACCGGCCACGACGTTGAACAGCAGGTTGGTGGGGGTGACGGCGGGACTGGGGACGTCCAGCACGCTGAGCTGCACCGGCAGCAGGAACACCGCGCCCGAGACCCCGACCGGGGCGGTCACCACCGCGATCAGCGCTCCGGCGGCGAACCCGAGCAGTTCCGCCTGCCCCGTCACGCCCGCCGCCCCGACATCGCCCACCCCGGCATCGACCGCGCTGACATCAGCACAGCATGCCCTACCGGCTCGAACGGGTGACGGCCGAGGTCGGCGGGCCGCTCGCCCGCGCGCATGCCTGATCCTCTGGCACAAAAGTGCGTTTGGCGTGGAGGCCAGGGTGACGCAGGCGTATCGTCGCCATGGAGGGAGTGACATCGAGCCGCAAGGAACCGACGCTCGGCGATTCCCCCCTCCGGGCGGGGAAGACGTGGTCAACAGATGCCGGTGAACAGGGACCGGGCGGCTGTCGTGGCGGCGGCCATCGCCGCGCAGGCGCGCTCGGCAGGCGAGCCGGTCGCGCTGGTGCACGTGTGCCGGGCGGCGGTGGAACTGCTGTCGGCGGCCGCCACCGGAGTGCTGATGCTCAGCGACTACTCAGGAGCCTACGAGCCCGTCCAGGTCCACGGCCTGCTGGGCGAGAAGCTCACCGAGCTCCAGGTGACCTACGGCGAGGGCCCCGGCGTGACGGCGCTGGCCCAGGACCGGCCGGTCCTGGTGCCCGACCTGGCCGCCGGGGGCACCGGGCGTCGCTGGCCGATGCTGGTGCCGGCGGCGCTCCAGCTCGGGGCGCGTGCGGCGTTCGCGTTCCCGCTGCTGGCCGGACGGCTGGCGGTGGGCACCCTGGAGATCTGGCGCGAGACCCCCGGCTGGCTGAGCGACGAGCAGGCCGCCGACGCCCTGCTGCTGGCCGACGCGGCCCTGACACAACTGCTGGCCCAACTGCACGCGCCGCAGCAGCACCTCGCCCTGCCCCCGTACGCCGACGGGCCGGAGGCGTTCATGGACCGCTGGCCGCAGGTCCACCAGGCCACCGGCATGGTCTCGGTCCAATTGGGCACGAACCTGACGACGGCGTTCCTGCGGCTGCGCGCCCACGCCTTCGCGCACGGCACGGCCAACGGCCACAGCCTGCGCCAGGCGGCCGAAGCGGTGGTGGACGGGCGGCTGAGCTTCGCCTCCGACCCTGATCCGCCACCCGGAGCGCGCCCCGGTCCGGGACCCGGCGGCACCGCTCCGGACCTGTGACCGCGCCGCCCGACCTCGTCAGCCGAACCCCCAGCCCCCAGACCGACCCGAGGAAGTGAACGGCCATGTTGGAGCAACGGATCGCTCAGGCGTTCGTTGAGCTCGCCGACACCCTGGTGGCCGGGTTCGACGCCATCGACCTGCTGCACACCCTGACCGAGCGCTGCGCCGACCTGCTGGAGATCGAGGCCGCCGGGATCCTGCTGGCCGACCAGCGCGGCGGCCTGCACGCCATGGCCGCCACCGACCAGCGGGTCCAGTTGCTGGAGCTGCTGCAACGGCAGGAGCACGACGGCCCCTGCCTGGACGTCTACCGCACCGGGCGGCCGGTCGCCTGCACCGATCTGGCCACCGACCGGCGCTGGCCGGCGTTCGCCGCCGCCGCCCGCGCCTGCGGATTCTCCGCCGTCTACGGCCTGCCGCTGCGGCTGCGCGACCAGACCATCGGCGCGATGAACCTGCTCAGCACCACCCCCGGCGGTCTCTCCGCCGAAGCGGTGGCCATCGCCCAGGCGCTGGCGGACGTGGCCACCATCTCGGTGCTGACCGAACGTGTCCTGCAGCAGCAGACCACCATCACCGAGCAGCTCCAGGGCGCGCTGAACAGCCGTGTCCTGATCGAGCAGGCGAAGGGCGTCCTGGCCGCCCACCACCGCCTCACCGTCGCCGACGCCTTCGTCCTGCTGCGCGCCTTCGCCCGCAGCAGGAACCGCAACCTCACCGAGGTCGCCACCGCCGTCATCGACCGCGCTCCCGACATCGCCGAGCTGCTGTCCCCCGGTGCGTCCCCCGGGCAGACCACCCAGCGCTGACGCCGGAACACCGTCCCCTCGCCGCGGTCTGCGGCTTCCCGACCGGTCAGGCCGGGTGGCCCGCGGGGGCGCGGTCGCCGAGGGCGATCAGGTGGCGCACCAGGTCGGTGAGCACGTGCTTGGCGGAGTCGCGGTCGCGGGCGTCGCACAGCAGCACCGGCGTCTGCGGGCTGAGGTCGAGGGCGTCGGCGACCTCCTCCTCGGTGTAGTCGTAGCCGTCGTCGAACTGGTTGACCGCGACCAGGAACGGCAGGCCCCGGCTCTCGAAGTAGTCCACGGCGGGGAAGCAGTCGCCGAGGCGGCGGGTGTCGGCGAGCACGATCGCGCCGAGCGCGCCCTGCGACAGCTCGTCCCACATGAACCAGAAGCGGTCCTGGCCGGGCGTGCCGAACAGGTAGAGCACCAGGCCGGAGCGGACGGTGATGCGGCCGAAGTCCATCGCGACCGTGGTGGTGGTCTTGTCGGCCACGCCGCTGGTGTCGTCTACCCCGACGCCGCGCTCGCTCAGCACCTCCTCGGTGCGCAGCGGGCGGATCTCGCTGACCGAGCCGACGAAGGTCGTCTTGCCGGCGCCGAAGCCGCCCGCGACAAGGATCTTGACGGCCAGGGGCAGCGGCTCGGCGGCCTCAGAGCGCCTGGAGTCCATGGAGCATCTCCCTGAGCAGGTTCTGGGTGACGGCCTGGGGACGTTCCTCAGGCCGCCGGACGGCGATGTGGCCGCGGGACAGCAGGTCGCCCAGCAGCACCCGCACCACCACCAGCGGCAGGCCGAGCCGGGCGGAGATCTCGGCGACCGACTGCGGGCTGCGGCACAGGTCGAGGATCGCCAGGTGCTCGGGACCGATCTCGGGCGTGGCGGCGGGCCGGTCCACCGCCACGATGATCGCGATCATCTCGAAGCCCTCGCCGCTGGTGGCGGGCCGGGCGCGGCCGCGCGTCAGCGCGTAGGCGCGGACCAGGGGGCCGGCCTCCTCGTCGAGCCACCGGTCGCCGCTCATGTCCGCTCGTCGGGTTCGGCGGCCTCGGCGCGGCCGCGCCGGGTGCCGCGCTGGATCGCCGACATCATGGACCGCAGCTGCTCGGGCGTGCGCTCCTCGCGCGGGGCGGCCTGCTCGGCGGCGGGGACGGGGCGCTCGGCGTCGGGCCGCAGCTGCGGCGCCATGTTGGCCTGCCGGACGCGCCGGGGCAGGTCGGGCCGGGGCCGCCCGCTGCGCCGGGTGGCGGCGGGC
>NZ_BCRO01000026.1 GCF_001552635.1 Actinomadura hibisca NBRC 15177 | reverse complement strand
GACCACCAACCCCAGCCCCGCGCGGGTTTCCCACACGGGTCCATCAACCTCAGCCCCGCGCCCCGCACCCAACCAACAACCCCACCCCGCGCGAAGTTGATCCAGATACCCAACAACCCCAACCCGCGCGGGTTTCCCGCATCCGACCAACAACCCTCACCCCGCACGGGGTTGGTGCACCCGACCTCGATGTCGGGGGCACCGGGCAGGCCGGGCGCATAGCCCTGGACGCCGCCGATCCAGACACTGTCGGGCGCGGCGGCGGCGATCTCCTCGACGCGGTTCTGCCCCCACAGGTAGAGCAGCGGCACCGAATGCCAGGCGGCGCGATGTGCGCAGTGCCCGGAGTGAGCAGGGAGAACCCGAGGGCGGCGGAAAGGAGGAGTCCGCCGATGCGACGTAGAGTGCACGGCGGGCGACGGGGACCGCCTCGGGGCATCGGTGCCCGCTCGGATCCCCGCGACCAGGTCGACGCCCGCTTTCAGAGGGCGATCTTGGCGATGAGCTCCAGCTGGTCGTGCTGGGCGTCGAGGGACGGTGCCGCGATGCGGCAGACGAGGTGCTGCGCGCCCGCCTCCGTATAGCGGGCCAGCGTGGCGGCCACATGCTCGGCTGGGCCCGCGACCATGGCCTGGATCTTCCGCGCCGTCTCGTACGGCAGGCCGTAGGTGGTGCGGCAGTAGGCGTCGAGCCACTGCTCTCCCTCCTCCACGCTGTCGGTGACCAGCACGGTGACGAACAGCGCCGGGGCGACCGCGTCCTCGGGACGTCCTACCGAGGCCGCGGCGCGCCGGATCGCCGCGAGGCCCGTCTCGTAGTCGGCGGGATCGGGCGGGTAGGGCAACCATCCGTCGTAGAGCCGCCCGGCACGCTCCAGCGCCGACGGGCTCGCCCCGCCCAGCCAGATCGGCGGGCCTCCGGGCCGGTGGGAAGGCGTGGACTCGGGGAGTTCGTCGAAACTCAGCACCTTGCCGTGGAAAGCACGTTCACCCGCCCACAACGCTCGCCATAGCGCCACCGTGTCGTCCAGCCGCCCGAAGCGACGCTCCCACGGCACCTCCGACACCGCGTACTCGATCTCCGACCGACCGGGGAAGCCCGCGCCAACGGTGACCACCAGCCGTCCTGCGGACAGGTGGTCGATGGAGGCGAGTTCCTGCGCGGCCGTGACGGGACGGCGGAAGGCGGGCAGCAGCGTGGCCGTGCCGAGCGTGACGCGTTCGGTCGCGGAGGTGAGGGCGGCGAGCATGGCCAGCGGTTCGATGCGCGGGCCGAGCAGGGTGTCGTTGGTCCACACGGAGTCGTAGCCGAGGCTTTCGGCGCGGACAGCGAAGTCGACCAGCTTGCGTGCGTCGTCCCACTGGCCGCGGTTGGTGGGCAACAGGACCCCGAGTTGCGTCTTCATGGGATGGATCGTGCTGCCTCTGGGGAGTGACGACAATTCCCTTGAAGGAATGACAGACCGAGCCGGTCTTCGACGGCGGCCTGCCCTCCGATGGCGATGTTCCATCGGACGGTTGCAACGGTCAGGAATCGAGAAGCGTGGGTCGTTCCGCCGGAACTAGCGTCTTGGCCATGGCTTTCATCGGGCGGGAGAGCGCATCGGCGTGATTCGCGGCCGTCCAGGAAAGGAACTGCCTCATGTGTCATCCAGCGTGGGCGCGCGCTCTCATCGCCGCGCAGCGCTTGAAGGACCTGGCGCGGCTGCGTCGTGTCCGGGATCGGATCGACCGGGAGTACGCGCGGCCGCTCGACGTCCTGGCGCTGGCCCGCGACGCGGGCATGCCGGCCGGGTGGCTGAGCCGCGAGTTCCGGCTCGCCTATGGCCTGTCGCCCTACGACTATCTGGTGGCGCGCCGCGTGGAGCGTGCGAGGGCATTGCTGCGGTGTGGCGACCTGAGCGTCAACGAGGTCTGCTTCGCGGTCGGGTGCCCGTCGTCGGAGACCTTCGACGCCTGTTTCATCGAGCTGACCGGTGTCTCGCCCGGCGTCTACCGGCGCCAGGCGGCCGGACCGAGCGAGAAGGGAGACGCGCTGGTCGCAGAGCTGCGGCTAGCGTGATCACCATGGACATCACCATTCACACCAGCTCCCTTCCCCACACCGACCCGGAAGCGTCCCTGGCCTTCTACCGCGACACCCTCGGCTTCGAGGTCCGCAGTGACGTCGGCGGCGGCCAGATGCGCTGGATCACGGTCGGCCCCGTCGGCCGGCCCGACACCTCCATCCTGCTCACGCCTCCGGCCGCCGACCCCGGTACCACCGACGAGGAGCGCCAGGTCATCGCCCAGATGATGGCCAAGGGCACCTACGGCTGGATCCTGCTGGCCACGCCCGATCTCGACGGCACTTTCGCGAAGGTGCAGGCCGGTGGAGCCGAGATCGTCCAGGAGCCGACCGAGCAGCCGTACGGGGTCCGCGACTGCGCCTTCCGCGATCCCGCGGGCAACATGGTCCGCATCCAGGAGGTGCGCTGAGCCTTCCACAGGGACATCGTCGGCAAGATCGTATTGGTGCCGTGAACGGCTCCGGTTCCGCTACCGTTTTCCCCATGGCAGACCAGGCGCCCGAGAAGGCGAGCGGTTACCGCGGCCGTAATTCCACCGCCGACCGGGCCCTGGACATCCTGCTCCTGTTCGACGACTCCCGGCTCGTCCTCGGCGGCCAGGACGTCGCCGACCACCTGGGCGTCTCCCGCTCGACCGCCTACCGCTACCTCCAGAGCCTGGTGGGCTCGGGCTTCATCGAGGAGCAGCGGCCCGCCGGGTACCGGCTCGGGCCGCGCGTGTTCGAGCTGGCACGGCTGGCCCGCAAGGGGCTCGGGCTGTCGGAGATCGCCCGGCCCGTCATGCGGGAGCTGGCCGCCGAGGTCGGCGAGACGGTGCTGCTCACCCGCCGCACCGGCGCGACCGTCGTCTGCCTGGAGCGCGAGGAGTCCGGCCACCCGGTGCGGTTGTCGTACGAACGCGGACACGTCCTGCCGGTCAACGCGGGCGCGTCCGCGCTCGTGCTGCTGGCCTGGGCGTCCGACGACGAGGTCGCGGACGTCGTGGCGCAGGCCGGGCTGCCGCGCTTCACCGAGGCGACCGTCACCGACGCCGGAGTGCTGCGCGAGCGGCTCGCCCGCATCCGCGCCGAGGGCACGGCCGTCACGCGCGGCGAGCTGGACCCCCACGTCCTCGGCGTCGCCGCCCCCGTCGTCGGCGCCGACGGTGGTGTCGCGGCGGCCGTCAGCATCGCCGCGCTGTCGCACCGCGTCCCGGACGAGCGCCTGCCGGACGTCACCGCCGCCGTCGCCGCGGCGGCGGGCCGGATCAGCGACCGGCTGAAGACGCTGGACTCCTGACCGGCCGGGCCCCGGGCCGCGCGCCCCGGGGCCCGCGCGCACGGTCCTACTGGACCGGCTGGTAGGCCGCTCCCCCGTCGCTCAGCAGCCGCTCGGCCTCGGCGCGGATCTCCTCCGCCGGACGGCCGAAGTCGATGCTCTTGCGGAACGGCTGCCGCACGTCGCGCTCGATCCGCAGGTAGACCTCGTTGCGGTTGCCCTCGGGGTCGAAGAAGTAGATGCCGAACGCGTTGCCGTGGGTGACCTCCTGCTGCACCTTCACCCCCTCGGCCTCGAACCGGCGGTGGAACTCCCGCAGGTCCTCCAGGTCCGCCACCCGCCAGGAGATCTGGTGCTGCTGCTTGTCGCCGAGCGCGGCCGTGCGGCCGGTCTGGAGGACGAACTCGTGGTGCTCCTCGGCGGGCCGCGCGCTGAAGAACACGATGCCCAGGTCGTCGTCGGCGTCGGTCACGGTCAGGCCCAGCACCCGCTCGTAGAAGTCCCGCATGACGGGGAGGTCGAAGACCCACAGTCCCGTGTGCCCCAGTCCGGTGATCGCCACGGTCGCTCCTTGTCTCGTTTTTCAGGACGTCCATCCTGATATTCGCGAGACTAATGCAGGGTCGCTTCCGGAGTCCACCCCCGTCCGGCACGCACGCATGGCCGGAGCCGTCAGGCTCCGCCCTTGAGCACCACCCGCCCGACGAGGTCGGTCGCCTGCTCCAGCAGCGCGTGCGCCGCCGCGGCCTGGGAGAGCGGGAAGCGGGCGGCGATCGTCACGCCGATCCGGCCGCGCGCCAGCAGGTCGAGCACGGCGAGGGCGTCGGCGTGACGCGCGCCGCGCACCCCGATGACGCTCATCTCCAACCGGCTGAGGTCGGAGGCGTGCACCGGGAGCGGCCCGGGAGAACGCTGGTTGCCCGAGGCCGGGCAGAGGTTGCCGCCGAGCCGCAGGCTGTCGACGCACATCCGGATCAGGGTGGGATCGCCGGTGTAATCGATGGCGTGATCGACGCCCCGCCCGCCGGTCCAGTCGCGGATCTGCGCGGCGGCGGTCGCAGGATCGTCGGTGACGACGACGAACTCGGCACCGAGGTTCCGCAGGCCCGCCGCCTTGCCCGCGTGACGGGTCGTCACCGCGACGTCGGCCCCGGCCAGCCGCGCGAGCCGGATGGTGGCCTCCCCCATGCCACCGGAGGCACCGGTGATCAGAAGGGTCTGGCCGAGCCCGATCCGAAGGCGATCGCGAAGCAGCCGGTGCGCGGTGCCGTACGGCCACAGGACGGTGGCGGCCTGCTCCAGGTCGACGCCGTCGGGGACGGGCAGCCACAGCGCCTCGTCCCGGACCAGCAGGTCGGCGTAGGCGCCGAGGGCCTGGTGGCCGGGGATGTCGATCCCGCCGGACAGGTTGCCCAGTCCGCGATAGGTCTCGGACGAGTGCGGGTTTTCAGGATGCACGACCGCGACGACCCGGTCCCCGGGCACGAACCGGGTGACGGCAGGGCCGGTGGCGAGCACGACTCCGGCGGCTTCCCGGCCTAGCTGCTGCGGGAGCGTCACCGGGCGGCGTCCCGGCTTGACGGTTCCGGACAGGGCGCCGCTGCGGTACTTGAGATCCCAGCCGGAGACCGAGGCGGTGTCGACCTGCACGAGCACCCCGGCCGGGCCGAGCGGTTCGAGCGGATGGTCGCCGTACACCAGCGCTTCGGGGCCGCCGTGCTCGAACACCCGGACGGCTTTCGTCGTGGTGGGGAGGGTCATGGTCCGCGCCTTTCCCGGGCTCGCGCGCCCGCGCGGGCCGTTCCGGCGGCGCGGTCGCCACATCGAGTGGGTCCCGCAGAGCAGGATGAAGTTCCTGATTTATGGCGTCAGGGTAGGAGCAGACCCCGCGATACGCCCAGCAAAGTCCCATAATTCAGCTATCTTTTCCTGCATGACAGGACACAAGTCGAGCGGGCGCGGCTACCGGGAGCGGAACTCCACGGCCGACAGGGCGCTGGAGATCCTCCTGCTGTTCGACGACGACCGCACGGTGGCGACGGGTACCGACATCGCCGACCATCTGGGCGTCGCCCGCTCCACCGCCTACCGCTACCTCCAGAGCCTGGTGGCGTCCGGCTTCATCGAGGAGCAGCCGCCCGCCGGGTACCGGCTCGGCCCGCGCGTGTTCGAGCTGGCACGGCTGGCCCGCAAAGGGCTCGGGCTGTCGGAGATCGCCCGGCCGCTCATGCGGGAGCTGGCCGCCGAGGTCGGCGAGACCGTCCTGCTGACCCGGCGGACCGGAGGGACGGTGGTCTGTCTGGAGCGCGAGGAGGCCGACCATCCGGTGCGGCTGTCGTACGAGCGCGGGCACGTGCTGCCGATCAACGCCGGTGCGGCCGCGCTCGTCCTGCTGGCCTACGCCCCGCCGCAGGAGATCGCCGCCGCGCTCGGGCGGGAGCGGCTGCCGCGCTTCACCGGGGCCACCGTCACCGACGCCGCCGAGCTGTACGAGCGGCTGGAGTCGATCAAGGCGGACGGGCTGGCCGTGAGCCGTGGCGAACTGGACCCCGACGTCCTCGGCGTCGCGGCCCCGATCCGTGGCGCGCGCGGGGAGGTCGTCGCGGCCGTGAGCGTCGCCGCCCTGTCGCATCGTGTCCCCGTGTCGCGGGTGCCGACGGTGTCCGCCGCCGTCAGGCGGACCGCCGCCACGATCGGCGACCGGCTCCGCCTGATCGACTCCTGACCGTCATTTCCCCAGATCACATAGCCTTCCCAGCGAGCAGGTCATGTGTCGCCCGTCACAGGCCCGTGTGATCCAGGACTCGTTCACCCCTTGCCACCCCCGGAAGGCGGTTGCATAATTCAGGACCACTGTCCCGCCAACTGGGACAGTGTGAACGAGGAGGGCTCGGATGAAGCTCCGTCTTCTGGACAAGGGCACGCCGTTCGCCGCGGCGGCGGTGCTGCTCGCGGCGGGCCTGACGGCCGCCTGCGGCTCCAACGACGACACCGGCAAGGTGGACGCGCGGATCGCGGACGTGGCGAGCAAGCGGGTGGCCGCCGACCCGGCGCTGGCGGAGCTGGTCGCCGCGGCGAAGAAGGAGGGCGCCCTCGACCTCAACTGGGGTCTGGACGGCCCCAAGACCGTCAAGACGCTCACCGACGCCTTCAACACCGCCTACGGCCTCAACCTGAAGATCACGCTCACCCCGAACCAGAACCTCCCGGCCACCGCCGCCAAGCTCAGCCAGGAGTACAAGGCCAAGAGCCACGCCTCCTCCGACGCCTACCTCGGCAACGCCGAGCTGGCCTTCGGCCTCGGGCCGCGCCGCGACGGCGCGCTCGCGAAGGTCGACTGGGCGAAGATCGCGCCCTGGACCAAGGACCTGGCCAACGCCGACGGCACCGTGCTCCCGCTGCTGGACCTGATGCCCGGCTTCACCTACAACAAGACGCTGATCCCGGCGGACAAGGTGCCGCAGACATCGGCCGACGTCCTCAAGCTCACCCAGCCCGTGGCCAGCACCCCCTACGCCGCGCAGTTCAACGTCCTCGGGGCCGAGGAGGCGCTCGGCACCCCCGGTCTGCACTCCTACCTCCAGGGGTTCAAGGCCGCCGGGTACCTCGGGTGCGGTGAGCTCAGCCGCATCGCCTCGGGCGAGTTCGCCGCCCTGTGGATCTCCTGCGGGAAGAACATCGGCGACGTGTTCGCCGCCAAGGGCGCGCCCCTCGCCACGGCCGTGCTCAAGGACGCCGCGATCATCTCCACCCGCTACGTGGGCGTGCCCAAGAACTCCCGGCACCCGAACGTCGCCAAGCTCTTCGTGAGCTGGCTGGCCACCCCCGAGGCCCAGAAGCTGGTCTTCGCGGGCGACCTCGCCGACGACAGCCGCCAGCCCGGCAGCCGGACCGCTCAGCAGATCAAGGAGTTCGAGGCCAAGGGCGTGAAGTTCACCCGCGCCGACTACGCGTTCGCCGCCGCCCACGCCGACCTCTACAACACCGCCTACAAGGAGGAGCTGGTGAAGCTGCTGACGAAGAAATGACCGTCACGGCACCGGAACGCACCAGCGCCACTGAGACTCCCCCGGCGTCCGCCACGCGCCGCCGCCCGTCCCTGCCCGGGACGCTCGCCGTCCTGGCCGCCTTCCCGGCGGTCGCCATCGTCGGGCTGCTCGTGCTGGTGGTCTACCTCGGCTTTCGCGCGCACGGGCAGCCGGACGGCGCGTTGACGCTGCACAACTTCACGTCCCTGTTCGGCGACTCCCAGGTCTGGGAGGTCGTCGTCAACACGGTCGTCTACGTGGCGGTGTCGCTCGCCGTCGCGCTCTTCTTCGGCACGGCGCTCGCGCTGCTGGTGGAGCGCACCGACTTCGGCTGGGAGCGGACCGTCACCACCGCGATGGTGCTGCGCATCCTCATCCCCGGGTTCTTCACCGCGATGGGCTGGATCTTCCTGTTCCATCCCCGCATCGGCGCGATCAACCAGTGGCTCGTGGAGGCGTTCGCGCTGGAGAAGGCCCCGGTGAACATCGTGTCGCTGGTGGGCATGGGCTTCGTCGAAGGGCTGGCGCTGTCGGCGCTGGTGTTCTCCATGGTCTCGGCCAGCCTGCGCAACCTCGACGGCGCGCTGGAGGAGGCGGCCCGCGCGTCCGGCGCGGGCGCGTGGCGGGTGCTGCGCACCGTGACGCTGCCGCTGATCCGCCCGGGGTTGCTCGGCAGCGCCCTGTTCGCGGGGACGATCGCGGTGTCCTCGCTCGACATCCCCCTCATCATGGGGCTGTCGAACCGCGTCTACGTGTTCAGCAGCTACCTGTTCGTCGCGGCCAACCCGTCGGCGGGACGGCCCGAGCACGGCATCCCCGCCGCGTTCAGCGCCGTCATGATCCTCATCGGGATCGCCTTCGGCCTGTGGTACCAGCGGACGTTGCGATCGGGCCGCAAGTACCAAGTCGTCGCGGGCAAGGGCCGTCAACCTGCGCGGATCCGGCTCGGCCGGTGGCGGGTGGCGGCGTGGGCGTTCGTCGTGGGGTACTTCCTGTGGTCCACGATCCTGCCGCTGCTGATGGTCCTGTGGATCTCGTTGCTGCCGTTCGTGCAGAAGCCCTCGGCGGCGGCGCTGCAAGCCGTCTCGCTCGACAACTACCGGGGCCTCGACTGGTCGTTCGTGCTGCGCGGGCTGGAGAACTCGGTCAAGGTCATGGTGCTGGCGCCCACGGTCGCCGTGCTGCTCAGCCTGGCGTTCTCCTTCGTCGCGGTCCGCGCTCGGGGGCGTTACCGGTACGCCTACGACCTCGTCGCGTTCCTCCCCCAGGCCATCCCGGGCACGATCTTCGCGTTCGGCGCGATGACCGCCGCCCTGTACTGGACGCGCGGCTGGTACGGGCTGTACGGGTCGCTCGCCCTGCTGGTCGGGGTGATGGCGCTCATCCAAGTGGCGTTCGGCACCCGGATGTTCAACGCGGGCCTCCTCCAGATCCACGCCGAGCTGGAGGAGTCGGCGGCGATGTCGGGCGCGTCGGCGTGGACGGCCGTCCGCCGGATCACCCTCCCGCTGCTGCGCCCGGTGCTCACCTACACGTGGTTGTGGCTGGCGCTGCTGAGCTTGCGGGACCTGACCGTCCCGACGCTGATCGGCTCGCAGGACACCCTCACGCTGTCGGTCGCGTCGTGGACGTTGTTCAGCTCGGGTCAGGTCGGGGCCTCCTCGGCGGTGACCCTGCTGATGGTCGGCTGCATGGCCCCGGTCGTCGTCGTGTTCCTCCTGCTCACCCGCACCAACCCAGGGAAGGCGGTCTAGATGGCGCCGCTCACGGTCGAAGGACTGCACCAGGCGTTCACCGCCGCAGACACGGTGGTCAAGGCCATCGACGAGGTCGGCTTCGAGCTGCGCGAGGGCGAGATCTACACGCTGCTCGGCCCGTCGGGGTGCGGGAAGACCTCCACCCTGCGCGCCGTCGCGGGGCTGGAACGTCCCGACGGCGGGCGGATCGTCATCGACGGCACTCTCGTCGCGGGCGGGCCGGTCTTCGTCCCGCCCAACAAGCGGGACATCGGCATGGTGTTCCAGAGCTACGGCATCTGGCCGCACATGACGGTGTTCGCCAACGCCGCCTTCCCCCTCCGCGTCGCCAAGGTGCCGAAGAAGGAGATCCGGCGGCGGGTCGAGGAGGCGCTCGCCGCCGTCCACCTGGACGGTTACGAGGACCGCATGTCCACCCAGCTGTCGGGCGGCCAGCAGCAACGGCTGGCGCTCGCCCGCGCCCTGGTGCGGCGGCCGAAACTGCTGCTGCTGGACGAGCCGCTGTCCAACCTCGACGCCAAGCTGCGCGCGGCGATGCGCGCCGAGCTGGCCGCCCTCCAGCAGGAGATCGGGGTCACCACGCTGCTGGTGACGCACGACCAGGACGAGGCGCTCAGCATGTCGAGCCGGATCGCGGTGATGCGCGCGGGGCGGATCGTCCAGGAGGGCACGCCGCGCGAGATCTACCAGCGGCCCGCCTCGCGGTTCGCCGCCGACTTCGTCGGCACGACGAACTTCCTGGACGGTGTCCGCTGCGACGGCAAGCGGGTGCGGACCGCGCTCGGCGAGCTGGACGTGCCGGGCGCGCCCGCCGCGACGGCCGGTGACGCGGTGCTGCTGGCCGTCCGGCCGGAGGCGTTGCGGCTGCACCAGGTCCGTCCGGAGGGCGTGCCCAACCTGGTGCGGGGCGAGATAGAACGGTCGATGTTCGTCGGCGACAGCGTCGAGTGCCACGTCCGGGTGGCGGACGTCGTGTGGACGGCCCGGCAGGACCCGGAACTGCCGGTGGCGTCGGGCGACGAGGTCTGGTTGGAGCTGCCCGCGGAGCGGATCTCCGTCATCGCGTAAGCACGCGTCCTGAATAACAGGTTCTTCATTCTCTTTTCCAGGAACCTCCTAGCTCACCTTCAAGGGACTGCCCTAGGGTGAGCTGTATCGAAATACAGGATCTATGACCCGATATTCAGGACATCCTGAGTCGGAATGGGAGGCTCGTGTGAGGTACGTCGCCTACCGGGACGGCAACGGCGCCGAGGCGCTCGGCCGGCTCGACCAGGGCACCGTGCACCGGCTGCGCGGCATCGACCGCATCGACCGCACCGTCCCGGCCGAGCGCCTGGCCGACGCCGAAGCGGAGGAGACCGGCACCGACCTGGCCGAGGTGACGCTGCTGCCCGTCGCCGTCCCCGGCAAGGTCTTCTGCGTCGGCCTGAACTACCGCGCGCACGTCGAGGAGACCAAGCGGGACCTGCCGACCTACCCGGTCCTGTTCCCCAAGTTCGCCTCCAACCTGATCGGCCACGGCGCGGACATCCTGCTGCCGCCCGAGTCCGCCCAGGTCGACTACGAAGCCGAGCTGGCCGTCGTCATCGGCCGGGCGGGGCGGCGGATCTCCCGCGCGGACGCCCTGGACCACGTCCTCGGCTACACCGTCTGCAACGACGTCACGATGCGCGACTTCCAGTACAAGACCCACCAGTGGATGCAGGGCAAGGCGTGGGACGGCTCGACGCCCCTCGGCCCCGCCCTGGTCACCGCCGACGAGATCGACCCCGGCAAGCTCGACATCACGCTCCGCCTCAACGGCGCGCAGATGCAGGCGTCCAGCACCGATCGCATGATCTTCGACGTGCCCGAGCTGGTCGCGGTGACGTCGCAGTTCACCCGGCTCGAACCGGGCGACGTCATCCTGACCGGCACGCCCGGCGGCGTCGGCTTCCGCCGCGACCCGCAGGTGTTCCTCACCGACGGCGACGTGGTGGAGGTCGAGATCAGCGAGATCGGCACGCTGCGCAACACCGTCCGCGCCGAGGCGCGAGCATGAAGGACGCCGTTGACGTCCGGATCCTCTGTCCGGGCCAGAACTGGATGAACATCGGCAGCCTGCTCGCCAACGGCATGGGCGGCTACCGCAGTCCGCTGCCCGACGGCTCGACCATCGCGGCCGTCACCGGCACCCCGCCCGCCCGGCTCGGCATGGACGGCCCCCGGCTGGTGGCCGAGGGCCGCTACCAGTTCGCCATCACCACCCCCACCTGGGCACTGCGCATGGCGTGCGAGGGCAAGGGCCCCTACGCCGAGCCGCTCCCCCTCAAAGCCGTCGCCGGTTTCGCGCACGACGACCGTCTCGCGCTCGCCGTGCGAACGGAAACCGGCATCACCAGCCTGGGACAGCTCCGCGACGAGCGGCGCGCGCTGAAGATCTCCATGCCGGGCCGGGAGATGGGCCACCCCGCCCGCTGGGTCATGGACGAGATCCTCGGCTGGTACGGGTTCTCGCAGGAGGACCTCGAAACCTGGGGCGGCGAGCTGCTCAACGACCGGCCCCGCTCGCAGAACTCCCCGGACGCCGTGCCCGCCGACCCGTCCTTCGACGCCGTCTTCGACGAGGCGATCATGACGGTGCGCTGGCAGAAGCTCACCACCCTGTACGACCTGACCTTCCTGCCGCTGGACGACGACGTGTTGCGCCGCGCCGTCGCGATGGGGATGCCCGCGGGCGTCATCGAGCGGGGCCGGTTGCGCGGCGTCGATCAGGACGTCCCGACCATCGACTTCTCCGGCTGGGTGCTCTACACCGCCGCCGACACCCCCGACGAGCTGGTCGGCCTCGCCGTCCGCGCCCTGGACGAGCAGAAGGACACGGTCTCGGCCCGCTTCACCGGCCCCACCAGGCCGCTGACCAGCCCCGTCGACATGCGCGAGGTCTGCCGGGACCTGCCCGTCCCGCTGCACCCGGGAGCCGAGACCTACTACCGCGACCACGGATACCTGGAGGACTGATGAGCGCCGTCCACGAACATTTCGAGACCTTCCCGTTCACCGCCGCGCCGCGCGTCTTCCTCCGCGAGGAGGAGTTGTTGCTCGCCGGTCCGCTGGCCGCCGCCGACGGCCGCAAGCGGTGGCGCGACCATCCCCCGATCGAGGTCGTGCACTTTCCCCCCGAGTACGTCGAGCAGCCGTTCGCCCACCCGCGCGGCGTCTACGAGAGCGCCCACCTGCGGCTGGAATGGCAGACGATGAACAACCGCCAGCCCTTCTACCACCGCAACTGCGACGTGGACGAGATGTCCTACCAGGTGGCGGGCGTGCGGTCGCTGATGACCGACCTCGGCAGCGTCGATCTCGTCCCCGGCGACTTCTCCCGGCTGCCCGTCGGCGTCGCGCACGACAACTACGGCCGCGAGGACATCCACGTGCTGTTCTACGTGCCCGCGCCCGTCAGCGAGGCCCACCCCGCCGACCGGGTCTCGGAGGTGCTGATCCCGCCGTTCGACGGCTGGGAGCCCGTGGTCACCAACGAGCTGATCACCGAATGCCTCGGCGGCACCGGCCACGACATCGTCATGGCGCCCATGGACGAGCTGACCCTGCTGGAGCACGCGAAGACCGAGACCGAGCGGCTCCAGATCCTGCGGCCCGCCGACACTCCCGGCACCACCTGGCTGTACCGCAGCGCCGACGTCCTGATCGGCCGCGTCTGGAATGAGGCGTCCGACGGGCGTGTCTACCGGCGCATCCGCAACGCCGTGGAGATCCAGTACCAGCTTTCCGGCGAGCGGACCCTGGTCACCCAGCGCGGCACGGTCCGCTTGGTGCCTGGCGACTTCGTGCAGATTCCGGTGGGCGTGGCGTTCACCAGCGTCCACGCGGAGCCGAGCGCGCACATCGTGCTCGACTCCGCGCGGGAGCTGCCGCGCGTCGCGGAGGCCACCAAGGTCGCCGAGCGGCTGCCCGCCGCGCGGATCGAGGAACTGCGATGATGCTCGCCGCCCGCGCCCACGGCACCACCGGGCCGCTGGTCGTGGAGAAGGTCGCGGTGCCCGAGCCCGGCCCGGACGACGTCCTGGTCAGGGTCGCCGCCGCGGGGCTCGCGCCCAGCCTGCGCAAGCTCCTGGCGCGCGGCTCCTTCAAGCACCTGCCGAGCACGCCCGGCCACGAGATCGCGGGCACCGTCGAGGCCGCCGGGACCGACGTCGACGCGGGCCTGGTCGGCGCGCGCGTCCGGGTGCATCCGGTCCTGTCCTGCGGTGCCTGCGCGTACTGCCGGTCCGGCCGCGAGCAGATGTGCCCGTCCGCCGCGATGATCGGGCACGGCGCGCACGGCCACGGGCCCATGCCGCTGTACGAGCGCTACCACGACGGCGGGTTCGCCGAGTACGTGCGGGTTCCGGCCCGGCTGGTCGATCCGCTCCCCGACGGCGTCGGCTTCGACCTGGGCGCCAAGCTGCACGACCTCGGCAACGCCGCCCGCGCGCTGGCCTGCGCGGACCTGCCGACCGGCGGCACGCTGGCCGTCACCGCCGCGACCGGCACCATGGGCACCGCGACGATCAAGCTCGCGCCGTTCTTCGGGGCCGCGCGGCTGGTGCTGGTCGCACGGTCGGAGCAGCGCCTCGCGCCAGTCGCCGCGCTCAGCACGTTGCCCGTCGCGACCGTCCCCCTCAACGACTCCTCGCCCGACGACCTGACGGCCCGGCTGCGCGCGGCGGCCCCCGACGGCATCGACGCGGTGATCGACTTCCTGCCCGAAGGCCCGGGGACCGGCCAGGCCCTCGCCGCCCTCGCCACCGGCGGAACCCTGGTGCACATGGGCGGCAACACCGCGCCGCTGCCCGGCTCCGCGCGTGACCTCCAGCACCGCTGCCAGCGCATCGTCGGCACCCGAGGCTGCACCCGCGCCGACACCCGCCGCGTTCTCGACCTGCTCGGCTCCGGCGAGCTGACCGCCGACGAACTCATCACCCACCGCTTCCGGCTACCTGACGTCAACGACGCCCTGGACCTGCTGCACGGCCGCGAGGAACCGATCTGGATGGCGGTGATCCACCCGTGAACGCCCGGAGCACCGCGATCCGCGCGCACCACGCCCTGGCCGCCGCCGGGCAGTCCGACCTGGTGTGGGGCCACGCCGCCGTCCGCGACCCGTCCGGCGACGGCGTCTGGATCAAGGCCCCCGGCTGGGGCTTCGAGGAGGTGGACGAGGAGCGGATGCAACTCGTCTCCTTCGACGGCGAGGTGCTGCGCGGCGAGGGCACCCCGCACAAGGAGGTCCACATCCACCTGGAGATCCTCCGGCGGCACCCGGACCTGCACTGCTCGGTGCACACCCACGCCGAGGCGGCCGTCGCGTTCGCCGCGCTCGGCGTCCCCCTGCTCCCGCTGTCCCACGACGGCGCGCTGTTCGGCGGTGCCGACGTCCCGCGCTTCACGCTGACCGGCGGCCTCGTCACCGACCCCGCGCTCGGATCCGCCCTGGCCGAGACGCTCGGGGACGCGCCCGCCGCGCTCATGCCCAAGCACGGGCTCGTCGCGGCCGGGCCGACGGCGGGCGCGGCCGTCATGCACGCCGTCCTGCTCGACCGCGCCTGCCGCGTCCAGCTCACCGCCATGGCCGCCGGACCCGTCCGCGTGCACTCCGACGCCGCGGAGGCCGCCGCCAAGCGCGCCGAGTGCTGGCCCGCCGCGCAGCTCGACGCGGGCTGGCGGTACCTCCTCCGAAAGGACGCCTGACATGGCCGATGACACGCCCGGACGCCTCCCCGTCCTCATCGTCGGCGCCGGGCCGGTCGGGCTGACGGCGGCGAACCTGCTGGCGGCGCGCGGCGTCCCGGCCGTCGTGATCGAGCGCAACGCCGCGACCAGCGACGAGGCCAAGGCGATCAGCCTGGACGACGAGTCGTTGCGCACCTTCCAGGCCGCGGGCCTCGCCGACACGATCCTCGGCATCGTCGTGCCGGGCACCGGCACCCGCTACTACGACCGCAAGGGCCGCCCGCTGTTCCAGGCCCGTGGCCCCGAGCCCTACCGGCTCGGCTACACCTTCAAGAACCAGTTCGCGCAGCCCGAGCTGGAACGAGCGCTGGTGGAGGCGTTGAAGGACACCACCGCCGAGGTCCGGTTCGACACCGAGCTGGTGGCGATCGACGACCGGGGCACCGAGGTCGTCGCGCACCTGCGTTCCGGCGACGACGTCACCGAGCTGGCCGCGAGCTGGGTCCTGGGCTGCGACGGCGGCCGCAGCACCGTCCGCGAGCTGCTGCGCATCGGCATGACCGGCACGAGCCACCGGGAGGTGTGGCTGGTCGCCGACACCCTCGGCGACCATCACGACGAGCGCTACGGCATGCACCTCGGGCGTCCCGGCCGCCCGACCGTCATCGTCGCCGGGCGCGACCGGCGCTGCCGCTACGAGTTCCGGCTCGACCCGGCCGAGGGCGAGGGCGGCACCCGGCCCGACTTCGCCACGATCCGGCGGCTCGTCGCGCCCTACCGCGAGATCACCCCCGAGCAGGTGGAACGCGCCACCAACTACACCTTCAACGCGGTCGTCGCCGACCGCTGGCGCGACGGCCGCTGCTTCCTGCTCGGCGACGCCGCGCACATGATGCCGCCGTTCGCGGGCCAGGGCCTCAACTCCGGGGTCCGCGACGCCGCCAACCTCGTCTGGAAGATCGCCGAGGTCTGGCACGGCCGGGCCCGCCCCGCGCTGCTCGACACCTACGAGCCCGAGCGCCGCCCGCACGCCGCCGCCATGGTGCGGTTCTCCGAGCGGCTCGGCGAGGTCGTCATGACCACCAGCCGCCGCCGCGCCCTGCTGCGCGACACCGTCGTCCGGACCCTGCTGCTCAGCCGCCCAGGCCATCGCTACCTGGCCGAGATGCGGTTCCGGCCGCGCGCCGTGCACACCGCCGGTCTCGTCAAAGGCGAACACCCGCTCACCGGCACCCAGCTTCCGCAGCCCAGGGTCCTGGTACCGCCGAGCCTGCGTCCCCAACTCCTGGACGATGTGCTTGGCCAGGGGTTCGCCCTCCTCGGCGTCGATGTCACCCCTGACGACTGGGCACGCGTCCCTTCCGTACCCGGCACGCGCATCGACATCGTCCTCGGCGACCGGCTCCCCTCTCCCCAGGACGGGCGGCAGGCCATCGCCGACGCGGACGGCCGCCTGGAAGCCGCGCTCGGCGCGGCCCGGGGCCGGTTCGTCCTGGTCAAGCCGGACCGCTACATCGCCGCCGTGGTCCCCGCCGCCCGCATCGCCGCGCTGCGCACGGTGTTCGCCCCCTACTTCGAGAGGACGCCATGACCCGCCCACCCGAACCGAAGATCGATCGCTCCCTGACCCTGCACCTGCGCGGCGACTGGGGCGCGGCCAACCTGCACCGCGTGTGCGGCTGGATCTCCCAGGAGTTCACCGACCGCGCCGGGCCGCACACCCGCGTGGCGATCTGGAACAGCCGCGGCTACGCCGACGCCGTCCGTGCCGTCGGACGCGGCGAGGTCCACGTCGCGTTGACGACGCCCGCCGCGTTCGCCACCGCCGCGCTGGACGGGCGGGGCCTGTTCACCGGTGAGCCGTTCCCCGACCTGCGCGCGCTCGGCGTCGTCCCGCAGCGCGACCGGCTCGTCATGGGCGTGCGGCGCTCGCTCGGCGTCACGAGCTTCGCCGAGCTACGGGAACGCAAGCCCGCGCTCACGCTGGCGACCTCGGGCGACGACGGCACCAACCACGTTGGCATCGCCGCCCACCAACTCCTGGAACGGTCCGGCATCGACGTGCTCGGCTGGGGCGGCAGCTTCCTGGAGGACGAGCGGCCGTGGGAGACGTTCGCCCACGTGCTGGCCGGACGCGCCGACGCCGTCATTCACGAGGCCATCATGCTCCCGGCGTGGCAGGAGTTCGGCGGCGACCTGCACTTCCTGGAGGTCGAGCCCGACGTCCTGGACGGCCTGGCCGCCGACTACTCCTGGCCCGCCGCGACGATCGAAGAAGGCCAGTTCCCCGGCTGCCCCCGGTTCCGCACCCTGGACTTCTCCGACTTCCTCGTGCTGGCCCGCGCCGACCTGCCCGACGACGTCGCCTACGCCATCGCCTGGGTGCTCGGCGAGACCCGCGACGTCATCGAGCGCCAGTACCGGCACCTGCCGCCCGACCGCAGCCCCGTCACCTACCCGCTCGACCCGGCCACGATGGGCCGCTCCCCCGTGCCCCTGCACCCCGGCGCCGCCGCCTACTACGACGCTCTTCCCGAGAACGAGGAGACCTCAGCATGACCGAGTGGACCACCGTCGAGACCGCCGACGGGCCGATGCGCCTGTACGTCGCCCGCCCGGACGGCCCCGCGACGCGCGCCGTCGTCGTCCTCCAGGAGGCGTTCGGCGTCAACGATCACATCCAGGACATCGCCCGCCGGTTCGCCGAGCGCGGATTCCTGGCCGTCGCGCCCGATCTGTTCCACCGCAACGGCGTCGGGACGCTCGGCTACGACCAGCACGCCGAGGCGATGCCGCTGATCGGCGCGATCGACGCCGACCAGATCGTCACCGACGTCCGCGCCGCCCTCGCCCACCTGGACGGCAAGGGCGTCGCGGCGGGCCGGACGGCCGTCGTCGGGTTCTGCTTCGGCGGCCGTGCCGCCTTCACCGCCGCCACCGCGATCCCGGGCCTGGCCGCGACCGTCGTGTTCTACGGGCCCGGCATCGCCGCCGGGCCGCACGCCGTCCTGGACCGCGCGAAGTCCATCGACGCCCCGCTGCTGCTGCACGTGGGGGCCGAGGACCCGACGATCCCCGCCGAGCAGGTCGCGGCGATCGAGGACGCGCTGAGCGGCGCGGGCGTCGAGTTCGCCCAGCACGTCTACACCGGCGCGGGCCACGCCTTCGCCTGCGACGCCCGCCCGCACATGTACCGCGACGAGCCGGCCGCGCTCGCGTGGGAGCGCACGCACACCTTCCTCGACCGCCACCTCCCGGCCTGACCCGCGAGGAGACCGCCTCATGACCACCATGCTCGCCGTCCGGGCCGACCGCGGCTCCGCCGACCTGCGCCTCGCCAAGATCCCCGTCCCGGAACCGGGGCCCGGCGACGTGCTGGTGAAGGTCGCCGCCGCCGGGCTCGCGCCCGGCATGATGACGCTGCTCGCGCTCGGCGCGTTCAAGCACCTGCCGACGACGCTCGGCCACGAGGCCGCCGGGACGGTCGCGGCGCTGGGTAGCGAGGTCACCGGCCTCGCCGTCGGCGACCGGGTCCGCGTGCACCCGAACCTGACCTGCCGGAACTGCGTCTACTGCCGGACCGACCGGGAGATGATGTGCGCCCAGCAGGCGATGATCGGGCACGCGGCGTTCAGCCCGGTCCCGATGCCGCTCTACGACGCGTACCACGATGGCGGGCTCGCCGAGTACGTGCGCGTCCCGGCCTGGCTGATCGACCCGCTGCCCGACGCCGTGAGCTTCGACGTCGGCGCGAAGGTCCACGACCTGGCCAATGCGGTGCGCGCGCTGAAATGCGCCGAGGTGCCGCTCGGTGCGACCGTCGTCATCACGGCGGCGACCGGGACGATGGGCACGGCGTCGGTCAAGCTGGCCGGGCATTTCGGTGCCGGTCGGCTTGTCCTGGTGGGGCGGAGCGCGGAGCGGCTGGCGGCGGTGCGTCCGCTGGCGGGCGGCATCCCGGCCGAGGCCGTCGCGCTGGAGGACCTGCCGGACGGCTGGGAGACCGCCGGGGGCCTGACGGGCGCGCTGCACGATCTGGTGCCCGGCGGTCCGGCGGCGGTGCTGGACTACATGCCGGTCGGGCCCGTGTCGGCGCAGGCGATGGCGGCGCTGGCGACGGGCGGGACGCTCGTCCACATGGGCGCCAACCGGGCCCCGCTGCCGTTCACACTGGCCGATCTGATGGTCGCCTGCAAGCGCTTGATCGGGACGCGCTCGTGCACCCGGACCGACGCGCTGGAGGTCCTGGACCTGCTCGGCCGGGGCGTGTTGTCCGCCGACGAACTGATCACGCACCGGTTCCCGCTGGCCGAGGCCGAGAAGGCGGTCGCGGCGATGCAGAGCCGGGAAGAGCCGATCTGGATGGCGGTCGTCAACCCCTGACCCGCGAAAAGCCCCCGGCGACCATGAGCGTGGTCGCCGGGGGCTTTCGCCGTTCCCCTACTCCTGCGACGGGGCGAGCACCCGAGGCAGCAGCGAGACCACGGCCGCGCCGAGCACCGCGGGGATCATGAACGCGACGAACCCGGCGCGCGGCGAGGCGACCAGCGCCGTCGCCGCCGACACGTAGACCGGCCCGGCGATCGCGCCCAGCCGCCCGACGCCGAGCCCGACGCCGAGCGCCGTGCCGCGCAGGTGGGGCCGGTAGGTCGACGACAGGCAAGCGATGACCATGTTCTGGCAGCCCAGCGAGCCGAGCCCGGCCAGCGCCGACACCACCAGCAGCAGTGCCCGCGGCTGGTTGGAGCTCAGCGTGAGCAGGGCGAGGGCGGCGAGCACGAACGTCGCGACGGTGACGGCCTTGAGGTGGCCCCGGTCGGCGAGCAGCGACACCAGCGGCCCGCCGAGGCTCGCCCCGATGGTGAAGGCGATGAGGAACTCCAGCGACGAGCTCAAGTGGTAGCCGTTCTTCATCATGATCGTCGGCAGCCAGGCGGTCGTGCTGTAGACCAGCGCCATGCTCATGAACGTCGCGATCCAGAGCAGGACGGTGTTGCGGCGCGTCGCGGGGGCGAACAGCTCGGCGACGCGGGCGCGCCGGCCGTCCGTAGGCTGCGCCGCCTGCGGCCGGTGCACGGGACCGGCCGGGATCATGCGCCAGATCAGCGGGACGAGCACGACGGGCAGGACGCCGATCCAGAACAACGTCTGGAAGTGGTGCTCGGGGAACAGGACCCGGCCGAGCAGGGCCGAGGCGGTGCCGCCGACCCCGATCGCGCCGAGCGAGATCGCCAGGTGCAGGGTGCGGCGTCCCTCCGGCGCGTGGTCGACGACGAACGCCGACACCAGCGGGGCCAGCGCGCCGATGCCGATGCCGGTGCAGAACCGCGCCGCGCCCAGCTGGCCGAGGTCGCCCGCGAGCGCCGCCGCCAGCATCGCCGCCGAGATCCACGCGACGGAGGCGACCATCGGGGCGCGCCTGCCCCACCGGTCGGCGGACCAGCCCGCGAGGATGGACCCGAACGGCATGCCGAGGGCGGTGAGACCGCCGAGCGTGCCCATGGTGGACGACGTCGCGCCCCACGACCGGTCGTGCATCAGGCTCGGCCCGATGGTGCCGAGGGTGAACAGGTCGTAGCCGTCGATGAAGAGGATCAGGCACGCCAGGGCGAGCGCGCCGGTGCGGGCGCGGGTCGCCGGTGGGGCGAGGGTGGCGGTCACGGGGGTTCTCCTTACGCGAAGGCCCCGCTTCCCGGCCTCGGGGGACGGGGACGGGAGAAGCGGGACCGGGTGGGGTGGGGGGCGCGGTCAGCGGAGGCGGAGGCGTGGTCAGCGGGAGCAGCCGCGAGGGATGGTGCGGTCTGCGGGAGCGGCCGGTGGGTTGGTGCGGTCAGCCGGAGCGAGAGGTGGGATGGCGCGGTCAGCGGGGGTGACCGATGGCGCGCCGCAGAACCTCCTTTGCAGAGCCGGGCGTACCCGCCGTCCAGGCGACGTGCTGGTCAGGCCGCACGAGCGCGAGGCCGCCAAGCCGATGATGGAAGGTCTCCAGCGGAACGCCCTCCTCAGCAGCCGCCTTGACGAACTCCTCCGTCTCGGGCCGGTCCAGGTCACCGACCAGCGTGAAGCCGCGGCCGAGGTGGTCATACAGAGAGTCGCCGGGCGCGAGCCAGCGGTGGTCAAGCCGCCCACCCACATCCCCCGTAACCAAGGACGAGCCCCGGTAGCTGTAGCCGAGGACAAGATCCAAGCTGTGGAACTCGCCGTCCTTGGACTCCTGGACGGCGCGGGCGACGGCAGGGCGCGCGGCGGCGAACTCCGCGTCGTCGCCGGTCAGCCGCGGATCGGACAGTTCGGGCGCCAGGGTCGCCATGTTGCGGGCGGCCTCCTCGATCGTCCGCGCGGCGATCGGGCGGCGCTCGGCCTCGTAGCTGTCCAGCAGGGTCGCGGGGGCCCAGCCGGACAGGACGGCGGCGAGCTTCCAGCCGAGGTTGACCGCGTCACCGATGCCGGTGTTGAAGCCGTGCCCGCCCCACGGCGGGTTCAGGTGCGCGGCATCCCCGGCGAGGAAGACGCGGCGCGTCCCGTACCGCTCGGCCAGCAGCAGCTTCGCCTTCCACGGGTCGGTCGCGACGATCTCGGCGTCAATGGCGTCACCCACCAGGGCGCGGACGAGGCGCAACGGATCCGCCTCACCGACCTCCTGGGTGACGCCCTGGGCGATGCACCACCACAGATCGTCCAGGTCCATGCGGCCAACGAGCCCTGGCTGCTCCGGGTCGAGCACCCAGTAGTGGATCGCCGGGCCGTGCGGGACACGCTCCGCCAGGCCGGGCGCGCGGAAGACGATGTTGAAGTTGGGCCGCTCGTCGGCGCTGCCCTCGTACACGACGCCGATGGCCTCGCGCACCTTGCTCCAGGCACCGTCGGCCCCGACGAGGTAGTCGGCGCGGACCTCGCGCGTCGCACCGTCAAGGCCGGACAGCGTCGCGGTGACGCCGTCGCCGTCCTCGACCAAGCCAATGAGCGTCCACCCCGTCTCCAGCCGCGCGTGCGGTGACGCGGCGACCGCCTCGCGCAGGACCTGCTCGATCGCGGGCTGCCCGATCTGCTGCCCCGGTTCGGCGGCCCGGTCGTCGCCGGTCAGGTCGAGGCCGAAGCAGCCGTGGAAGCGGGTGACCTCTCGGCCGAGCAGCCCGGTGGTGAACACGGCCTGATCGGACCAGGAGACGGGCAGCGCCGCCCGCTCCCGAACCCGGTCCGCGACGCCCCAGCGGCGGAACAGCTCCATGGTGCGGGCCGAGGTCGTCTTGGCGCGCGGCCGCAGCCATGACACCTCGGCACGCGGCTCGACGACCAGCGAGGCGACGCCGTGGTGGGCGAGTTCCAGCGCGGTCGCCAGGCCGACCGGCCCGCCACCGGCGATCAGTACGGTCATCGGCTGTGCGCCCCGGTCATCAGCGCGGCCAGGTCGTCGGGGTGCAGGAACGACGGCGGCGGGGGCGGGCCCCAGTTGAACAGGCCCTTGGCGCCCTCCAGCGTTTCGGGCGTCCAGAGCTGGTCGTCGGGGACTGCGTCCATGTCGGAGTAGTACTCGGCGAAGTTGCCCGCCGGGTCCTTGAGGTACCAGAAGAAGTTGGACCCGGCGTGGTGGCGGCCGAGGCCCCACACGTGCCGCTCGGGGTGACCGTCCAGCATCGCGGACGCGCCGCGCCCGACGTCGTCCACGTCGTCCACCTGCCAGGAGGTGTGGTGCAGGAACGCGACGGGCGCGGCGAGCACCAGCAGGTTGTGGTGGTCGGTGGAACAGCGCAGGAAGATCCCGACGTCGCCGATCAGGTCGCTGGTGCGGAAGCCGAGGCCGTCGCGGAAGAACGCCGTGGTCGCCGCGAAGTCGGTGGTGCCGAGGACGGCGTGGCCGAGCTTGCGCGGCCGGACCGGGTCGGCGCGCAGGATGCCGGGGGCGCGCGTCCCGGCGCGTTCGATCCGGCCGGGGCCGTTGTAGGGGGTGGGCGGGACCTCCGGCTGGGCGACGCGCGGCTCCACCTGGAGGACGGCCCGGACTCCGGTCGTCTGCTCGTAGGCCGTGAGCGTCCGGGCGTCCGCCTCGACGGGGACGCCGAGGCGTCGCAGGTTCGCGGCGACGCGACCCAGATCGTCGGGGTCGTCCACGCCGACGCGCAGCTCGACCAACCGCCGGGTGGGCGCGGCGACGAGGCGGAGCTGATCGCCGCCGTCGCGGGTGGCGAACCAGCCGTCCGCGCGGGTGGTCAGGCCGAAGTCGGCGTAGTAGGCGGCCGTCTCCGCGACGTTCGGCACCCCGATGGTGACGGAGCCGAGGCGGTGCAGTCCCATGGCGGTCCTTCCTTCCGGTCAGGCCGAGACGAACGACTGGCGGAGCTCGCCGATGCCCTCGACGTGGCTGACGAGCTCGTCGCCGGGGGCAAGCCAGCGCTGCGGGTCGCGGCCGAGACCGACGCCGGCCGGGGTGCCGGTGAACAGCAGGTCGCCGGGCAGCAGCGTGATGACCTTCGACAGCCGGGCGATCAGTGTGGGGACCGGGAAGACGAGGTCGCGGGTGCGGCCCTTCTGCACCTCCTCGCCGTTGATCGCGGCGCCGAGCTCCAGGTCGTCGCGGTCGGCGAACTCGTCGGGGGTGACGACCCACGGCCCGGTCGGCGCGAAGCCCGGCAACGACTTGCCGAGGCTGAACTGCGGGGCGGGCCCGGCGAGCTGCGCGACGCGCTCGCTGAGGTCCTGCCCGACGGTCAGCCCGGCGACATGGTCCCAGGCGTCGGCCTCGGCGACGTTCCGGGCCGTCCTCCCGATCACCGCGACCAGCTCGACCTCCCAGTCGGTGTGGCCGCCCTCCGGCAGCACGACCTCGGTGACCGGCCCGGACAGCGCCGACACGAACTTGGTGAACACCGGCGGCAGGCCCTCGGGCACCGCGAACCCCGACTCCGCCGCGTGGTCGCGGTAGTTCAGGCCGACGGCGACGAGCTGGCGCGGCGCGGGCACCGGCGCGCCGAGCCGCGCCTGGTCGAACTCCTCCCCCGGCGGCAGGTCGGCGTCGGCCGCCCACGCCGTGAAGGCGTCCCATTCGGCGTAGACGGCCTGCGGATCGGCACCGAAGCGGCCACCGCTGGCCTGCTCCACGTCCACGGCCCTCCCGTCCCTGACCAGGACAAGACGACCGGCGAGGTTGGCTACGCGCATCCCGAACTCCTATTCAGCATGATGATTAGGGTGATAATGCTCACCTTGCTGGTCGGACGTCAAGAGCTGCGCCTGATAATGTGCATGATGAATTCGCCGGAGCATCCAGGAGGGCCGTTGAGCCTGCGACACCGCGACGCCCCCACCACGGGCGGTCGCGCAGGGCAGGCCGCCGAGCGCATCGCGGCCCTGGTCCGCGACGCCGAGCCCGGCGCCCGGCTGGGCACCAAGAACGACTTGCGGGCCCTGTGCGGCGTCTCGGTCAGCACCTTCAACGAGGCGTTGCGGCTGCTCCAGGCGCGCGGGCTCGTCAACGTGCGGCCCGGTCCCGGCGGTGGGCTGTTCGCGGCCGAGCAGTCCCCCATCGTCCGGCTCGGCAACTCGGTGCTCGCGCTGGACGCCGAGCAGACCACCGTCGCCGAGGCCATCCGCATCCGCGACGCCCTCGACCCGCTGCTCGTCGAGGACGCGCTGTGGCACGCCTCCCCCGCCGACATCGCCGAGATGCGCGAGATCGTGGACGAGATGGGCCGCTCGGCCGAGGCGGGCGACGCGACGACATTCGTGCACGCCAACTGGCGGTTGCACACCCGCATCGCCGCGACCAGCCCACACCTGCTGCTGCGCTCCCTCTACGCGAGCCTGCTGGACCTGATCGAGTCGCACACCCTGTCGGTGCAGCCCGACGGGGAGCGCCCACTCGCGCCCTACCTGCTGGAACGGCACCGCCTGCACGCCGACCTCGTAGACGCGATCGCCGCCCGCGACCGCGACGCCGCGATGCGCCTGATCCGCGAGCACACCACCGTCACCCGCGAGGCGGCCCGCTAGCTCACCGTTCCGCGCTGCGGACGAGGTACTCCCAACCGGCTCTGAGCTGGCCGTCCGACCAGCACTGCTGGCGTTTGAACTGCGCCTCCGCGCGATCGGAGAAAACACGGACCGGACCAGCGGCCATCGCCGTCAACTGAGCGCGGCAGGCACGTTCGAGCAGGACGGCGTGCATGACGGCGGCATGAACACTGTCCCCCGCCGCAACTAACCCGTGCTTGGGCAGCAACGCCGCCGGGGCGTCGCCGAGGGTTTCCGCCAGCGCCACCCCCAAAGCCGAGGTGGACACCAGAGCACCAGTGTCGGTAAAGCGGGGCACGTCATCACCGCCGAACAGCGCGCCGTCATGCGAAAGAGGCAGCAGCGGCGTACCGAGCGCGGCGAACGCGACGGCCGCCTGAGCATGGGAGTGCACCGTGCAGGTCACTGACGAGTTCCGCCGCATGATCTCCAGATGAATGTGGGCCTCGATGTGCGGAGTGCCGGTGCCCTCCAGCACCTCACCGCCAAACGACACGAGCTGGAGATCCTGCTCCTCACACTCCTCCAGTCCCCGCCCCGGCGCTTTGATCCAGATCCCCCGGTCCCCAACAGCACGAACGGCGACGTGCCCCCACACCATGTCGCCATGCCCGACCGCAGCCAGAACACGACCGGCCTGGATCACGTCCCGTTTCACGCCGCGTCCAGAGACCGGTAGTAGCGGGCGGCCCCAGGGTGCAGCGGGATGGGGGTGCAGCCCATCGCCACCGGATCGAGCGGATAAGTAAGGGGACTGCGTTCGGGCGGGAGATGCCGGTACTGCTGCTCGATGGTCGCGCGGGTCTCGCCGAGGATCCAGGCGATCAGGTGGGCGAGGTCGTCGGGCAGGTCGGAGCGGGTGAGCACGAGGAAGTCGGAGAAATCCAGGGTCTCGAAGCGCGGGCAGCCGGGGAAATGCCCTTCCTCAACGATGGCGGACGGCCAGGAGTAGTCGGCGGCCAGGCCGTCGAGGACATGCCGCTCGATCGGCAGGAACGCGAGGCGGTCGCCGAACTGCTGCCAGGGCGGCAACATGTACGCCTCGTGGACGATGGCGTCGGCCTCGCCGCTGATGACGCGTTCGAAGGTCTGGCGCGGCCGCTCGTCGGTCAGAAGCTGCCCGCCCCAACCAGCCACATCGACATGCGAACGGGTCAGAACTTCGTGAGCGGCCCACCCAACAAGATTGCCGCCATCATGCGGCGCGGTGGCCAGCCGCAGCCTGAGCTTGGCGGCGCGCAATTCAGCGAAGGACGTGATACCGAGGGCCTTATCAACGCCCACGACCAAACGGTCACGCTGAGGCAGGGCGCCAAGCGCGCGCAGGTCGGGGACGGGTTCGGCAGCGAACGGACCCTGACCGGCCAAAGCAGCGGCGGCGAACGCGGCAGGCGTGGTCAGCGCAACGTGCACCTCACCACGGCCAACCGCACGAGCGGCGTCGGCACCCCCACGACCAGTCCAGATGCCAATCCGAGTGTGGGGCCCGGCCCGGTCGGTGAGCTCCTGAGCGATCCAGCCGCAGACGCGGTGGAGGTTGGCGGTGCCCCAGTCCCCTTGCAGGTGGAGGGTGACCGACCGATCGAGGGCCGGTTCGGGTGGACGCATGCTCACTCCCAGGGAAGCAGGGACGATCGTGCTCGCCCGCCTCAAGGAGCCGGGACGGCAGTGCGCTGACCCAACCACACCAAATGATAATAATCAATATCAAACATCATCCAGCAGCATTGTGCTCGCGCAGCAGCCCCAAGACCGCATCACGATCCCGACGATCGAGCGCGTCCACCAAGGCGACGTGCAGCTCATGGCGCCGCCGCAGGAAGCCCTCCTCTGGCTCTCCACCAGGCAGTATCGACAAGGTCCGGCGCTCGATCACCTCCTGGGAACGCAGGTAGAACTCCCGCAGCAGGGTCCCGGGGCCGATGGCGGCGAGGCGGGCGTGGAAGCGCCAAGCGGCATGCACGTAAGCGGTGCCATCCTTACGGTCAGCGGCCTCACCCATCACCCGCAGATGTTCGCGCAGGTCGGCGAAGTCCGCCGGCGAACCATGCCACAACGCGTCCTCAACGATGAGTGGCTCAATCGCCTCACGCACCCGGAAGGCGTCAGCCAGCTCGACCTGCGGATCACCCTCCGCCTCAACACCCCCAGGCACGGCAACCTCAGGAGCGAACAGCCCACCACCAGGCCCCGGCCGAACCGTCACCTGCCCGCGCTCCTGCAACAACCGCAAGGTCACGTTGAACGTGCCGACCGACACCCCGCACATAGCCCGGACCTGCTCCTTGGTGCCCAATCTGCCACCGGGCTCCACGGCCGCGAGCAGCCGGGCGACATGCACCGCCGCCTCCTGCGCACGACCGACCGGCCGCTCCCGCGAAGTCGACTCCGAAGCCACAGGCACCTCCATCGTAATTAATCATGCTCAATCCTTGACGCCAGCACGCGAAGCCGCCCATCCTACAACGAGCATATTCATTATGAGGATTTGCCTCACCCTCCAAAGACGAGGAGTTCTCCCCGTGGGACTCGTACACGAAGTCATCGACGGCTTCGACGCCGCAGAACCCGTACGACAGGTCGCGCGCCAGGAAGAGCTACTGCTCGCCGAGCCGCTGCCCTCCCCCAAACGACCGCCGCGCGCCTACCGCCCAATCGAGGCCGTGCACTTCCCGCCGCACTTCGTGCCCCAGCGGTTCGAGCCGCCCAAGGGCATCTACGAGAGCGACTTCCTGCGGATCGAGCGGCAGACGATGGCGGGGTTCCGGCAGCCCTTCTACCACCGCAACTGCGACGTGGACGAGCTGTCCTACCAGGTGTACGGCACGCGGACGCTGATGACGGAGCTGGGCAGCGTCGACCTGGTGGCCGGGGACTTCTCGCGCATCCCGGTGACGGTGGCGCACGACAACCACGCCCACGACGACATCCACATCCTGTTCTACGTCCCGGCACCCGTCGCGGAACTACACCCCGCCGTCCGCACCTCCGAGCTCACAATCCCACCGTTCGCGGGCTGGGAGCCCGAGGTTCGCAACCTGATGACGACCGAGTGCCTGGGCGGCCCCGAGCACGACATCGTGATGACGCCCGTTGACGAACAGTTGCTGCTCGACCAGGCCAAGGCCGAACCGGAACGCATCAACGTGCTCCGCCCGTCCCCCAACTCCACCGACTGGCTGTACCGCTCCTCGCACGTCCGGATCGGCCACACAACGATCAACAACTCCGACGGACGGCTGTACCGCACCCACCGCGACGCAGACGAAGTCCAGTACCAAATCAGCGGCCACCGCGTCCTGGTGACCCAGCTAGGCACCATGCGCCTAGAGCCGGGCGACTTCGTGCGCATCCCCGTAGGCGTCGCCTTCACGAGCATCGTCACCGAACCGAGCACGCACCTGACCGTGCTGTCCGCGCTGACCGTGCCGCAGGTAGCCGAGGCAACGAAGACCGGCGAAAAACTCACCATCGCCGACCTAGACCGCCTGCGCCCCCCGAACTAGCCAACCTCCCGCACAGAAAGCCCACACATGCCCGAGATGAAAGCCGCACGCGCCTACCGAGGCTCCGACGTCCTACAACTAGAGCAGGTCCCGATTCCCACCCTGAACGAGGGCGACGTCCTGATCCGCGTAGCCTCCGCAGGACTGGCACCCAGCACCATGAAACTGCTGGCCAAGGGCGCGTTCCTGCACCTGCCCACCGTCCCCGGCCACGAAGCGGCGGGAACGGTGGAACAGGTCGGCTCCGGCGTCGACCCGACCCTGCTGGGCAAACGCGTCCGGGTCCACCCCATGTTGTCGTGCGGCGACTGCGTGTACTGCGGCAGCGACCGCGAGCAGATGTGCGCCGAAGCCGCGATGATCGGCCAGGGCGCCTTCGGCACCGGGACGCTGGAACTGTACGCCCGCTACCACGACGGTGGCCTCGCAGAATTCGTCCGGGCACCGCACTGGCTGATCGACGAGATCCCCGACAACGTGAGCTTCGATCTGGCCGCCAAGGTGCACGACCTGGGCAACGCCGTCCGCGCCCTCAAATGCGCAGGCCCCCTGACCACCGCAACAGCAGTGATCACCGCCGCCACCGGCACCATGGGCACCGCATCCATCCTGCTGGCCGAGCACTTCGGCATCAACAGACTCATCCTCGTCGGCCGCTCCGCAGAACGCCTCCAGGCAGCACGCGCACTCATCCCGCACCTGCGCGCCGACATCATCGCGCTGGAAGAGCTGCCCACCGACTGGGAAGCAACAGCAGCCCTCACCACCCGCATCCGCGAACTCGTACCCGCTGGCCCCGAAGCAGTCCTGGACTACCTCCCCGCAGGCCCCGGCGCCGAACAAACCCTCCGCTCTCTGGCCAACGGAGGCGTCTTCGTGCACATGGGCGGCAACGCCGCAGCGATCACGATCCCGATGCGAGAAATGATGCTCGGCTGCTGGCGCTACGTGGGCACCCGAGCCTGCACCCGCAACGACACAACGACCGCCCTCAACCTCCTGGCCTCCGGCAAGGTGCAGGCCGAGCAGCTCATCACCCACCGCTTCGCGCTGGACGACGTGAACACCGCCCTCACCGCCGTAGCCGAACGCCGCACCCCCATGTGGATGGGCGTAGTCCGCCCCTGAAAGCCCACCCTCAACCACAGGAGCCTGCCCCATGCCGGACTGGACCACCATAGAGACCACCGACGGCCCAATGCGCGCCTACACCGCACGCCCCGAAGCCCCGCCAAACCGCGCCGTCATCGTGTTGCAGGAGGCGTTCGGCGTCAACGCCCACATCCAGGACATCGCCGAACGCTTCGCCGCCCGCGGTTACCTGGCCCTGGCCCCCGACCTGTTCCACCGCACCGGCCCAGCAACCTTCGACTACAACCAACACCCCGAGGCCATGCGCCTAATAAGCGCGCTCGGCCCAAACGAGATCACCACCGACATCCAAGCCGCCCTAACGCACCTCACCACAACGGAAGCCACCCCAACCAACCGAACCGCGATCACCGGCTTCTGCTTCGGCGGCCGCGCCACCTTCACCGCCGCCACAACCATCCCGAACCTCGCCGCAACAGTGGTCTTCTACGGCCCCGGAATCGCCACCGGCCCCCACGCCGTCCTAGACCGAGCAAAGTCAATCAACGCCCCAATCCTGCTACACGTAGGCGCAGAAGACCCGACCATCCCCACCGACCAGGTACAAGCCATAGACAACGCCCTACGAACCAGCAACGCCGATTTCGAGCAACACATCTACCCCAACGCAGGCCACGCCTTCGCCTGCGACGCCCGCCCCAACATGCACCACCCCGAAGCAGCCGCCAAGGCATGGCAACGCACCCACACCTTCCTAGCCCGCCACCTACCCGCAAGGCCCTGAGAAGCCAGCCGCAACAACCCACTCACGCTTGACCGACGAGTGCTACGGCTAGCCGAGCTGGGCCTGGAAGCGAACAAGCCAGCCGTCGCCGTCACTTCATGGCGGCGACGGCCATGCGCTGCGCGGAGATCCCAAAAGGTCACGCCAGCTTGACTCGCCTCACCAGTGCGTCCCAGTCGCGGCGGTCCACGATCAGTACCGGACCGGTCGGATGCGTGCTGTCGCGCACCGCGATTCTCGCCGAAAACGAGGCAACCTCGACGCAGGTGTTACCGCCGCCGCTGTGGCTGGACTTGCGCCACCGGGCGTTCGCAAGGTCGATCATCGGTCCGCTTCACTCCTGTCGGCGAGTCCGGTGATGAGGTTCGCACTCGCCTCTGCCGAAAGAGCCTTGGCCGCCAGGTGTTCCCAGGCGGAATTGATGCGGGCCACCTCGGTCGCGCTCTCCGGGTAAAGATCGCCGAAGGGGCCTTCCGAGTAGGGTACATCCGGGATGAAAGGGTCCGTATAGGACAGGATGATGAAAGCCCCGTCCACCCCTGGATGACCCCCGGCCGCCAGCGGCAGCACCTGGACGGTGATATTCGGCCGCTGCAGGCAGTCGCGGAGATAGCGGAGCTGCCGCCCGAGGACCTCCGTTCCGCCGATCTGCCGCAGCAGCACGCTCTCATCGATGATCGCGTGCAGTTCGGGGGCGTCGTGCCTGCCAAGCAGCGTGCGGCGCGCCATGCGCGCCTGCACCCGCCGTTCGATGGCCTCCGGGGCGTCGGTCGGCCGCGCACCAGCGATCACGGCACGGGCGTAGTCCTCGACCTGCAGCAGACCGGGTATCACCTGCGGCTGCCAGTCACGGATGCGCTGGGCGTCATGCTCCCAGGCGACGTAGGAGCCACTGAAGACGTCTCCATAAGCGGTCCACCACCCGCGCTGCCTGGCCTCCTGGCGTAACTCGACGAGCCTGGCCCGCTGGTCCGAACCGGCTCCGTAGAGGTCGAGGGCCGCCTTGAGGTCGGATTCCTTCGGCGTGGTGGCCCCGCTCTCGATCCGGTCGAGCTTCGCCCGGCTCCAGCCGAGTTGCTCGATCGCCTGGGTGTGCGCCAGCCCCGCCCCCTCGCGAAGCTCGCGAAGTTCCCGGCCAAGCCGTCGCTGCCTCATGGTGCCCATGAGCGCAGTATCCCACCAGCATCCGCAGACTCTCTGCGAAGAAGGCACACTAGTTTTGCGTATCTCACTAGAAAACTGCGGACCGCAGTTTTACACTGCGTCAAGAGATCATAGCCGTGGGTCAGCAAGTGATCGCGGAATGCCGTGGCGCTCACGAAGACGGACTGAAGCGGACGGGTGTTCCTCACGCGTTCACGGCAGGCAAGCGAGATCGCCGGCGACATCCTCGGCAGCCGACCTGACCTCGGCAGCCATCCAGGCCGATCGGCCATGCACGGAAGGAGCATCCAGCTCGCTGACGACAAGCCAAGGCGGCCCCGAAGCCCGTGGGCAAAGACCGGCTTCGGGGCCCGGGACCGGACTGCTAGGAGGTCCAGCCCGTGCACCACCCTACGAACTCTCGTCCTGCTCGGGGCGAGCCGCAGATCCCCCTTTTCGCTCCGGTGGGCGAGGGTTCACCCTCAGCACCCCCTCCCACGCCATGGAACACCGCCGAACTCGACCCGGATGTTGTGCTGACCGGCCTTCACCGGCGGTTCCCCTCCTATCGCTTCTGGTTCGGGGAACACACTGGTGAATACTGGGCCATCAACCGCCGCAGGATCGGCCGAGACAGGCTCTGGGAAGCGCGCGATCCCGAGGTTCTGGCCCGCGAACTGGGCCGCATTCCTATCGCACCCGCCACTTGGCCGGTTCCCAGGGCAGCAACCGCCGCCCAGGTGGCCGTCCCGCTTCACAGCGAAGCCGTCCGCCCCACCCGCTCTCAGCACCGTGCGGTGACGGACGCGCGCTCGGCCGTTCCCTCGCGGATCGAGGCGGTGCCACCGCCTTCTCCCAGCAGAGGACGGCATCGCACCGAGCGCAAGGGATTCCTCCTGCGCCTGCTCAGGCTGGCACTGGGAGGACAGCCCGATCGCTCCGCTTCACGTTCAGCAGCCCCAGTTTCACCGGCAGCATGCGGGAGGGTTTGATGGCTGCCCACAAACCGACAGACCTTCCCTGCGGGGGCTTCTGCGCATGGCCCCTCCCATCCGACAGGAGTTGCGCCTCCATCGCGCGTTCCGAACTCGGGACGCTCATGCTGACCTTGGGCTTCCCGGAGATCAGCATCGACAACGCGCGGCTGGCGGTCAGCGAGTTGGCCACCAACGCGTTCCGGCACGCCCACGCCCCAGACCCCCGGCACCCACCGGCGGCCGCCGAACTGGCGGCGTGGGCCCGCCTGGTACCCCGCCCCCAGCTGATGGTTTCGGTGTTCGATCTCGATCGCCGCGCCCTGCCCCGTTCCGGAGACCAGGATCTCCTGGCGGAGAGCGGGCGCGGCATGGAGATCGTCGAAGCAGTCACCACCGGATGGGGCGCACACCCCAGCCGCTCCCGGCTCCTGCCTCACCCGCAGCGCGGCAAAGCGGTCTGGATGGCGCTCCCGCTTCCCGCCTCTTGGCCGACGCCGATCGACCCGATCTTCCCAGCGGTCGCAGCGCAGCGGCTGGCCGCCAACCTGGCGGCACGCGGCATCCCCGCCCGCCGCCTGAGCACCAACACCGGTCTCTCGCTGGTGACCGCCGCATCCGTGCAGGTCATGGTGTGCCCGGACGCGTTCCTGTGGAGCGCCGCCGGAACCGATCACCGCCATCCGCTCATCGATTTGCAAGAGGCCAGCGAACGCGTGGTCGAGACGCTGGAACGCATCGGCTGGCCAACACCCAACTGATCACCGATCGGCCTCGGGCGGCCTGGCTGGAAGGGAGAGGCCGCTCGAGGCACCCCAAGGCGGAACAGGACAACGATGAGCCGTTGTGCGGAGCCATCGTCCGCTGATGTTGCCGTCAACTACTGCTGTCAGAGACCTCACGTGTCTCACCGGACGCAGTTGATGGGGTACTCGGCGTTGCGTACGCAGCGCCACACACTAGACGTTGCACAGGCCACCGTGGCCGATGGGTGCAGCCCCCTCAGGAAGACAGCCCCAAGCCGCTCGAATGAGAGAATGATTGAGTGATTGATCCCAAGAACATCGATCTTCCTGACTTCCTAGTTGCCTGGTACGGCGCTCCCAGCAGAAGCGCAACACCACTTCCCGACTCCTGCGGCTGGCTTCCCGATCCACTAAAGGAATGGCATACGCTGACTTCGCAATGGGAGAAGCGACTCATGTTCACAACGTCAATGATCCCACCCGAAAGAATCAAAATCGCCGAGGATGGCAAAGCCATCTTCATGGCGGACGCTACGGGTGACTGGTGTTGGTGCATCGATCCCCATGACCCGGACGCTGTTTTCAATGCCGAGCGTTATGAAACCTGGGACAGGAACCCGGAGCAGCTTACTGAATTTCTCATATATAATACCGTAAGAGAAGTTGTCTACGGCGCCACCGCCAAAGTCAAGGCTCTTGCCGTCCCTGAAGAGACACTGACTAAAATCCTCGCCCCCATGGAAGAATTTGCGTGCAGCTCCTGGAAGTGGCCAACGCCAGATGAGCGGATCTTCCTAGGGAGCGCCACGCTCGCGGAGATAGTCAAGGCTGACTCCGGCTCAGGCTGGAACGTAGAGGTGTCTGCATCGAAATTCAGCCACCTTGCTCACCTCGAAATAATTACTGAAGTGAATTGGCAAAAGTAGGCGACATAGCGAAAGTTTGTGTGACATTAGAACGGGATCCACAAACTTCTCGCACAACATCCGGGTTCCGGACGTGAACCCCTACGCGACCCAGCAGTAGACGCTCTGGCCCTGGCGTCGGGCGGTGATGGTGAGAGCAGAGAGATCCCCTAGGATCTCTTCGGCGATCTCTGGGGCGATGGTCTCGCCGTCTTCGGCGCGCGCTCGGATCCATGCAGCCGCGAGGTCACGCAACCTGGAGTGCTCGGCTTCCGCGAGTGCAATGAACAGGCGCGGCGAGATCGCGAAGACGACGCTGCCGTCATTCTCCTCACCGGCGACGATACGCGGCTCGCCAGCGCCGATGAGTTCCTCGAAGCTACCGCCCGCAAGCAGGCATTCCCACTCGACCACGGCCTCCTCAGGATCGAAGTTGCCCAAGGAGAGTGACTCGAAGGCCCGTTCTGGGCCAGCGGGGAGAGTCAGAGCCGCTGATGCGTCGTCAGACGCCACGAAGAACTTGACGATGATGCTCACCCGGGCATCATGCCTGACCACCGACGCTCATGGTCGGCCGGACAAGGCCTGAGTGCGCAAGGGGGTAGTCACGCTGTCGCCGACCTCCTTCCCTAAGCCGGCCTACGACACCGCCCAGACGAGAGTGGCCGAGGTGTCGGGGTCGATCTGTGGGTGGCGGTCAAGGACGTGCATTCACCTCCCTACCGGTGTGCGGGGGTTGGCCGTGAGGCCGGGGGCCAGTTGCGGGTACTGAATGGTTCTCCCTCCATGACCGCTGCCAGCGCTTGCTCCACGTGTGGGATCACTTGGGGAGGTAGCTCGGTGGGGTGTGCCCAGAGCAGTTCTGAGCACTTGTCTCGTTCGGCGATGTATGGCGTGCCTGTCCAGCGGGAGGCGGCGAAGTAGAAGTCGCTCACCGCGCGGCACGGGCCGGGCAGGCTTTCGGAGTAGCGGTGCATCACGTGGACGAATCGTGCGTCGCCGGGCTCGACGTCGACGCCGACTTCTTCGCGGGTCTCGCGCAGTGCCGCCGTCAGCACGTCCTCGCCCGGCTCGATCCGTCCGGCCGGAGGTGCCAGCCAGCCGTCGCGGTATCCGGTTCCGGAGCGGCGGATCAGCAGCACCGCCTCGTCGTCGCGGAACAGCAGCATGTGCGGGGCGATCCAGGAGGCGTACCAGCCTCCGGCCGCCAGCTCGGCCAACGACGAATCGGCGTGCTTGGGTTCGGCCATGGTGATGATTCAACCCCTTCCGGTAGTGGTGCGGTGGGTGATGGGGCAGTCAAAACCGTGGGGCTGGGCGGTGGTTAGTTGAGGGTGTCTAGGGCCTTGAGGATGTCGGTCGGTTCGGCTCGGGTGGTGTAGTCGGTGGTGATGAAGGCCCAGCGGATCGTGCCTTCTCGGTCGATGACGTAGGTCGCCGGTAGGGGCAGTGTGCGTGCGTGGCCGGCGTTGGAGTGGTGCAGGTCTATGCCGAGCTTCTTGTAGACGGTCGCCAGGTCGTCGGGGAGGTCGAAGGCCAGGCCGTACTGCTTGGCGGTGTCGCAGCCCAGGTCGCTCAGCACGTCGAAGGCCAGTTCGTGCTTCTCGGCCAGGGACAGGGACTCGTCGGGGATTTGTGGGGAGACGGCGACCAGGCGCGCTCCTCGGGCGGTGATCTCGGCGTGGTGCTGCTGCAGGGAGCGGAGGGCGATGTTGCAGTACGGGCACCATGCGCCGCGGTAGAAGGTCAGGACTACCGGGCCTTCGGCGAGTAGGTCGTTCAGGGCGACGTTCTGCCCGGTGGCTGAGGGGAGGGTGAAGGTCGGGGCCTTGGCACCTACCGTCGCGGCGCTTTCGGTCTGGTTGGACTCGGCTTGTTCGCGGGCCGCTCGCTGCATCACGGCTCGGACCTCGGCGGGAATCTGCTTCTGGCGGCTCTCGTAGAAGGCGCGCAGTTCGGCGTTGACGCTCATGGGTCTTCCTCCACGTGGATCTTGGAACGGTTGGTTCAAGATAGACGGCTGCGAGCGCTGCGCGCCAGACCTGGGGCGGAGTATCTTGGAATTTCCGTTTCAAGATGGGAGTGCACCGTGCCGGACATCAAGCACTTCGATCCGGACACGACCCTGGAGACGGTCGTGCGGCTGTTCTGGCGGCAGGGCGTTGCCACGACCGGCGTCCAGGACATCGTGAACGCGACCGGCCTCAACCGCTCCAGCCTGTACTCCACCTTCGGCGGCAAGCAGGAGCTCTACCGCGCCGCGCTGGAGCGTTACGTCCAGCAGCGTTCGCGGCCCGCTCTGGAACGGCTTGCTGATGATGAGCGTGGGCTGCCTGCTGTTACCGACTTCTTCGCGGCGTTGATCGAGGCGCGTTGCACGGGTGAGCACGCTGGGTGGGGGTGCATGGTCTCTAACGCTCATGCGGGAACTGAGAACAGCGATCCTGACGTGCGGGTGCTCTTGGATCGGCAGCATCAGTGGTTGCGTGATGCTCTGCGTTCGGCGCTTCTGGTCGGTCGTGGGCGAGGGCAGCTTGCAGGTGGAGTTGATCCGGAATCCGCTGCTGATGTTCTGGCCCTGTTGGCGCATGGGGTCAATCTGCGTTCGCGGGCCGGGGCCGATGCGGGGCAGTTGCGGGCGACCGTTGCGGCGGCTATCGACGCGGTTACTGGTGCGAACCGCTCCTCAGGGCGTGGCCAGTAGCGTTTCCATCATGTCTATCCACGCGTCGATGTAGCTGTCGTCGTCGATCTCCGGGAATGGTGAGACCGCTTCGGGGCCGAACGCTATGTGCAGCGTCTTCCTGGATGTCAGCGCGCCGAAGCCGATCGACGCGATCAGCGGTGCGCGTTCCTCGGGCAGGCCGGCTCGTCGTAGCAGGTCCGCGAACTGTTGCAGTGCGGTGCCGAAGATCGCGTTGCATGCCTCCCCCAGCAGGCCGGGGTGGTTGCGGCTCTCGGCCGCCATGATCTGGATGAGTTCCCGTTCCCGGTCCAGTTCGGCCAGCGTGTAGCGCGCGAAGACGGTCAGCTCGGCCCGGATGTCGCCCAGCGGTCCCAGCGCGTCCTTGATCGTGCGGACGGCGTCCAGGCGGGCGAGCTGGCGTGCGATCCCGGCTTTGAGCAGGTCTTCCTTCGTGCGGAAGTGGTGGTAGATGCCGCCCGCGCCGGGGGTCAGCCCGGCCGCCTTCTCTATCTGGGTGATGCTCGTGCCCCGGAAGCCCCGGGTGCTGAACAGCTCCATGGCGACATCCAGGATGCGGTCCCGCGTCGGGACGGCGGAGCTTGACGGCTGCATGCTCCTAAGTAAACACTGAATTGAGGCAAGAGACCACTTTCGGAGGCTCGGATGACCGAAGAACCCCGGGAAAGAAAGGTCCGGAGCGGCCGCATCAGCCGCACCGCCCCGCTGGTCGCGCTGGCCGGACGCACGGCGGGCGAGGCCGTCGTCGCGGCGCTGCGCGGCGGTGACGCCAAGGCCGAGTTCCACCGCCGCGCCGCCGAGCGGTACACCGATCGGTTGGGCCGATCCAGGGGTGTGCTGATGAAGGCCGGGCAGCTCATGTCGGTTGTGTCGTTCGGTCCGGGTGGTGGGGAGGGTTCGCCGTATCAGGCGGCGCTCGCACGGTTGCAGGACAGTGTGGAGCCCATGCCGCCGGAGCTGGCGTTGGAGACGTTGGAGGCCGGGCTCGGCCGTTCAATGTCTGAGGCTTATGCCGAGTTCGACCCCGTGGCCTTCGCCGCCGCGTCCATCGGGCAGGTGCACCGAGCCCGGCTCCACGACGGCCGTCCCGTCGCCGTCAAGGTCCAGTATCCCGGCGTCGCCGACGCGATCCGGGCCGACCTCGCCAACGCCGAGCTGCTGGCCACCTTCGTCCGGCTCGGCCAGGCCACCGTCCCCATCGCGCAGACCCGCCACCTCGACGTGCGCGGCATGGCCCGCGAGATCGGCGACCGGATCGGCGAGGAGGTCGACTACCTCAACGAGGCCGCCAACCAGCGGGACTTCGCCGACATCTACCGGGGGCACCCGTTCGTCCACGTCCCCGAGGTCGTCTCCGAGCTGACCACCCGGCGGGTGCTCACCACCGACCTCGCCACCGGCCTGCGCTTCGCCGACGCCGTCCGGGCCCCGCAGGAGCTCCGGGACCGGTGGGGCGAGGCGATCTACCGGTTCTCGCTGGGCAGCCTGCACGAGTTCGGGCTGTTCAACGCCGATCCCCATCCTGGCAACTTCCTCTTCCACGAGGACGGCACCATCACCGCGCTGGACTTCGGCTGCGTGAAGCGGTTCCCCGACGAGCTGGCCCGCACGATCCGGACCTGGCTCACCGCCTCGGTCGCCGGTGACGCGGCCACCGCCTTCGACGCCTACGCCTCCGGCCTGACCGGGGACCGGCCCACCGACCAGTTGGACCCGCAGGCTTTGTTGGCCTGGACGCGCGGCTTCCTCACCCCGATCGTCTCGCCCCAGCCGTTCACCTACACGCCCGAGGTCGCCGCCCGGATCGCCCGCGAGGAGTTCAACCCGGTCGGCCCGCACGCGCCGACGTTGCGCTGGATCTCCCTCAGCCCGGAGATGGCCATGCTCAGCCGCATCGACACCGGCATGACCGGCGTCCTCGGCGAGTTGCGCTCCGGTGGGGACTGGCGCGCCCTGTTCGACGAGATCTTCAAGGTCGGTCCGCCCGCCGGGCACTACGGGCGGGCGCACGCCGACTTCGTCGCCGAACGCGGGCTCGTCCTGAAGCCGGAGGCCGACCATGTCTGATCCCGTCGTGACGGCCGAGCCGTACGTCCGGTGGGACGCGGAGGCGCAGGCGCACGTGGTCACCGGCCACGAGGAGGCGCTGGCCGTGCTGCGCGGCGACGGGTGGAGCAGCGATCCGCGCGACAACCCGCTCGCACCGCCCGAGCTGCGCGACGCCCCGCCCGGCCTGCTGCTGTTCATGAACGCGCCCGAGCACACCCGGCTGCGCGGCTTCCTCAGCCCCGCGTTCACGCCGCGCGCGATCGAGGGGCTGCGGCCGCGCATCGCCACCATCGTCGAGGCTGTATTGGACGGTCTGGACGGCCCGGACGCCGACGTGCTCGCCGACGTCGGGCAGATCGTGCCCCTCGCCGTCATCGCCGAACTGCTCGACGCCGGGACCGACGGCGCGGAGCTCTTCCTGCGCTGCACGCCCGACCTGTTCCGGTTCCTGGAGATCGGCGCCTCGGCCGAGGACCTGCGCCGGGCGACCGAAGCCGCCACCGAACTGTCGCTCTTCCTCACCCCGTTGATCGCTGAGCGCGTCGCCATGCCTGGTCCGGACCTGATCAGCGCCATGCTCGCCGTGCCGGACGGCCCGTCCATCGCCGAGGTCTACGCCACCTGCCTGCTGCTGCTCACCGCCGGGCACGAGACGACGGCCAATCTCATCGCCAACGGGACCCACGCTGTGCTGACCACGCCCGGCGGGCGCGCGGCGCTGCTCGCCGACCCGGACCGTGCTGTGGCTGAGATCGTCCGGTTGGAGGGGTCGGTCAAGCTGATCGGCCGGACCGCCACCGCCGACCACCTGCTCGACGGGCATCGGGTCGCGGCCGGTGAGTTCGTGCTGCTGCGGCTCGACGAGATCGCCCGCGACCCTCGGCTACGCGCCGATCCGCAGCGCCGTGATCTGGGACGCGACCCGGGGCAGAGTCTGGCCTTCGGCGCGGGTGCCCACTTCTGCCTTGGCCACGCGCTGGCCCTTGTCGAGACCACCGAGACGCTGGTGCGTCTGTTCACCCGCTTCCCGGCGTTGCGTCTCGCTGGGGCGGTGCAGCCACTCGACTCCTCGACGTTCCATCGCCTGCGCTCCCTGCCCGTCTCTCTGTACTGACGCCGCGTCATGGCCGAGCACGTCGACGCGCAGAGCGCGACGGCGTGCTCGGAGCATCACGATGGCCGGGTCAGGCGAGCCGCTGCCGCTCTCCGGTCTCGGCGGCCTTCTTCACGGCGTCGAGCAGCCGGTGGGTGCGGACCGCAGTGCTGAAGTCGGGTTCGATCGGCTCTCCCGTGCGGATGGCGCGGGCCAGGTCGGTGTAGACCTGGTGGACGTTGCCGACGGCGACCGGCGCGCCGGGAAGGATCGGGCGATGGCGGTCCGGCACGGGCAGCACGGCGGGCGGTTCGGAGCCCGTGTGGTGGTGGAGCGTGAACTCGGGGCCGACCAGTGAGTCGTCCGACGCGCGCAGCACCAGGCGTCCCGTCCGTCCGTGGACCTCGATCCGGAAGCCCTGCCCGGCCGGGCCGCCGGTCATGAAGTGCGCGGAGGCGGCCGCGCCGGACTCCAGGGAACCGCCGAGCACGATCTGGTCGGGAGAGGTCACCTCGATCGGCTCGCCGGTCTCCTCCACCGTGACGCGGGTGATGCGGGTGGCCAGCGTCGCCGACAGTTCGGTGAAGCCGCCCACCGCCGAGCAGAACATGTCGAGGGAGTGGCCGCCCACCACGGCGAGGTGGTTGACGCCCTTGGTGCGGTCGAACAGGGCGCTGTACCGCTGCGGCCACGCCTCGGGCGCCGCCAGCGAGTAGGTGAGCGACGCGGACAGCACGTCGCCGATCGTCCCGTCCGCGAGCAGTTCGCGGAGCCGGCGGATCGCGGGATGGTGCCTGCTCTGCAGGCCGACCGCGTGCCGGACGCCCGCCTCCTCCGCGCTCGCCCGGAAACGTTCGGCGGAGGCGGCCGACAGCGCGAGCGGCCATTCGCAGTAGACGTGCTTGCCCGCCGCGATGGCCGCCTCCACGAGACCGTCGCGCCTGGTCAGCTGGACCGCGATGACCACCAGGTCGACGTCGGGGCAGGCCATGAGCGCGTGCGGGTCGTCGAAGGCGTGCCGCGCTCCCCAGACCCGGGCCGCGGCGCGCGCCGACTCCATGCCCGTCCCCGCGACCGCGGTGATCTCGTAGTCCGGCCGCGCCGAGAGCGCGGGCAGGTGGACGGCCCGTCCCCAGCCCCGCTCGGCGCTCGCGCCGACCACTCCGACCCGGATTCTGTCCGCCATGTCGTTTCCTCTCTGCCAGGGTGTGGGTTCAGTGAACGGTGGCGACCGGGGCGGGCGTCGCGACGGCCTGCGGGGCGTCCCTGAGGACGTGCCAGGCCACGGCCCAGGCGAGGAACACCAGGCCGGCCGCGACCAGGAAGGCCGTGCTGTAGCCGTCCCGCAACGCCGTGACGGCCTGCACGCCCCGGTCCGTCAGGGCGTCGCTGCGCGCCGTGGCCACCGTCGCCAGGACGGCGAGGCCGACGGCGGCCCCCGCCTGCTGGGCGGTGGTGTTCAGGCCGGAGGCCAGCCCGGCGTCGGCGGGCGCGGCGCCCGACATGGCCCGCATGATCATCGCCGGGACGGCGAAGCCCATGCCGAGCCCCTGGACGAGCAGGGCGGGGGCGACGTCGGTCCAGTAGGCCCCGTCCACCGGCGCCCGGCTGAGCAGCAGCAGGCCCAGACCGAGCGCGAGCAGCCCCGCGAGCAGCACGCGGCGGGTGCCGAACCGCGCGGTGAGCCGGGCCGACAGGAACAGGGACACCACGCCGATCACCAGTGGGGCGGGCAGGAAGGCCAGCCCGGTCCGCATCGCGTCGAAGCCGAGGACCCGCTGGAGGTACAGGGCGTTGAGGAACTGGAAGCCGAAGCCGGCGGCGAAGACCAGGACCACCACGATGTTGGCGCCCGAGATCTCCCGGCTGCGGAAGATCCGCAGCGCCAGCAGCGGCCGCGCCGTCCTGGCCTGCCGCAGCACGAACGCCGCCAGCAGGACGACCGCGACCGCGCCCCAGGCAGCCAGCTCCCCGGCGCTCCGCCCGTCCTCGGCGATCTGCGAGATGGTGAAAACGCCGAGCGAGAGGCCCGCGGTGACCAGCACGGCGCCGAGCACGTCGATCCCGGCCCGCAGGTCGACCGGTTCCCGGCCGGCGAGCAGTCCGACGCCGGCGGCGAAGGCCAGCGCGCCGACCGGCAGGTTGACGAGGAACGCCCAGTGCCAGCCGAGCGTTTCGGCGATGGCGCCGCCGGCGATCAGTCCCGCCGAGGCGCCGCCGGCCGAGACGAAGCCGTAGACGCCCATGGCCCTGGCCTGCTCGCCGGGCTCGGGGAACAGGTCGGTGATCATGCCGAGGATCACCGCGGAGGCCAGCGCGGCCCCGACGCCCTGCAGGAACCGGCCGGCGATCAGCATCTCGGGTCCGGCGGCCAGACCGCACAGCAGGGAGGCGAGGGTGAAGACGGCCAGGCCGGCGAGGAACACCCGCCTGGCGCCGATCAGGTCGCCGAGCCGTCCCGCCAGCAGCAGGAGACCGGCGAACGCGATCAGGTAGGAGTTCACCACCCAGGACAGGCCGCTCTGGGAGAAGCCCAGGTCGCCCTGGATCGTGGGCAGGGCGACGGTGACGATCGTGCCGTCCAGGATGATCATCAACTGCATGGCGCAGAGCACCAGGAGCGCGGCCCCTCGGGACCTGGTCCGGTTCATCGGGTTTCCCTTCTCGTGAAAACACGACACGTGTCGTGTCGTTGAACTGGAAGGGATTGTCAGGGGTGGGCGTGCCTCCTGTCAACACGACACGTGTCGTTTCCTGTTAGACTGCGGCCATGACGACGGCTCCCGACCCGCGCAGGCGCAACGAGAAGAGTCACCGGGCGATCGTGACGGCGGCGCTGGACCTGTGCGTCGAGCGCGGCTACGGCCAGGTGACCATGGAGGCCATCGCGGCGCAGGCCGGCGTCAGCAAGAAGACGATCTACCGGTGGTGGCCGTCCAAGGGCGCCGTCGTCCTGGAGGGGATCGCCGAGCTGGTCGGCGAGGTGACGCCGTTCCTCGACACCGGCGACATCGTCGCCGACCTGACGACCCAGCTGACGGCCGTCCTCGACCACATGATGACCGGCCCGCGCTCGGCCGTCTACGCCGGGGTCATCGCCGAGAGCCACCACGACCGGGAGCTCGTCGGCGCGCTGTCGGCGATGGTCGGTCCGCGGATCGAGGCCGCGCGCGAGCGGTTGCGCCGGGCGCGCGAGCAGGGCCAGCTGGCCGCCGACGCGGACGTGGACCTGATCATCGACCTGCTGTACGGGCCGCTCTACTACCGGCTGCTGCTCCACCTGGAGCCGTACTCCCCCGAGCGCATCCGCATGGTGATCGAGCGCACCCTCGCCGTGTTCGCGCCGCCCGCCGAGTGAACCAGGGGCCGCAGGCGGTTCCGGCTCCACCCACAACGCTTGGTTGTCTGACGTCGGCGTCGGTTGTTCGACACCGCACGGCGGGCTCCGGTCTGATGAACCGTGCCACGGGCTCCGGTCTCATCACTCAAGGAGAGCCATGACCGTTACGACCCCTGCGCTGGATCCTCGGACGTCCGCGCTGCTCCTCCTGGACTGCCAGCAGGCGGTTCTGGGCTCGCTGCCTGAGGCTGACGCCTTGCTGTCACGGTTGACCGAAACCGTTGCCGACATGCGTGCGCACGGTGCCGTCATCGCGCACGCGCGCGTCGGCTTCACTGAGGACGACTGGGCGTCGGTCCCGTCCGCCAACAAGATGTTCTCGCTCATCGGCCAGCAGCGCCTTCTGCACTACGCCGACCCCGCCACGGACTTCCACGACCGGCTCGTTCCCGGGCCGGACGACATCACCGTCCGCAAGACGCGCTTCGGCGCGCTGTCCACGACGGACCTCGACCGGCGGCTCCGGGATCGCGGGATCACGACGCTGGTCATCGCGGGCGTCAGCACCAGCGGCGCTGTGCTGTCCACCGTCACCGACGCCGCCGACCGCGACTACCGGCTCTACCTGCTGTCCGACGGCGTCACCGATCCGGACCCGGAGGTTCACCGGGCTCTGGTGACCGGCGTCTTCCCTCGTCTGGCCCACGTCATTGACGGCACTGAACTGCGCGAGTTGCTGCGCGTGGGCGGCTCCGAGTCGTCAGAACAGGAGACCGAGATCCCCTTGACTGGTGGCAAGATCACGGAAGGGGTCGTCCGCGTCGGGGACACGGTGCGCCGGCCGGTCGGGCCGCACTCGCCGTTCGTGCACCGGCTGCTCCGGCACCTGGAGGACGTGGGGTGCGACGCCGCGCCGAGGCTGCTCGGGATCGACGGCAAGGGCCGCGAGATCCTCGGCTTCCAGCCCGGTGAGACCACGAGCGACTTCCGGCCCCGCGACTGGTCTCCCGCCCAGATCACCGCTGCGGCCCGGTTGTTGCGTCGGCTGCACGACGCGACCGCGGGCACGCCGATCACGTCCGGCGAGGAGACGGTGTGCCACAACGACTTCTCCCCGCTCAACGTCACCTTCGTCGACGGCCTGCCCGCCCGTGCCTTCGACTTCGACCAGGCCGCCCCCGGCCCGCGCGCGCGTGACGTTGCCTACGCCGCCTGGTTGTGGCTGTTCGGCGTCGAGATCGTCAACCCGTTCGGCCATCAGGTGGCCCTCCTGCGCACCTTCCTCGACGCGTACGGGCTCGCCGACGAGCACCGCCGGGACTTCGGGCGGCAGATCGTCGCCCGCGTCGAGGCCGAGCGCGACTTCCACGAGCGCGCCGGACGCGTCATCGCTCCCGGCTCGTGGCTGGACCAGGAGATCGTCTGGTTGAAGGAGCACGCCGACGCCATCGGCCGCGCGCTGGAGTGATCCCTCACTTCGTCTGCGGCGGCTGGCGGAAGGTCATCCACCGCTGGTCGTAGTAGGAGAAGGACGGAGCCGTGTTGCCGGTGACGAGGATGTCGCGGATCGGGGCGTCCGCGGTGTACGCGGCGATCCCGATCCCCGTCCTGACCTTGCCCTGCGCGTTCGGGCGGAGCGGGCCGACGGTGTTGCCGGTGATGTCCACGGTGGTCAGCGGGTTGACGCCGGAGTTGGCGCCGCGGACGTAGACGCCGCCGTGGCAGTCGGTGATCCGGTTCCCCGTGATGGCCAGGGCTTCGGTGTTGAACGGCGTGATCGCGTCCCAGAGGCTGCCGGTCACCGTGTTGTCCTCGATCCGGACGCGCGAGTGCCGGACGTTGGGCACCGCCGTGTGCGAACCGGTCAGGGCGCCCCACGCTCCCTGCGACCCCGACTGGGCGCACTCGTTCCCGATGATGCGGATGTCGGTGCAGGGCGTGTTGTCCTTCGCCCCCGCCCAGGTGTTGGCGCTGCCCGCCAGGTCGAGCTGGACGGCCTCGCCGTGCCAGAGCTTGTCCACGTACTGCGGATCCACGATCCAGCCGAACAGCTTGCACTCCTGGACGGTGGCGTTCCGCACGGCGTTGAGCTCGATGGCGTGCCACCACTTGACGTTGTACATCGTGACGCCGACCAGTTCGACGTTGGAGGTGTGCTCCATCGTGATGCCGTTCATCGCCGGGGCCGTGGTGCCGTTCTGGAGGTACTGCCAGACGGGATCCCAGGAGCCGCCGGTGATCCTGATGTTGCCCGGGGCGTTGTACCCGCCGGTCGTCGCGCCGGGAACGTGGTTGAGCACCATCGTCTTGGCGGTGCCCGACGAGACGAAGTCGGCGACGAACCGGGCGTCGGTCGCGTCGAGGTGGGTGTTGCCCGGGACGATCAGGTTGGCCCGCAGGACGTGGCGGTGCGCCGCCTTGGCGCGGACGATGATCCGGCCCTTGTCGTCGCGCCCGGCCAGCCCGGCGATGCCGTTCGCGGCGTCGTCGAGCGCGTGGCGCAGCGCGACGACGGTGCCGTCCTCGCCGGCGGGATAGGGGTTGACGGTCCCGGCCGCCCGCCGGGTCGCGGACGCGGCGCGGGCCGACGGGACGAGACCGCCGCCCAGCAGCGCGGCGCCTGCGGCGATCCCGACTCTGACGGCGTCCCGGCGACCCAACTCCACGATGGTTTCTCCGATCACGAATGGCACACGGAACCCGCCGCCGAAGCCCGCCGCAAAATATTGCACGTGCCATTTCGCGAGCGGCCGGTGCGCGGTTTCCGGATTGAAACACGCCCAAGATCGTTTGGTCAAGGCGCGGGTACGTGGCCGATGCGAACCCTTTTTGGCCTGTCCCGGCCAGCGATTTCACCGGCGGCCGGCCGCCGATTCGCCGCCAAGTGTCATCTGACTGGCCGGAGTGACCCAGCGTCACGAAATGCACCCGCATTCACTCCCGCGGCCCGGAGCACGGGAAAGGGAGGCCCTTGACGAAGTGATCATTCCCGTGGCAGCGTCGGGACCCGCCACGAGCACGCATGGGAAAACCGGTGGATTGGCGGACATGACTCGTTCCTTCGTTGCCTCCATGACGGTCGCGGGCGTGGTCGGCGCCGTCGTTCCGCTGCTCAGCACGCCCGCCACGGCGGTCACCGGCGTCCGGGAACTCACCGCGAACCCGGCGCCCGGCTACTACCGGATCCGCAACTTCGGCAGCGACAAATACCTGGCCATCGGCGCGAGCAGCACCGACAACGGGGCGCACGCCGTGCAGTGGGAGTACACCGGCAGCGACGGCCAGCTCTGGTACATCAACGCCGACCGGAAAATCATCAACGCCAACAGCCGGAAATGCCTCGCCATCGGGAACGGCAGCACCGAGAACGGGGCCCACGCCGTCCAGTGGGACTGCCTCGACTCCAACTCCCAGCGTTGGGAGATCAGCGAGGCCGGTCACATCCGGAATGTGGGGACCGGCAAGTACCTGGCGATCGGCGCGAGCAGCACCGAAAACGGGGCGCACGCCGTCCAGTGGGCCTACACCGGGAGCACCGGCCAGCGCTGGGTCTGATCCGGCCGAAGCACACCCCAGGGTTCGCCGCGACCGGCGATGCGCGCGGGGGATCCTGGGAGCGGACGTGCGCGCTCCCGGCTCGACGCGGTCGCGTGCGGTGTTGCGGTCGGGTGATCGGGCTGGTTATCAACGCGGCGAAAAAGGGGATTCCGGTGGTCGTGGCGCGTTCCCTCCCGCACAGTGGTTGTTGAAGGACAAGCATGTGATCGGCTGTGGGAGGGCGTTGCGGTGAGCGCTCATGGTCAGGTCGAGGACGGGCACGAGCCCGCTCGTAAGGACGGCGGGCCCGATGGTTTCGGGGCCGCCGGGAACGGCGACGGGCCGGCCGGCTTCGAGGCCCTGCCCGTCACGGTGCATCAGGCGGCGGGGATGATGTCGGTGCAGCTGGCGGCTTCGCTCGCCGACGCCTACCGGGTGTTGTTCGCGCGGGCCGCCGCGTCGGGCGTCCCGGTGGAGGAGGTCGCCGGGCAGGTCCTCGGCCGGCGGCTGCGCCTGGGCCCGGCCGATGTCGCTCAGGCGGACCGGCCACGCACCCAGCCGGACGACTGATCGCGTCGGCGGCGCGCCGGTCAGGATTCGGCGGCGGACAGCGCGTCGATGGCCTCGTCCACGGTGGTCCGGAACGTGAAGATCTGGTTCAGGCCGACGATGTGGAAGACGCGCGTCAGGTCGGGGTTCAGGCCGACCAGGATCAGGCGGGCGTCGTGCTGCTGGGCGCGCTTGTAGGCGCTGACCAGCACGGTGATGCCGGTGGAGTCGCAGTAGGAGAGGTCGCTCAGGTCGATGACCACCGGCGTTTCGGGGCTGAAGGACGTCTCGCGGATCGCCTCGGTGAGTTCGGGAGCGGTGTGGTGGTCGAGTTCACCGCTCACGGCCAGCACGGTGGCGCTCGAGGGGTGCGGGCGCGGGATGGCGGTCAGGGTGCGGTCGGTCACCTTGTCTCCTTCGCGGGGCGGGGAACGCTGGCCGTCGGGACGGAAAGGGCGAGCAGCGCGGTGTCGTCGCTGATGCCGCTGCTCAGGTCGTCGAAGAGTTCGTGCACGGTGGCGAGCAGGCCGTCGGCTCCCCGCGTGGCGTCGGCGGCGCGGTCGGCCAGGTAGCGGGCCAGCCCGTCCTCGCCGAGCATGTCGCCGGCGGCGGTGCGGGCCTCGGTGAGGCCGTCGGTGTACAGCAGCAGCGCGTCCCCGGGGGCGAGGCGGGTGGTGGTCTCGACGAAGTGGGGGGCGGGCAGCAGGCCGATGAGCTGGCCGCCGGTGGTGGCGATGGCCTCCACGGAGCCGTCCGCCCGCAGCGCCAGCGCCGGAGGGTGGCCGCCGCCGGCCAGGGCGATGCCGAAGGAGCCGTCCGCGGCGGCGTCGAGGACGCCGAACACGGCGGTGCAGAACCGGGGGGCGTTGCCCTGGTGTTCGCCTTTGAGAACGGCGTCGAGATTGGTCAAGGCGGCGCGGGGGTCCGGATCGTAGATGGCGGCGGCACGCAGAGTGTAACGGGTCAGGGAGGTCAGGGCGGCGGCGTCGGCGCCCTTGCCGCACACGTCGCCGAGGAAGAACGCCCAGCGGCCGTCGTCGAGGGGGAACAGGTCGTAGAAGTCGCCGCCGACCTCGTCGGAGGAGGCGGTGTGGTAGGCGGCTGCCGCTTGCAGGCCGGGCACGCTGGGCAGGGCCGGGGGCAGCAGGGTCCGTTGCAGGGTGCGGGCCAGGCGTTCGGCGTCGGCGCGCCGCCGGCGTTCGGCGGCCACGGCGCGCAGGGCGGACAGGCGCGCTTCGAGTTCGTCCATGACGAGCGCGGCCAGGTCCCGCAGCGCCTGGAGCTGGTCGTCGGTGGGGCGGCGGCGGGGGCGGGTGTCGAGGACGTTGACGGTGCCCAGGCCGTGCCCGTCGGCGGTGGTGATGGGCGCGGCGGCGTAGAAGCGCACGCCCGGGTCGCCGTGGACGAAGGGGTGGCCGGCGGCGCGCGGGTCGGCGCGGGCGTCGGTGACGACGTACGGCTCGTCCTGGAGGGCGGCGGTGGCGCACAGGCCCGGCTCGCGGCCGGTCTGCTCGACGCCCGGCAGCCCGTGGGCGGCCTTGAACCACACGCGGTCGCCGTCGACGATCGACACCGTGGCCATGGGCGCGCCGAGGATGCGGGCGGCCAGCGACGCGATCCTGTCGAAGGTGCCGTCGGGCGGGGTGTCCAGGAGCTGGTAGCGGCGCACCGCGGCGAGCCGCCGCTCCTCGGCCGTCGCCGCCGGTTCCGCGTCCCGGTGAAAGGGACGCTCGGCCACCGTCATGTCTCTCCCGCCCACCTTCACCTGCCGTGCCGCCAGCCCGGGGGTCTGGCTGGATTATCCTACGGAATGCGCCGATGATCCCTGTTGCGACCTCGGGGCGGCCCCGCGCCGCGCCCGGTCGGGCGGTCCACCGCGCGTGCCGCCGGGCGGCATCGCGGAGTGGCCGGGCAGGCGGCGCTCCACGGTGGGTCCGAGGTGAACGAAGGGGTGTCCAGTGACGCGTTCGGAGGATGGCGGGCCCGCCCTGCCACCGGCCACCGGAGCCGACGTGTTCACCGCCGACGCGACGGTCGGCGCGGACCTGGCCCGCGTGGACTGGGCGGCGACCCCGCTCGGCGCGCCCGGGACCTGGCCGCAGAGCCTCCAGACGGCCGTGAGCATCCTGCTGTCGTCGAAGTTCTCGATGTGGATGGCCTGGGGCCCGGAGCTGACGTTCTTCTGCAACGACGCCTACCGCCGCGACACCCTGGGCCAGAAGTACCCGTGGGCGCTGGGACGGCCCGCCAGCGAGGTGTGGGCGGAGATCTGGGGCGACATCGGCCCCCGCATCGACGCCGTGCTGTCCACGGGGCAGGCCACCTGGGACGAGGCCCTGCTGCTGTTCCTGGAGCGTTCGGGCTATCCCGAGGAGAGTTACCACACCTTCTCCTACAGCCCCCTGCGCGACGACGACGGGCACGTGGTCGGCATGTTGTGCGTGGTCAGCGAGGACACCGAGCGGGTCATCGGCGAGCGCCGGATGGCGACCCTGCGCGACCTCGGCTCCGACCCCAGCGTGGTGCGCACCGAGCAGGAGATGCTCGACTTCAGCAACGAGCAGCTCGGCCACAACCCGCACGACCTGCCGTTCACCCTGACCTACCTGTTCCAGGACGACGGTGGCGCGCGCCTCGCCGCCGCCACCGGTGCCCTCGCCGGTCCGGCCGCGCCGGAGAGTCTCCCGGCCGGTTCCGAGCAGCCGTGGCCGATGGCGGTCCCCGCCCGCGAGGAGTCCGTGCTGATCCCGCTGGACGGCCCGCCGTTCGCGGATCTGCCGACGGGCGCGTGGCAGCAGCCGCCCGTGCAGGCGCTGGTGGTGCCGCTGCTCCAGAAGGGCGGCGTCCCGTACGGGTTCATGGCGGTCGGCCTGAACCGCTATCGCGCCCTGGACGAGGGTTACCGCGGCTTCGTGGAGCTGGTCGCCGGGCACGTGGCCACCGGCATCGCCAGCGCGCGCAGCTACGAGGCGCAGCAGCGCCGGGCCGAGGAGCTGGCGGAGCTGGACCGGGCGAAGACGACGTTCTTCTCCAACGTCAGCCACGAGTTCCGCACCCCGCTCACCCTCATCATGGGGCCGGTGCAGGAGCTGCGGAGCCGGCTCGCCGACGCCGACCCGCGCGTGCGCGAGGAACTGGAGGTCATCCACCGCAACGGGCTGCGGCTGGGCAAGCTGGTCAACACCCTGCTGGACTTCTCCCGCATCGAGGCGGGCCGGATGCAGGCCGGTTACGAGCCGGTCGACCTCGCCGCCGTCACCGGCGAGCTGGCCAGCGTCTTCCGCTCCGCCATGGACAAGGCGGGCCTGGACTTCCAGGTCGACTGCGCGCCGCTGCCCGAACCGGTCCACATCGACCGGGGCATGTGGGAGAAGGTGCTGCTCAACCTCCTCAGCAACGCCCTGAAGTTCACCTTCGAGGGTTCGATCCGCGTCACCACGCGCGCCGAGGGCGGCGAGGCCGTGGTGACGGTCGAGGACACCGGCATCGGCGTCGCCGCCGAGGAGATGCCCCGGCTGTTCGAGCGGTTCCACCGCATCGAGAACGCCCGCTCCCGCTCCAACGAGGGCAGCGGCATCGGCCTGGCCCTGGTGAAGGAGCTGGTCGGCCTGCACGGCGGCACCATCACCGCCACCTCCGCCGAGGGCGAGGGCACCCGCTTCACCGTCCGCCTGCCGTTCGGCTCCGCCCACCTGCCCGCCGACGCCGTCCGCGCGGAACCGGCTGCGGACGTGTCGCCCGCCACCGCCGACCCCTTCGTGCAGGAGGCTTTGCGCTGGTTGCCGGGCGAGCAGGCCGACCCTGCGCCCGCCGGGATCGGGGCGGGCGCGGACCCGGCTCCCGACGGCCTGGCGCCCTCCCCCGGCCTCTCGGCGCGGGTGCTCGTCGCCGACGACAACGCCGACATGCGCGACTACCTCGCCCGCCTGCTGCGCAGCGCGGGCTACCAGGTCCAGACGGTCAACGACGGGCAGCAGGCCCTCGACGCCGTCCGCGCCGACTCGCCCGACCTGGTGGTCAGCGACGTCATGATGCCCGGCCTGGACGGGCTGGCCCTGGTGAGCGCGCTGCGGACCGACCCCCGGACCGCGGCGGTGCCGGTGCTGCTGCTGTCCGCCCGAGCCGGGCAGGAGGCGTCCATCGAGGGCCTCCAGGCCGGTGCCGACGACTACCTCGTCAAGCCGTTCGCGGCGGCCGAACTCCTCGCGCGCGTGCGCGCGAACATCGAGCTGGCGCGGCTGCGCGGTCACCACGCCCGCTGGCGCACCGCGCTGGTCGACTCCCTCCAGGAGGGGTTCTTCGTCTGCGACGAGGGCGGCGCGGTCATCGAGATCAACGCGGCGTTCACCACCATCCTCGGCTACGGCCCGGAGGACCTGCCCTACCAGCCGGTCCACCCCTGGTGGCCGGACGCCGCCGCCGATCCCGACGCCCACCGCCAGTTCGCCGACGCCTTCTCCGGACTGCTCGACCGGAGCCGGGGCAGCTACACCATCCCCGTCACCCACCGGGACGGGCACCGGTTGTGGATCAGCGCCACCTTCAACCAGGTGCGGGACCCCGACACCGGCCGCACCGTGATCGTCGGCACCTTCCGCGACGTGACGTCCGAGCACTACGCCATCCAGCGCGAGAGCGCGCTCGCCGCCCTGGGCGCGTGCCTGTCCCGGGCCGCCAGCCTGCCCGAGGCGCTGGACGGCGCGCTGGCCGAGCTGAAGAAGTTGTGGCGGGCCAGGGGCGTCAGGGCCGCCGTCTTCGGCCACGGCGACGAACCCGCCGTCACCGCCACCGACGCGCCGCTCACCTGGCGGGACCTGCCCGCCGGGCACCGCGAGACGCTGGAGGGTCTGCGCGGGCAGCCCGCGCTCACCCCCGTCGCCGCACCGGACGGGGCCGGTGTCCTGCTGGAGCACCCCGAGGGCCCGCTCGCGCTGTGGATCGACCTGGGCGAGCGGCGTCCCTTCAGCGGCGAGGACCAGTTGTTGCTGTCCCTGCTGGGCGGCCACCTCGCCCAGGGGCTGGCCCGCGCCCACCAGATCGACCAGCAGCGCGAGACCGCCATCGCCCTCCAGCGCGCCATCCTCGGTCCCTCCCACCTGCCCGAGGGGTTCGCCGTCCGGTACGAGCCCGCGACCCAGCCGTTGGAGGTCGGCGGCGACTGGTACGACACCGTCACCCTGCCCGACGGCCGGATCGGGATCGTCGTCGGCGACTGCGTCGGCCGCGGCCTCGAAGCCGCCAGCGTCATGGGGCAACTCCGCAGCGCCTGCCGGGCCCTGCTGCTCCAGGACGCCAGCCCCGCCCAGGCGCTGATGGCCTTGGACCAGTTCGCCGCCGGGGTCCCCGGCGCGGCCTGCACCACCGTCTTCTGCGGCGTCCTCAACCCCGAGACCGGGGAGCTGACCTACTCCAGCGCCGGTCACCCGCCCGGCATCCTCGTCCACCCCGAAGGCAGCACCCGCCTGCTGGACGAGGGACGCTCCCTGCCCCTGGCCGTCCGCCCCGGCAGGCCGCGCCCCGAGGGCACCTGCACCATCCCGGCCCGCTCCACCCTGCTGCTGTACACCGACGGGCTCGTGGAACGCCGCCGCCGCCCGCTCAGCGCGGGCATCGACCAGGCGGGCGAGGCCCTGCAGCACGGCCGGAACACGGCGGTCGACGACCTCGCCACCGACGTGATGGCGCGGCTCGCGCCCGCCGACGGCTATGACGACGACGTCGCCCTGCTGCTGTACCGCCACCCGGCCCCGCTGGAGATGTCGTTCCCGGCCGAGTCGGCGCAGCTCGCGCCCGTCCGCAAGGCCCTGCGCGGCTGGCTCGACCAGTGCGACCTGCCGCCGGGCACCGTCCAGAACATCCTGGTCGCGGCGGGCGAGGCCTGCGCCAACGCGATCGAGCACGGCCACCGCGACGCCCCCGGCGACGCCGTCTACTTCCGCGCCGAGGCCTTCGTCGACAACCTGCACGTGCGGATCGTCGACTCCGGGCGCTGGAAGACCCCGCAACCCGAACTCAACACCCACCGCGGCCGCGGCATGGGTCTGATGCGCGCCCTGATGCAGCAGGTCACCGTCACCCCCGGCCCGTCCGGCACCACCGTCGACATGCACACGAGGATCGCCTGATGACCACGCCCCTGACCCTCACGCCTGGCCGGCGGCCGGACGGCACGGCCCTGCTGACCGCGGTCGGCGAGATCGACATGAGCAACACCGGCGACCTGGCCGCCGCGCTCGACGGCACGCCCGGTCCCCTCGTCCTCGACCTCACCGGCGTCGAGTACCTCGACAGCGCGGGCCTGAGCGTGCTGTTCCCGCACGCCGAGCGCCTGGAGCTCATCGCGGGCCCCCTGCTGATGCCCGTGCTGACCATCTCAGGTCTCGCCGAACTCGCCACCGTCCACGAGTAGTCCGCGTGGTCCGAGTGGACGCGACGAGGGGCGTCCCAGGTGGGACGCCCCTCGTCGCGTCGGGGTCACCGTCGCGTCGGGTTCACTTCAGGATGGGCAGCTTGCGGACCAGGGCGGTGTTGCCCCACCAGCGGCCCAGGCCCAGGGTGTCGCCCGCGCCGACCAGGGCCAGGCCCACCAGGACGATGGTGTAGACGAGGTGGTCGTCCAGGAAGGGGTTGTTGGCGGGCGGCAGGACGGCGGTCCACATCAGGACCAGCAGCAGGCCACCGGCGACGGCGGCGGCGCGCATGGCGACGCCCAGCAGCAGGGCGGCGCCGATGCCCGCCAGGCCGATCATGAACAGCCAGTCGGCCCAGGTCTGGCCGGCCAGGTCATGGTAGAGCCCGGCGAAGGGGCCTTCGGGGCTGTTCTTCAGGAAGCCCATCGTGGGGCTGCCGCCGTCGGTCCACGCCTTGGCGGCGGGGGTCTCGTGGCCCAGCCCGAAGGTCTTGTCCAGGAACGCCCACAGGAAGATCCACGCCAGGGCGATGCGGGCGACCGCCCACACGTGGGCGGCGGCGGTGGCCGACGTACCGGTGGGCTGCTCGGCGGGGGTGCGGTTGCGGCGGGTGGTGACGGCCATGGGGGTTCACCTCGGTGTGCCGTTCGGGGCTGACACCTATGACTCAACCGCCACGGAGGCGGGCGCTGTAGGTACGAAGGGCGGCGGGTCCGGGGGACCTTGGTCCGCAAGCCCAGGGACGCCCGGCCCGGGACCGGACGCCGTCCGGGTGATCGACTGGAGGCGTGTCCCCGCCGATTCCAGGGAGCGTTCCGATGGCACCGACCGCGTACGCGACACCGCACCTGACCGGCCCGGCCGCCCAGGACCGGACCCGGCTGGACGCGCTCAGCGGACCCGTCCGCCTCTTCACGCCCGCCATGGCGGCGCACCTTCCCGCACCGGCGCGCCGCTGGCTCCTGCACGCCGTCCGGCCGGGCACTCCCCTGCTGACCTCGGTGCACCTGGCGATGCACGGCCGTATCCGGCTGGGCGCGTGGTGGGACTTCCGGGCGACGCAGCTGCTGAAGCCGTCCACGGGGTTCGTCTGGGCCGCGACGGCGCATCCGTTCGGCCTGCCGGTCAGCGGGTTCGACCGCTACCAGGACGGGCGGGGCGAGATGCGGTGGCGGCTGCTCGGCGGCGTCCCGGTGATGTCCGGGGGCGGTCCCGACATCACGTTCAGCGCGGCGGGCCGGATGGCCGCCGAGTTCGTGATGGTGCCCGCGTTCGCGCTGTCCCCGCAGGTGGCGTGGGAGGCGATCGACGACGCGCGGGCGCTGGCGCGGGTGACGGTCGGCGGCCGGGTCTACGCCGTCACCTTGACGGTGGCCGCCGACGGGGCCCTCGAATCGGTGACGCTGCCTCGTTGGGGCGCGCCGGGCAAGGGCGGCTTCGGTGAGCACGTCTTCGGGATGCGGGTGCGGCGCGAGGCCACGTTCGGGGGTTTCACCATCCCTGCGGAGGCCGCTGCGGGCTGGTGGTACGGGATGGATCGGTGGAAGGACGGGGAGTTCATCCGCTTCGCCCTCGACGAGGTCGCCTACCGCTGACGCGTCGTCCCGTCCGGCCCTGTGACCGGGTTCTCGATCGGGGACGGCGTGCTTTCCGAGGGGAGGGGTATCGTCCGATCAGACGATCACGATCTTCCCGGAGCGACCTTGCCGCGCATCACTTCCGAGTCCCGCCTGTCCGCCGTGCTGGCCGGGCTGCCCGGCTGCCCGAGGGTGGTGGCGGGAGGGAACTTCGCCACGCCCCGGCGGGCCCTGGAGATCCTGGACGCCGCGCTCGCCGAGTACCGGCTGTTCATGCTGAACGCCCAGGGCGAGCTTCCCGACCGGCCCGGCGTGGTGCTGGAGACACCGTTCGTCGGGCCCGCCATGCGCGGGCACGGGAACCTGCGGTACTTCCCGTCGCGGCTGTCGCTGGTACCGCTGCTGCTGAAGGACGCGCTGCCGCCGGACGTGGTGGTGGTGCAGACCTCGCGGCCGGTGGACGGCACGGTCTCGCTGGGCATCGAGGTCAACATCCTGCCCGCCGCGATCGAGGCGGTGCGGGCGCGCGGCGGGCTGGTGATCGCCCAGTTCAACCGGCACATGCCCTACACCTACGGCGACGCGGTGATGGCGGTGGAGGACATCGACCACGCCATCGAGCACGACGAGCCGCTGCCCGTCCCGGCGCCGCGCGAGCCCACGGCGGTCTCCCACGAGATCGGTCGCCGGGTGGCGGACCTGGTGCCCGAGCAGGCGACGCTGCAACTGGGGATCGGCGGGGTGCCCGACGCGGTGCTGGCCTCGCTCCAGGACCGGCGCGGCCTGGCGGTGTGGTCGGAGATGTTCAGCGACGGGGTGCTGGGGCTGGAGAAGGCGGGCGCGCTCGCCCCGGACGTCCCGGTCACCGCCTCGTTCGCCTTCGGCGGCCAGGAGCTCTACGACTGGGCCGACCGCAACGAGCGGGTCCGCATGTTGCGCACCGAGAAGACCAACGACCCGGGCCTCATCGCCCGCCGTCCCCGCCTGGTGTCGGTGAACTCCGCGCTCCAGGTGGACCTGTTCGCGCAGGCCAACGCCAGCCGGGTGCGGGGCGGGATCTACTCGGGGTTCGGCGGGCAGACCGACTTCGTCGTCGGGGCGCTGCACTCCCCCGGCGGCCGGGCGATCATCGCGTTGCCGTCGTGGCACCCCCGGGCCGACGTGTCGACCGTGATCCCCCGGCTGGCCGGTCCGGTGACGTCCTTCCAGCACAGCTTCATCGTCAGCGAGCAGGGCACCGCCGCGATCTGGGGGCGCGACGCCGCCGACCAGGCGCAGCAGATCGTGGACGGGGTGGCGCATCCGGACGCGCGGGACGAGCTGCGCGAGCAGGGCCGCCTGCTCGGTTTTCCTTTGCGCTGAACTTCGTCTAGCGCGCGTCGGCGGGTGATCTGCCGTCGCTCGCGGACGCCATCCCGGCGCAGGCCGCCGTCACGGAGTCGGGACGGCACGCGAACAGCGCCCCGTCGGCCAGCGGGGAGCCGGGCGGGACCGGACCGGCGACGAGCAGCGGCGTCCCGTGGTGCATGGCGCAGATCGCGCCCATCTCCTGGGTGGTGAACGCGCCGCCGTCGATGCGCACGTCCACCACGACGTCCACCTTGCTCGCCAGCAGCGGGCACCGGTTTCGGGCGGTCAGCCCGGCGCACGGCCAGGACGCGTCGCCTGGCGGATGGCAGAAGTCCACGTCGTGGCCCTCGGTGGCCAGGATCGCCCCCAGGGTGTGCGCGTCACCGGGCGTCTTCTCGGTCACCAAGATCCTCATCGTTCCCACCGGTCGTCGGCAGCCAGGGCGTCCCACCCTGCCCGACCGGCGCCCGGGACACCAGGGACCTTTGTCCCTACCTGGGGAGGCATCGTGGTCCGGGTTTCAAGCACTGGCACCTGCGCGCCACGGGCTTGCCGCGTTCCCTCCGGTGGCCGAGCGTGGAGGTGGCGGCCGTGCCACCGGACGCCTTTCCGCAGGTCAGCAACCCGAAAGGAAGGTCACCATGGGATGGACCGGACATATGGTCGTCTGGCCCAGCGACGAGACACCGTCGCCGGCCGAGGCCGTCGAAGCACGACTCGACCGGCCCGAGACCGGCGACGGCCGGCAGGACGACTGACCGCCCGTCCGGGCGGGAGAGGGAGGAGACGAGCATGGGATACATGATCGGCGCTCAGGTGCAGTCCCCCACCGACGCGGGGGTGACACCGGCCGAGGAGGTCCTGCTCGACCGGCTGGAGGACACCGGCGAGCAGCAGCGGGACGACTGATCCGCCCCGCGACGCGTTCATGACCGGGTGAGGAGCCCCCTCCGCTCCTCACCCGGTCGCCGCCCCTTAACGCTAGGGCCCTCTCCGGGGCTGGAGGCGCAGCGATGACAGATTCGGATCCGATTCCCGGCGGCACCATGGCACCGAGCGGAACCCCGTCCGGCGCGGCGGCACGTCCGCAGGCGGGAGAACGCGAGTTCAGCCTCGCCATGGCGTGGGAACTCGGCGGGCAGGCCGTCGCCGAGGCGGGGCTGACCGCTCGGCTCACCGATCTGGGCGACGTGTGGCGCTGCATGTTGTACGGCGCCGACGGCCGTCCCGCGCCGGACGGAGGAGGCAACGGCAAGGGGCCCGCCGCCGACGCCCGGGTCGGCGCGCTCTTCGAGGCGCTGGAACACCATCATTCCGGTGCCGCCCGGCTGGACGGCGACCACCTCGTGCTGCGGCGCGTGGCCGACCTCTTGGACGGCCCGCTGGCCGGTGACCCGGCCCTGGCGGCGCTGGAGCCCGGTGGCGAGGTCGCCTGCCGCGTGCACACGGCGGTGACCGGCCCTGGCACGCTGGACGTCCCGGTGTACCTGCAATGCCCCGGCTACTTGGATCCCGACCTGGCCGAGCTGCGCCGCCAGGTCGGCGACACCTGCGACTACACGTCGGCCGCCCGTTACAGCTCCAATAACGGGACCGCCATTGGAGCCACCCGCGCCGAGGCCCTCGTCCACGCGCTGGCCGAGGCCGTCGAACGGGACGCGCTGTCAGTCCTGCTGGCCGCCACCTTCCTGACCGCCGCGCCACCGCCGTTGAGGCTGGTCGATCCCGCCACGCTGCCGGACGACCTGGCCGCGCTCCACCGGTACGCCCGGGAGCGCTTGGCCGGGCCGGTGCACCTGATCGACATGACCACCGACCTGGGCGTTCCGGCCTACCTGGCCCGGACCACGGCTGCTCCTTGGCACCGCCGGGCCCTGGACGGCCGCGCGCCGAAGGACGTTCTGTCCCTGCTGGGCATGGGCGCTTCCCTATCGTCACACCACGCCGCCCGTCGCGCGTTGGCCGAGCTCCTGCAGGCCACCGCGCTGGATGACCAGCTGCGGCCGGTGCCTCGCGACCTGTCGCATCTGCACGGCCATCCCCGCCTGCTGGCCGCCGCCACCGTCGATCTCACCGACCACCTGCCCGGCGCGACCACCACCGCCTTCGTCGCGACTTCCGCGCCTGCCACTCCCGAGCAGCACGCCCGGCATCTCGTCTCGGTGCTCGCCGAGCAGGGGCACACCCCTTACGTCCACGCGCTGCACACCGCTTCCAACGGCGTGAGCACCATCGCCGTGGCCGTGCCGGGGCTGGACCGTTTCTTCGGCATCACGAGCGGCAACGCGGTCATCCCCGGGCCACGAGCGCGACGCCTCGCGGCCCGCTGAACCGCTACGGGCACGCCTCGTGCTCGATGCGTTCTGTGGGGAGCACCAGGTACGCGGTGACGCAGCCGGTCTCGTCCCAGCGGCGGCCCCAGGAATAGTCGTAGGGGCCCGAGCCGGCGGGGAAGACGGGCGACCGGCGGTCACCGGACTTGTCGAGGTAGCCGACGGCGACGTGCAGCGCCGGTCCGCTGATCTTGGTGAAGGTGATGGTGACCTTGTCCTCCCAGACACCTGCCGAGAGCCGCCCGTAGGGCACGGTCCAGTAGGTGGTGCCTTTCGCGGGCCGGGCCGAGGACGCGTCGGCGGTGGCCACGGGCTGGAAGGCCGACAGATGAAGGAGCGCCGCCGCACCGAGCACCCCGGCGACGCGGACGGCCTGCTGCGTACGGGAGGCGGGACCGCGCGCGGACGGATGAGATGTCGAAGACACGATGTCGTCCTTTCCAGAGACGGAGTGTCTGAGATCCCAACCTTCGTCACGGTCGGCGAGCCCTCAAGCGCATGGCGTGAAGCAGCCACTGCTTGAAGAACGAACCATCGACGTCGCAGGTCTCAAGCCGGGGGTGCCGTCGCCGCGAGCAGGGCGCTGAGGGCGGCGGCGCCTTCGAGGAGGGCCAGGGAGCGGGCGTTGACGCTCGCGTCGCGGGCGGCCAGGGCGGTCGTCAGCTCGTCCCAACGGCGTGCGCGGCGCAACTCCGGCATCAGGGCATGGAGCGAGGGGATGCGGTAACCGGCCAGGCGTAGCTGGTGGACGATCCGGGCGTCGCGGACGTCGTCGGGCGAGTACCTGCGCGTTCCGCCCGTCGAGGCTCGGCCGGGCACGACGAGCCCTTCGGCGTCCCAGTGGCGCAGGGTGGAGGTCCGCACGTCGAGGGCGTCGGCGAGTTCGGAGATGCCCATGGAGTCCGACGGGCGGACGTCCTCGATCGGCTCGGCGGCGATCGCCTGCGCGGCCTGCTTGGCCAGCGCGAGTTCCCGGCGTTCAGCGTCGAGCTGGGCGTGCGCGGCGTCCAGGAGGGCGAGCAGGTCCGGGGTCGGGCCATGCGCCGCACGCATGATCCTTTTGGCTTCGACGGGGCCGGTGGCCGCCGCGAGGGCGCGGTAGGCCAGGGCGGAGAGCACGTGCGGTTCGGCGTAGACCCGGTAACCCGAGGGTGTGCGCTCGGCCGGGGGAAGCACGCCGTCGTGTTCGAGGTTGCGCACCTGCTGGACCGAATAGCCGGTCCGGCGGGCGACGTCGACCGTTCGCAGGGCAGGTGACTTGCGACTTTTCACGCCGCGACCCCTAAGTATCCGGGCTGAAGTCTCCACAAGCACATGAATGAAACGCTAGAACACATGAACATCGAAGAGATCACCGCCCTCCTCGACGGCCGCGACGGCATCCTGATCGTCACCCCCGGCCCCGGGGACGGTTCACCGGAGCTGAGCTGGGGCGACACGTTCTTCTACTACGCGCCCGACGGCGTCGTCCCGACGACGGGCCAGCCCTTCGCGACGATCGTGACCAAGAACTATCCCGGCGACGAGGAATCACGGCTGGACCGGCCCAAGACCTTCCGCGTGAACATCGCCGCCGGAAAGGACGCCTTCCTCAACTGGACCGGCCACGAGCCACGCGAACCCGCCACCGGCGACACCGACCCGAGCACGGCGGACACCGTCATCGCACACCCCGTCTACGGCACCCTGGGCTGGCTCGCCGTGGTGAACCCGGGCCCGCGCACGGAGACGGCGGTCCGGGATCTGCTCACCACGGCCTACGGCCTCGCACGCTCGCGCCACGAACGACGCGCCGAGACGACGCCGAGCTGAGCCTCCGGCCTCTAGGCTGGCGCGATGCTGGACGGACTGGACGAGATCGACTGGACTGCCTATCAGGGGGCGTACGGAGCCGCCGAGGAGGTTCCGGACATTCTGCGGGCCATGGCATCGGACGATCTCGAAGTGGCCGACGAGGGACTGGACGAGTTCTTCTCCTCGGTATGGCACCAGGGGACGGTGTATACGGTGACCGTGGTCGCCGTGCCGTTCGTCGTCCGGCTGGCCGCCGATCCGCGGACGCATCGGCGGGAGATCCTGTTGCAGGCGCTCGGGGATCTCTGCGACCCCGAGCGCAGCGACGGCCGCGAGCAGCCAGCCGTGGCAGCGGCGGTCACCGGGCACCGTGACACGCTGGTGGCGCTCCTGGACGACCCCGATCCCGAGGTACGCGAGTACGCCGCCTACGCGGTGGCCCGGTGCGGGCCCGGCGCCGCAAAGGCGCTGACGCGGCGATGGTCGGTGGAGGAGGTTCCGGACGTCCGCGCCTCTTTGCTGATGGGCTTGGCGCTGTGCGATGCCGAGACGTCCGCCCAGTTGGCACGGAGGGCAATGGCCGAGCCCTTTCCTATGGCCGCCGCCGCGGCGCTCGCCCTCGCCAGAGCGGGGTCGGACCTGCCATCGGAGTGCGCCGGACCGGTGGCGGCGGCGCTCGGCGCCGACACGAAGTGGCGGGGCCCGTGGTCCGCCGACCCGCTCAGCGAGATCCTGGAAAGCGTCAACGGGGAGACGGCCGCCGCGTTGACGGATCTGATGGCCGCCGCATCTCCCACGGCGCGGATCCGGGCCGCCGAGGGCATGGCCGACCGATTCCGGCACAGCAGATCGGCGGCCGTCGGGTCGCTGCCCCGCCTGAGCGCCCTGCTGGAAGACGCCGACCCGGCCGTCGTCTCGGCGGCTGTGGAGGCCGCCGCGCACGCCGGTGCGCCTGCGGCCGGAGTCGCCGGCCGGCTCGCCCGCATCGCGCGCGGGAGCGACCAGCGCGCGGCCGACACCGCGCTGAGCACGCTGATCCGGCTGGGAGATCCGCGCTGGCAGGAACCGGTGAGGACGGCGTGGGCGGCGGGGATCGACCCGGTGCCCGCGAGGCTGCTGACCGAATACGTCCCGCCCTTCGCTCCAGAACTGCTCGATGCGGTCCGCCACCGCCTCACCGCGCAGATCGCGGCGGGTTCGACCGGGAACCCCGTGATCACCCTGGCCGTCCTGCTGGGAGCCTGGGGCCCGGACGCGGCGGCCGCGGTACCCGAGCTCACGGCGGCCCTGGAGGCGGCACCGCGGGCCGTCCCGTCAGCGCTGGCCGCGATCGGCCCGGCGGCGCTCCCCGCCGTCCCGGCCCTGCGGCGGGTCGCAGCTCAGCGCCCTGAGACCGGGATTCGTCCGGCACACGCGGTCTGGCGGCTCACCGGCGACACCGCGCCCCTCGTCGCGGCCGGGGCGGCGCTGGCCGGTTCCTCGCAGAGCCGGATCGCGCGGGAGCTGGACCTGGTCGCCGACGCGGGCCGGGATGCGGCGCCCCTGGTCCCGCTGCTCGCCCGGCACCTGACGGGGGACGCGGCTCCGACGTATCCGGAGCGGGACGTCCAGGTCGCGGCGGCCCGCGTGATCTGGCGGGCCGGCGGCGAGACCGAACCCGTCCTGCGCACGCTGGAGGCCGTGCTCCTCGCCGGGGACGTTCCGGTCCGATCGGCCGTCCGCCTGGCCGGGGACATGGCTCCGGAGTCGGGCGCCGATCTCGTCCCGGTCTTGCGCGCGGCGCTCTCCAACAAGTGGGCTCGCGTGGGCGCCGCACGTGCCCTCTGGCTGCACGGCGTGCCCCGCGACGAACTCCTCGATCCGCTGCTGGCCGCCATCACCGCACCGCACGGCGACAGAGACCCGCTCCCGGTCCTGATGGAGATGCGCGCCGTCGAGGCCATCCCGGCCCTGCGCGACCTCGCGGACCGCGACGCCCGCCTTCGCACCCTGGGCAGCTATGCCGAGACCGTCTGGGGCGACGACCGCATCAGGACCGACATCCTCGACACCATCAAGTACCTGACGAGCCCAACCCCGCCATAGACGGGCCGTTCAGACCGGCATGAGCGCTGGCAGGTGCGCCTCCGGACCGCTCGGCGACAGCCTGCCCACCGCCGTGGTGGACCAGCCGTGGCGTCTGTCGAACGTTGGCAAGTGATGGGTGAAGAGCCTGATCCGCGCCGTGAGCCTTGAGCAACGCGCCGAGACAGTTCCACTCCGCTACATGGAGGTCCCGAAGACCCGACCGGACCGCCGATCGTGGCGAGTAGGTCGATCTTGGCTGCGGTCACCTTCGTGGAGGTCGGTGCGTCATGGTTGCGATGTCGTCTGCGAAGGGTGTTTGACCATGGATCCATCCGAGTTCCTGGCCGGCCGGTTCGAGGAGCACCGGCCGCACCTCAAGGCGGTCGCCTACCGCATGCTCGGGTCGCTGGCCGAGGCCGACGACGCCGTCCAGGAAGCGTGGTTGCGGCTGGCCCGGTCCGAGGAGCAGCGGATCGACAACCTCGGCGGCTGGCTGACCACCGTCGTCGGGCGCGTCTGCCTGGACATGCTCCGCGCGCGCAAGCGCCGGGGCGAGGAGTCGCTGGAGGCGCGGCTGCCCGATCCGGTGGTCAGCCGGGAGGGCGAGGCGGACCCCGAGCGGCAGGCGCTGCTGGCCGACTCGGTCGGATTGGCGTTGCTGGTGGTGCTGGAGTCGCTCGGTCCGGCGGAGCGGCTGGCATTCGTGCTGCACGACATGTTCGGGTTGCCGTTCGAGGAGATCGCGCCGATCGTCGACCGCACGCCCGCGACGGCCAAGAAGCTGGCCAGCCGGGCGCGGCAGCGGGTCCGTGGCGCGAGCCCGCCGCCGGACCCGGACCGCGCCGGCCAGCGCCGGGTGGTGGACGCCTTCCTGGCCGCCGCGCGCGGGGGCGACTTCGACGGGTTGCTGGCCCTCCTCGACCCGGACGTGGTGCTGCGCGCGGACGGCGGCGTCCTCACCGGGGGCCTGCGGGTCGTCCGCGGCGCCGCCGCCGTGGCCGGGCAGGCCGCCACCTTCCGGCGCATGGCCACCGCCGCCGCGACGCACCCCGCGCTGGTCAACGGCCTGGCCGGGCTGGTCAACACCATCGACGGGGAGCTGTTCTCGGTCATGAGCTTCACCGTCGCCGACGGCCGGATCGCCGCCATCGACATCCTGTCCGATCCCGAACGCCTGGCCCGGCTCGACCTCGGCTCCGCCGAAGGCTGATTCTCCTGTTTCCGGCCCCCTTCCCGATGGCTCCCCGGTCATCGGCAAGGGGGCCGACGTGTGCTCTCCGAAGAAGTTCGGGGCGGCCGGTCACCTTCGTCCGGTCCGGGTCGTCAGTGCGGTGAACGGGCCGAACAGGCGGCCCGTACCGCCGGAAGGACACTTTCCATGAACGACTTCGACGCCCCCGTCTCCCGCTTCTCCGACCCCCAGCGGCTGGTCCCCGAGCTCGGCGACGTCGGCGCCGCCCTGTTCAAGATCGCTGGCAACGGGGCGGTGCCGCGGAGCACGGTCGGCCTGGTCCACCTGCGGGCCGGGCAGCTCGTCGGGAACACCTACCTGACGGTGCTGCACACCGGCAACCTGCGCCGCGCCGGGGTGCCGGAGGAGAAGATCACCGCTGTGGCGTCCTGGCGGGACGCCCCCTACTTCACCGCCGCCGAGCGGGTGGCGCTGGAGCTGGTGGAGGCCGTGCTCTCGCACGGGGCGGGCGTCTCCGACGGACTGTACGCGCGGGCGGCCGAGCACTACGACGCCACGGCGCTGGCCACGCTCGCCATGGTGATCGGGCAGGTCAACTTCTTCATCCCGCTCGCGCTGATCGGCAGGCCGCTGCCGGGCGTCTCGCCCGCCGAGCAGTGGCGTACGGCCCCGGCCGAGTAGCCCCGCCCAGCCGGGCCCCGGGACGGGTGCCGTCTCCGAACCCCGTCCCGGGGCCCGCCACTTCGCGCCGACGGCCCGCACCGATCTCGCATCCGAACCGGCCGCCCTTCTCCCTGCCACCTGACCGAGGAAGGAACACTCGCCCATGCTTCCCAAGACCGTGCTCGTGACCGCCGCCACCGCGGCGTCCCTGACAGCGGGGACACCCGCGACCGCCGACACCCGCACCACCTGGCACGGCGCGTGGACGGCGGCGGCCATGCGGCCGTCCGGGTCCCCCTGGTTCGCCACCTGGGCCGAACAGGGCTTCGAGAACCAGTCGGTCCGGCAGGTCGTCCGCGTCAACGCCGGGGGTGCCCGGCTCCGGATCCGGCTGTCCAACGCCTACGGCACCACGCCCCTGCGCCTCGCCGGTGCCAGCGTCGGCCGCACCGCCACCGGCGCGGCCGTGCGGCCGGGCACGATCCGCCCGCTGCGCTTCCACGGCTCGCCGTCCACCACCGTCCCCGCGCGGGGACGGACCGTCAGCGACCCCGTCGCCCTGCCCACCCGACCCCGCGAACAGCTCACGATCACGCTGTACTTCCGCGACGCCACCGGCCCGGCCACCTACCACCAGGTGTCGATGACCACCGCCTACCGCGCCGCCGGGGACCACCGCCGCGACCCGGCCGCCACCGCCTACACCGACAGGATCGAGCCCGGCTTCGGCTCCTGGTACTACCTGGAGGGCGTCGAGACCTCCGGCGGACGCCCGCAGCCCCGCGCCGTCGTCGCCTTCGGTGATTCGATCACCGACGGGTTCGGCGCGAGCATCGGCGGCGACGACCGCTACCCCGACGCGCTCGCCCGGCGCCTGCTGGCCGCCGGCCGTCCCCACCCGGTGCTGAACGCCGGGATCGGCTCCAACAAGCTGCTGGCCGACTCGGCCTGCGGCGGCGACTCCGGCGTCTCCCGGTTCGCCCGGGACGTCCTGGACCAGCCCCGCCCCGGCACCGTGATCGTCCTGATCGGCGTCAACGACATCCAGCTCCGCGACGACCGGATGTGCGGCGTCGACCGCGCCGACCCGCCGGTCACCGCGCGGCGGCTGATCGACGGTTACCGCAAGCTGATCCGCGCCGCCCGCGCCCGCCACGTCGAGGTCGTCGGCGGCACCCTCACCCCCTACCGGGGATCGGCCGGGTGGACCGCCGACGGCGAGAGGATCCGCCGCCAGGTCAACCGGTGGATCCGCGGCAGCGGCGAGTACGACGCCGTCGCCGACTTCGACCGCGCGCTCGACCCCGCCGGGACCGGCCGCATCCCCGACGGCCTGCACATGGGCGACCATCTCCACCCCGGCCCCGCCGGTTACCGGGCCATGGCCGACGCGATCGACCTGTCCGCCCTCCGGTAGAGGCGGCTCGCAAGCGGGGGCATGGTGGTGAAGGTCCGGCGTCCGCCGCGTCCAACGGCGCTCTTTCGTGGGACCAAGGTCCCTACCCGGTGCTGATCTTCCTCCGCGAGGGTGGTGGCGGAGGCGCAGATCATGGTCGCGCTCGCCGAGGTGGGGTCGCCGTGGACGCCGCTGATCGAGGCGGTCGCGGCGACGCTGCCGCCCGCTGGACGGAGGCGGCCGGGGTCAGCGAGCACGCGTACCACGTCGTCGCCGGGGCGTGCACGCTGGTCGGGCTGGCGATCCTGATCTACCGGCGGCGCACGGTCGGCCCGGTGTTCTCAGCCACGACCCGCAACGACAAGCTGATGTACGCGGTGCTGACCCTGGTGATCGTCCTGGGGCTGGCGGCGACCGTGGCCGCCAACATCGCGGGCGGCGGCTACGACTACCGCTCGACGGTGTCGCCCTGGTTCCGGTCGGTGTTCTACCTGCGCCCCGACCCGGACCTGATGGTGGGCGTGCCGATCCTGTTCCAGTTGCACGCGCTGAGCGCCATGCTGCTGTTCTGCGTGTGGCCGTTCACGCGGCTGGTGCACATGCTGACCGCGCCGGTGGGCTACCTGACCCGCCCCTACATCGTCTACCGCAGCCGAGACGCGCACGCGGGCAGCCGCTCACCGCGCCGAGGCTGGGAGCACATGTCGTAACGACGCGGCGCGTCCACCGCGCTGTGCCGCTGGTCGCGGCGTCCGTCCGGTGGGCGGACGCCGCGACTCGGCTCATCATGGCGCTCGGCGTCTACCTCAGTGGGCTTCGCGGAGGGGGCGGGTCCATTCGGCGATCTTGATTTGCCAGGCGCCGTCCTCCTCGGGGCGGCCGGGTACGCCGGGGCGTTGTTGCCACGGGCGCGGGCCGGTTTCGGGGCGGTACTCCACGCCGGATGCGGCGAGGCGTTCCAGGTGGACGTCGAGGCGGCGGCGGAGGTCGGCCGGGTCCTTCTCCTGGGGGCTCCATACGGTTTCGGCGAAGGCTGCCAGGCGCGGGAAGGCCATGTAGTCCAGCCGTCGGGGTGAGTCGATCAGTTCGGTCCACAGGCAGCACTGGGCGCCGAGGACGTGTCGGGCGGCCTCGTCGCCTGCGAGCTCGGGCGGGATCGGTTCGAAGGCGTGGACGTCGTCGAGGGTCAGCACGGTGCCGAAGGGTGCCGGTTCCTGGTCGCCCGGTGCCTGGCGGTAGTCCAGGTAGACGGAGGTGTTGGGGCAGGGAACGACGTCGTGGCCGCTCCTGGCGGCGATGACGGTGCCGATGTCGTCGCGCCAGGAGGTGATGACGGCGTTCCCGGGCGCGCCCCGGCCCTCCAGGATCTCGTCCCAGCCGACGGGGCGGCGGCCGTGCGCGGCGAGGTGGTCGGCGAACCTCCCGATGATCCAGCTCTGGAGTTCCGCCTCGTCGCGCAGGCCGAGTTCGGCGATCCGGCGTTGCGCGGCCGGGCTCTCCCGCCACTGGTCCTTGCGGCACTCGTCGCCGCCGATGCTGATGTGGGGGCTCGGGAACAGCTCGACGACCTCGTCCAGGACGTTCTGGAAGAACTCGATCGTGTGCTCCTCGGCGTTCAGCACGTTCGGGCCGACGCCCCAGGTCGTGCCGACCTCCAGGGGCGTGTCGAGGTTGCCCAGCTCGGGGTGGGCGGCGATCGCCGCCTGGGTGTGGCCCGGCAGGTCGATCTCCGGGACGACGGTGATGTGCCGACGGGCGGCGTAGGCGACGATCTCGCGGACGTCGTCCTGGGTGTAGTAGCCGCCGTGCGGGACGCCGTCCATGGGGCCGTCCCACCCGGTCTGGCTCTCCCGCCGCCACGCGCCCACCTCGGTGAGCCGCGGGTAGCGCCTGATCTCCAGCCGCCACCCCTGGTCGTCGGTGAGGTGCAGGTGCAGGACGTTCAGCTTGTGCGCCGCCATCAGGTCGATGAACCGCAGCAGGTCAGCCTTGGGGAGGAAGTGCCGGGCCACGTCGAGCAGGCAGCCGCGCCAGGCGAAGCGCGGCTCGTCTTCGATCTCCGCGCAGGGCAGCGCGAGGCTCTCGCCGGTCGCCGCCTTCCGGTACGCCTGGGCGGGCAGGAGTTGGCGCAGGGTCTGCACGCCGTAGAACGCGCCCGCCGGGTCGGCGGCCTCGACGAGCACGCCGTCGAAGGTGACGCGGAGCCGGTACGCCTCCGGCGGCAGTTCGGCGGTGGTGAGCGTGATCCCGCCTGGTCCCGGCGGCAGCTCGCCGCCGGTGATCGGGCTCAGTTCGGCGCGCAGCCAGGCCGCGACCTCGGCGAACGGGGGATCGGAGGTGAGGGTGGTGTGCCGGTCGAGGACGAACCGGCCCGGTCGGGTGGCGGAACGCACCGGTCGAGGGATGAGCATGCTGGCCCCGTCAGTCGCAGGTGATCTTCGCGTCGGCGAAGTCGGTGTGGTCGTGGTAGGCGTTGTCGCCGCCGTTGGTGGCGACCAGGCGGACGTACTCGGCGCCCTTCACCGAGGCGGTGACCTTCGCCGGTGGCCGGTCGCCGGTGAGGATTCCCGTGCGGGCGGCGAGTTCCCCGTCGGCCCAGACCTGGAAGTCCGCCGAGCCGCGGACGGCTCCGGGCGCGTCCACCTCGTCGTCGATCCCGGCGTGGAACTCGACGGTCGTGCAGCGCCCGGCCGTGTAGTAGGTGATCTCGGCGACGGCGTGCGCGCCCAGGCCCTTGGCATAGCGGGTTCCGCCGATGGTGAGGGGACGCCCGTCGCCCGCGCCGCCGTCGCCGTTGCTCGTGTCCTTCTCGACCGGGCCGAGGTGGTTCACCGCGCTGGTCCATGGGAGATCGCTGAGGAAGGTCGTGCCGGAGTCGGGGGCGGTCGCGACGCGGACGACGGCGGTGCCGCCGAACCCGGCCTTCCAGCGGTCGGAGACCACCTTGCCGTTGAGGGGGTACGTCTTTTGAGGGGTTCCGGCGGGTGGGGTGATCGACCATCGGGTTGTGAGCGTTGCGCTGGGGGCCAGTCGTCTGGTTGTGGCCGGGGTGAGCGGCTTCGCCGTCCAGCCATCGGGCACGGTCAGCGACGCCGTGATGTTCTGGGCCGTCGCGGTGCCGCCGGTGTTGGTCACGCGCGTCAGGAGTTCGTTGTCCTTGCCGGGTTCGACGGTGCTGGGGCGGTTGTCGCCGGGGTCGGTGGCGGGGTCGATCTCGAAGGTCGGCATGGGCGCGGCGGACGGTTCGTTGCGGGCGGCCACGCGGTACATGACGGTGCCGTGCGCGGGCACCGCTGCGGAGATGGCTCCGGTGGTGCTCCAGACGGCTCCGGTCCACAGGTCCTCCACGCGGTACCGGGAGGCGGAGCCCAGTTTCAGCGCGGTCGTGGTGGTGGAGATCGTCTTGTCCCGGTCGCTCTCGTTGTAGAGGGCGACGGCCACGTCTCCGCCTGCCAGCGGGCGGGACAGGACGTGGTGCCAGCCGTCGGTGCGGACGAACGCGGCGGGTTTCCCTAGCGGGTCCTGGTCCACCGCGATCACCCGGGGGTTGGCGACGATCTCGGTGGGCGCCTTGGTCGGGGCCGCCTGGAGGATCAGCGGGGCGGCGGCCATCGCCCACAGGCCGACCTGGGTGCGGTACTCGGTCTCGGTCATGCCGCCGAGCCCCGCTTGGAGGAGATCGGGGTCGGCGTGGCTGCGCGGGCCCGCGTACTGGAGGCGCAACATGGCGGTCTCCCAGATGCCGAGCATGCCCGCGTAGGTGTCGGGGATCGGGCGGGTGACGAGGTTGGTGCGCCAGGTGGTGGCCAGTTGCCCGGCCCAGAGCCAGGGGACGCTGTTGCCGTCCTCGTTGTTCAGGGCGAACACGATCCCGTCGCCGATCGCCTGGCGCATGCGGGTGGCGAGCGTCTGGGCGATGGTCTGGGAGTTCTGGCCGGGGAAGTCGGCGGTGGGGATCGAGCAGTGGTCGTACTTGACGTAGTCGACGCCCCAGTCCCGGACGAGCGCGCCGTCGTCGGCCTCGTGACCGTAGGAGCCGGTGCCGCCGCCCGTGCAGGCGGCGGTTCCGGCGGACAGGCTGAGACCGAGCTTCAGTCCCTTGCCGTGGAGGGTGTCGGCCAACGCTTTGATGCCGTCGGGGAAGCGGGCGGGGTCGGCGGTCAGGCGTCCGGACGCGTCGCGCCGCGCGGCCGTCCAGCAGCCGTCGATGATCACGTAGCGGTAGCCGGTGTCCTTGAGCGTCGTCAGGTCGTCGGCGGCCTTGCGGATCGCGGCGTCGTTGACGGTGCAGCCGAGGGCGCGGCTGTTCCAGCCCATCGGCGGGCCGTCGATGGTGGGCGGTGCCGCCGCGTGCGATGGCGGCACGATGAGCATGGCGAGGAGGACCACCGGCAGGGCGGCGGTCATGCGTCTGCGCATGGGTGTCCTGTCAGGCGGGGTGGAGGCTGGGGTCGCCGGGCTCGATCGCGAACGAGCCGGAGGTGTAGGCGGGCGCGTACGGCTGCGTCACGACGGAGAGCGAGCGGAAGTCGACCTTCATGTCCTGTTCGGAGATCCTGCTGCGGACGTAGCCCCGGCGGCCGTTGAAGAACTTGACGTGCGGGTTCTCGGCCAGCAGCCGCGCGGTGTCGGGGTACTCGTCCAGGCCGTTGCCAGCGGAGGTGACCGAGGTGCTGACCAGCTCGACGGCCACGGACTTCGACTCGGGGTCCTGGTGGTCGCGCTTGATCTCGCCGGCCCAGTGCGAGTGCACGTCCCCGGTGAGCACGACGCCGTTGCGCTTGTTGTCGCCGATGGCGGCGGTGACGCGGTTGCGGCTGGCCGTGTAGCCGTCCCAGCCGTCGTTGGAGTAACCCTTCGCCTCGCCGTTGGTCCAGTCCATCTCCATGAAGAAGACCTGCTGGACGAGCAGGTCCCAGGTGGCGCGGGACTTGCGCAGCTCGCCCTCCAGCCACGCTTCCTGCTCCTGGCCGAGGATCGTGCGGTTGGGGGCGAGGCGTTCGGTGCAGTCGGCGCCGATCGTGCCCGACTTGCCGCCGTTGCAGGCGTAGAGGTCGCGGTACTGGCGGGTGTCGAGCAGGTGCAGGTTGGCGACCGCGCCCCAGCGCACCGTGTGGTGCAGGCGCAGCGCCGCTCCGTTCGGCTTCTGCGCGCGGCGCAGCGGCATGTTCTCGTAGAACGCCTGGAACGCGGCGGCGCGGCGCGGCAGGAACGGCGGGTCGGGCTGTTCGGGCACGTCACCGGCCCAGGCGTTCTCCACGTCGTGGTCGTCGTAGACGACGAGCCAGGGCGCGACGGCGTGCGCCAGTTGCAGTTCGGGGTCGGCTTTGTGCTGGGCGTGGCGCAGCCGGTATCCGGCCAGGTCGAGGCATTCGCCGCCGGCCTGGTCGCGCACCGGGTACTTGTAGTCGCCGTACTCGTAGATGTAGTCGCCCAGGAAGGCGATCAGGTCGGGGTGGTCCTCGGCCATCCGCCGGTAGGCGGTGAACCAGCCGACCTGGTAGTCCGCGCACGAGGTGAAGGCCAGGTTGAGTGCGCGGCCCGTTGTGCCCGGGGCGGGCGCGGTGAGGGTCCGTCCGACCGGCGAAAGCTGGCCTGCGGCCTTGAACCGGTAGAAGTACTCCGCGCCGGGCCGCAGCCCGTCGAGTTCGACGTGCACGCTGTGCGCGGACTCGGGGCGCGCGATCTGGCCGCCCCGCCGCACGATCTGGCGGAACCCCTCGTCCTTGGCGACCTGCCATTCCACGGGGACGGGTCGGCGCGGCATGCCGCCGAGCCCGTCGGGGGCGAGCGGGTCGGTGGCGAGGCGGGTCCACAGGACGACGCCGTCGGGGGTCGGCTCGCCGGAGGCGACACCGAGCTGGAACACCTCGCCCAAGGGGGCGCGGCGGGCCGCCGCGCGCACGGGTGGGGCACCCAGTGCGGCGGTCAGGCCCAGGCCCGCTCCCCCGGCGAGCACGGAACGCCGGGTGATCATCGTGCTCCCCCTACTTCGCCAGGGCGTTGCCGTCGGCGACGGCGCGGTCGGCGGCCTGCTTGGGCGTCAGCTTGCCGAGGTACATGTCGTTGAAGGTCTGGTTGAGCTTGTTCTCGAACGCGGTGAAGCCGGTCGTGACCGGCAGGTTGAACGTGGTGCCGCGCGACTCCTCCAGGAAGGGCGAGACGTCCAGGCCCTTGCGCTTCCAGAAGTCGACGTAGCCCTGGGAGAGGCCGTTCAGCGCGGGGAAGACGTGCCCGTCGTCGGCCATGATCTTCTGCGCCTCGGGGCCGGACAGGTAGCGGGCCAGCTTCAGCGCCGCCTCCTTGCGCGGGCTCTTGGCGTAGACGGCCTCCGACAGGCCGTTGATGTTCACCGACCGCCCGGCGGGGCCCGTGGGCATCGGCGCGATGCCGATCTTAAAGCTGGCGCCGGGCGTGACGAACGGCAGCAGCGCGTTGTTGGCGGGGAACATCGCCACCTGACCGCGCTTGAACATCTCGTTGATCTTGTCGCTGGGCGGGTTCGTCTGCGCGGCGGGTGGCGCGACGTGGTGCTTGTTCACCAGGTCGACGCCGAACTGGAGCGCCTGCACCGAGGCGTCGTCGTTGAAGGCGTACTTGCCGAACGGCTGGTCCACCAGCTTGCCGCCGTTGGAGTTCACCCAGTTCATCCACTGCGTCTGGTAGTGGTTCCAGGACGCGAAGCCGTACTGCTTCACCTTGGCCGGGTCGAATCCCGGCTCGTCGGGGTGCTTGCCCTTGTCGTCGACGGTCAGCTTGCGCGCGGTCTCCAGCAGGCTGCCGGAGCCGTCGGGCGTCCAGGTGAGCTTGTCCGGGTCGGGGACGCCCGCCTTCTTGAACAGGTCCTTGTTGTAGAGGAGTCCGACGATGCCGAAGTCCTTCGGGACGCCGTACAGCTTCCCCTTGTAGGTGTAGGACTGCACGACGTTCGGGTGGTACTTGGCGGCGTCGAGGCCGAGGGGGCTGAGGTCGGCCAGCACGCCCTTGGTGACGAACTCGGGGAACTGGGTGGTCTGCATCCAGAAGACGTCCGGCGCGGTGCCCGCGACGGCGTCGGCGGTCATCTTGGTCCAGTACTGGTCGTACGGCAGCAGCTCGATCTTGACGCGGACGCCGGGGTTGGCCTTCTCGAAGGCCGCCATCACCTTCTGGTAGCCCGCCTTCTGCTGGTCGTCCCAGAGCCGGTAGGTGAGGGTGCCGTCGCCGCCGGAGTCGCCGGAGCCGCAGGCGGTGAGGGGGAGCAGGAGGGCGGCGCCGAGCAGGGCCGCGAACGAGCGGTTTCGGGGGGATGTCATGACGGTTGACCTCTTCTATTTGAGGCCGGTGAGGACCACCGAGCGGACGATGTATCTCTGGAAGGCGACGAAGACCGCGACCATCGGCACCAGCGCGATCAGGGCGGCGGCGGTCATCTGGTTCGGGTCGACGCCGATGGCGCCCTTCAGCCCGGCGATCCCCACCGTGACGACCTTGGTGTCGTCGCCGCTGGTGATGATCAGGGGCCACATGAAGTTGTTCCAGGACGCGATGACGGTGATGATCGCGAGGGTGCCCAGGGCGGGGCGCGACAGCGGCAGGACGATGCGCAGCAGGATCGTGAGCGGCCCGGCGCCGTCGATGCGCGCCGCGTCCTCCAGCCCGGCGGGCAGGGCGCGGAAGAACTGCCGCATCAGGAAGATCCCGTACGGCGTGCCGAGCAGGTACGGCGCGAGCAGCCCCCACCAGGTGTTGACCAGGTGCAGCTCGCGCATGATGAGGAACAGCGGGATCATGGTGACGGCGCTGGGCACCATCATCGTGGCGACGTACAGCCAGAACAGCACGTCGCGGCCGCGGAAGCGGAGCCGGGCGAACGCGTAGGCGGCGAACGTGGTGAACACGAGCTGCCCGGCCGTCAGCGCGGCGGTCATCAGCAGCGAGTTGCCGAGGTAGCCGGTGAAGCCCGAGTCCAGCACCTTGCCGAGGTTGCCGAGGGTGGGCGGCAGGCCCGGCTCCCAGGGCTGGGTGGAGTTGAGCTGCCGCGGCGTCTTCAGCGCGGTCAGCGCGACCAGGAGGTAGGGGAAGACGGAGACGAAGGCCCCGATGATCAGCGTGAGATAGAGCGCGGTGCGCTTGGCCATGGCCCCTCCTCAGCTCAGGTCGTAGGTGGTGCGCTTGCTGAAGAACCGGACCTGCGCCAGCGTCACCGCGAGGATGAGCAGGAACAGCAGCGCGGCGAGCGTGGCGGCGTAGCCGAAGTCGAACTGCCGGAAGGCCGTCTCGTAGATCCGGAAGTTGAGGACCTCGGTGCCGTTGCCGGGCCCGCCGTCGGTCATCGCGTAGACGGTGTCGAAGATCTGGAACGCGCCGACCAGGTTCGTCACCGTGACGAAGAACGTCGTGGGGTTCAGCAGCGGCAGGGTGATCTGGAAGAAGCGCTGGACCGGGCTCGCGCCGTCGGTGGCCGCCGCGTCGTACAACTCCTGCGGGACGCCCTGGAGCCCGGCCAGGAAGAACAGCATGGTGTAGCCGCTGAACTGCCAGACGTTGACCAGCGCGACCGACGGCAGCGCCCACGCGGGGTCGGTCAGCCAGTTCGGCCCGGCGACGCCGACGACGTCGAGCACCCGGTTCAGCGCCCCGTCCCGCGGGTCGAAGATCCACGTCCAGACGACGCCCATCACGATCGGCGTGGCCATCCACGGCACGACGAACAGCGCGCGGTAGAACGCCACGCCCTTGACCCGCTGGTTGAGCAGCAGGGCCAGCAGCAGGCCGAGGACGGTCTGGAGCGGGACGCTCAGCAGGACGAACAGGACGGTCACCCACACCGAGTGCCAGGTGCCGCCGTCGCCCGCGAGCCGCCGGTAGTTGGCGAGCCCGGCGAAGGTGGGGGTGGAGAGCAGCTCCCAGTGGAACAGGCTGAGGACGAACACGATCAGGAGGGGGAGCAGGAGGAAGGCGAAGACGCCGAACAGGCTCGGGGCGATGAACAGGTAGGCGTACCAGTGCCGCGTGGGGCGGTGGCGCTTCCGGGTGGCCTTCGTGGTGCGGCTTCCGGTGCCGGATGGGGGCTCGGGGGCCGGTTCCGGTGCTGGTCCGGGCGTCGGCTCGGGCTTGGGGCCCGGCGGTGCGTCGGACCGCGAGCCGGGTGGGGCGTCGGGCCGCAAGTCGGACGAGGAATCAGGCTGCGGGCCAGGCGAAGTGTCGGCCGTCCGTCCCGTCAGGTGGCCGGCGTCACTCGTCATGACGGGTCCGTCCGGGTCGGGACCATGAGCCGTCGCGTCGTCTCCAGGCCCCACGCGTCCAGCGCCGCGATCGGGTCGCCGGAGCCGCGCAGCCCGCCGCCCGCCGCGATGTGCGCGGCCCACTCCGCCCGCTCCTCGACCTCCGGCCGGGCCATGATGCAGTCGGGGTCGTTGACCCACCAGCGCGCGTGCAGGAACTCCCGCGCGGCTCCGGTGAGCCGCGCGCCGAGCTGTGACGGCTGGCTCAGGTCGCCCGCCCTCGGCAGCACCCGGGGCGCGGTGTCGGGGCTGACGCGCATGATGTCGGCGAGGCCGATGCTCGGGAGCAGGGGCGCGCCGCAGGCGTGCAGCGTGGCGTCCGGGCCGACGGCCTGGCGGATGATCTCCAGCCCGCGCCGGTAGGCGGCGATCGGGTCGAGGTCCTCGTGCCGCCGTCCGGCGAGCGCGCCCGCGTAGAGGTAGTCGAGCTTGAAGTGGCTCACGCCGAGGGCGGCGAGCTTCTGGAAGACCTCGGTCAGGTGGGCGGCGGCGTCGGGGTGGGTGACGTCGAGCACCGCGAGGTCCTGGTCCCACATCGTCCCCGCGTGCGCGCCGCCGACGAGCCAGCCGGGGTGGTCGCGGAAGGTGCGGCTGCGCCGGCCGACGAGGAACGGCGCCAGCCAGAGGCCCGCGCGCCTGCCCGTCTCCAGGATCGCGCCGAGGGACCGCTCCAGCGAGCCGAATTCGGGGCGCAGTTCCAGCCAGTCGCCGATCCCGGCCTCGTAGCCGTCGTCGATGAGGAACATGTCGGCGTCGATGCCGTGCCGCTCGGCGAGGGCGAGGTTGTCGAGGACGTCGGTGTCGGTGACCTTGTCCCAGTAGCCGTACCAGGAGCACCACATGGGCGGCACGGCGGGGAAGTCGGCCGGGGCGTGGCCCTCCGCGATCCGCTGCGCCCACCAGCGCAGCGCGCCGTCGAGGTCGCCGTCGAACTCGTGGCGCGTGACGGGCCCGTCGGCGGAGACGATCAGGCGGCCGCCCTGCTCGCGGGCCCGGATGGAGGGCACCTGCTCCGGGCCGGGGCCGGAGAAGAGCGAGATCGGGCCGCCGTCGCCGGGGTCGACCGCCAACAGGCCCTCACCCTGGAACGTCCCGGCCGGGACGGGCGTCTCTGGGCGGTAGCAGATGGTCTGCACGTTGGCGTCGGCGGGACGCGGGGGCGTCTCGCCCAGCCGGTAGGCGCCGGTCGGGCTCCACGACTGCCAGCCGAACTCGAAGACCCGCGTTCGGTGCGCGAGGCGGGTGATCTCTCCGATCACGGTGAACGACATCGGCTCTCTCACTTCCAGGAGAGTTATTAAGGAGTCCATCATTAGTAGCATTCGGAAGATCGGTCCGGCAATGCCCGCTTGCCGCCGGATTCCTGCGGGCTCTACGCTGGAGACCCTGACCCGCTGTCAAGTTCCTCGAACTTTGGAAGGGCACCTTCTGATGTCGCGCATGCCGCCGCAGGGCGGCGATCTGTCCCGGTTGCGGCAGCTCAACGCGCTGTCCCTGATCAAGGTGCTGCGCGGGGCGGAGGCGGCGACGTTGTCCGCGCTCGCCGGGCGCACCGGCCTGTCGCGGCCGTCCACCAAGGAGGTCATCGACGAGCTGACCGGCCTGGGCTGGGTGGAGGAGGTGCCCCCGGCGCCCGGCACGATGGGGCGGCCCGCGCGGCGCTACCGGTTCCGCGCGGACGGCGGCCACCTGATGGGCGTGGACGTCGGCGCGCACAACGTCCGCGCCGCCCTCGCCGACCTGGACGGCAACGTCGTCGCCGAGACGCGCCGCCGCACCCGCCCCGACGCGCCGGTGGCGGACCGGCTGGCGGCCATCGAGCAGGCCGCCGCGGCCTGCCTGGACCTGGGCGGGCTGACGATGGCCGACCTGTGGACGGTCGCGGTCGGCACCACCGGGCTGGTCACGCCCGAGGGGCGCGTCATCATGTCGGCGTCGGTCCCGGCGTGGCGGGACCTCGACCTCGCGGGCCTGCTGGGCGGCATGTTCCCCTGCCGGGTGCTGGTCGAGAACGACAGCCGCCTCGCCGCCCTGGCCGAGACCAGGCGCGGCGTGGCCCGCAACGCCCGGGACGTGGTCTTCCTGCACATCGGGCGCCGCATGGGCACCGGACTGATCATCGACGGCAGGCTGCACCGGGGGTTCGGGGCCGCCGCGGGCGAGATCGTCATGCTGCCGGAGGCGCACTGGGTGACCGCGCCGGACGACCTCGCCGACCCTGCGGTCGTGCCCACCGGTGTGCCGCCGGAGGACGCCGCCGGTTTCACCCTGGCCGCCGCGCGCAACAACGATCCGGCGGCCTTGGAAGCGGTGGGGCGCTTCGCCGACAAGCTCTCAATCGGCACCGCCGCCGCGATCCTGCTGCTCGATCCGGAGATCGTGGTGCTCGGCGGCGGCTTCTCCCGCTCCGCCGACGTGCTGCTGCCGCTGCTGCGGTCCCGGCTCGAACGGGTCTGCCTGCGCATGCCGGAGCTGCGCGCGTCCACGCTCGGTGACGAGTGCGTCGTGCTCGGCGCCATCGACTACGCCATCGAGCACCTCGACCGGCTCTTCTTCGCGCCCGACGCGCCCGTCCTGCGACCGCCGGTGCGCCCGGCCGTCTCGACGGCGGTGCCCGACCCGGCGTGACGGGCCCGGCGGCGGGGGTCAGTGGCCGGAGCCGCTGGCCTGGAAGGTGCGCGGGACCAGAGCGAGGACGAGGCCGAGCGTGATGGCGATCAGGACGGCCGAGACGCCCGCCGTCAGGTGCAGCGCGTCCACGTAGGCCTCGCGGGCGACCCGGGCGATGTGCTCGCCCGCCGGGCCGCCGACGTCGGCGGCGTGGTCGATGGCGCTGCCGATCGAGTCCTTGATCAGCGGCGTGGGGACGCTGTCCAGGAAGTGGCGGTAGGCGACGGCGGTGACGCTGCCGAGGAGCGCGACGCCGAACGCCACGCCCAGTTCGTAGGCGGTCTCGGAGACGGCGGCGGCCCCGCCGGAGCGTTCGGGCGGGGCGGCGGCCAGCATCACCGAGGCGGAGGCGGTGATGCCCATGCCGTCACCGATACCGAAGGTGACCAGGGCGAACGCGACGACCGGATAGCTGAGGCCGCCCTGCGCGAGGGCGATGGCGGCGAAGCCGAGGACCAGCGCGACCAGGCCCGCCGCCAGGACGGTGCGGACGCCGAACTTCGCGGTCAGCCTCGGCGTGGCGAGGGAGGAGACCAGGAGCGCGACGGCCAGCGGGCTCATGTGCAGCCCGGCCCGCAGGGGGCTGTAGCCCTCCACGTACTGCATCCACAACGACAGCAGGTAGAGGGCCGCGCCGATGCCCATCATCCCGACGAAGGTGACCAGCGCGGCGGCGGTGAAGGGACGGCCCGCGAACAGCCGCACGTCCAGAAGCGGGTCGGCGGAGCGGAGCTGGCGGCGCACGAACCAGACGAGCAGGGCGATCCCGGCGAGCAGCAGCAGCGGCGCGGTGGACCACAGGCCGGACTTGGTGAGCTGCTTGACGCCGCCGACCAGCGCGACCATCCCGGCGATCGACAGCGGCACGTCGAACAGGTTGAGCGGGACGGAACTCGGCGTGCGCGACTCCGGCAGCAAGCAGGCGCCCATGGTGAAGGTGACCAGGATGACCGGCACGTTCACCCAGAAGGCCGCCGACCAGCCGAACGCCTCCACCAGCGTGCCGCCGAGCACCGGCCCGACGGCGACGCCGACACCCGCGGCGGCGGCCCAGACGGCGATCGCGGTGGCGCGCTCCCGGGCGTCGGCGAACACGTGCCGGATCAGCGACAACGTGGACGGCATGATCATCGCGCCGCCGCAGCCCAGCAGCACGCGGGCAGCGATGAGCTGCCACGGCTGCGCCGACAGGGCCGCGGCGATCGAGGCCGCGCCGAAGACGGCGAGACCGGTGAGGAACAGCCGGCGGCGGCCCCAGCGGTCGCCGACGGCACCGGCGGTGACCAGCAGGCCGCCCAGCACCAGGCCGTACACGTCGATGATCCACAGCTGGGCGAGCGCGCCGGGCCGCATGTCGTCGATCAGCGACGGCAGCGCCACGTTGAGGATCGTGGCGTCCATGGCCACGATCAGCAGGCTGGCGGCCAGCACCGCCAGGACGCCCCAGCGTCTCACCCAGGTCCCCCGCCCCTCGACTGCTCACCCATCGTAGTGATCGCTTCACGGGAGCCGCCGGACGGGGTCGGCGCGGTCCGGCGGATGAGTACCCGGGGCGGGGCCGGTGAGTAGGGCTACTCATGTTTCCCGGCGCGCTGACAGTGAAGATGGGTGGTGGAGGTGGTGCCTGATGGCGCAGACGGTGTCGGAGCGACGGACCGGGCGAGAGGTGAAGGGCGGCGCGGTGGCCGCGCTGGTCACGACCGTGGCCTACTGGGCGTGGCTGGGCTGGGACCGCGAGCGCGTCGTCCAGCCCGACGGCCACGAGACCGGGCCCTACGAGACCTGGCAGGTCGCGGGCCTGGTGGTGACGCTGCTGGTGTGCGGGGTGATCGTGGCCCGGCTCGGCGCGCCGGTGGCGGCGGTGGTCGCCACGACGGCGGCGCTGACGGTGTCCTGGTCGATCAGCGCCGCCACCTCGGACGACTCGGGCCTGTGGCCGATCGGCGCGGCGCTGGTGTGCGTCGGCACCCTGATCGTCAGCATCCCGGTCGCGGCCCTGGCCTACCAGACCCGCCGGGCACGGTGACGCCGCGCGGGTCTACGAGGGCTCCGGCCGCGCGCGGACGACGGCCTGGTCACCGCGCGGCCCGAACAGGTGCAGGATCTCCACCGCGTCCGTGCCCGCCGGGCCGAACCAGTGCGGCTGCCTGGTGTCGAACTCCGCCACCTCGCCGGGACGCAAGGTGAACTCGTCCTCGCCGAGGATGACGCGCAGCTCGCCGCCCAGAACGTAGAGCCACTCGTACCCTTCGTGCGTCACCATCTTCGGCTCGCGCGGGGCCAGCACCTGCTTGAACACCTGCACCCGCCCCGGATACTGCGTCAACGGCACCAGCACACTCCCGTGCTCCTTGCGCAACGGCCGCAGATGCACCCGGGGGTCGCCGCTGGCGGGTGCGGCCACCAGCTGGTCGAGCGCGACGCGGTGCGCACGCGCTAGCGGGATCAGCAGCTCAAGCGTCGGGCGGCGGATGCCCGACTCCAGGCGCGACAACGTGCTCACCGACATGCCGGTCATGGCCGCGAGCGCCTCCAGCGTCAGGCCGCGATCCCGGCGCAACCTGCGCAGCCGGGGCCCGATGCCGTCGATGACCTGCTTCAACTCCGCGTCCATGCCGCCCAGTTTGCAGCCTTCGCAAGTTCGCTGGCCACCGGCGGGCGTCCGGGCCGAGCCTTTGCGGGCAGCCTCCCCGCACGCGAAAGGCAGACCATGACCGCGACGACGCATCGCCCCCTCCCCCCGCCGCCCGCCCTGAGCAAGCGCCGACGCTGGACGGTGCTGGCCGTCTGCTGCCTGAGCATGTTCCTGGTCGGCCTGGACACCACCATCGTCAACGTGGGCCTGCCCGCCATCGGGGACGGCCTGGGCATCGGCACCCGGGGCCTCGAATGGACCGTGGACGCCTACGTCCTCGTCCTGGCCGCCCTGCTGATCTCCGCCGGCGCGCTGGCCGACCGCTTCGGCCGCCGCCGGATCTTCCAGACCGGGCTGGTGGTCTTCGGCCTCGCCTCGCTGGCCTGCGCGGTCGCCCCCTCGGCGGGCGTGCTCGTGGCGGCCCGCGCCGTCCAGGGCGTCGGCGCGTCGATGCTCAGCCCGGTGGCCCTCGCCATCGTGGTCAACGCGATGCCCGACCCTCGGGAACGGGCCCAGGCCATCGGCGTCTGGGCGTCGGTGTTCGGGCTCAGCATGGCCGCCGGGCCCGTGCTGGGCGGCGCGCTGGTCGCGGGCTTCGGCTGGCGCTCGCTGTTCTGGATCAACGCGCCGATCATCGTGGCCGCCCTCGCGCTCAGTGCGGTGTTCGTGCCCGAGTCGCGCGCCCGCCAGGCCCGGCGGCTCGACCTTCCGGGCCAGCTGCTGCTGACGGTCGTCATCGGCGCGGCCGTCGGAGCCCTCATCGAAGGTCCGCACGTCGGCTGGACGTCGCCGGTGGTGCTGGGCGGCTGGCTGCTCGCCGCCGTGGCGGCGGCCGGGTTCGCGCGGGTGGAGTCGCGGCGCGACGAACCGCTGATCGACCTGGGACTGTTCCGGCGGCCCGCGTTCGGCACCGCCTTCCTCGGCGCGGTCGCGGTCTTCGTCGCCCTGAACGTGACGCTGCTGCTCAACACCCTCTACCTCCAGCACGCCCGGGGCTGGACGCCGCTGGCCACCGGGCTGGCGACCCTGCCCATGGCCGTCGGCGCGACCGTCTTCGCACCGCTCGCCGGACGCCTCGTCGGCCGGATCGGAGCACGACCGCCGCTGATCCTGGCGGGCGTCTTCATCACCGCGGGCGGGTTGTGCCTGGCGGGGCTCGGCCAGCACACGGGCGTGCCGCTGCTCCTGCTGGCCTACCTGCTCATCGGCACCGGGTTCGGCTTCTCCAACGCGCCGATCACCAACACGGCGGTGAGCGGCCTGCCGCCCGCCCGCGCCGGGGTGGCCGGGGCGATCACCTCCACCGCGCGGCAACTCGGCGCGGCCCTGGGCATCGCCGTCGCGGGCGGCCTGGTCGCCGGAGTCGCCCCGGCGGGGCTGGCGCAGGCGTCCCGTCCGGGTTGGTGGCTGGTCGCCGCCTGCGGAGCCTTCCTCTTCCTGGTGGCCTACGCGGCACGACCGAGAACCGCCAGCGCCGCGACCCCGTAGGCCAGGGGAATCCGGGTGAGACGGCCGGTCGAGCCGCATGCATCCGTTCACGACGGGGATGCCGGAAAGAACCCCCTTCGGAGGTCGGACATGCGACGTCTGTTCCAGGCGGTCATGCGACTCGAAGACCGCCTGATCCACCGTGACGACGGCGAACTTCGCGGCAACGGCACGCGCATCCCCCTAGTGATGATGGCCGCCGGCTTCTTCGCCATGGGGACGACGCTGCTCCTGACCGGACTCGCCTGGGACTGGCCGATCGTCTTCCCGGCAGGCGGCATGGCGTGCGGCGCGCTCGTCGTCCTGGTGATCTGCGGAATGGCCAAGATCCGGTGAAGCACTGCCCGAGCGGCCGCGCCCGGGTCGCTCAGGACAGGTGCCGGAAAGCGGTGTAGCCCACGATCCCGTAGGCCAGGTGGGGAACCATGTCGGAGATCCAACCGCTGGCCGACCACGTGCGCGGGTCGGTGATGCCCAGGACCGTCATCGGCGCGTTCGAGCCCACCATCGCCAGCGCTCCGAGCGCCAGGGCGCCCACCGGCCAGGGCGGCTTCCGGGCCGCCAGCGGCGCGAAGCAGACCGCCACCCCCATTCCGGTGGCATAGCCGAGCAGCGCGCCCAGCGCCTGCTTGCGATGATCGGCGCGCTCGCCCTCGCCGAGATCGACGTGCGCGACGTCGGCCAGCTTCTGCACCGACTCCTCCGGGGTGCCGCTGGCTCCCCGGCCCCGGAGGGCCATGTCGAGATAGGACGCGATGTTCAACGCGCCGGTGCCCGCCGCACCGGCGATCAGGCCGTTCACGAGTGTGTGCATGACCTGGTGATACCCACGCCGCGCCCCGCACCGCCCTGCGGCGACGATCATGCCGTCAGGGCGGCGCCCGCGCGCGGAGATCACCTTCCGGCGGGGGGGGGTTACGACAGGTCTGCGAGCTGCTCGGTGAGGCGGGCCTCGACCTCCGCGATCCGGGCCTCGGCGGCCTGGTCGAGCTCACCGGCACGGCGCATGCGCCGGACGTGGCGACGCCACCGCGTCACCACGTCCTCGGCGGTCAGCCCCGCGGCCTCGGCCACGTCGATCAGCTCACCGCCCGCCAGCAGCGCGGCGTGCATGGCCGGGGCCTGCTCCCGCGACAGCGCCACCTGCGCGGCTGCGGTCACCGCCAGCCGGTCCAGCTCCCGGTCGACCTCCTCGGCCTTCAGCGCGGCGGTGGCCCGGCCGTGGTGGTCGAGCCACCGGCCGACGACCTCGGGGGCGGGGAGGGTCGCGGCGTCGGCGAAGCTCAGCAACGGCGGGACGGCCGCGTCCTGCCGGCCGGTCTCCGAGGGGTCCGTTGAGGCGTCGTACACGATTCATCACCTGTTTTCCCGGTTCAATGCTTTTTCCTGGCACCTTGCGCGCTGGGACCGCCGCCGTCGAGCACTTCACCTCCTGCGCCGCGACAACAGCAGGAACAAAGGAGCACCGAACGATTCCGCCCGCCATGGAGAACGACAATCATACAATTGTTTCCTTTGCGGCACGGGCGGCTTTGCGGTGACAGCACCATCCGGCGACCGGAAGGTGCCCGAACCGTTCGCGTCGGCACAGGTCACCGTCTCCGGAACCACCCGCCCATGCCGCCATCCGCCCCCACTCCCCCAGTCGATCAACATCGACGCCGTCCTGCCACCGGCCGCCCTCGCGCCGCCCTGGAGCGGTGCGTTCCAGCCTCACCCTTCAAAGCCCCGCTAAACCAGGGAATCGCAGATCTTTCGCGCGCTGCCGCACTATTATTGATTCGTTCTCCGCGGACCCGACTGTGATCCACTCCCCCGCAATGATCGTGCTCGGCGTTCCGGATCCGGACTTTTGACGGCGGTTCTGGTCGTCGAGGTTTTTGTTGTTGGGTCGGCCAGGGGTTCTGCGGTTGACCTGACCACCGTCTTTACAAAGTAAGGTCCGGTCTGTCGCGGGCGCCTCACGTTCGGGCGGGCCTTCCATCGCCGCCCAACTGATCGTTGATCTTGAGGTGGTACGCGGGTTACGTTGGCTCCGCCCAGCCGGTGGATCTTCCATCGGCGGCCCGCGACAGCGGGCAGAAGGAGGTCCCCACCCCATGCCCCTCCCCCTCGCACGCACCCTCGCCCTCGCCGCGACCGCCGCGACCGCCGCGACCGCCGCCGCGCCCCTGGCGCTGAGCACGCCCGCGCACGCCGCCGTCACCACCTGGAAGGTCGTCAACCCCGCCGCCGACGGCGCCTACACGGCCGATGCCGACGGCACGCTGACCATCAAGAACAAGGCGGGCACGACCCTGCTCACCTGTAAGACCATCGTCCGGCAGTCGGGCAATGTGGCGAGCAAGACCGCCACGGGTTCCACCCTGAACCTCGGGGCCGCCATCCAGACCGTGAGCCAGGGCAACAACGGGTGCCGGCGTCCCAACGGCGGCCAGGCCTTCATCATCCAGGGTCTGGTGGCGGGCACGAGCGGTCCCCTCAACTACACCGCCACCGGCTACGACGCCGCCACCGGCACCACCACCCTCACCGGCAAGAAGAGCAACGCGCACGGCCTCATGGTGTTGTCGGACGACTGCCGGTTCTCGATGAGCGACATCGCGGCGACCTACACCAACGGCACCCGGATCCTGAAGTACAGCAGCGCGGTCGGCACCCCGTTCACCAGCACCAACACCAACGGCTCGGTGGGCTGTCCGGGCGTGGCCGCGGGTGAGGCCATCACCTACGGCGGCTTCGACTTCAAGGTCACCCCGGCCATCACGATCACCCGTACCGTCGCCTGATCCCCGGTCCCGGACCCGTCCCGCCGGGTCCGGGACCGGACTCAGTCCCCGACCTGTCCCGTCAGGCCCGGACCGCCGAGCCCGGCGAGCAGCTCGCGCAGCAGGTCGGCGAGCAGCTCGCGGCGGTCGGGCGCGAGGTGGCCGACGAGGCGGTCCTCGGCGGCGAGCAGCTCGCCGACGACGCGGTCGAGCAGGGCGTTGCCCGCCTCGGTGAGGGTGACCGCGCGCGCGTGGTAGCCCGATCCGGTCGTGGTCCGCTCGACCAGCCCGGCCTCGGCCGCCCGCTCCACCCGCTGGGTGATCGCGCCGCGCGTCACCATGCACGCCTCGGCCAGCCCGCTCGGGCTCATCCGGTACGGCGGGCCGGAGCGCCGCAGCGTGGACAGCAGGTCCAGCGTCGCGACGTCCACGCCCAGGTCGGCCAGCAGGCGGCGGCGCTCGTCGCCGAAGACCTTGGCGGCCCACCAGACGCGGGTGATGATCCCGATCGACTCCACCGGGACGCCCGGCAGCTCGCGCCGCCAGGCGTCCTGGATGGCGTCGGCCCCGTCGCGCGGCTCAGCGGCCACGCTCCGCTCCCCCGTTGACCTGCACGATCTGCGCGGTGACGTGCCCGCTGCCGGGCGAGGCGAGCCAGTGCACGGTCTCGGCGACGTCCTGCGGCGTGCCCGCCCGGCCGGTGTGGGTCTGGGCGACGAGCATCGCGCGGCGCTCGTCGCCCAGGGTGCCGCCGAAGAACTCGGTGTCCTCGATGAGGCCGGGGGCGACGACGTTCACCGTGATGCCGCGCGGCCCGAGGGTGGCGGCGAGGTCGAACGCGTACGGGTGCAGGGCCGCTTTCATCGGCCCGTACGAGGTGCCGGACGAGCCGCGGAAGGCCGCGATCGAGGTGACGAACAGGACCCGGCCGGAGGGGTTCAGCAGGTCGCGGAGCGCCTCGGTCGGCAGCACCGCCGTGAGGACGTTGGCCCGGAAGTTGCCCGTCCAGCGCTGCGCGACGTCGCCCTGCTCGCCGTGCCGCTCGACGTTGCCGCCCGCGTTGTTGACCAGGACGTCGATGCTGCCGAAGCGTTCGGCCAGGTCGGCGCGCACGCGCTCGACGTCGGCCGGGTCGCTCAGGTCGGCCGCCAGCGCGGTGGCGCCGATCTCCCGCGCCGCCTTCTCCAGCACGTCGGCGCGGCGGCCGACGATCACCACCCGGTCCCCGTCGGCCGCGAAGCGCGCCGCCACCGCCTTGCCGATGCCGGTGCCGCCGCCGCTGACCACGATCGTGCGCGTCATGCCGGCCTCCTTGAGTTTAGGTCTAAAGTGAGGCTAGCAGAAGTGCCCGTCATGTCCGGGATCGTGCGGCCCAGGCGTTCAGGCCCGCTTCGGTCAGGACGTCGTCCAGCGCCGTGAGCGCGGCACCGTGCAGCGCACCGTCGTCGCCGAGGACGGCGGCCAGCACGGGTGGCGGGTCCGCTCGGCGGAACGTCATGAGGCCGTCGGTCAGCGCGGCCTCGAACGCGTCGGGAGCGGCCGCCCGCAATGGTTGAGCCAGGCCGCCGAGCGTCACCACGTCGGGGTCGAGGGCGTTGACGAGCCCGGCCAGTCCCCTGGCGAGGTCGGTGGCCGCGCGCGTCACGGCGTCGGCGGTCGCCGGATGCGTCGGCGCTCTGGCGATGGCCGCCTGCGCGTAGGTGCGGGGGTCGTCGGGCGGCGGTTCGCCGAGGTGGCGGGCGATGGCCCTGCCGTCCACGGCCAGGTCCCAGCAGCCTTTGGCGCCGCACGGGCACCGGAGGTTCGCGTCGCCGAACGGAAGGTGGCCGAACTCGCCGCCCGCGCCCGTCGCCCCGCTCACCGGCCGCCCCTCGACGACCAGGACACCGCCGACGCCCACTTCCACGGTGACGTGCAGGGCCGCCGCCGCGCCCGCCGCCGCTCCCCTGCGCGCCTCGGCGACGCCCGCGAGCGTCGCGTCGTTGCCGACGAGCAGGGGCAGGTCGGAGTCGGCGGCGAGCGCGCCGAGATCTACTTTGCCCCAGCCCAGCGTGGACGCCTGGACGACGCCGCCGCGCTGGACCGTCGCGGCGGCCGCCACCCCCACGGCCCGGACGCGCTCGCCGTGGCGGTCGCGCAGGCGGCGGACCGCTCCGGCGACCGTCTCGACCACGCGGCCGGGGTCGCGGCTGGCGTGCGGGCCGCCGTCCACGGTCTCCGGGCGGCCGTCGAGCCCGGCGAGCGCGCACCGCCAGTCCTCCTGACGCAGGTCGACCGCCACCACGAGCGGGCCGCCGGGATGCGGGCCGAGCACGGTGGTCGGGCGGCCACGGCCCTGCGTCGCGGCGGGCGTCTCGGCGAGGAGGCCGAGGTCGCGCAGGCGGGCGGTGATCTCGGCGGCCGAGCCGCTGCCGAGGCCGAGCCGCCGGACCACCGCCGCCCGCGTCACGCCGGGCTCGCGGCGCATCTCCTCCAGGACGGCCAGCGCGCCGCGCCAGCGGGTGTCCCGGCCCCGGAAAGGGCTTGCCATCCGCACCCTCCAGATGTTTATGCTCGATGGACGAGTTTATCTGGAAGGCAGCCCCGTGGCAGGACGACCGGACCTCGGCGCGCTCGGCGCCATGCTTCTCGACATGGACGGCACTCTGGTCGACTCCGACGCGGCCGTCGAGCGCGCCTGGGTGACCTGGGCCGCCGAGTACGGCGTGGACGCGGCCGAGGTGCTCGCGGTGGCGCACGGGAATCCGGCGCGCCGCACCGTCGCGCACCTGCTGCCCGAGCTGGACGACGCGGCGGTCGCGATCGCCGCGCAGCGCCAGCACGAACTGCAATACGACGACCTGTCCGACGTGGTCGCCACGCCCGGCGCGCACGAGTTGCTCGCCGCGCTCGACGGGCTCGGTCTGCCGTGGGCGGTGGTGACCAGCGCCGACGATCGGTTGGCGAAGGCGCGCCTGGCCGCGTCCGGGATCCGGCCACCGCTGCTGCTGACGATCAGCGACGTGCGGCAGGGCAAGCCGCATCCCGAGGGCTACCTGCGGGCGGCGAGCGCGCTGCGCGTCGCGCCGTCCGCGTGCCTGGTCGTGGAGGACTCCGAGCCCGGCCTCGCGGCGGGGCGGGCGGCGGGCATGGCCACTGCGGCGTTGCGCGGGCTCGACGGCGATCTGCGCCTGGCCGATCTCGGGGAACTGGCCGACCTGCTGCGCCGGGCGCGGGCCACGCCGCAGGTGAACGCGTGCCAGGTGCAGCAATGATCGACAGCGAGGGCCGGCGCGTCGTGCGTCAGGTCGGGATCGCGCAGGCGGGGCTGGGGTTCACCGTCAACAGCCTCGGCGCGTGCCTGGTGCTGCTGTCCGCCGACCTGGACAGGCCGCCCGAGGAACTGGCGTGGTTGTCATCGTCGTTCGGGATCGGGTTGCTGGTGGTCGGCGCGACGGGGCGGTGGGCGCTTCGTGCGGGACCACGATTCGTCCTGCTGGTCTCCGCTCTGGTCGCCGCTGCGGGAACGGCGCTGCTGGCCACCGCGCTGAACGCGACCGCGGCGGCGGCCGGAGCACTGCTGCTGGGGTTGGGCGCGGCGGGGTTCGTGCTGGTCACTCCGGCTTTGTTGAGCGGTCCGGACGCCGCCGCGAGCCTGTCGCGCGCCAATGCGGCCGCGAGCGTCAGCGCGCTGTTCGGCCCGCTCGCGATCGGGGCCGTGACCGTCGCGGGGTTCAGCGGGCGGCTCGCCTTGCTGCTCGCCGTTCCGCCGCTGCTGTTCCTGGCGGCCGACGCGCGACCGCGCCGCACCAGACCACGCGCAGCGGACACAACAACGGACGCACCGTCCACCGGCCGCGCATTGACCTGGCCGGTCGCGGGCGCGTGGGCCACGATCGTGGTCGCGGTGTCGGTCGAGTTCTGCTTCACGATCTGGTCGACGGTCAGGCTCCAGGGCACGGGACTGTCCGAGGGGGCCGCCGCTGCAGGCGCGACCGCGTTCCTGGTCGGGATGGCGGCGGGACGGCTGGCGGCGCCGCGTCTGATCGTCCGGGACGTTCCCGTCATCCCCGTGGGTTGCGCGCTCGCCGCCGCAGGAACCCTCGTCGTCGCCCTGTGCAACGCTCCGGCCGCCGTGATCGCGGGGCTCGTCCTGGCCGGGCTCGGCGTCGCTCCGTTCTATCCCGTCACCTTGGCCCGGTTCGTCCAGTTGCCGGGGCTCAACAGCACTGAATCGGCGGCCTACGGCGCGCTCGCCTCGGGCACCGCCGTGCTGGCGGCACCGGCGGCCCTCGCGGCGATCGGCACGGCCCTCAGCCTGCGGACCGCCTATCTCGTCGCGGTGCTCCCCCTGGCCCTCGTCCTGGCCGCCGTCACGCTGCCCGCGCACGCCCCCCGAAGGAGACGGTGCCATGCCAGCCGCGGTGACCCCGTTCCACCTCGACGTCCCCGAGTCCAGCCTGCGCGACCTGCGGGAACGGCTGGCCCGCACCCGGTGGCCGGAGCCGGAGACCGTCGACGACTGGTCGCAGGGCGTCCCGCTCGGCTATCTCCAGGAGTTGTGCCGCTACTGGGCCGAGCGCTACGACTGGCGGGCGACCGAGCGGCGGCTGAACGCGCTGCCGCAGTACCGCACCACGATCGACGGCCTCGGCGTGCACTTCCTCCACGTCCGCTCCCCGCACGAGGACGCCCTGCCGCTGGTCCTGACCCACGGCTGGCCCGGCTCGGTCGTGGAGTTCCTGAAGGTCGTCGGCCCGCTGACCGACCCGACCGCCCACGGCGGCGAGGCGCGCGACGCCTTCCACGTCGTCTGCCCCTCGCTGCCCGGCTACGGCTTCAGCGACAAGCCGTCCGGCCGGGGCTGGGGCGTCGAGCGGATCGCCGCGGCGTGGATCACGCTGATGGCGCGCCTCGGCTACGACCGCTACGGCGCGCAGGGCGGCGACTGGGGCACCAGCATCACCACCTGCGTCGGCCAGCAGGACCCCGGCCACGTCGCGGGCATCCACCTCACCCCGCCGCTCGCGGCACCCGACCCCGCCACCTTCGACGACCTCACCCCCGCCGAGCGGTCGGCGCTCGACGCGCTGGAGCACAGCCGGGAATGGGAGGACGGCTACTCGCTCGAACAGTCCACCAAGCCGCAGACCATCGGCTACGGCCTGGTGGACTCCCCCGCGTTGTTGTGCGCGTGGATCGTGGAGAAGTTCCGGTCGTGGACCGACTGCGACGGCCACCTGGAGAACGTCCTCACCCGTGACGAGCTGCTCGACAACCTGATGCTCTACTGGCTGCCGGGGACCGGGGCCTCCGCCGCCCGGCTCTACTGGGAGAGCTTCAAGCAGGTCCAGCGGCGGTTCGCGGGGGCGACGACCGACGTGGTGACGGTCCCGACCGGCTGCTCGATCTTTCCCGGGGAGAACCCCCGCCCCTCGCGGCGGTGGGCGGAGCGGCGGTTCACCGACATCCGGCACTGGAACGAGCCGGACAGGGGCGGGCACTTTGCCGCGTTCGAGCAGCCCGAGCTGTTCGTGGACGAGGTGCGCACGTTCTTCCGCCTGGTGCGCTGACCCGGATCGCTCCGCGTCGGGGCCTGGGTGGCGAGCAACGTCACCTCATTCGCGGATAAAACGTTCATTCATCATCTTCCGCCCAGGCAAACATTGGGCGCTGCAAGCCCCCGCGCCGCTTTGGACGCCGTTTGGGAGGCGTGCCGTCAGGGATACCAGCACCAGATCATCCTCTTCGCCCACCCTGACCGGCCCGTAGGAGAGAACCATGTCGCAGCCTTCCCAGCAGCAGTCCCCTCCCGGGCTCACCGGGCGGATGGATCCCAAGCCCGACCACGGCGAGGAGAGCTACCGTGGTTCCGGCCGGCTGGCGGGCAAGGCGGCGGTGATCACTGGCGGGGACAGCGGCATCGGGCGCGCGGTGGCGATCGCCTTCGCCCGCGAGGGCGCCGACGTGCTGATCTCCTACCTCGACGAGGACGAGGACGCGGCCGAGACGCAGCGCTGGGTCGAGGACGCCGGGCGCAAGTGCGTGCTGGTGCCCGGCGACATCGCCGACCCCGCGCACTGCCGGTCGATCATCGGCAGGGCGGTGGAGGAGTTCGGCCGGGTGGACGTGCTGGTCAACAACGCCGCCTTCCAGATGACCCACGAGTCCATCGAGGACGTCCCCGACGAGGAGTGGGACCGCACGCTGGCCGTCAACATCAGCGCCTTCTTCCACCTGACCAAGGCGGCCGTCCCGCACATGCGGCCCGGCGCGTCGATCATCGGATCCACGTCGGTGAACTCCGACGCCCCGCCGCCGGCGTTGCTGCCGTACAACGTCACGAAGGCGGGCGTCGCCAACATGTGCGGCTCGTTGTCCCAGATGCTCGCCTCGAAGGGCATCCGCGCCAACAGCGTCGCGCCCGGGCCGATCTGGACGCCGCTGATCCCGTCGACCATGCCGGCCGACCAGGTGGAGAGCTTCGGCCAGCAGGTGCCGCTGGGACGTCCCGGCCAGCCGGCCGAGCTCGCGCCGGTCTACGTGATGCTCGCCTCGGACGAGGCCAGCTACGTCTCCGGGGCCCGGATCGCGGTCACCGGCGGCCAGCCGATCCTGTGAACGGCGGCGGGATGGACCCGTACCCGCTGCGGCTCACCGTCACGGCCAAGCCGCTGGTGTTCGGCGGGCACGCGATCGCCCGCCGCCTGGGCAAGACGGGCATCCCGGACTGGAGCGTCGCGGAGACGTGGGAGTGCAGCGACGTCGAGGGCTTCAGCGGGACGGTGACCAACGGCCCGCTGGCCGGGCGGTCGTTGCGCCAGGTGGTCGCCGAGCATCCCGAGGAGCTGATGGGCGCGGGGTGGTCGGGCGAGTGCTTCCCGGTGCTGACCAAGTTCATCGACGCCGCCGGAACCCTGCCCGTGCACCTGCACGCCGACGACGAGACCGCGCAGCGCCTGGAAGGCGAGCGCAACGGCAAGACCGAGGCGTGGCACATCCTGGACGCCGCGCCGGGCGCGACCGCGCTGTGCGGGGTCAAGGACGGCGTCACCGAAGAGGAGCTGCGCGCGGCGCTGGAGGCCCAGGACTTCGACCGTGTGCTGCGCCGCCTGCCGGTGCGTCCCGGAGAGACGATCTACGTGCCCGGCGGCACCCCGCACAGCTTCGGCCCGGACACGCTGATCTACGAGATCGAGCAGACCTCCGACATCCAGCAGCACGCGATGCAGTGGAACATGGAGGACGGCTCCCCGGTGCCGGACGAGGAGTTCGCGGCCAATCTCGACATGCTGATGCAGGAGGTGAAGCCGGAGCTGCGGCCCGACTTCCGGACCGGCCTGAAGATCGCGGTCGGTGACGGGGTGGACCGGACGTTCCTGTGCGCGGGCCCGTACTTCGCCCTGGAACGCTGGGGCGCCGGGACGGCGGAACCGCTGCGGCGCTCCTTCACCACCGCGCAGATCCTGACCAACGTGGGCGCGCCGGTGCAGGTGCGCGCCCGGGGGATCCGCGAGGAGCTGGGACGGGCCGAGACGCTGCTGCTGCCCGCCGCCCTCGGCGAGGTGGAGATCGCGGGCCCGGCCGACGTCCTGTTCGGGTACCTGCCGGACCTGCGGCGCGACGTGATCGTCCCGCTGGCCGAGGCCGGGTACTCGCCGCAGGTCGTCGCCACGCTCGGCGAGGGCCTGGACGCCGCCGACGAGGACACGGCCGCGGCCTGAGCCACGATGGGACACGTCGAGGTGAGCGACGGCACCCGGCTGCACTCCCGGGAGTCCTGAACTCGGCCAGCGGTGCGCCAGCGTAGGACATAAAGGGCCCGCGGTCACTGCGGGTCGGAGACGCAGTCGGCGGCCCGCCGGGGTTTGCCGACGACGAACGTGCCGCCGTTGGGCGTCAGGGTCATCGGTTCGCCCGCGTGCGGGACGTGGCCGGCTTCGCGCAGGTATTTGGGCTCGGTGGGAGAACGGTCCCGGTCCTTTCCGTCGAGGTATTCCAGCCAGGTGTTGTAGGTGACGCTGGTCGAAGGATGGCGCGTCCACGCTTGACCGTTGGCATCGTTGAACATCAGCCCGTAGTCCAGGGTGTGGCGATGTGGCTTGTTGCGGTCCAGCGCTGCGGCGGTCCGGGGGAACGAGCGGGCGATTTGCAGCAGGTCGATCGTCAGCTCGGTGCAGGGCGGCATCACGATCCAGCGCCGGATCCCGTAGTCGACGCTGACGGTCTTGGCGAACGCCACGAACACCCGGAAGTTGGAGAGCGGGTTCTGTGCCCGGTTGCTGACCACGATGTACGCGCGCGCGTCGGTGAACGGCTCCTTCGGCCACACGTTGACGAGCCGGGCCTGCCGTTTGGCCACCTCGTCCCGGCTCTTGGCCGCCTCGCCGGTGGCGTTGGCGGTCTGCTCGGCCGCGTACCCGGTCTGGCACGCCTGGAGGCAGAGCCCGCCGCCGGTCAGCAGGAGACCGGCCGCGGCGACCCACACCGAAGCGCGAGCCGCCTTGCTCGACCGGATGTCGGCAGAGCTGTCGCCTTGGTTCACTTCCGTCTCCCGCTCGGGCGGTGCAGCCATGGGTTCCTCAGGCTCGCTGGACGGCGGCATCCTCACTCGCGCCTGTTCGTGTGCCCTGCCACAGCACGGCAAACCTGCAACCCGGCACCGGTCGTCCTCCTGAGGGCCGGGCGCACCCGTCGACCATCTGGAACGGCTCGGAGGGCGGGACACTAAATGATCTTGTAGCGGGACCGGCCGATCCCCCCGACATGATCAAATGTCGGCCATGCGCTGGAAGCACATGGCCGAATGGGCCCAGGCCGCGCTGGTCGCGATCCCGATCGTCCTGGCGGGATCCATCACGTGGGCGGTCGCGGCCCCTGAAGACGGACCTGTCCCCGTGCTGTCTGGGGCCGATCGCGACCAAGCCGCCGATATTGCACGCCGCAGGCTGCTCGCCCTCAACACGACGGGCTCCGAGGATCCCGGCCAGCCCCAGGGAACCGACGTGGTGTCCGTTCCCTGCGACCGCTTGGACGCCGACACACCGTTCTGCCGTCCGAGTGCGAAGTTGGCCGAGGCGAGGGTGTCCACGTTGGTGGTCACCGGCAGCGGCAAGACTCCTGAACCGTGGGTGGCACTGATGGCCGTTGTCCGGGGAAAGGCTGCGGGCGTCGATACCGCGCGTCGCTATGACGTGGTCATGGAGCGTCCCTTGCAGGGTTGGCGGCCGCGTTACTTGGGTCTGACGCCCGGTCCTCATGTCGCAGTTGGGGAAGCTCGCTCAGGCGCCCCGACGGAGGAGTCGCGATTCATCGACGAGGCCGAGGAGGTGATGGGCGCGGTCATCGGTGCGCCGCACCCGCGTTCCTCGTTGCGGCGCAGGGCGCCCGACCTGAGCCGTCTGATCGGCGATGCCCCGCAGCAGTACGCCCGGCTTCTGGCCCGCACGGGGCAACCGCCCGGCCTGTCCGGCGGTTCCGTACGCCGGACGGGGATCATCCGGCGCAACGACCGGTCCGCCGAGGTGCTGATGTTCATCAACCTCGGTGGCTTCGGCTCCCCCGCCGCCTCCGCCCTGGCCCTCAAGGCCACCCTGGTCCGAACGGACGGCACCTGGAAGATCAGCAAACTGGTGGACGCCTGAGAAAACGACGAACCGCGGCAGTCCGACACCGCGCTGGGCGGACCGATGAACCGCGAGAACGCCGCCTCCCTCACCGAGCAGTTGATCCGGGCGATCGGCCCCGCCGGCCGCTGGTGGAGCAACTACCACGTGAGCGGTGAACGGTCGGGAGGTTGGGATTCAGTGACCATCTACACCTTCGACCGAGTGATCATCGGCTCCGGAGGCGACACCACCGTCACCCTGGTGGCGATCGACGAGGACTGACCCCTGCACAGCACGACCACCACTTCTACGGTGCGGACTCTGGTCGAACAGGCCGTCGTCGCCCTCACCTCTTGGTGGCTCTTCCGAAGCCGGTGTTCTCATCCAGAGGCAGCTTTGTCTGGCGCGGGTCTTCCAGCGCTGCCATGAGAACGCTCCGCAGCCGCCCCGCTGAGGCACGCCACTGCTTGCCTGAATCACCCTCGTGCCATACAGGGGACACCTCGGCCTCGCCGTCGATCACACGGTCCAGCGCCTGCAAGGCCAGCAGCCGTAGATCCAGTGGAAGCGTCGGCATCTGCTCGTTGGGACCGTAGACGGGGTCGGTCGGCTCACCTGCCGGGCACTGTGACGCGACGATCGCCACAGCTCCGAGCGCCACGGCCTCAACGTACTCATCGCCGCGGATCTCGGCCTCCAGCGCCGCGCGGATCGAGTCGGGCCGTTGCTCTCCGGGCGCCTCGTCCAGTTCCCATGCGAAGTCCGCGGCATCATCGTTATCGAAAGCGCCTGGTCCCCACGTGCTGATGTCCCCTCCTGCCGTCAGCGGGCACGTTATCCGTCGGCAGTGACGATCAGTCCGCAGATTTCCGCAGACGAGTTGTGCTCACGATGGCCAGACGGCCGTGAGCTGCGAGGATGTCGTGCCTTGAGCCCATCACAACAACGTGGACGGAGAGTTGGGCAGTTGTGAGGCCGGTGGAGTGGAGTTGCTCGGCGTTTACCGCACGCCCGCAGGAGGCGACCGACTGCTCGGCACGGTGCCGGAAACCCTCGACGCCCGCGACGACGAGCGCTTTCCGTTGGCCCTGCTCGTCATCGAGTACGACGGCATGGGCGGCATCGTCTCGCTCGACAGCTCCCTGCAGCACGACGAGGACGAGTATCCGGTCGTGGTCTGGGATCCCGGGACCGAAGCTCGTGGCGGTGCCGAGCAGCTCGCCGAAGACTTCGGCACCTATGCGTTGCGCCGATGCCACATCGGAATCCGCTGATCTGGCGGAGCACGGCGTGAACACCGCGGCTGTGCCGATCAAGCACTGAGCGCGCATTCCTCCAGGTAGTGGTCTGGAAATTTGGAACGGCCACGATGTCGCCTGCGAGTCATCAGTGGCACAGACCGAAGCCCATGACAATGACATCCGCGATGCGGGACCGATCTAGGCCGGCAACGCTTAGCAATTGCACAGGCGACTGCGGGATACTCCAGACATGACGGGTTCGGCGCGCAAGATCCTGGAAATCAAACCTGGGGAATCTTGGCTGATCCTTTCGGACGGGCGCTGGGCTTTCGACGCGCCTCCCGGCCGCCTGGCGGTTCCGCTCGCGCGAGCTGCGATTGGGCTGCTTCCTCTGGTGGAACGACCCCGCCAAGAGGTCGAAGCCCAAGCTCGGGCGCGTCTCGAACCCGGGGACCCGGACCTCGCCGAACCGATGCGCACCGTCATCGCCGCTGGGCTGACGGCCTGGTCGGACCACTGGATCTCCCGTGCCCTCCACTGGCTGACGGCGCACGAGGTCGAACCGTTCGCCGACCAGCTTCACAAGATCGCCACGACCTCGACCGCGGCAGCGCAACGAACCCGGGAAGCAGCCAGGATGCTTCTGGAGCAGCAGGGATTGTGGAGGCCCGTTGTAGCAGCGGATGAACCAGGGCAAAATCCGCCGGAAACATCACGCTAAGCGGGGGCGGAACTCAAACAACAGACCGGGCTTGAGATTCAATCTCCCAGGCCGGTGCTCTTCTCCAATGGCGGCTTCATCTGGTGCTGGTCAGACGATTGTGCTGGTCTCGTCCTGGGGGTTGCGGGAGGCTCGTTCTGCAGTTCCCGACGTGGAGACGATGCCGACGAGTCCCACGATGCCGAACGTCCATGCGATCGGATTGACGTATCCGGGCACCGTGGAGGTCGCGTAGCTTCCGCCGCCGGTCAGGTGGCATTCAAAGCGGAGCGGCACCCAGCTCACCTGGTAGTCGATGACCCGTGCCACCGTCGCGGCGTCGGCCTTCCCTCGGCATGGTCTGAGTGGAGAAGAGTCCGTTCCGCCGTCCTCCGCGTCCAGGACCGCCATCCCTACGTGCGCCATCCCCCAGGCGTACACACCGATCGCCGCGCCCAGCGTGAAGAGCGCCCCTCCTTTCCACCGCCTGGCCGGAGAGCGTCGCCCGCCTCGAACCGCCACCACGACGCCGCCGAGAGCCACGACCAGGCCGATCAACGCCCCGGCCAGAAAACCGAACAGCAGAACGAGCGCCAGCACGGTGGCTCCTTCGCGGCAGCGAGTTTTGTGCGATCGCCCGAAATATAATCAAGATCGGACGCAGTGCGTCCTCAAAACCCATATGCCCAGGCCGATGGCTCTGCGGAGCATAGTTGTCAGATAGCCGTGCGGCTCATCGTGGTCTCCTGCCCCATGTGCGACAACTTCTCCGGGTTGCGTACGAAGTACAGGCTGCTGACCAGGCCGTTCTCCATCCGCATCGCCAGGACGGAGTCCAGTTCGCCGTCGATCCGCAGGACCAGGGCCGGGTGGCCGTTGACCTCGACCGGCTCGGTCGAGATCTTGGCGCCGATCTTGGCCAGGCCCCCGGCCAGCAGGCGGCCCACCTTGGCGGCCCCCACGACGGGGCGCGGCACGGCCTGCTTGATCCCGCCGCCGTCGCTCAGGGCGACGACGTCCGGCGCGAGGATGTCCAGCAGGTGTTGCAGGTCCCCGGTCTCGACCGCCTGCTGGAAGGCCGCCAGCGCGGCCCGGGTCTCGGCCGGGGAGGCGGCGTCGCGCGGTCGGCGCGCGGCGACGTGGGCCCGTGCCCGGTGCGCGATCTGGCGGACGGCGGCGGGGCTCTTGTCGACGGCCTGCGCGATCTCCTCGTGGCTGAGGGCGAACACCTCGCGCAGCACGAACACCGCCCGTTCGGTCGGCGCGAGCGTTTCCAGCACCAACAACATCGCCATCGAGACGCTGTCGGCGAGTTCGACGTCCTCGGCCACGTCAGGTGCCGTGAGCAGCGGTTCGGGCAGCCAGGGGCCGACGTAGGACTCCTTGCGGCGGCCGAGCGTGCGCAGCCGGGTCAGTGACTGCCGGGTGGTGATGCGCACCAGGTACGCGCGCGGTTCCCGGACGGTGGCGAAATCGACGTCCGCCCACCGCAACCAGGTTTCCTGGAGGACGTCCTCGGCGTCGGCCGCTGAACCGAGGATCTCGTAGGCGACGGTGAACAGCAGGTTGCGGTGCGCGACGAACGCCTCGGTCGCAGGGTCCGGCCGGTCGTTCGCCTCGGATCCGGACGCGGTCTGCGACGTACCGGCCATGGCTGGTTCCCCTCTCCGCTGCGGTCGTGTCCCCTACAAGACTCCGGACGCCGCTGGTTTGTGACAGGCGGTGGAGATCAATCTTCGCCCTTCGGGACGACGGGGGCTGCGGTGGGGTCAGCCGCCGCCCTTGGCCAGGTAGTCGGCAGGGTCGTACTGGACGCGGAGCCGCTGGATCCTGCCGTCGGCGAGGGTGAAGAACTCGGTGAACCTGACGACTCCCTTGGGCAGGTGGGCGTCGTAGAGGACGGCCGTCCCGTCCGGGTCGTGGACCTCCTGGATCAGGTCGATCCCGCCGACGTTGGCGATGAAGCCCCGGACGCCCTGCCGGAAGCGGGCGGCGCCGGTGACGCGGCCGGCGATGGGGCCCTCGAAGTCCAGGTCGTCGGCCAGGAGGGGTGCCAGTTCGTGGCCGTCCCCGTAGTTCTCCGCCCCGCCCGTGAGGATCCGGTAGTACGCCTGGATCACGGAAGGCGCGGCTTCGCTGACGACGGTCATGTCGGTCTCCCTTCGTTGTGGTTGAAAAACTAAACTGGCTGGTGGAGTTTTTCAACCATGTCGATAGAATGGCGCCATGCGTTCGTACGATCAGTACTGCTCGATGGCGCGCGCCCTGGACCGGGTCGGCGACCGCTGGACCCTGCTGATCGTCCGCGAACTCCTCACGCAGGGCCCCTGCCGCTTCTCCGACCTGCGGCGCGGGTTGCCCGGCATCGCCAGCAACCTGCTGGCCGACCGGCTGCGCGAGATGGAGTCGGCCGCGCTGGTCACCCGGTACGACCGGCCGCCGCCGGTCGCCGCGACGCTGATCGATCTCACCGAGCGCGGCCGGGATCTCGGCGGCGTCGTCCGCGAACTGGTCCGCTGGGGCGCGCCCCTGATGCTGGAGCCGCCGGGCGACGACGAGTTCCGGATGCACTGGTTCGCGCTGCCGCTGCGCTACCTGTGCCGTGACCGCGCGCCCGAGGAGCCCGCCGTCGTCGTGCGTCTCGGCGATCTGCACGACGGCTGCGACATCGTCGCCGAGCAAGGCCGCATCGACGTGCACCCGTGCTCGCCCGACCGTCGGCCCGACGCCACCGTCACCGCGCCTCCCGAGGTGCTGGTGCAGCTCTTCACCGGCCAGGTGACGGCGCAGGCGGAAGGGCTGGTCGTTGATGGTTCCACCGCGGCACTCGAACGTGTTCTTCCCTAGGAAAGGACGGACCGATGACCAACCGCGACCTTCTCGACCGGATTGCCGAGGACTTCGACGACGTGTCCATGGGGACGATGTTCCGCAGCCCTGGCCTGCGGGTCGGCGGCAAGGTGTTCGCGTTCCTGGGCCGTCGCGGGCAGCTCATCGTGAAGCTTCCGAGGGCGCGGGCCGGTGAACTCGTCGCCGCCGGGACCGCTGACGAGGTCGTCATGGGGAAGCGGACGATGCGCGAGTGGATCGAGTTCCCTGAGCAAGGGGACGACGTGGAGACGCTCGCGCTGTGGCGGAGCGTGGCCCAGGAAGCCCATCAGTACGTCGCCTCCTTGCAACACGCGACGTGACGGTCAACCGAGGGCGGTGAGCTTGCCGGTCAGGACCGCGCGTTCGCGCTGGTTGCCGCACAGTTTGATGGCCCGCTCCAGTTCGGCGCGCGCCTGCTCGGCGCGGCCGAGGCGGATGAGCAGTTCGGCGCGGACGGTGGGCAGCAGGTGCGTGTTCGCCAGTTCCTTCGTGCCCGCCAGTCCGTCGACGATCGGGAGCGCCGCCGTCGGGCCGTGCGCCATCGAGACCGCCACCGCCCGGTTGAGGTCGATCAGCGGTGAGGGCGTGAGCCGTCCCAGCGCCTCGTACAGCAGCACGATGCGTTCCCAGTCGGTGGTCTCGACGGATTCCGCGACGGCATGGCATTCGGCGATCGCCGCCTGGAGGCCGTAGGCGCCCAGGCCCCGTCCGGCCTGCTCGGCGCGGGCGAGGGCGGCGCGTCCCCGGCGGATCGCCGACCGGTCCCAGCGGCGGCGGTCCTGGTGTTCCAGCAGGACGGGTTCGCCGTCCGGTCCGGTGCGGGCGGGGAAGCGCGCCGCGGTGAGTTCCAGCAGCGCGAGGAGGCTGTGCACCTCGGGCTCGTCGGGAACCAGGCGGCTCAGCACCCGGGCCAGGCGCTGGCCCTCCCCGGCCAGGTCGAGCCGCATGAGCTCGGCACCCGAGCTGGCCGAGGACCCCTCGGTGAAGATCAGGTAGACGGCGCTGAGCACCGAGCCGAGCCGTTCGCGCCGCTCGTGCGCGGGTGGCACCTCGAACGGCACCCGGGCCGCGACCAGGGTCTTCTTGGCCCGGGTGATCCTGGCCTGCACGGTGGCGGTCGGGACCAGGAACGCGCGGGCGATCTCGTCGCTGGTCAGGCCGCCGACCACTCGCAGCGTCAGCGCCACCCGCGCCTCCGGAGCCAGCACCGGATGGCAGGAGACGAACATCAGCGCCAGCACGTCGTCGTCGATCTGGTCGGGGTCCCACAACATGTCGGCGTCCTCGGGCGGATCGGCGGGAGCGGGGGCGGTGCCGGTGACCGCGCCGCCCTCGTCCAGACCGCGGGCGAGGGCGGCGTATTTGTCGTCCAGCGTCGAGCGGCGGCGGAAGGCGTCGATCGCGCGGCGCCGGCCGACGGTCAGCAACCATCCGGCGGGGTTGCGGGGGACGCCGTCGCGCGGCCAGGTGACCAGCGCCTCGGCCAGCGCCTCCTGCGCGAGGTTTTCGGCCAGCGCGAACATGGCGTCGGCGGCGGGCTCGCCCCACACGTAGTCGATGACCACGTCGACGTCGGCCGCCCGGCCGATCCGGTCGTAGGTGATCGTCTCGTCGGCGCCGAGCAGCTTGGCGATCTGGAGCGCCGTCCGCCCGGCGTTGCCGGTGGCGCCGAGGACGAGGACGCGCTGACCGGCGCGGAAGCCGACGCGGCGGCGCAGCGCGACCCAGGACGACATGGCCGGGTTCATCGCGGCGGCGATCCGCACGGGGTCGACGCCGTCGGGCAGGACCACGCTGCGGCGGGGGTCGATGAGGGTGCGCTCGGCGAACGTCCCCAGGGCCGTGTCGTCCAGGGCCGCGTAGCGGACGGCGCCCGCCGCGTCGCGCACCACGCCGTCGACGCCGGGGACCAGCGGGTACGCGCCGTCGGCGGAGCGCTGACGCTCGGGCCGCCGCCCCGTTCACCGTGTTTCAGCGCGGAGCGTGCAGGGCCGCTCAGGAGTGCGCGGTGGTTCCGCCGGATGCGCGGGCGGTGAGGCGTTCCCAGTTGCGGTGGGCGATGTCGGCCTTCTGCTCGTCGGTGAAGGGCGCGTCCTCCAGGAAGGAACGGGCGGCGCCGTCGCTGGTGTCGACGTAGGGGAAGCCGCCGGGGCGGAAGCCGTAGGTGAAGGGGTAGTCGGTGGAGTACAACATCCGGTCGGTGCCCATGACCTCGGCGGTCCAGCGCAGGTAGCGGGGGCTGTTGGTGCCGCTGCCCGCGACCCAGAAGTTCTGCCGGAAGTAGTCCGCGAGCGGCCGCTGGAGGCCGCCGGCCTCGGCGAAGAACCCGGTGTGGTCGAGGTAGAACAGCACGACCTCGCCCCAGTGCCCGGCGATCACCTGGAGGCCGGGGAAGCGGTCGAAGACGCCCGAGAAGATCATCCGTAGGTACTGCACGCCCAGGTCGTAGTACCAGCCGATCGCCGCCCCGGCCAGCGGCACGCCGATCGGGCCGAGGCCGGAGTAGTAGGCGTCGATCACCGGCTGGACCGGCGTCTGCGGATGGAAGTGCAGCGGCACGCCGAGCCGCTCAGCGGTGGCGTACAGCTCGTCGTTGTCCGGGTGGTCGGCGAGCTTGTCCCCGGTGCGGCCGTACAACATCGCGCCGGGGAAGCCCAGCTCGCCCACCGCTCGCTCCAGCTCGGCCGCGGCGGCGGCCGGCGACTGGGTGGGGATCGCGGCGAACGCCTGGAAACGGTCGGGACGCGCGGCGACGATCTCCGCGAGCTGGTCGTTGGCCTCGCGGGCCACCATGACGGCGTCGGCCTCCGGCAGGTCCTGCACACCCGGCGACGACAGGGACAACACGGCGACGTCGATGCCCTGGTCGTCCATGTGGGCCAGCCGCCGTTCACCGGTCTCGCGCAGGTTCGCGGCGATCGGGCCGTCGCCGAAGCCGCGGGCGGGGAGCTGCGGTGATCCGGCCCGCAGGTACGCCTCGTGGACGGCGGGCACGACGACGGTCTCTTCCACTCCGATGATCCGCAGACGGTCGGGCATGGCGGTACTCCCTGCACGTGGTGGTTCCAATGGATGGGGAGAGACGTTATCAGCGTTATTATCGATGTCAACGCTATAGCGTTAACGTCGATAATAACCTTGGTATCCGCACGGCGTTATCATCGCTGGATGCCGGTCGACCCGAACCACGCAGAGCCCGCCGCCACAACGCGCGAGCAGACCCGCCGCCGGATCGTCGGCGTCGCGATCGAGCTGCTGGAACGCCGGGGCCGCGACGCCGTCACCACCCGCGCGGTCGCCGACGCCGCCGGGCTGCAACCACCGGCCCTGTACCGGCTGTTCGGCGACAAGGAGGGGCTGCTCGACGCCGTCGCCGAACACGGCTTCGCCCGGTTCCTGGCCGCCAAGCACATCGACCCCGACCCGCAGGACCCGGTCGGGGAACTGCGCGCCGCCTGGGACATCGCGGTCGAGTTCGGGCTGGCCAACCCCGCGCTGTACGCGCTGATGTACGCCGAGCCCGCCAGGTCCACCACCGTCTTCCAGACCGGCCTCGACCTGCTCATGAAGCGCATCCGCCGCCTGGCCGCCGCGGGCCTGCTGCGGGTCGGGGAGGACGTCGCGGCGCAGATCGTCCACGCCACCGCACGCGGCGCCGTCCTGACCTGGTTGTCCCTGCCCGAGCCGCAGCGCGACCCCGCCCTCCTCCGCGCGCTGCGCGAGGCGATGGTCACCGCCGTCACCACTCAGGAGCCGGCCGTGCAGGAGCAGGGCCCGGCCGGTGCCGCCCGCGCCCTGCGCGCCGCACTGCCCGAGCAGGACGTTCTCAGCGACGCCGAACAGCGGTTGCTGACGGAGTGGTTGGACCGGCTGTCCACGTAGCCGTCCCCGTCAACGGAGGACCTGACCTGCGAGGGCTGACGGACTGCTGCATGGTCGCCTGTCAGGCGTCGTCGCCAGGCTGGAACCGGGTGCGCCGGTAGGCCGAGGACGGCGGGCCTCAGGTGACCAGGCCGTTGCGGTACGCGTAGACGACGGCCTGCACGCGGTCGCGCAGGTCCAGCTTGGTGAGGATGCGCGACACGTACGTCTTGACGGTCTCCTGGCTGAGCACCAGCGTCGCGGCGATCTCGCTGTTGGACAGGCCGTCGGCGATCAGGCGCAACACCTCCAGCTCGCGGGGCGTCAGCGCGACGTCGGCCGGGTCTCCGGCGGGACGGATCCGCGCCGCGTACCGGCCGACGAGCTGCCGCGTCACCTCGGGCGCGAGCAGCGCGGCGCCGCTCGCGACGGTGCGGATGCCGTGCAGGAGCTGCGCGGGCGGCGCGTCCTTGAGCAGGAACCCGCTCGCCCCCGCGCGCAGCGCCTCGTAGACGTACTCGTCCAGGTTGAACGTCGTCACCACGAGCACCTTGACCGGGTCCGGCACCCCGGCGCCGGCCAGCAGGCGGGTCGCCTCGATGCCGTCGAGCACCGGCATCCGCACGTCCATCACGACGATGTCCGGCCGCAGTCGGCGGGCGAGCCCGACGGCGGCGCGCCCGTCCCCGCACTCCCCCACCACCGCCAGGTCGGGCTGGGCGTCGATGATCGTCGCGAAGCCGGTGCGGATCAGCGCCTGGTCGTCGCAGACCAGCACCCGCACCGGTGCGGTCACGACGGGCCTCCGGCGGGGATGCGCGCCCGCACGTCGAAGCCGCCGCCCGCGCGTCCGGCCGCGTTGAACTCGCCGCCCAGGGCGTCGACCCGCTCGCCGAGCCCGGCCAGGCCCCGCCCGCTGCCGCCGGGGGACGCGGCCCGGTTCCCGGGGCCGTCGGTGCCGACCTCCACGGTGATCTCCTTCTCGCCGTAGCGCACCCGGGTGACGGTGCGGTGGCCGTGGGCGTACTTGAGGGCGTTGGTCAGGGCTTCCTGCACGACCCGGTAGGCGACGAACTCGGCGCTGCCGCCGGACTCGGCCCGCTCGCCCTCCTCGGTGAACTCCACCGGCTGCCCGGCCTGGCGCGTCTGCTCCACGAGCGTGCGGAGGTCGCCGGTGGACGGCGTCCGGACGCGGTTCGCGGGCGCGGTGCCGTGGTCGGGGTTGAGCAGGTCGAGCAGGTGCCGCAGGTCGGCGATGGCCCGGCGGCCGGTGTCGGTGACGGCGTTCAGGGTCTCGTCGAGGCGGTCGGGCGCGGCGGTCAGGTAGCGCGCCGCCTCGGCCTGCACGACCATCGCCGTCACGTGGTGGGTCACGACGTCGTGGAGTTCGCGGGCGATGCGGGTGCGTTCGGCGGCGCGGGTGGCCTCGGCGACGCGGAGGCGGTGCTCGGCCTCGGCGGCCCGCGTCGAGCGCAACCAGGAGCCGATGCCCCAGGGGACGGCCAGCCCCAGGTAGAACACCACGTAGCCGTCCAGCCGCTCGGTCCCGCCGAGCTGGTTGAGCGTGACCGCCAGCAGCGCGTACGCGGCGGACAGGACGGCGACGGTGAGGCGCCGGTGGCGTTCCAGATGGGCGCCCGCGCTCAGCAGCGCGACGGGCAGCGCGGTCCCCGCGACCATGTGGTAGCCGCGCAGTTCCGCGACGGCGAAACCGAGCGTCACCAGGGCGAGGCACGCGGCCGGCCACCGGCGGCGCACGACGAGCGGGAGGCAGTGGAGGGCGAGCGCCGCGATGGCCATCGCGTCGAAGGGGCGGGCCGGGAGCTCGCCGACCTGCGTCTCGTGGCCGCGGAACACCGGCAGGAACGACACGACGGCGAACAGCAGCGCGAGCGGGACGTCCCGGACCGTCACGTCCCAGCGCCGCCAGCGGGCCGGGAGCCGCCGCAGACCGATCACCGGGCCAGGCTAGCGGCCGGGGCGGGCGCCTCGGCCTTGCGGCGGACCAGGGTGCCCCGCCTGCGGGCCAGCCACAGGAACACGACCGTCAGGATGACGCCGGACAGGACCGTGTGCGGGCTCGCCTCCGGGCCGAACTTGCCGCCGGTGAGGATGGCCGGGCCGGACAACACGCCGTCCAGGAGCCCGTCGTTCTCGCCGTTGCCGGACACCGCGGTGCCGAAGACGCCGCCCTGGGCGAAGTTCCAGCCGAAGTGCAGGCCGATCGGCACCCAGAGGGTGCGGAAGGCGGCGTACGCGGCGGCGAGCGTCCCGCCGGCCGAGATCGCGATGGCGACCGCGCCCCACAGCGTGGCGTCCGGGTTGAGCATGTGCCACAGGCCGAACAGCACGCTGGTCAGGACCAGCGACCACCATGTGCCGAGGCGTTCCTCCGTGATCCGGAACAGGACGCCGCGGAACATCAGCTCCTCCGTCACGGAGGCGGCGGCCATGAAGCCGACCAGGCCGACCGGGCCCGCGATCTCCCCGAAGCCCTCGACCCGGTAACCGCCGTTGAAGGCGATGTTGCCGATGACGGCCGCGAACCACCCGGCGCCGATCAGCACCCCCAGCAGGGTGCGGGTAGTGGCGCCCCTGACGGCGACCTCGACCGGTGCGCGGTGCTCGGACCAGCGCACCGTCCAGGCGTACACGAGCACCGCGAGCACGGCCGTCATGAGGCCGATGACCAGGCTCAGAACCGGGCTGTCCTCCACCGCCACGACGACCTGCCCGCCGACGAAGGCGACCAGGACGACGGGCAAGAGCTGCTTCAACAATCGCATGACGACTCCTTGCGAGGTTTCCGCGCGGGATTCGGCGGCCAGACGAACGCTAGGGAACCGGCGACCCGCGATCTTCCCCGCTGGGAGGACATTCGCCGGTAGCTCGGACGGGGGACGGCAACGGCGTGCGTCACGTCGTCGTGCTGGATCCGGACGGCAACAGCCTGTCGCTGGCCGAGGCACCGGCCGAGTGGACCGAGGCCCCGGCGGCTCCTTGCCGCCGAGGCCGGCGAAGTACTCCTGAGGTCGGCGAAGGCCGGGCTTGCGTTCCCTGGAACAGGCGGGAGGCCAGCGGGTTCAGTACCTGTAGCCGGGCCAGTGCGGGTCTTCCCAGCGGTCCGGGCCGGTGAGGCCGATCAGGCGGACGCCGTGCAGCAGTCGTTCGGACGCACCGTGCCGGCGGAGCCGGTCAGGGGCATGGCGGGCGATCCAGGACGTGAGCTCGGCGTAGCGCCGATCGTCCTCCTCTTCCGAGGTCAGCCAGGGATTCCAGGGCAGCACGCCTCCCAGAAGGTCGTACTCCCAGCGCTCTATCGCCTGCGCCAGATGCTGGTCTGCGGCCGGGGTGCGCACCGTTTCCCAGGTCGCCAGCCAGGGGGTGAGGGAACCGGAGGCTTCCACGACGCCGACGAAGGTCTCGTACGCCGGAACCTCGGGACTTGGCGCGGTCAGGGTGTAGAGCCACCACGCGTCGAGGAACTCCTGAACCGCGGCGGCCTGGTCCGTAGGCCACTGGCGCCAGTTTCCGCGAACGAGGAACCGTCCGACGTCGACGAAATCGGACCAGGGCTCGATGAGACCACCGACCAGAGCGGTCGCGAACTGCGGCAGGACCCGGCGCAGTACGGACGCGTGATCGTCCCACCAGGAAGCCTGCCAGGTGCGGCGCAACAGGTCCGGGTCGAGCTCCACGTCCGGCGTCTTCAGCAACGCCAGGTCGGCCACACTGCCGAAGTGGCATTCGCAAGCGGTTTCGTCCGGGTTGGCGGTCATTCCGCGGAAGGTCATGGCCAAGCCGTCCAACGCGGCGGCAAGGCGGAGGGCGGCGGGTGACCGGTCGGGGTTCGTCATGGGCGTCGGCCTTCGAGGACTCCGGGACGCTTCCGCATGCCGAAGAGCGTGACCTTACCGCTCCCGTCCCCGCTCTGGGAAAGTTTTAGGGGCCGGTCGCCAGGGCTCGGCGTAGGGTGGACAGGCCGTACTCGAAGGCGCGGTCGACGTCGCCCCCTAGCCGGAAGCTGCCGTTGAGTTCCATTTCGATGAAACCGGTCGCCCACGCGACCACCAGGCGCGCGGCTTCGAGCGCCTCCTGTTCGCCTACCAGTTCCCGTGTGGCGTGCAGTACTGGGGCGGCCGTTCGGGCGAGGGCTTCGGGCGGTGCTTCGATGGACAGCATCAGCCGGAAGCCCGCTGGCCACGTCTGGGCGAATCGCCGGTAGCCTCGCACCACCTCTTCGAGCGACCCGTCGGTCGCCTCCACCCGGGCGGCCAGGTCGTCGATGGTGGCCTCGGCGACGGCGGTCAGCAGGGCCGCGCGGTTGTTGACGTGCTTGTACAGCGACGGCGCGCGCACGCCCACCCGTTCGGCGACGCTCTGCATCGTCAGCCGCTGCTGGCCGCCCGCTTCCAGCAGCTCGCGCCCCGCCGCGACGATTCCGGCGAACGAGGTCTTCTCAGGGGTCGGCATCGTTCCTCCCGCCATGAAGGCTATTGACGTTAGCCATGATAGCTAATTATCGTAGCCATCGACGACCTCGACCGGGAGAACCCCCATGAAACTCGCCCCTCACCTGCACCGCCTCGGCAACGACCTCGTGGCGAGCTACCTCGTCGACACTCCCGAGGGCATCACGCTCATCGACGCGGGCCTGCCCGGCCACTGGCGCGACCTCCAGCGCGAGCTGCGCTCCCTGGGCAAGACCGCCGACGACATCCGCGGCCTGGTGCTCACCCACGGCGACTCCGACCACATCGGCTTCGCCGAACGCCTGCGCACCGAGCACGGCGTGCCGGTGTTCGTGCACGCCGCCGACGCGGACCGCACCCGCACGGGCGAGAAGCCCAAGGTCGCGTTCGGTCCCATGCGCCTGGGTCCGACGCTCGGGTTCTTCGGCTACTCCATCCGCAAGAACGGCCTGCGCACTCGTTACGTCGGCGAGGTCACCGAGATCAGTGACGGCGACGTCCTGGACCTGCCCGGCAGCCCCGTCATCGTGGGCATGCCGGGACACTCGCCGGGAAGCGTGGCCGTGCACGTCCCGCTCGCCGACGCCGTCTTCGTCGGCGACGCCCTGACCACGCGGCACGTCCTCACCGGGCGCGGCGGCCCGCAGCCCGCGCCCTTCACCGACGACCCCGCCGAAGCGCTCGCCTCCCTCGACCGGATCGCCGGGCTGTCGGCCTCCTGGGTGCTCCCGGGGCACGGCGCGCCCTGGTCCACCTCACCGGCCCAGGTGGGCGAGGAGGTCAGGAAGGGGAAGGCGTGACAGCGGGCTTGGGCAACGGGATCACGCGGCCCCCTTGGTGTCGAGGATCGGGGCGAACGAGTCCTCCAGGTCGGCGGGTTCCTCGCCGTCGGCGAGCAGGCAGGAGTCCAGCAGCCGGTGGATGCGGGCGCGGTCGAGTCCCGCGCCGGTGAAGACCAGGTGCTGGACGCGGTCGCCGTGTTCGGCGTGCCAGTCCAGGGCTGCGGCGGCCCGGCGCAGCGGGGGGACCATCTCCCAGGCCGCCTCGGGCAAGCAGGCCAACCACGGACCAGCGTCCTGGACGGCCACCACGCCCGCCGCCGCGTCCCACGCCAGCATCCGGTCGGGACGGTTGCCGAGCCAGAAGCGGCCCCGGCTGCGCACCGACTCGGCGGCCAACTCGTCCACGGCGTCGAAGAACCGTGCCGGGTGCAACGGTCCGGTGCGCCGCCACACCACCGTGTCGGCCGCCGGGGTGCTGGCCTCGGGCGGCAGCTGGGCGGTGGCCGGGTCGATCCGCGCCGCCAGGTCGTGCGGGCACAGCGCCGTCCCGGCCGGGACGGGGAGCAGGTCACCGGGCAGGTGCACCGGCGTCATGGGGGCCAGGTGGCCCATCAGCTCGCGGCACAGTTCCACGTCGTCGGAGTCGGCCGCCGGGATCGGTGCGGGAAGCACGTCGGGCAGGACCAGCGCGGTGGCGTACTCGATCTGCCGGAACAGGACCTCGGCCAGGTAGCGCCGGTCGCCGGCCGCGCCCGGCTTGCCGATCTCGGCGAGCGGTTCGCCACGGCACAGGTCGAGCGGGGCGAGCTCGGCGTCCAGCGCGGTGAAGACGCCCGCCAGCCGCAGTTCGCCGTCGGATCCGTGCGCCAGGACCTCGGCCACCGGGCGGGGCTCGACGGTGTCCCACAGTTCGACGATCAGCAGCTCGGCGTTCGGCGCGTGCCGCAGCAGTTGCGGCAGCAGGTCGAGGCGGACCGCGCACGTCACGCAGCCGTGCTCCAGCCGGACCACCGCGCGGTCGCGGACGCCGGTGGCGTCGCGGACGGTCCGCACGACCGCGCCCCCGGCCACCGCGCGCAGGTCGTGATGCACCGCCAGCGCGCCGGGGCGCTCGCGCAACAAGCGGTCGACGACGGCGCCGCGCGCCGGTCCATGGAACCCGGCGACCAGCACCACGGGGACGGACATGCCCACCTCCAGATCGTAATGAAAATCATTATCAATATGACTACCATGCCCGGGTGAGCGGCGTCGAGCCGATCCGGGCTCGGGACGGACCGCCGCGTCATGAGCTGGTGGCGTGCGCTGCGGCGTCGTCCGGGTCCAGTGGATGGTCCAGGACGCAGTGGGGCGTGCCGTGCACGTCGTCCATGGCCACGCGGCCCGCCACGCCGAACACCTCGGCCAGCAGGCCGGGGGTGATGACCTCGGCGGGCGGGCCGTCGGCGTGCACCGCTCCCCGGTGCAGGGCGACGACGCGTTCGGTGAAGCGGGCGGCGTGGTCGAGCTCGTGCAGCACCGTCACGACCGTCAGCGACCGGGCCGCGCGCAGGTCCCGGACCAGGGCGAGCATCTCCAACTGGTGCCGCACGTCCAGGTGCGCCGTCGGCTCGTCCAGCAGCAGGACGTCGGCGTTCTGCGCCAGGGCCAGCGCCAGCCGGACCCGCTGGCGTTCCCCGCCCGACAGGGTGTCCAAAACGCGATCGGCCAGGTGCGCGACGCCGGTGAGTTCCATCGCCTCGTCGGTCCGCGCGTCGTGGCCGTGCTGCCGGAGCATGCCGAGCGGCCCCTCGGTGGGGTAGCGGCCCTGGCGGACGAGGCGGCGGACGGTGAGACCGGGGACGGGCGGCATCGTCTGGTGCATGACGGCGACGCGGCGCGCGATCCGCCGCCGCGACAGCCGGGCGAGCGGGACGCCGTCCAGCTCGACGGCACCGGCCTCGGGCGCGAGCAGCCCGGCGAGCAGGCGCAGGAGCGTGCTCTTCCCGCTGCCGTTCACCCCGACCAGCGCGACGAGTTCGCCCGCGCCGACCGCCAGGTCGATGCCGGTGAGGACGCGGCGTTCGCCGTGCCTGAAGGCCAGGCCACGGGTCTGGAGGATCATGCGGGCCTTTCTCTGCGGACGACGGCGACCAGCACGGCCGCGCCGAGGAGGGCGGTGACGACGCCGGTCGGCACGCCCAGGCGGTGCCCGAGGTGCCCGGCGGCGAGCAGGTGCGTGGCGGCCTGCGCGAGGGCGTCGGCGCCGGTCAGCGCGGCTGCGCCGACGAGGGCGGCGACCGGCACGCAGGCGCGGGGTTCCCCGCGCGCCAGCCAGCGGGCGGCGTGCGGGACGACCAGCCCGACGAAGGAGATCGCCCCGGCCAGGGCGGCGGCCCCGGCGGTCAGCGCGAGCGCGACCGCGAGGACGGCGGCGCGGCCGGTCCGGGGCGGCAGGCCGAGGGACGCCGCGTGCTCGTCCCCGCCTTGCAGGACGCCCACCGCCGCCGAGGCGGCCCAGGCCACGGCGAGCCACAGCGGGATCCACCAGGAGGCCACGGTGAGGTGGTCCCAGACCCGTCCCTCGACCGACCCGGCGAGCCAGCGCAGCACGTTGCCGAACCGGCTGGGCTGGTAGGCCAGCAACATCGTGGTGAGCCCGCCGAGCACGGCTGACCCGAGCAGTCCGGCCACGACGACGCGTCCGGGCCCGCCGCCTGCGGCCAGCGCCCAACTCAGGCCACCGCCGAGAGCGCCTCCGACGAGGGCGGCCAACAGCGACCCGGCGGCGGCGTCCGCCGCGACGGCACCGAGCACGGTCCCGCCGAGGACGCCGAGGACCGCGCCGGGGTTGACGGCCGTCAGCTCCGGCGCGGCCAGCGGGTTGCGCAGCACCGATTGCAGCAGGTAGCCCGCCACGCCGAGCGCCGAGCCGGTGAGCGCGGCGGTGAGCAGGCGGGGCAGCCCGTACTCCCACAGCAGGCGCGCGTCGAGTCCGGTCGGGTGTCCCTGCACGACGGCCAGAACGTCTGCGGCTGTGGCTCCGCCGGTGGCCAGATGCGCGGCGACGACCGCCACTACCAGCACAAATGCGCCCAGGGCGCGGTTCATCGGCTCCTCCGCATCAAGGCCGCGCCGGTCAGCACGCCCGCCAGCGCGGTCCACGCGCCGAGCGGCGTCTCCACCGGGGCCAGGGCGAGCCGGGCGGCCAGGTCGGCGGCGAGCGTGATCGCCGCGCCGAGGACGGCCGTCCACGGCAACCACGTCCGCGCCTCGCCGCGTGGCCGGAGCCACCGGGCCAGCAGCGGCGCGACGAACCCCACCCAGGCGATCGGCCCGCAGGGACCGGTGACCGCGCCGACCAGCAGGGCGGCGACGGCGAGCACGCCGAGGCGCGCCAGGTCCACGCGGGCTCCCAGGCTCGCGGCGGCCTCGTCGCCGAGCCGCAGCAGGCCGAGCGCGGGCACGCACAGCAGCACGAGCGGGACGGCGAGCGCGAACCACGGCAGGGTCCGGGCCACCTGGTCCCACATGACCCCGCTGAGGCTGCCGACCAGGTAGCGGAACAGCAGGTCGTACTGGAGCCGGTCGGCGGTGGCCATGACGGCCAGCAGCAGCGCCTGGATCGCGGTGCTGACGGCGGCGCCCACCAGCAGGACACCGGTGGCGGTCCCGGCCGCCCGTGCTGCGGCCAGTGCCAGCACGCCACCTGCGGCGGCACCGCCGAGACCGACCAGCGGGTACAGCGCGGCCGAGACCGGCAGTGCCCACACGACGCAGACCGCGACGGCCAGCGCGGCACCAGAGGACACGCCGAGCAGTTCGGGGACGGCGAGGGGATTGCGCAGCGCCTCCTGGAGCAGCAACCCGGCCGTGCCGATCGCCGCGCCGCCGAGCAGCGCGACCAGCAGCCGGGGTGCCCGCAGCTCCCACAGCACGACGTGTTCGAGTGAGGTGGGGTCGCCGAGCGCGGCGGGGATCCGCTGGGGAGCAATGGACGGCGTGCCAAGGCAGAGGCCCGCGAGGATCAGTGCCGCCAGCGCCGCGCTCGCGGCAAGGGCGGCGTGCGGAAGCGGGGGCGCGGCCAGGCCGCGCCCCCTGACGTGCGTGGATGTCACTTCCGCGTCACCCGGCGGCCTTGGCGAGGGCTTCGTCCAGGATGATGCCGAACGCGCGGGTGCCGCGCCCGGAGGCCCACAGTTCGGGCTGGACCTCGAACACCTTGCCCGCCGCGACGGCCGGGATGCGCTTCCACACCGGGTTGTCGCGGTAGGTCTCGGTGACCGGCTTGGCCTTGCCGAACGCGAACGACTGCACGAAGACGACCTCCGGGGCCTTGGCCAGGATCTCTTCGAGGCTGTAAGCCTGCGCGGTCTCGAACCCGCCGCCCTTGCTCGGCCAGGGGTAGGCGAAGTAGCGGGACAGGAAGCTGCCGAGGATGTCGTCGGTGGTGTTGACGCCGACGTTGCCGCCGCCGTACATGGCCAGCGCCCGCTTCTTGTCCAGTCCTGCCGCCTTGGCGCGGCGGGTGCCGTCGGCGAGCTTGGCGTTGAAGCGGTTCTCGGCCTGCGCCTGCTGCGCGCCCCGTCCCGTCAGGGCGGCGAGGGAGCGCAGGTAGCCGACGGAGTCCTCGGGCTTCTTGACCTCCACCACCCACAGCGGCGCGAACTTCTGCACGGCGGCGCGCAGGTTGTCGTGGACTCCGGCGAGCCCGATGACGAGGTCCGGCCTGGCCTCCGCGATCTTCTTGACGTCCTCGCCGCCGAACGCCCCGGGGATCACCGGGATGCGCGCCCCTTCGGCACCGAGGTAGTCGGGCCGGGAGATCAGCTTGGGCGTCGTGGTCGCGGCGGGCCGCAGGCCCAGTTCGATCAAGGCGTCGTCGCAGATGCCGGTGAGGCAGACGATCCGCTGCGGTGCTTTGTCGAGGGTGAGGGATTTGCCCGCCGGGTCGGTGGTCTTCAGGGAGGCCGCCACCGGCGTCGCCGAGGCGGTGGGTGCGGCGGGCGCGGAACGGGCGGGGGCGGCGGCCTCGCCGCTCCCGCAACCGGCCAGGACGAGCAGCGCCCCGGCCGCGAGCAGCGTGCGGATCACCGGCCCACCTTGTCGGCGTCGTCGCGGCCGGGGGTGACGACGGTGAGGGCGCCGCCGCCGTCCAGGGTGCTGGGGGTGGTGATGGTGGACACGACGCGGCCGAGGTCGGGGGAGATGACCGAGATCTTGCCGGTGCCGCCGCCGGTGACGTAGGCGAGCGCGCCGGACGGGTCCTGGGCGATGCGGCGGAACTGGCCCTCCCACGGGGACGTCCCCGCGACGGGGCCGCCGGGCAGGCGCGGCAGGGTGACGCGGGAGGTCACGGCACCGAACCCGGCGGTGCCGGGACGCACGTTGACGAACGACACCTGGTCGGCGTCCGGGCGCTGGAGGACGTACCCGGCGGTGCGGTCGGAGACGCTGTGCCGGAACAGGAAGCCGGTGCCGAGGGCGGGGGCCCTGGTCCGGCCGGTGGCGGGGTCGGCGACGAACGCCTTGTGCCGCCAGGTCGTCCAGTCCGCCGCCTTGTCGGCCGATCCGAAGGTCGTCACGAGCCGGCCGTCGCCGGTCAGCCGCAGGTAGTAGCCGCGGCCGGTGCTCGGCCAGGCGATGGTGCGGGACTTGGCGAGGGTGCCGCCGGACAGCTTGGCGGTGTCGAGGCCGTCGTCGGTCGCGCCGATGACGGTGCCGCCCGCGTACGCCTCGCCGTGCCCGGCCGCGCCGATCGGGACGCTGCCGGTGGGGGTGATGTGGGCGCCGTTCGCGGCGAGGACGTCGCTGAGCCGGTACGACTCGAAGGTGTTCTCGTCGTCGTTGCGGTGCACGACGGTTCCCGCGCCGACGACGACGCCGGGGTGCCCGGTGTGGATGACGCCCGTGGAGGCCCGGTAGGTGGCCAGGTCGACGGCCGTCAGCGTGCCGTGGCCGTGCTTGGGCTCCTCCTCGCCGTGCTCGCCTTCCTCGTGATCGTGCTCCTCGGCCGCCGCGACGACGACGTGCCGTCCGGCCGGGTCGGCGGCCAGGTGGGTGACCTCGCCTTCGGGCAGCGGCGCGGTCCCGACGACGCGCGGGGCGCCCTGCGTCTGGAGCGCGACGAGCTGCCGCGCGGCCTCGTCCACGAACACGACGCGGCCGTCCTTGAGCGGCAGCAGGCCCGCGTGGTCGGCGAACGTGCGCCCGCTGATCGTCGCGATCCGCCGGTGGCCGGGGACGGAGTAGACGTACACCTTGCCGGCCGCCGCGTCGGCCACGACGAGCCGGGAGCCGGTCGCCTGAGAGGCCGCCGACGCGGGGGCGGGGACCAGCAGGGCCAAGGTCAGACCGCTGACGGCGGCGGTGCCGAGGGCTCGGTTTCGCATCGCATCTCCTGAAACGAAAATCATTGTCGCCATATGGACTTGATAATCATTATCATCTACGCTGCGGATGCGCCAAGGGGTCAACCGGGAGAAACACCCCTGATCCCCGCATCCGGCGCATCCCCTACCGAAAGGAGCCCCCATGGGCGACCACGTCTCCATGACCGGCGAAGAGCTGCCGGTCTTCTCCCCCGCCGAGATCGCGCAGCCGCTCCAGGCCGCGCACCCGACCTGCAACCACGCGCTGGTCGCCGACCTGTTCGACGAGGGCGACGAGAGCTGACCGACGGGTGCCGCGCGGCCTCGCGCCGCGCGGCACCCCCGTCCCCGGACACCGAATGAGGAAGCGCAGGCAGGGATGAGCGTCAGCACGAGCAGAGGCACGGGCGCGGACAAAGGCACGAGCACGGCGGGCGTGCGGCGGCTCGCCGCCGGTACCGCGATCTTCGAACGCGACGGCGCTCCGGTGCTGCGCACGGCCGCGGGCGAGTTCCTCGACCTGCACGCCCAGGTCGGCCCCGATCTGGACGCGCTGCCCGACCGCGTGGTCCGCGCGTTCGAGGAGCGCGGCCTGTTCGCCGCTCCCAGTACCGCAGCGGACTGGACCGTCGCCGTGCTGGGTGAGGGCCGCATCGCGACGGCGCTGCGCAGCCTGCTCGTCCCGGCCGGGTTCGGCCGCGTCGTCACCGCCACCAACGACCTTCCGGACGGTCCCGCCGTAGTGAGCTGGTGCTGCGACGCGCTGCCGCCTCCCGGCTGGCGGACGTTCGATCCCGGCACCGCAGCCTGGCAGCGCTGCTCGGTCGAGGGCACGACCGCCGTCCTGGAGCCGGTCACACAAACCAAGGGTGATCCCGGTCCGGCCGACGTGCGGGCCCGGCGGCTGGCCGCGTCCGGCAGCCCGGAGCACCTGGCCGCCTACTGGACGGGGCCGATCACCCACAGCGCCTCCGCCGTGGGCCCGGTGGAGGCCCTGTTCGTCGCGGCGCTGCTGGCCGCCGACCTGCTCGCGCTGACGCGCGGCGAGGCCCGCACCAGGACGCTGCGGCTGGCCGACCTGCGGACCCAGCGCGTCACCGACCACCCGATCCTCCCGCTTCCGGCGTTCCACCCCCGCGCGGAGCGTCGATGACGGCACTGCTCGGCGACGTGACCGTCCCCGGCGGGCTGGTCGGCGATGTCGTCCTGCCGTCCCCGCGCGGACGCCACCCGGTGCTGGTGATCCGCACCCCCTACGGCAAGCGCGGCCATCTCGCGGAGGCGCACGGCTGGGCACGGCGCGGCGTCGCCGTGGTCGTGCAGGACGTGCGCGGGCGGCACGAGTCCCCCGGCCGGTGGCGGCCCTACGCGGACGAGCGGGCGGACGGTCTCGCGCTCGTCGCGTGGGTCCGCGACCAGCCCTGGTGCGACGGCCGGATCGTCGCCTACGGCTCCTCCTACGCCGCCTTCTGCGCGGTGCGGATGGCCGACGCAGTCACCGGCGTGATCGCCGCCGTTCCCGCGCTCGGCCTGCACGAGACCACCCGCGAACCCGGCGGCGCGGCGAAGTTGTACTCCCACGCCTGGTGGTGGAGCACCTACGCCGACTGCCGCACCGACCGCGCCGGGCTGCTCGACCAGCGGCTCGCCGCCGATCCCGCCGCGCTGGCGCACCTGCCCGTCACCGGCCTGCCCGATCGGCTCGGGTTGCGGCTGCCGGGGTTCGCTCCGGCCTGGCGCGCTCCCGAACGTCCCGCGCTGAGCGCGCGGACGCCGCTGCTGTGCGTGGCGGGGCTGTACGACCCGTTCCTACACCACGCCGTCGAACTGTGGCGCAGCTGGGACGGCCCGGCGTCGCTGGTTGCCGGGCCGTGGCAGCACGATCTCGGCCTGGCACACCGGGACCGGAACGGCGACCGTCCCCTGCTGCACCGCGAACGAGCGGCCGAGTTCGTCACCGCGTGGCTATCCGCGCTCCTGGCCGGGCAGCCCGAGGCCCCTGGCGCGCGGCTGGCCGTGGAGTCCACCCGCACCTGGGCCAACGTGTTCGGCGGTACCACCGTGGACCTGGACCTCAAGGGCGCGGGGACGTTCACCGCCGATCCCGCCGACCCGTTCCCCTCCCGGATGGGGCCGGTGGACGTCGCCGGTGACGCGGACCGCCGCGACGCCGTCACCGCCGTCGGCGAGCCGTTCACCGACCCGTTCACCGCCGTGGGCCGCCCCCGCGTCCGGTTCGCCGGTTCCCGCGACACCCCGGGGCAGTGGGTCGCGCGGCTGTCGGAGGAACGCCCCGGCGGCACCGCGCTCCAGCTCGGCCACGCCCTCGGCCACGGCACCGACCTGACGCTGCCCCCGCTCGCGCACCGCTTCGCCCCGGGCACGCGGCTGCGCGTGGAGATCGCCGCCCACCACTTCCCGCTGCACGTCCGGCACCCGCACACGCCCGCCGACCCGCTGACGGCCACCGCCCTGCGGCCGTCGCGCCGCGAGGTGGACGAGGTCCGGCTGACCCTGGAGACCGCATGAACCGGCTCGTCGACCCCGTCTGCGGTGTGATCCGCAAGGTCACCCCCTACCCCCGGCTGCCCGGTATGCCGGACGCGTACCGCTGCATGATCGCCGAGGTGGCCGACACCCGCCGCGTCGGCGTCTGGCTCGCCGACCGCATCGCGGCGGGCACCTCCTTCGGCGACGCGGAGGCCGCCCGGCGCGGCGCGATCGGCGAGGCCGTCGAGCGGTACTGCGGCAACAACATCCCCGACGACCTGCCCCGCGCCTCCGCCGCCGACCTGGCGGCACGCGGCGTCGCCCACCTCGGGCCCGGCGACCTGCCGGGCCACTCCGCCGGGCAGCACGCCCGCGACGGCTTCCCCTACCGGCCGTGGAGCGCGGACGAACCGATCCTGTGGGCGCGGGGCACCGGCACCGACGGCGCGCCGGTGCTCGTCCCCGGCTCCTGGACCTACCTGAACTGGCACCAGGGACCGCGTCGCGACGAACCCCGCCACCACCACCTCAACTACGCCGGGATCGCCTGCGGTCAGGGCCTCACCGACGCCTCGGCGCGCGCGCTGACGGAGGTCGTCGAGCGCGACGCCGTGACGTTGTGGTGGGGCCTCGCCCTGCCCGCGCGGGGCGTCCGCGTCGCCTCGGTGCCCGGTCTGCCCGACGCCTGGCGCGGCAGTGACCTGGCGCTCCATCTGGTCGAGGTGCCCAACGACTTCGGCACGCCCGTCATCGCGGCGCTCGCCTTCGACGCCGGACGCCGGATCGCGGCGGCGGGGTTCGCCTGCCGCCGCGACCCGGTGGCGGCGTGCCACAAGGCGGCGCAGGAGGCCGTGCAGGTGTGGATCGCCGCGCTCAGCCTGCTGGCGGAGGACGGCGCGGCCTTCGACGCCATGGCGCGCGGCGTGCTGGCCCGGCACTCCTACCTCCCCTTCCGCGCCGACCGCCGCTACCTGGACGCGGCGGGCGAGGACTTCTCCGCCGTCCGCGACCTGGCCGCCCAGGCGCAGGTCTGGCTGGACGAGCGCCTGCACCCGCTGCTCGACCGCTTCACCCGCCCCGGCAGCGAAGTGGACGTCGCCCAGATCCCGTCCGGCGGCGACCTCGCGCAAGCCGTCACCGCCACCGGGCGGCGCGTCGTCACCGTCGATCTCACCACCACCGACATCGCCGAGACCGGGCTGGCCGTCGCCCGCGTCGCCGTGGACGGCCTGCTGCCCAACTCCCCCGCCGCCTACCCGCTGCTCGGCTCCGTCCGCTGGAAGGACGTCGCCGCACGCCACGGCGCGGACGGCACGATCACCTCCGCCCCCATCCCCCACCTGTGAGGACGACGCAGATGCCGCCCCTGTCCCCCGCCGTCCGGCTGGCCGACGCCGCCGCGCGCGGTCCCTACGACGGGCACCGGCCCGACCCTCGCGGCCAGCCCCGTTACGCCGTCGCCGATCCTGGCACCGCGCTGCCCCGGTACCCCGCGTCGCAGGTCCTCGGCCCACTGCTGGACCTGGCACTGGCCGCCGAATCCGGCCGGGTTCGCCCGCGCCGCGTCCCCTCCGCCGGGGCGCTCTACCCCGTGGACGCCCACGTCCTGCACGAAGGCACCGTCCACCGCTACGACCCGGTACGGCACGCGCTCACCGGCTGGCCGTCCGGCACCGACACCGGCGCGTTCGTCGTCGTGCTGTCGCTGGTGCCCGAACGCACCCGGTGGAAGTACGGGGCGCGCGCCCTGCCGAGCCTGCTGCTGGACCTCGGCCACGCCGTCGCCGCCCTCGCCGCGTCCGCTGCGGCGCTCGACGTCCCCTGCCAGGTCTGGACCGATCCGGACGCCCGCTGCCTGGCCGCCCTCACCGGAGCGCCCTACAGCCTGGCCGCCGTGCGCATCGGGACACCGCCCGACCTGCCCTCACCGCCGCCCGCGCCCCGCCCGCTCCCGACCGGCGACCTGGTCACCGACGCGCTGACCGACCTGTCCCCCGGCTCTCCCGCACCGGGCTGGACCGACCCGGGCCAGCCCCGCCATCCGGCGGACGTGCTGCTGGCCCGGCGCAGCGCCGACTCCCTCACCGGACACCTCAGCTCGGCCGACCTCGACGCGCTCCTGCACCGCACCCCGCTCGTCGCCGCCACCGCCGACGGCCTGCGCGACGCGTCCGGCCCGATCGCCCGGGGCGACGCCCGCCCTGTCCTGGCGGCCTGGTCGGGCGGTGGACCGGCGATCGCCGAGGCCGCCGCCGTCCTGCTGTTCACCGCGCCGCTTGACGACTACCGGCGCGAGCACACCGACGCGGGCCGCACCGTCCACCGAGCGGTGCTGGAGGCCACCGCACGCGGTCTCGCGGCACGTCCGGTCGGGAGCTGGTCCGCCAACGCCGACCTCGGCGCGGCGCTCGGCCGTCCGTCCCGGCGGTCCATGGTCGTCCACGCCTTGGCGGTGGGCGGCCGGGCCCGTCCAGCACAGAAGGAACTGCCGATGAACGAACCATCGCGTGCCGTACCGGTCGGCGGCCGTACCCGTCCACCACGGGAGAGAGCGCCGATGGATGAGCCATCTCGCGTCGTGCCGGTCCCGCCCGCCCCCGACGATCGGAGCGCACGATGATCGTCCATCGGCGGCTTCTCACGTTGTCCGGCGCGGTGCGGGCCCCGGTCGGCGCGTGCGTCGGGCTCGGCCTGGCCGTCTCGGCGGCCTACGTCGGTCAGGCGCTGCTGCTGGCCGGTGCGCTCGCCGCGCTCGCCCGTGGCGACCATGGGCGGACCGTCACCCTGCTGGCGTGGGCGTTCGCCGTCATCGCCGTCCGCGCGGTGTTGTTGTGGGCGCGCGAGACCGTCACGGTCTGGGCGGGCGCGCTGATCCGCGCCCGGCTCCGCGACCGGCTCGTGGACCGGCTCGGCAGGCTCGGCCCCGCCTACCTCACCGGCGCCCGCACCGGCTCGGTGCAGACCACGCTCGTGGACGGTGTGGAAGGGCTCGACGCGTACTACAGCCGCTACCTGCCGCAGGTTGTGATCACGGTCTGCGTGCCGGTGGCGTTGGTCGGCTGGCTGTTCACCGTCAACGCTCCCGCCGCCGCCGTGCTGGCCGTCGCGGTCGCCGGAGTGCTGGTGATCCCACGGTTCTGGGACGCGACTCTGCTGCGCCGGGGCCGGACGCGGTGGGCGGCGTTCGCCGACCTGGCCTCCGACTACCTGGAGGCGATGCAGGGCATGGCGACGTTGCGCGCGTTCGGTGCCGTGACGCGGCTCGGCGGACGGCTGGCCGACCGCGCCCACCACCTGTACCTCACCACGATGCGGCAGCTCCGGGTGTCGCTGGTGGAGACCGGCGTGAGCGCCTTCCTCATCCAGGCCGGGACTGCGGGCGCGGTGCTCGCCGCCGTCTTCGCCTCGGGCGGGACGCCCGGCGCGTGGAGCGTGTTCGTGGTGCTGCTGGTGGCCGTCGAGTGTTTCCGGCCCGTCCGGCAACTCTCGGAGTACTGGCATGCCGGATACCTCGGGATCACCGCCGTGGACGGGCTGGAGGAGCTGCTGTCGGCCCGGCCCGCCGTGGCCGACGCGGGCACCCGCACGATCCCGTCCGGCCCGCCCGCCATCGAGTTCGAGCGCGTCACCTTCACCTACCCCGGTGCGGACGCCCCCGCCGTCCGGGATGTGTCGCTGCGCGTCGGTGCCGGGGAGACGGTCGCGCTCATCGGCCCCTCCGGCGCGGGCAAGAGCACCCTGGCCGCCCTCCTGCAACGCCACCACGATCCCGGCACCGGACGGATCACCCTCGGCGGCGTCGAGCTGGGCGACCTCTCCCTGGAGGCGCTGCGCCAGGGCGTCGCCGTCGTCGCCCAGGACACCTACCTGTTCCATGGCACCGTCGCCGACAACCTGCGGCTCGCCCGCCCGGACGCCACCGGCCCCGAAGTGGAGGCCGCCGCCCGCGCCGCCGGGGCGCACGACCTCATCGCCGCGCTCCCCCACGGCTACGCCACCGTCCTCGGCGAGCGCGGCGCCACCCTGTCCGGCGGGCAGCGGCAGCGGCTCGCCCTGGCCCGCGCGCTGCTCGCCGACGCCCCGGTCCTGGTGCTCGACGAGGCCACCTCACACGTGGACGTGCGGGGCGAAGAGGCGCTGGACCGCGTCCGGCAGGGCCGGACCTGTCTGCTGATCGCGCACCGGCTCTCCACCGTCCGCGACGCCGACCGCATCGTCGTGCTCGACCGGGGCACGGTCGCCGAGACCGGCGACCACGCCTCCCTCACCGCCGCACGCGGCTCCTACCACCGGCTCCTCACCCTCCAGGAAACCCCCTGATGACTACCTCCCCGATGTGGTGGCTGGCCCGCTCGGTCGGCGCGCACCGCCGGGCGTTCGCCGCGACCCTCGTCTCCCATCTGCTCGGGCAGCTCGCGACGCTGGGCGTCGCCGTCACCTCGGCGTGGCTGGTGGGCCGCGCCGTCGCGGGCGACACGACGGCCGCCGGGACCGTGGCCGGGATGCTCGCGGCGCTGGTCCTCGTCGCGACGCTGGCGACCTGGTGGGAGATGTACATCGCCCACGACCTGGCCTATCTCGTGCTGGCGCGGTTGCGCGGCGAGGTCTACGACGCCGTCGCCCGCACCACCCCCGCGCGGCGGCGGGCGCGGCGCTCCGGCGACCTGTCGGCCGCCGTGTTGTCCGACGTCGAGACCCTCGAATGGCTCTTCGCGCACACGCTCGCGCAATCGCTGACCGCCGCGATCGTGCTGACCGCCGGTGCCGTCCTGACGGCATTCCTCGACCCGGCGCTGCTGCTGGTCTCGCTGCCGGTCGCGTTGTGCGTCCTGACGTTGCCGCTGTGGTTGCGCCGACGGTCCCGGGCGCACGGCGACGAACTGCGCGCCGCCACCGCCGGGCTCACCTCCGACGTCGTCGACACGGTGCAGGGCCTGCGGGAACTGGCCGCGTTCGGCGCGCTGGACCGCCGCCGCGAACTGCTGGCCGACCGCGCCCGCAGGCTCGCCCGCGCGCAGGCCGCCAACGCCTCGCGGGGCGGGCTGGAGGCCGCCCTCACCGATCTGCTCGTCGCGGTCGCGGCGGCGGGGACGCTGCTGCTGGTCGTCTCCCTCGTCCGCGCCGGACGCCTGGACCTCGCACACGGGCCGGTCGCGATGGTGCTGGCCGCGAGCGCCCTCGGGCCCGCGACGCAGGTGGCGCTGCTGCTCAAGGAGTACGGGACGCTGCGCGCGGCGGCGGGCCGCGTCCACGACCTGGTCGCCGCGCCCGCCCACGTCGCACCGCCCGCCGCCCCGAGGCCGGTGCCGCCCGCCCCGGCGGTCGTGTTCGACGACGTCCGCTTCCGCTACGACCCGGACGGCCCCGAGGTGCTGCGCGGCGTGTCGTTCACCGTCCCGCACGGCGCGACCGTCGCGCTCGTCGGACCGTCCGGTGCGGGCAAGACGACCTGCGTCTCGCTGCTGCTGCGCCACTGGGACCCCGACGCGGGGCGCGTGCTGGTCGGCGGTGTCCCCGTGGACCGCATCGCCGACCTGCCCGCCCACGTCACCGTCGTGCCGCAGGACGTGCACCTGTTCGCCGGGACGATCGCCGACAACGTGCGCCTCGGCGCACCCGGGGCCGATCCGGCCCCGGCGCTGCGCGAGGCGCACCTCGACCTGGACCCCGCCACGGTCACCGGCGAGCGCGGCGTGCGGCTGTCGGGCGGCCAGCGCGCCCGGGTCGCGATCGCCCGCGCCCTCGCCGTGGACGCGCCCGTGCTGGTGCTGGACGAGGCCGTCGCCAACCTCGACCCCGAGAACGAGGCCCGCCTCGCCGCGACCCTCGCCGCCGCCGCGCGGAACCGCGCCACCCTGGTCATCGCGCACCGCCACTCGACGATCCGGCGCGCCGACCACATCGTGCTCCTGGAGGACGGCCGCGTCACCGCGCAGGGCACCTACGCCGAACTCACCGCCGACCCGGACGGCCGCCTGGCATCCCTGCTCCGGCTGACCGGGGCCGAGCCGTGACCGGCCCGGATCACGCTCCGGCCCGGATCACGTACTCGCGGCCGTGCACGCCGCGCATTTGCCGAAGATCTCGACGGTGTGCTCGGTCTCGGTGAAGCCGTGCCCGGTGCCGACCCTGGCGACCCAGTCCTCCAGCTCCGGACCCTCCACCTCCACCGTCGTGCCGCACGACCGGCAGACCAGGTGGTGGTGGTGACCGGGGCGGCACTTGCGGAACACGGCCTCGCCGCCCGGCAGGTACGTCATGTCGATCTCCCCGGCCGCGGCCAGGGACTGGAGCGTCCGGTACATGGTGCTCAAGCCGACCGACGATCCCTGCGTGCGCAGCCGGTGGTGCAGCGTCTGGGCGCTCTGGAACTCCGGGGTCTCCGCCAGGAGCCGCTGCACCGCCAGGCGCTGCTTGGTGTTCCTGACCTGCGTGCCGCCCAACGTCTTTCCTCCCATGCTGTCTGCCGCCACCCCTGTCCGGGCTGGAACAACACCGCCTTGGCCAGCCTTCCCGGCCGTCGACGGCCCCGGCACCGAGCGCCCCGGCGACGGCTCACCGCACGCGCCGAGCTTGCCGCACTCGCCGCCGTCACCCGGCCTGCCGCCTGACGGCATCGCCTGGTGACGCGGCGGGTCGCCGGACGCTTCGCGCCGGTGCCTCGCCCATTCTGGCGCACCGTGTTCTACAGGCTCACTCGTAGGGGTTCTTCGGCTTCCGGACAGGGTGCACGCTACGGCCACGCAACTCCTGGGCGGAGGACTGCTCGCCCCGCCGTTCCCGCCAGGTGCCGACGACCTGAACCCATTTGCCCTCCCGCGGCATGGGCAGCCCTTTCACCAGCACCTGGAACGGGATCGCGTCCCCGGCGCAGCAGCTCATCTGCAACCGGGTGAGGTACCAGCCGTCCTGCTTCTTGTTGCGCACCACGAAGCCCGTCAGCTCGACCGGTACTCCGGCAATGGCGTTCGTCATGCCGGTCTGGGCGTCGTAGGCACGGCCGATGAACTCGCCGATCGGCATCACCACCGGGCCCTTGGAGGCATCCAGAGCCATCGAGTCCTGAGTGGCCGGCAACGGTGTGGCGGGACGGCGGGCACTGGGCGCCGCCGCACCGGCCGCGTTGCGCTCGGCCGTGAACGCGCCGAGCGCGGGCGGCGCGATGACGAACAGGGCGAGCACCGGCAGGCACAGAAGCCAGGCCACCCGAGGCCCATGCCCGGGTCCGTGATCGTGCCCGTGCCCATGTCCGGGTTCATGTCCATGTCCATGTCCATGTTCGGGCTCGTGCTCGTGTCCGGCGTCGTGCCCGTGTCCAGGTCCGGGCCCGTACCCAAGTTCGTGCCCGGGTCCAGATCCGTGCCCATGTCTGGGTTCGTGCCCTAGTTCAGGTCCGGGTCCGGGTCTGGCTTCATGGCCGCGCCCGAGTTCATATCCGTGCCCGTCGCCCTGTCCGTCGCCGTGGTCGCCCCGCTGAGCATCGGCCCCGCTCTCCGCCACACCGACGCGATCAGCGCGGTCAGCGCGGTCAGCGCGGTCAGCGCGGTCAGCGCGGTCAGCGCGGTCAGCGCGGTCGGTGGTGCGGCGTTCGGGGCGTAGCCCGGTCACGCCCAGGGCGACGACGATGAACGCGGCGCCCACCAGCGGCCAGCGCAGGGCCGGCTTCACGTAGTTGACGTACTCGCCGGTCGACATGGTGATCCACAACATCGCCAGGCCGAGCGTGATCAGCAGTAGGTTCTGCGCATACCGGTTCACGTCAGGGCCTCCCCCACGATGATGCTCACCGTCACGGCGAGCACGAAGGTCAGCGGGATGAACCGGATCGCGAAGCTGCGCCCGAAGAACCCGGTCTGCAACGCGATGAGCTTGAGGTCGACCATCGGCCCCACCACCAGGAAGGCCAGCTTGGCGGTGGGCGAGAACGCGGTGAGGCTCGCCGCGACGAACGCGTCGGCCTCCGAGCAGATGCTCATCAGCACCGCCAGCACCGCCAGCGTCAGCACCGAGAGGACCGGCACCCCGGCGATCCCCGTCACCCACTCGCGAGGGACGACGACGTTGATGGTCGCGGCGGCGGCCCCGCCGACCACCAGGAAGCCCCCGGCGTGCATCAGGTCATGGCGCATCGCCTCCGCGAACGCCTCCCACCGCCGCCCGGCGGCGGCCTCGGGCCGTCTCGGGACCCGGAGCCAGCGTCCCCGCCCGAACCACAACCACGCCCATCCGGCCAGCACCGCCACCAGCAGCGAGGCCACGAACCGTCCGGCGACCATCGCGGGCTGGCCGGGGAAGGCGATCGCGGTCGCCACCAGGACGATCGGGTTGATCGCCGGTGCCGCCAGCAGGAAGGTCAGCGCCGCCGCCGGCGCGACCCCGCGCGCCATCAGCCCGCCCGCCACCGGGACCGACGCGCACTCGCACCCCGGCAGGACGGCACCGAGCGCGCCCGCCACCGGCACGGCCGCCGCAGGCCGACGGGGAAGCACCCGCGTCCACACCCGGGCGGGGACGAACGCGGTGATCGCCGCCGACAGCGCCACCCCGAACACCAGGAACGGCAACGCCTGCACGCAGATCGCGATGAAGATCGTCGCCCAGGCGTCGAGCGCGCCCACCTGAAGCCGCGGCGCTACCCACAACCGCCCGGCGACCAGGACCAGCGCCAGGAGCGCGAACGTGCCCGCCGCCCGACGCCCGGGACTCGCTCTCCGGGGCGGCGCCCAGTCCGCGGGCGGCAGTTCCGCGTACGGCTCGGGCGGCCCCGGCATCGTCGTCGTCCGTTCCATACAACGAATCGTGTCAAAGCCGAGCGCCGCCCGCGCCGATTCCGCGCCCCTGTGGATAACCGGGGGCTGTGCTTATGGCCTGGCCGTTTGCAAGCGGGCGTTTCCCCTGAACCCGACCCCATCGGCGAGGACACCGATCCGCGGTGAACCCCTCCCCGATGGGCGTCGTCTTGGAGCAGCCCGACGTCCGCCCTGAAGGTGGTCACGCACCAACCACCCGACGAAAGGCAAAGCAATGGCCACCACCAACACCCCGCCAAGACCACCAAGGCCGCGACCACCAAGCGCCCGCAGGCCGCCCGTACCGCCACCGGCAAGGGCAACCGCCGCCAACCCCGCCACGGCGTCGCCCGCTCCCGAGCAGGCCGTGCCCACCGCCCAGCCCCGGCCGCCAAGCCCAAGGCCCCGCAGCCCTACATCCACAAGGACCGCACCCGGCGCGGCACCGGCAACCGGGTTCAAGTGCTGGACCTGCGCGGGGTGGACGCCCCCGCCGACGCCATCGCGCCGGGCGAGGCCGGCGGTAAGCCGCTGAACTACGCCACCCGCCGCGTCACCCACGACACCCACACCCACCACGCCACCTACGCCGCCGCCTACCGCGCCGCCAAGACCTCCGCCGACTGGTGCGCCCAGTGCACCACCGCCGACCCGGTTGAGAAGCCCGCCGTCGAGTAACACCGGCCCGAACACGCCACAGCATCCCCGGCCGCCCGGCTGAGGGCGTTTTTGCTGTTCCAGGGATAGGGGCGGGCCGGTGCGATGCGAGGGACGCACCGGCCCGCCCGACACAAGCCGCGCCCCGGCCCGGCCGCCCGCAACGGGGGAAGCGGCGGCCGGGACCGGGAACACAGCCCCCCACCTCCGGGCAGGGCATGGACTCCCCGCCCGGTTGGACGCGGCGACCATGGCGACGCTGCAAGCGCGCCAGGCCGCCGCCGCACACCGGGCCTAGGGCCGAGCCGAGGCGCGCCCGGCCCAGCCGCCTGCCGTCCGCCTACGGGCCACCCTGCGCCCCCGGTGATGAGCCCGGCCCCGCAGCCCCGCCGCAGGCCGGGCACGGCGACTCCACCACCTTGGACGGGCGGTCGATGTCTCCGACGTGCACCACCACCCCCGCGCCCAGACACACCTTGCACCCTGGGAAGGTCTGCGCCGCCGAGGTCTCCCACACGGGCTCGAACCCGCCGTCGTCCTGCTCATCGGCTCCGCGTTCGGCAGGCTCGTTGTCCTCACCGACCCAGCCCAGCCCGTGACAGAACAGGCAACCGAACCGCAGCGGCCCCAGCCGCTTCTCGCCGGTGCCGCCACAGTCGGGGCATTCGAGCCGATCTGTCACACCGTCCCCGCTCCGTTGCACACCACGCAGGTCACCTTGCGGGTCTTGCCGTTGTCGCTGACCTCCTGGGTGCCCGACCCCTTGCACGCCGAACACGTCACCTTCTTACCGTGCTTGCCCATCGTCAGCCCTTCTTGTTCGACCGGCCCGGCACCCGCTCACCGAGGCCGCCGCCCTTCAGCGATCAACCGCTCCCGCAACTCGATCCCGGTCGCCGCCCGCACGAACAAAGCCTTGCCCGCCACCGCGAACCACACCCCGGCCGCCGCATCGGCCACAAACCCCACACCGGGAAACTCAGCCCGCAACACCGCCAGGAACTCCCCGGCGTCCGGCACCGCCTCCGGGGCGGAAACCGGCCGGGGGCACGGCTCGGGCCACATTCCCAACTCGATCATCTGCGACGGCGAGGGCGTCACGACGCCACCCACGACACGCCCCGGTCCGCGCCGACCTGCCGCAACGCGCCCTTGATCTGCACCAGCGCGTCAGTGGGGTTGTCGGCCTCGCACAACCACACCGTCCCGCTCCAGCAGAACCACCACCGGTCCCCGTCGTCCTGGCGGGGCCGCGCCTCGATCTCCAGCGCCCGCGACCCCGGCCCCGCCGATACCTTGAACCGCGTCTCCGACAGCATGGTCACCGTCAGCTTGTGCCCCCGCACCATCCCCGCCAACGCCGCCGTGAACGCCGCCCCATGCGGATCGCCCACCCGCTCGGTGTCGGCCTCACGCGTCCTGTCCAAGGACCCCACAGCACCCTCCTCGCCGGTAACGACATGCAGTGCGTTACGAACACGCTAGGAAGGTGGTGGGGACGGAACCCGTACTCCAGTAAAGGTAAAGATCCCGCACTTTTGTGCGGGTCAGATAACCCCCGCGCGGTGAGCGAGCCCACGGAGTTGGGGCGTGCCGGCGCGGTGTTCGCGCTTCATCAGCGCTGTGAGCAGGTCGTGAGTCCGAGGGTCGTATCTCACCAGTTCGGGGGAGATGTTCTCGGCCTCCACCAGTACGTTCACCGCAGCGGCGTCCTTCCGCTGCTGCCCGTACGCGCGGGCGAGGTCGAGACGGACTTGCGTGCGGCGGCCTCTCAGTCCCGGAGCGAGCCGGGTCACGTCCAACGATTCCCCGACGTCGACAGCACGTCGGGGATCGCCGAAGGTCACAGCTGCTGACAACTCGTGGATGCGCACGTTGGTCGGGCCGAACGCGGTCCAGAAGTGGTTACGGTCGCTGCCGAGGGCATCGGCTGCACGCTGCGCTTGCTCAAGGTTGGCATCCACCTCGGCGCGGTCGAACTGGCGGGCGGCGGCGATGACGGCGACCAGGTGGAGCCCGCCCCACAACGACAGGCGTTGCGGATTCGGCTTGGTGAGGACCGGTCCCAGGGCGGCGGCGGCCTGGAGCGCGAGGATCTTGGCCTTCTCGGGCTCACGCATCCGGATGAAGACGTAGCCGAGACGGTAGGCGCTGACCGCCGCCAGCAACGGGTTGTCCGCGTCTCGTGCGGCCGAGACCGATCGATCGGCGGCGGTCCACGCCAGTTCGGTCTCGGCAACGCGGTTCAGCGTGGTGGCGACGGAATGGTAGATCAGCGCCCGCAACGTGTGCGCGGTCCGGCGTTGGCGGGTGGGCACGGCGTGGGCTGCCTGCTCGACGGCGGTGATCAGGCCGGGTAGACGCTGCCCTGCCGCGTCGTAATGCGTCGCCTGGTAGAGCCGATTCACCGCGCGTAGTTCGTGGCTGAGCCAGTTCAGGTCCGGCGGTCGGGCTTGGGCGCTGTCGGGGGCGATGATGGCGGGCAGGGTGTCGTAACGGGTCATGGCGTTCCGGATCAGCTCGGCCGCCTGGTAGCGCTTCACCCCGCCTCCCGTCTCATTCGCGATCAGGTCGTCCACCGGCAAGCCCAGTACCTCGGCGAGGTGGGTGAGAACCGAGTGGCTGTCGATGTTGCGGACGCCGCGTTCGACCTGGCTCAGCCGGCTTTCCGAGCGTCCGACCAGTCCGGCGAGGACGATTTGCGACAGGCCCCGGCTTCGGCGTGCGCGAGCGATCCGCTGCCCGATCTCCTTGCGTGTGCTCTCCACCTGACCACCCCAGTCGCGAAGCCTCTACTCGTCTCCGACCAGTTCGCCCAGCTCTTGCACAATGCGTTCCCAGGCTGGCATCCGGGCATGTGCGGGCGCAGCCGGATCGAACAACACCCGCACCCCCATCTCCCTCAACGCCTCCACGTTCGCGCCGAAAGCCCTGTGCCGGGCCAGCGCGTCCTTGAGTAGGGGCACGGCCAGGATCGGCACCCCGAACCCCATCAGCTCGCACAGCAGAGCGACCGCGAAATTATCGGCGATGCCCGTCGCCCACTTGTTGACGGTGTTGAACGTCGCAGGTGCGACCACCACCGCATCGGCACTGGGCAACCCATTGGGCTCACCCGGCATCCGGTAGTCCGAACGCACCCGTTCCCCGGTGAGCTCGGCCAGCACATCGACATCGACGAACCGGCGCCCCAGCGGAGTCGTGATCACGCATACCTGCCAGCCGTCACTCTGTGCGAGTTCCACCAGCCGCGCAACATCGGCCGCAGCCGGAGCCGCGCACGCCACTACATAGAGAATCCGTTCCCCACCACCACGCACATAGCGCAGCCTAACCACCTGAATCGAGCCCGACCGGCAGGCGGTTTAACGAAGGGCCGGTAGGCGGTGTAAGCGTTACACCCGCCCGCGTGCAGGCGCGTCGGCCCGTGTGCGTTAACGTGCGCCCCTGGCAGGGCCAACGTGGCCCCGCCCCAGGTCAGGGCACTGCCTACCGGCAACTCTGGATGACTCAGTCCTGGACGAGATTTCGTTGGTAGGCGCGGGCCAGCCGGCGTGGGACCCGCAGGACACGCCCCTCGACCGTGATCGGCACCAGGTCTGGTGCCGACGCCTTCCATTGCGCCCGCCGCTTGCGCGTGTTGCTGCGCGACATCTTCCGTTTCGGAACGGCCACCGGAATCTCCTACCAGCTCGACTTGACGACGCCGGGCAGCTCGCCGCGGTGGGCCATCTCCCGGAACCGGACGCGCGACAGCCCGAACCGCCGCAGGTGCCCGCGCGGGCGGCCGTCGACGGCGTCCCGGTTGCGGACGCGCGTGGCGCTGGCGTCCCGCGGCTGGCGCCGCAGTTCGCGAGCGGCCTGCTCCCTAGCCTCCGCGCCGGTGTGCGGTGAGGCGATGATCGCCTTCAGTTCCGCGCGCCGCTCGGCGTGCCGGGCGACGATCATCCTGCGCCGCTCGTTCGCCGCGACCTTGCTCTTCTTGGCCATCAGACCTTCTTCCTCCGGACCTCGTTGCGTGCCATGTCCACTCCTTGTTGGGAGCGTCCATCATAATGGGAACGATTATCATTATGCTAACAGGGTAGCGAGGCAACGCGGAGTGGACGGGGTCAGCCGGGCGGCTCTTTCGCGTCGGCGACGGGTGGACGCGGGGCCCGCCCTGATCGGTTTGAGTGGCAGTGCCCGCCCGGTGCCCGCCCCGGGCGGCCGGTACGGGTCTCGTCGCCGAAGGAGCGCATGGTGATCGTTCTCGGTTTCAACGGCTTCAGCAAGGGCGCCGAGCTGTTCGCGCGCTTCTACCGCGCCACCGGGATCGACCGGCACATGCTCTTCGGCCACGACTCCGGGGCCGCCCTCGTGGTGGACGGCACGCTGGTGGCCGCCGTCGAGGAGGAGCGCCTCAACCGGGAGAAGAAGACCTCCGCCTTCCCCCGCAACGCCGTCCGCTGGGTGCTGGACGAGGCCGGGCTGTCGCTGGACGACGTGGACGCGTTCGCGTTCTCCTGGCGCTTCTCCGACGAGGTGCTGGGCGCGATGATCTCCGAGATCAGCGACGGCGAGGGCACCGCCGAGCAGAAGTTCAACCGGCTGCGGCGTCTCACCACCATCTACGACGGCATGTTCAGCCGGGCGGCCGTGCTGGGCGACTTCGAGGAGCACACCGGGTTCCGGCCGGACGACGCCCGGCTGCACACCGTGCCGCACCACATCTCCCACCTGATGTGCGGGTACGCCGTTTCCGGCGGGCGCGACGCGGCATTCCTCGTCAGCGACGGCCGCGCCGAATGGTTGTCGTGCATCATGGGCGAAGTCCGCGACGGGAAAGTGCGCGTGTTCGACGACGCGAGCATTGACTCCCGCCACTCCCTGGCCATGCTCTTCGGCGTGATCACCCGCTATTTGGGATTCACTCCGAACAACGACGAATACAAAGTCATGGGATTGGCGGGATATGCCGAGCCCGCCGGAACGCCGCCCGGGAACCCCTTCCTGGAGCACGTCCTGACCCTGCGCCCCGGCGGCACCTACGAGATCCCGTTCCATCCGCGCGCCGTCCGCGCCTACTACGAGCTGTTCGACCGCATCTTCGGGACGGCCCCAGACGGCCGCGAGGACTTCGACTTCCGCGTCCGCGTCGCCCGCGCCGCGCAGGAACTGGTCGAGGTCGCCACCGCCCACCAGGTGGCCGCGCTGCGCGAGCGCAGCGACCTGCCCCGGCTGGTGTTCGAGGGCGGCCTGGCCCTCAACTGCGTGAACAACACCAAGCTGCTGGAGGGCTCGGGCTACGACGAGGTCGAGGTCAGCTACGGGGCCAGCGACCCGGGCGTGGCGATCGGCGCGGCCTTCCACGTCGCGCACGGGGCGGGCGACACGATCGCCGCGCCCGTCTCGCCCTACCTGGGCCCGGAGTTCGACGAAGCGGAGATCACCGCCGTCCTCGCCCGCTACGCCGACCGCGTCCGCGTCCGGGAGTTGGAGGACGTGCCCGCCGAGACCGCGCGGCTGCTCCAGGAGAAGGTCGTCGTCGGCTGGTACCAGGGCCGGACCGAGTACGGTCCCCGTGCGCTCGGCAACCGCAGCATCCTCGCCAACCCCAGGTTCGACGACATCAAGGACATCATCAACACGCGCATCAAGCACCGGGAGCCGTTCCGGCCGTTCGCGCCCGTGGTGCTGGAGGACGTCGCCCCCGAGGTCTTCGCCATGGGGAAGAAGCGGACGTCCCCGTACATGACGTTCGTCTTCCCCGTGCGGCCCGAGCACGTCGAGGGCATCCCCGGCGCCGCCCACGTGGACGGGACCTCGCGCATCCAGACGGTCACGCCGGAGGGCAACCCGCTCATGGCCGCCCTGCTCAGCGAGTTCACCGCGCTGACCGGCGTCCCGTGCCTGATCAACACCTCGTTCAACATCGCCGGGGAGCCCATCGTGAGCGCGCCCGTGGACGCCGTCGAGTGCTTCCTCAAGACCGAGATGGACTACCTGGTGCTCGGCCGCCACCTGGTCACCAAGGTGTGACCCTCGGCAGGAACGCCAGCCGCAGCGCGCCGCCGGTCCCGGCGGCGAGGGCGGCGAGGTCGCCGGTGCGGTGCGGGGGCCGGTCGTCGAGCACCACGACGGCCGGCCCGCGCGCGTCCAGGAGCAGGCGCGCGCAGAAGCCCACCACGTCTGGTGCGGCCACATCCCCGCCGAGCAGCAGGAACCGCGTCGCGCCCTTGCCCGGCGCGGCGCTCAGCATGGTCAGCCGCTCCCGCCCTGGAGCGTTCCCCCTGGCGTGCGCCATGAAGTAGAGCGTCCCGCCTGCGGCCTGGGCGTTCTCCCGTAACGCGGGCAGGCGTTCGGTCCGCCAACGGGCCAGCTCAGGCGGCAGGCCGGTGGTGCCGAGGGGACGGGCGGCGGTCAGTCCCGCCCGGTCCAGCAGACGGGTCAGCGTCACCGGGGCGACCTGGACGCCGAGGTCGCGCAGCAACAATTCGCATAACGCGGTCCGCGTCCACAACTCGCCATCTAAGCCCTGCTCGCGCGGCCCCTGCCCGGCCAGCCGGACCAGCACCTCGTGCATCTGCTCCCACATCAGTTTCGGCGGCCGTCCCGGCACGGGACGGGCCCGCAGCGCGCCCGCGCCGCCCTCCCGATAGGCGGCCAGCCAGCCGTACACCGTGGAGCGCCGCAGTCCCAGCCGCTCCGCCACATCGCCGGGCCGCGCTCCTTCTTCCACCACCCAGCGCACCGCGCGAAAGCGCAGCTCTTCCAGGGTCCGGTGGTCGAGCTTCCGGCCGTCGTCCTCGCGCACCCGGACACATGATCAAAGTCCAGTTACTTTTGAACGCGATAAAGGGCTGAGAAAGGGCCCGGGAAAGGCGTGACGTTCCCTTGTCGGCCATGACATCATTTGACAAATAGGACTTTTCGCCCGGTTGCGGAGGGACGCTGAATTGATCACCGAGAACCGGCGGATATGCCGCTGAGGGTGCTGGTGTGCGACGCGCTCCCGCTCGTCCGGGACGGGCTGCACACCATACTGGAGGCCCAGCAGGACGTGGAGGTGCTGGACACCACCGAGAGCGGCATCCACGCGATCATGCTCGCCCGGACCCGGCGTCCCGACGTGGTCATCACCGGGCTCCAGCCGCGCGGCGTGTCCGGCCTGGAGCTGATCCGGCGGCTGCGCGCGGAGGGCCTGGACCCCGAGCCGCGGGTGGTGGTGTTCACCATGACCCACAACGACGAGACGGTGACCGAGGTGTTGCGCGCCGGGGCCAACGGCCTGCTCGCCCAGGACGCCACCCGGGAGGAGGTCGTCGCCACGATCCGGGCGGCGGCGCGCGGGCAGACGATGCTCTCCCCCGCGATCACCGAGCGGCTGGTCGACTGGTTCCGCCAGCGCGAGGTGTACCCGCGCGAGCTGCTGCGCCCGGCCGTCGCCGCGCTGACCCCGCGCGAACGGCAGGTGTTGCTGCTCGTCGCGCAGGGCCGCTCGACGGAGGAGGTGGCGGGCGAGCTGTTCATCGGCGTCAGCACCGTCCGCACCCACCTGCACCGGCTGCGCGCCAAGCTCGACCTCAAGGACCGGGCGCAGCTCGTGTCGTTCGCCTACCGGTCCGGGCTCATGTCGCACTGATCCCCAGCGCCCGGCGGGCGCGGTCGGCGACGGCCTCCGGCGTGATGCCGGCGCGGGCGACCAGATACGCCTGGTCGCCCGCGCCGGGCACGAACGCATCCGGCACCGCGACGCGGAGGACGCGCGGGCCGTCCGGCAGTTCGGCCGCCGCTTCGGCGACGGCCGAGCCGAGCCCACCGGACGCCCAGTGCTCCTCAACGGTGACGACCGGGGAGCCGTTCAGGATGGCCTGGACGTCCAAGGGCCGCACCGTGTGGACGTTCAGCACGCGCGCCTGCACGCCGTCCGCCGCCAGCAGGTCGGCCGCGCCCAAAGCCGCCAGCACCGGGTACGGACCGGTGGCGGCGATCGTGACGTCCCCGCCGTCCCGCAACGGCTGGGCCCGGCCGAGCCGCAGCGGCTCCAGGCCGGGCGGCGGTTCCGGCGCGGCCTTGCGCCCCAGCCGCATGTAGACGGGGCCGGGCACGTCCGCGCACTGGCGGATCAGCTCCTCGGCGGCCGACGCGGCGTGCGGCACGAGCACCGTCATCCCTGGTAGCAGCCGCATCACCGCGAGGTCCTCCAGGGAGTGGTGGGTGGGGCCGAGGTGCCCGGCGGCGAGGCCGTCATGGGTCGCCATGATCCGTACCGGCAACCCGCACAGCGCGATGTCGATCTTGACGGCCTCCAGCGCGCGGGTCGCCGCGAACGCCGCCATCGTGTTGACGTACGGGACGAACCCGGACTGCGCGAGCCCGGCCGCCACGCCCATCAGGTTCTGCTCGGCGATGCCGAGGTTGACGTAGCGTGCGGCCGTCCCGCCGAAGTCGATCCCCGCGAACAGCCCGGTGTCGCTGTCCAGGCACACCGCGCGGGCGTCGGCGGCCAGCAGCTCCGGCACCAAGTCCCGGTAGGCGTCCCGGCACGCCCGCGCGCTCACCGGCCCTCCTGCCCGGACGTCCGACGCGTCGCCCGGAGGACGGCTTGGGCGCGTCGCCGCTGCCGATCACCGAGGCGGGCGTAGTGGCTGCGCACCTGGCCTTCCACGAACGGCAGGCCCCGGCCTTTGACCGTACGGGCCAGGACCACCGCCGGGCGGCCCGGCGGCCCGGGTTTGCCGAGCACGTCCACCAGCGCGCCGAGATCGTGGCCGTCCACCTCGTGCACCGTCCAGCCGAATGTCCGCCACCGGTCGGCCAGCGGTTCCAGCTCGATGACGTCCTCGGTGCCGCCGGTGATCTGGAGGCCGTTGCGATCGACGACGGCGGTCAGCCCGTCCAGCCGTAGGGACGCGGCGGCCATCGCGGCCTCCCACACCGACCCTTCCTGCAACTCGCCGTCGCCGAGCACCACAAAGCAACGCCGCGCCGATCCCGACAACCTCGCGGCCAGCGCGAACCCGACGCCGAGCGGCAGGCCGTGCCCGAGCGAACCCGACGGCACCTCGACGCCGGGGATCGCGGGCGTCGGATGCGCGGAGAACGCACTACCCGGCTCGGCATACCCGGCGAGGTCCTCGGCCGGGAAGAACCCCCGTTCCGCCAGCACTGCATACAGGCCGATGCCCGCGTGCCCCTTACTCAGCACGAGCCGGTCCCGGTCGGGCGCGGCCGGATCGGCAGGGTCGATGCGCAGCACCGCGAAATACAGCGACACGAGGATTTCCACCAGCGACATCGAGCCGCCTAGATGGCCGCCCTCAGCCCCGGCGCACATCTCGACGATCCGTTCGCGCACGCGCGCGCAGTGCGCATCCAGTTCCGTCGCCTCGACCGGCTCCCTCACCCGTTGCCTCCTTCTTTGGTGTTCGCGGCCAGTTCGATGCGGGTCGCCTCGCCTGCCAGGGCTCGGGTGAGCGGCTGGGCGCGACGTCCGTCCGCGACCAGCACCTCGGGGACTCCGGCGGTGAGCGCTTCGCGGGCGGCGACGAGCTTGAGGCCCATGCCGCCGTCCCGGTGCGGGGGCGGGCCGTCCGGCGGCACCGCGCAGGTGGCGAGCACGGATGTCTCGTCCGTCGGGTCGGCCAGGACGCCGGGCGCTCCGGTGAGCAGCACCAACGTTCCGGCGCCCACGGCGGCGGCGACGGCAGCCGCCACTCGGTCGGCGTCGGCGTTGACCGGGCGGCCGTCCTCCGCCAGCGCGGGCGGCCCTACGACCGGCAGCGCCCCCGCCGCGAGCAGCGTGTGCAGCAGCGCGGCGTCCACGCCGGTGATCCGGCCGCTGTGCACGTCGCGGACGACGACGCGCCGCCCGTCCTCCCACGCCCGGTGCGCGGCCTTGCGGCGAGCGCGCAGCAGCCCGCCGTCCACGCCGCTGAGCCCGACCGCGCGGACGCCGTGCGCGAGCAGGCAGGCCACCAGGCGCGGCCGGACCAGCCCGGCGAGCGCGAGTTGCACCACCTCCAGCGTCGCCGCGTCGGTGTGCCGGGTGGTGATGCCGTCCGGCGCGGTGAGCCGCCGCGCGGGCACGCCGAGCCGCGCGCCGAGCCGGTCGATGTCGGCGGAGCCGCCGTGCACGAGCACCACGGGACGCCCGGCGCGGACGGTCTCGGCCACGTCGGCGCACACGGCGTCCGGGTCCACCGCCGCGTGGCCGCCGACCTTCACCACAAGAGGGCGCTGCGCGGGCATCAGACGGGGTGCAGGCCGGGGAAGGCCAGGCCGGTCCGCTCCGGCCAGCCCCGGCGCACGTTGAAGGACTGCACCGCGCCGCCCGCGCCGCCCTTGACGAGGTTGTCCAGCGCGGCGACGAGCGTGGCGCGGCCCTGGCCGTCCGTCGCGAACCCGACATCGCAGAAGTTGGAGCCCGAGAGGATCTTCGGATCGGGCAGCCGGTGCGGGCCGCGCCGCTGCGCCACCAGCCGCACGAACGGCTCCACGGCGTACCGCTCCCGATAGGCGCGCCACAGGTCCCGCTCCCCGACACCCTCGACCAGGCGGACGTGGCAGAGCACCTGCACGCCGCGCACCGCCTCGACGCCGGTCGCGGTCATTCGCACCGACAGCCCGGTGGCCTGGGCGATCTCCGCTTCGTGCCGGTGCCCGGTAGGCGCGAACACCCGGAGCGCGCCGCTGCGTTCGGCGTGGGTGTTGGCGGGCCCGGCGGTGGCCCCCGAGCCGCTGGAACCGGTGCGGGCGTCCACGATCACGTCCGGCTCGATCAGCTCGACGGCCGGGGCCAGGGCCAGGATCGCGGCGGTCGCCATGCAGCCGGGCACGCTGATCCGGTCGGCGTCGGCCAGCTCCTTGCGGTGCAGCTCGGGCAGGCCGCAGGCGAAGCCGTCGAGCAGGCCGGGCGCGGTGTGCGGCTCGCCGTAGTAGCGGGCGAAGGCGGCGGGGTCGCGGAGCCGGAAGTCGGCCGACAGGTCCACCACCTGCCCGGCCAGGCCCAGAAACTCCGGCATCCGCGCCATCGTCTGCTTGTGCGGCGTCGCCAGGAACAGCACGTCCACCGGCTCCAATGACTCCGGCGAGACAAACGCGAGGTCGGTGACGCCGCGCAGGTTGGGGTGGGCCGTGTCCACGCGGCGTCCGGCCAACCGCGTGGACGTCGCCGTCGCCACCTCGACGTGCGGATGCCCGAGCAGCAGCCGCAGCAACTCCCCGCCGATGTAACCGGAGGCCCCGACGACCCCGGCGCGCACGCGCTCAGGCATCGGACCTCCGCGCGACCAGGTGGTCGGCGATGCGTCCGGCGACGTCCACGCCGGTGGCCTCCTGGAATCCGGTGAACTCCACGCCGTGGTTGACCTCCAGCACGTGGACGCGGCCCTCGGCGTCCTCGATCAGGTCCACCCCGGCGATCTCCGCGCCGGTCGCGTCGGCCGCCCGGACCGCGAGCTTGGCGTGGTCGGGACGCGGCGCGAGCCGCTGGGCGGACGCGCCGCGCGCGACGTTGGCCCGCCACTCCCCCGCCCGGTGCCAGGTCGCGCCGAGCGCTTCGCCGCCGACCACCACGATCCGGATGTTGCGGCCGCCGTCGATGAGCTCCTGCGCGAGGACGATGTGCGCGCGAGGCGAGGGCAGCGCGGCGACGTGCTCCAGGACGGCGGCGGCCATGGCACGGTCCGACACGCGGGTGACCAGCCGCCCCCACGAGCCGACCAGCGGCTTGACGACGGCGGGGTAGCCCAGCTCGTCGAGCGCGGTGAGCGCCGCCTCCGGCGTCAGCGCGAGGTGTGTGCGCGGGATGGGCAGGCCCGCCTGGCGCAGGGCCAGCGCGGTGCGCCACTTGTCGCCGCAGACCTCGGTGGCGGCGGCGGCGTTCACGACGACGGACCCCTGCGCCTCCAGCAGCGTGGCGGCGTACGCGGCGCGCGCCTGCCCGATCTCGCGGTTGAGCACCAGCGGCCGGTCCCCGGCGGGCCCGGCCGGCGTCCCGGACAGCGTGCGCGTGTCCGCGTGCGCGCAGTCCACGCCGCGGTCCCGCAGCGCCGCCAGGACACGTTTCTCCTCCGTCCGCACCCGCGAGGCGAGCACGACGACCGGGCCGCTCACTCGCCCCAGTCCTCCTCGACCTCCGGCGCGGGGGCGAGCGCGACCGGGTCCACGCCGACGACCTCCAGCTCGCCGGCGCACTCGGGGCAGGCGACGATCTCGTTGAGGTGGGGCGGTTCGGCGAGGGCCACCGCGCCCTCGCACTCCGGGCAGCTGATCATGGTTGTCCCTTCGGGGCGGGGCGGCCGGGCGGCACGCGCTGCGATCGTAGGGAGACCGGTGCCGAAGCGGGCGTCGGCCAGGCGTCGAACCGGGGTGGACGCGGAGGGGCGGCCGGGTGGACGCGGCCGGGCCGCCGGGGTCGACGCGCGGCTGACGGAGGCCCGGCGGGGCGCGTGTGAGCATGGCCCGAGCGACGATCCCCGGAGAGCAGGGAGCCGCATGGCCGTGCCCGCTTACCGCCCCCTGACCGTGGTGCAACTGCCGCCCGTGCCGGGCCCCGGCGTGCTGGACGACCTCGCCGAACTCGCCGCACGCGGCCGGGTGCTGGCCGTCGGCCGCCCGGCCCCGGCGGACGCGCTGCGCGCTCGCGGCCTGGCGGTGCTGACCGGGCAGGACGCCGGCGCGCTCGGCGTCCTGCTGGACCATGCCGACGTCGTGACGGCCGAGGTGAAGACCGTCGCCGACGTGCTGGCCCTCGCCCGCGACCTCGCCGCCGACCACGTGCGGCTCGCCCCCGGCACGAAAGACGTGGATCTGGGCGACCTAGCCGCTGACGTGGTCGTATGCGCCCAAGACACACTGTCGCCCCTGGCCGGGACGCGGCTGTGGCGGACCGCAGCAGCCGCCGCCGACCTCGAACTGCTCTCCCGAGCCGTCCAGATCTCCTCGGTGTCGGGCGACGAGCGAGACGTGGCCGATTTCCTCGCCGCGTGGTGCGTCGAACAGGGCTTGGACGCAACCGTGGACGCGGTGGGCAACCTGGTAGCGACACGCGGGACAGGCCCCCGGCGGCTGCTGCTGCTCGGGCACCTCGACACCGTCCCGCACCGCTGGCCCGCGCGCTGGCACGGCGAGGTCCTGACCGGGCGCGGCAGCGTGGACGCGAAGGCGAGCCTGGTCGCCTACCTCCAGACGCTCGCCGAGCTGGACGTCCCCGCCGACGCCCAGGTTCGCGTGGTCGGCGCGGTGCAGGAGGAGACCACCTCCAACGGCGCGTTCCACGTCCGTGACCACTACCCTGCCGACGCGGTCGTGGTCGGCGAGCCGAGCGGAGCGCACGCGCTGACCGTCGGCTACTACGGCCTGTGCAAGATCCGCTTGGCGGTGCGCGAGCCCACCGCGCACACCGCCGGACGGGGCGTGCGCACCGCCGCAGACCGGCTGGTGGACGCGGCGGCGGCCGTCCGGTCCGCAGTGGCCCTGCTCAGCCCGGACGCGCTGGTGGCGGTGCTCGGCGTGGACGCCCGCAACCGGGGCGACGTACAAGCCGGAGAGGCGGTGATCGACGTGCGGGTGCCACCGCGCACCGCCACCACGGACCTGCGCGCCGCCGTCCGCGCGTCCGTCGAAGCACCGGTGACCGTCGAGTTCCTGCGCTGCACGCCGGGCGTCGCGACGCCGCGCTCGACCGGCCTGGTCCGCGCGTTCACGCGGGCGCTGCGCGCGGCGGGCAGCACGCCCCGGCACCTGGCGAAGAAGGGCAGCAGCGACATGAACACCCTGGCCACGACGTGGACGGACGTGCCGATGGTCGCCTACGGCCCCGGCGACGCCCGCCTCGACCACACCCCGCACGAACGGCTCGACGCCGCCGAGTACCGGCACGCCCGGACGGTGCTGGCGGCGGCCGTCCGCGACTGGCTCAACTCTCCGGCCTGACCCTGCGCGCGGCGAGCGGCACCAGCGGCAACGAGCCCAGCACCAGCAGCGCGGCCAGCGCGAACGTCGCGGAGTAGCTCAGCTCGGCCACCGCGCCGCCGACGAACCCCGCGATGCCCACCGCCACGTCGAAGAAGGAGCTGACCGCGCCGAGCGCCGCGCCCCGCTCCGACTCGGGCGCGCGGTCGATCGTGATCAGCGCCAGCGACGGGTAGAGCAGCGTGAACCCGCCGCCCGCGACCAGCGCGCCCAGCGCGGTGACCCACCACGACGGCGCGAAGCCGATGAGCAGCAGCCCCGCCGCCTCGCACACGCTGGACACCACGATCACCGTGACCGGGCCGACGCGGTCGGGCAGCCGCCCGGCCAGCAGCCGCACCCCCACGTACGCGGCGCTGAACACGCTGAGCAGCACCGGCCCGTTGGGGATGCCGCGATCGGCCAGCGCCAGCGCGCCGAAGCTGACGAGCACGGCGTAGCCGAACGCGCCCGCGCCGAGCGAGAGGCCGGGCAGGATCGCGGCGGGCGGCAGCAGGCGGCGGGAGACGGCCGCACCGATCTCCTCGTCACGCGGCAGCCGGGACAACACGAGCAGCGCGACCACGGGCAGGGCGATAGCGGCGGCCCACACGGCGGCGTACGAGCCAGTCCGGTAGAGCACTTCGCCGAGGACGGGTCCGGCCATGAACCCGCTCCACATGGCCAGCCCATACCAACCGACGACCTGGCCACGACGGTGCTCGGGCGCGAGCTGCACCGTCCACACGGACCCGGCGGTGAACAGCAGCGCCTCACCGACCCCCATCACGAGCCGAGCGGCGAACAACCCGGGCAGCCCTAACGGCAACGTGTAGAGCACCCCAACAACCACGGCAATGGCCGACCCTGCCACCATCACCCGCCGACACCCGAACCGCTGCGCGAGCTGCCCGCCGTAAGGCCGAGCGAGCAACGCGACCACGGCCGTACACGTGAACGCGGCCCCGACGACGAACGGCGACCCGCCGTAGTCCCCCACCACGAGCCGAGGCAGCACGGGCACGACCGCCCCGAACCCGGCGAACGTGGTGAACAGAGCGACGAGCAGCCCCGCGAACACCTTCCACCAGGCAGGCCCCGGCGCGGCGGGCGGAGTCTCCGGGGATGTGTCTTGGGGGAGGCGCTCCATCAGCTCAGTCCGCGCGTGTTGCCGCCGTCGGCCAGCAACACCGTCCCGGTGACGAACGACGCCTGCTCGCTGGCCAGGAACGCCGCCAGCGCGCCGAAGTCCTCCGCCCTTCCTACCCGGCCTAGCGGCAGGCCCTTCGCCACCTCCGCTACGGCCTGCTCGACGTCCTCGCCGAACTGCGCGTCCAGAGCCGGAGTGCGGTGGAAGCCCGGGGCCAGCACGTTCACCGTCACGCCCTGCGCACCCAGCGAGTGCACCAGCCCCTTCGCGAAGCCGAGCACGCCCAGCCGCGCCACCGCCGACAGCGCCGTGTCGGCGAGCGGCTGCCGGACGGCCTCCGAGGTGATCATCACGATGCGGCCCCAGCCCGCCCGGGTCAGATACGGCAGGGCCGCCAGCGCCACGGCCACGTGCGGGACGGTGTTGTCGGCGAGCGCTTCGCGGTAGGTCCCGGTGTCGAAGGCGTCCACGGGGCCGTGCGGAACCCCGCCGGAGTTCGTCACCACGATGTGCAGCGCGCCCAGCTCGGCGGCCGTGTCCCGCACCCACGCGGCGGCCGCGTCGTCGTCGGTCAGGTCCACGGACGTGCTGGTCACCCGGCCGGGGCCGCAGGCGTCGATCTCCGCGTGCGCGCGGGCCAGCCGGTCGGGGTCGCGGGCGCAGATCGCCACGTGCGCCCCCTCGGCGGCCAGGGTGCGGGCGACGGCGAGCCCCAGCCCGCTGCTCGCCGCCGCCACCAGGGCGACCCGCCCGGTCAGTCCGAGGTCCATCGTGTCTCCTCCCTCTCGCGCGCCCGGCGCGCCGTCGTCGGTGGGTCCGGCGGCCTCTCGATCAGGGCCGTAGCGGGTAGCGGTAGCGGCGCAGCAGCGGCCCGGCGAGCGCGGTGGCGACCGCCGCGTCGCGCGGCGACAACCCGTCCCGCCAGGAGCCGTCCGGCCGGATCGCGACCGGGCCGCGCCGCAGCCGGTCGGGGTTGCCGGTGACGGTGTGGTTGACGCCGAGGACGGCGGTGCCGTCGGCGGTCACGGGCGGGTCGCCGGGCAGCCCGGCGAACGCCATCACCCGCGCGAGCGTCGTGCGCGGTTCGGCGGCCAGGTCCTCGTGGCGGACGCGCAGGTAGCGGCCTGCGGCGGCGCGGCCCGCCAGCTCGGACGCGGTGTTCGCGCCGGTCCAGTGGCGGGTGCTGTCGGTCGGCGTGCGCGGGTCGATGTAGTCCTTGCTCTTGCGGTAGGAGTACGCGATGGCTCGGGGGTCGCGGACGAGGTGGACGATGCGGAGGTCGATGTCCGGCCGGCCGAGGAGCGCCGCAGGCTCGGCCGGGTACTTCGAGCCGTCCACAATGGTGCGGGCCCCGCTGTGCCGGGCCACGGTCTCGTAGAGATTGACCATCTGATCCAGGGCTTCGCGCACACCGGGGGCGGCCTGGCCACCCCGGGCCTCGGCCAGGCGGCGCGCGGTGTGGCGCGTGCGCAGCAACGTCTGCTGCCAGGTCTCCATGCGTCGGGCCAGGTCGGGATCCTGTCCGGCCAGGACCGCCGACCACAGGGCGCAGTCGGCCAGGTCCTTGCCGCATCCGCACAGCGTGTTGGTGCCGGTGCGCAGGACGCCGTTGCGCCACAGGTAGTGCAGCTCCCCCGCGTGGAACACGTCGGGCAGCTCGTTGAGGACGTTGCCGAGCAGGGTGCTCCCCGTGCGCAGCCATCCCGTGATGTACAGGACGCGTACGGGCGCGTCAGTCATCGGCCAGCAGGAGGAAGTGTTGCGGCAGGTGCAGGGCCAGGCCGCTGCGCGTGCGCGCCTCCACGAGGTCGGTGCCGTCCGGGCCCGCCCCCTGGCGCAGGACGAGCGAGCCCACGCCCGGGTCGAGCAGCGTGACGGCGGCCTTGAAGTCGCCCAGCAGCACTTGATTCGCCGCGATCATCCGCGTGCGGGACACCGTGATCCCCGCCGCGTTGAGCTGGCCCAGCAGACCGTCGCGGACGAGCCGCCAGTAGACGGCCGGGTGGACGACCGCGCCGTCGCACGAGCCGCCCGTCGTCTCCACCTCGGCGGCGGCCGTCGTCAGCACGTCGCCCAGGTCACCGGCCAGGGGGCCGCGACGTGCCTGCGGGAGCGTCAGCAGGCCCTCGATCACGCCGTCCGGGGTGCCGTGCAGCAGCGCCTCGTTCTCCACCGCCGACAGGCGCACCAGCACGCGGTAGTCGATGAAGGCCGCCAGCAGCGACGGCTCGTCCACCAGGCCCTTGGGCAGCGGGACGGTGACCGCCAGGTCGGTCAGGGCGGCGGACCGGATGGACGGCGTGAACCCCGACTCCGGCACGCTCGCGTAGGTCGTGCCCGCCTGCGCGGGGCCGGGCGGCGGCGCTTCGTGCACGTACGGGACGGCGCGGTCGGGCACCGTCGCCGTCTTCAGCAGATGCCGCACCGCGTAGCGCGGGCGCGTGCCGAACAGCGGGAACGACTGCGGAAGCGCGACCCGGAACGGCACGACGACGTCGGTGCCCTGCGGAGCCCCCGCCACGGCCCAGGCGAACTCCTCGCCTGGCGTGCGGCGGTCGAGAACGGGGTCCGCCAACGCGACGCGCTGCGCTGCATGGTCGATGGACATGCGTGTCCCTTCTACCGGGTTCAGCTCTGCCGGGTTCAGCTCAAGCCGATCTCAGCTAAGGACACCGTCGGTCTCCGCACATCCACACGACGAGGACGGATCTCAACGCCACGTTGACATCCGTCTCCATGGTCTCATTACGCGGGCCCGCCCACGTGTCCACATGTTGTCGACGCCGGGAGGTTTCCGCGCCTCCGGGCCGCCTCGCAAGATGCGGGCATGCCGACCCTTCCGACAGCAGACGCCGACGCCTGGCGCGCCTCCGGCTGGTGGCGCGACGAGACCTTCCTTGACGACCTGCGCCGGGCCGCCCGCGCCACCCCCGACCGGACCGCGCTCGTCACCCGGCACGTCGCCGGCGGCCCGCGCGAGACGCTGACGTGGGCCGAGCTCGCCGACACCGTCGAGCGGCTGGCGGCGGGCCTGGCCGGGCTCGGCGTGCGACGCGGCGACGTGGTCGCGGCCCAACTGCCCAACGACTGGCGGTTCGTCGCGCTCACCCTCGCGTGCGCGCGGGTCGGCGCGGCCATCGGCCCGATCGTGCCGATCATGCGCCGCCGGGAGGTCGAGTTCGCGTTGCGGCTGACCGGGAGCCCCGTCTACGTCGCGGCGGCCGAGTGGCGCGGCTTCTCCTACGGCGACATGGCGGCCGAGATCGCCGCCGACGTGCCCGGCCTGCGGCACCGGGTGCTGCTCGGCGCGCCCGAGAGCGGCGGGCCCGGCGTCCTGGACTTCGACCGCGACCTGCTCGGCGGCGACTGGACGCCCGTCCCGGCGGACGCGGCGGCCGGGCCGGACGACCCCTTCCAGGTGATCTTCACGTCGGGGACGACCGGCGAGCCCAAGGGCGTCGTCCACTCGCACAACACCCTCTACGCCATGAACAAGGCGCAGGCCGACGTCCTGCACCTGACCGGCGACGAGGTGACCGCGATGGGCTCCCCGACCACCCACCAAGCGGGCTTCACCTGGAACTTCCTCATGCCGCTGCTGCTCGGCGCGACGTCCGTCCAGGTGGACGTGTGGGACGCCGAAGCGATGTTGCAGATCATGGAGGAGGAGGGCGTCAGCTTCTTCATGGGCGCGCCGACGTTCCTGGCCGATCTCATCGAGGCGCAGCGCGGCGCGCCGCGCGACCTGTCGCGGCTCGGCGTGTTCGCCACGGGCAGCGCGCCGATCCCGCCGGTGGTGGTCGAGCAGGCCCGGGAGGTGCTGGGCTGCCGCCTCTACGCGCTGTGGGGCATGACCGAGAACGGCTGCGTCACGATCACCCGGCCGGAGGACCCGCCGATGCGCGTGGCCGAGAGCGACGGCACGCCCGTCCCGGGCATGGAGGTGCGCGTCGCGGGCGGTGACGCGGGGGCCGTCGGGGCGCTCCAGGTGCGCGGCGCGAGCCAGTGCCTCGGCTACTTCCACCGGGCCGAGGTGTACGCGGCGTCGCTGACGCCGGACGGCTGGTTCGACACCGGCGACCTGGCGCGCGACGACGGGTACGGCGGCATCCGCATCGCCGGGCGGGTCAAGGACCTCATCTCGCGCGGCGCGGAGAAGATCCCGGTCGTGGAGGTCGAGGCGGCCCTGCTGCGGCACGGGGCCGTCCGGGACGTCGCGGTGGTCGGCTACCCCGACGAGCGGCTGGGCGAGCGGGCCTGCGCGGTGCTGGTCTGCACGGGCTCCCGGCCGAGCCTCGCCGACGTCCAGGCGCACCTGGCCGGGCTGGGCATGGCCAAGCAGTACTGGCCCGAGCGGCTGGAGTTCGCCGACGCCCTGCCCAAGACCCCCTCCGGCAAGATCCAGAAGTTCGTGCTCCGCGAGCGGTTGCGCGGCGAAGGCTGAGGAGACCCATGGACTTCGCGTTCTCCCCCGACCAGGAGGCCCTGGCCAAGCGGATCCGGGAGTTCACCGCCGACCGGATGGCCCCGCTCGCCGCCGAGGCCGACCGCACGGGCCGCTTCCGCGACGGCCTGTTCGCCGAACTGGCCGCGCAGGAGTTGTTCGCCCTGGGCGTGCCCACGGCCTACGGCGGGCGCGGCGCGGACTCGGTGAGCCTCGGCATCGCGCTGGAAGAGCTGGCGGCGGGCGACCTGACACCCTGCTACGCCGTGCTGAACGCGGCGCTGATCGGGGCGATCCTGGACAACAACGCGACCGCCGAGCAGTGCCGACGCTGGTTGCCCGCCGTCGCCGCCGGGGAATCCGTGCTGGCGCTGTGCCTGACCGAGCCCGACCACGGGACGGACGCGGCGAACGTGGAGATGCGGGCGGACGAATCCGGAAGCGGCTGGACGCTGCACGGCGTGAAAACGTCCACCATGCTCGGCGCGTACGCGACGCACGGCCTGGTGTTCGCCCGGACAGGCGGCGCAGGCGCGCGAGGCGTCACCGCCTTCTTCACGCCGCTGGACGCGCCCGGAATCACCCGCACCCCACTACACGACCTGGGCAGCCGTTCCGGTGGCCGCTCCACCCTGACGTTCGACGGCGTGGCCGTGGAGCAGGACAACGTCATCGGCGGGCCCGGCCTGGGGTTCATCCAGGTGATGCGCGGGTTCGACTACTCGCGGGCCCTGATCGCGCTGATGGCCGTGGGCGCGGCGTCGGCCTCCCTGCGCGAGGCGTTCGACCATGCCCGCGTCCGGGAGACGTTCGGCCGCCCGATCGGGATGTACCAGGGCGTCGCGTTCCCGCTGGTCGAGCACGCGACCGCCCTGCACATGGCCCGCCTCGTCGCGTACGAGGCACTGTGGCGCAAGGACGCGGGCCTCGACCACCGCAAGGAGGCGAACATGGCCAAGTGGTGGGCCCCGAAAGCCGCCGTGGACGCCGCCCACCAAGCCCTGCTCACCTTCGGCCACCAAGCCTGGTCCGAGGACCTGCCGCTCGCCCGCCGCCTCCGCGACCTGATCGGCACCGAGCTGGGCGACGGCACCGCCGGGGCCACCCGCCTGGTGCTCGCCCGCCAGCTCCTGGGCCGCGACCACGCTCCCTAGGACGGTGCCACGCCTGCGGCGATGACGGCGGCCACCTCGGCAACGCTGGTGATCTCGGGGAACTGAACCAGCCACCAGGTGGCACCGGCCTGCCGGTAGGGCTCGGGGTCGTCGCCCGGAGGGCCGCCCACCGCCACCTCGAAGCCGTCGAGTCCGCCCCGGCGACGTTCGATCTCGGCGAGCATCTCACGCAGCCCGTCGGGCGTGGTCTCCGGGCACAGGCCGTCGAACCGGGCGGCCCGCCGCAGCGGACCCGGCTTGACCGACTGGGCGGCGACCCAGATCGGGATGCGCGGGCGCTGGACCGGGCGCGGCAGGAACCGCAGCCCCTCGACGCGGTAGTGGCGTCCCCGGTGGTCCACCGGTGCGCCCGACCACATCCGGCAGATGACGTCCAGGCCCTCGTCGAGCATCTCGGCGCGCGTGCGCGCGTCGTCGACCTCGCCCAGCCTGGACAGCTCGCCGCCGTTGTCGCCGCCGAGCCCCACGCCCAGGACGAAGCGTCCCGCGCTGAGCTGGTCGATCGCGACGGCCTGGCGCGCCACCTCCTGCGGCCTGCGGCGCGACAGCGGGGTGACCCTGGTGCCGATCGTGACGCGTCCGGTGCGCGCGGCGATGGCCGCCAGCGCGATCCACGCGTCACAGACGGCGAGGTCGGGCCGGTCCGGCCGCACGAGGTGATCCCACAGGAACACCCCGTCGAACCCGGCCTCCTCCGCCCGCGCCGCCAGGTCGGCGAGCACGGCGGGGTCGGCCAGCTCACCGAAGGGCGGAAGGTACAGCGCGTGCCGCATCGGGCTCTCCTCTCGACGGGCCGTACCCGATCACATCCCGCCCCGGCCCGCCCGGACGACGCTCCGGACGTGACCGCAAGACCGCGTGGCGTTGCACCTGAGCTTGGTCAGGCGATGCCGCCGTTGCTGAACAGGACCTGGCCGTTGACCCAGCGGCCACCGGGCCCGGCCAGGAACGCGACGGCCTCGGCGATGTCGTCGGGGGTGCCGAGGCGTTCCAGCGGCGCGGCGGAGGCGATCTGCTCGACCAGCTGCTCGCTCTTGCCCGCCAGGAAGAGCGGCGTGGCCGTGGGGCCGGGCGCCACGGCGTTGACGGTGACGTCGCGCCCGCGCAGCTCGCGGGCGAGGATCAGCGTCATGGCCTCGACCGCGCCCTTGGTCGCGGCGTAGGCGGCGTAGGACGGCTGCTGCAACCGCGTGACGGACGTCGAGAAGTTGATCAGCGCGCCGCCGGGCCGCAACCGGCGGGCGGCGAGCTGCGAGACGGCGAACGTGCCCCGGACGTTGACCCGGTGCATGCGGTCGAAGTCGTCGATGTCCATCTCGGCCAGGGGCGACAGCAGCATGATCCCGGCGGTGTTGACGACCACGTCGATACCGCCGAAACGTTCCTCGGTCAGGTCGAAGAGCCGCGCCATCTCCGCCGGGTCGGCGACGTCGCCGGGCGCGGCGAAGGCCGTGCCACCGGCGGCGGTGATCGATTCCACGACCCGCTCGGCCTTCTCGCGACTGCCCGCGTAGTGGACGGCGACGGCCGTGCCGTCGGCGGCGAGCCGCTGCGCGACCGCGCCGCCGATGCCGCCGGAACCGCCGAGCACGATCGCGGCGCGGGCGGGGTGGTGTCCTTCGGTGGCCATGAGGGCTCCCTCCTTGATGTGGACAACTTGTACATTAATACTTTGTGGACCGATTGTCCATATCCCGCTGCCACCGGCACGGTACGGTGAGCATTAGTGGACAAGGAGTACACATATGAGCCGAGCCGACCCTCCCGCGCCGCCCGCCCTCAAGCCGGGCCGGGGCCGCCGTCCCGCCGAGGACGTGCGCCGGGCCGTTCTGGCGGCGGCGGCCGAGCTGCTGCTCGCCGAGGGCATGCCCGGCATGACCTTCGCGAAGATCGCCGCTAGCGCGGGCGTGAGCAGGATGACCCTCTACAAGTGGTGGTCGTCGCCGGGCAGCCTGGCGTTCGAGGCGTACTTCACCGTCTTCGAGGAGACCTTGGCCTTTCCCGACACCGGCGACATCCGGCGCGACCTGACCGCGCAGCTGCACAGCTTCGTGGACCTGCTGCGCCGCAACGGCCCCGTCATCGCGGGGATCTTCGGGGCCGCGCAGAGCGACCCGGACCTGGCAGAGGCACTCTCAACGCAGTACGTCCGCAAGCGCCGACGGCTCGCCGTGGACCGCCTCGCCGCCGCCCAGTGCGCGGGCCAGCTCCGCGCGGACGCCGACCTGGAAACGATCGTCGACCAGCTCTGGGGAGCCTGCTACCACCGCCTGCTCATGCCGGCCCAGCCCCTGGACACCGACTTCGCCGACCGGCTGCTCGCCAACCTCTTCTCCGGCGTGGCCGCACCCCGGGAGCAGCCCGACGGATGACGCGCCGCACAGGACGCCTTCGGCGTCGTGCGGCTCAGATCTCGGGCAGGGACGGGTCGGGCGTCCAGGGGGCGGGGGCGGTGATGGCCCAACGTTCGTGGTCCCGCCAGGCCCCGTCGATGTAGAGGTAGCCGGGCGACAGCCCTTCGTAGTGGAAGCCCAGCCGCCGGACCAGGGCCAGGGACGCCTCGTTCGCCGACTGGATGTTGGCTTCGAGCCGGTGGAGCCGCAGATCGTTGAAGGCGTACCGCAGGGTGGCGACGAGCCCTTCGGTCATGTACCCCCGCCCGGCGGACGGGGTGAAGGCCGCGTAGCCGAGGGAGGCGCCCTGGTAGCGGCCCCGGATGATCGAGTTGATGTTGACCATGCCGGCGGCCGCGCCGGTCTCGCGGACGCGGACCAGGAAGCCCAGGTTGGTGCCGTCGTCGAAGCGGCGCATCCAGGCCCGGAACTCCCGCGCGGTCGCGGGCAGCTGCATCCATGGCCGGTGCAGCCCGGCGCTGGCCTGCACGAGCGAGCAGAACTCGTCCTGGTCGGAGCGGGTGAGCGGGTGTAGTTCGATCCGGGGCGGCGGCTCAGACACGGATCAAGGTTAGGGCCTGCGAGCGGTGGATCAGCGGGACGCCCCTGGTGCGGGCCGACCGTCGGTCAGGACGGTCGGGGCGGGGCCCTGTGACAGTTGTGATCACTGTGGCGCTGTGCGGATGAGACCGACCGTGCTTCGGGCCGTACGGCCCGGCCATCCTGGGAGCCTCTGTGCCGACCGATTCCCCGTCCACGCCGATCCGCCTGCTTTCCGTGGCGACGCTCACCTGCCTGGGCATCGCCGTCCTGGGCGCCTGCGAGTTCCCGCCGAACGACAAGGCGGACGCCAAGCGACGGGAACCGGCGAAGACGGCGCCGCCCGCCGCGCCGATCCCCGCGCTGGCCGAGGCCGAGGTCACGTCGGTGCTGGCCCGTTTCGCGCTCCAGTCCAACCTCGCGCGCAAGCGGCTCGACCCGAAACTGGCCGCGACGTCGTTCACCCAGTCGTCACTGCAAATGGAGACCGCCAAGTACCGGGTCTTCAGGACCAACAAGACCCGGATCGCCTCGGTGCAGTACGGGCAGGTGCTCGGGGCCTCTCCCCTGTTCTCCGGCCATCCCCGCTGGTTCTTCGCCGCGCTGACCGACCGCGTCAAGCCCGTCACCCGCGACATCGTCGTCTTCGTCCAGCAGGGCCCCGGCCAGCCCTGGCGCGCGGCCTACACGCCCCTCGCCACCAAGCCCACGCAGGGGCCGCTGGGGCCGGGGATCGACGTCGCGGACAACCCCGAGGTCGTTCCCGTCCAGGACCCGTCTCTCGCGCTGTCTCCCGACCAGGTCCCGGTCGCCCTCGCGCAGGTGCTCAACCGAGGGGTGCGCACACCGCAGGCCAAGGGCTTCGTCCTGCCCACGTGGGTCAGGTCCAGGGCGGGCAGCCCGCGCACGGACCGCGCCGCGATGAAGCGCAGCGGCTGGGACCTCACCGGCGGCTACGCCGCTTCGCAGCAGCCGGTGTACGCGGTCCGCACCAAGTCCGGCGGCGCGCTGGTCTGGTCGGCGGTGGAGGACCACCGGCGCTACCGCAAGAGCGGGGCGGGCAATCCGATGACCTGGAGTCACCGCAGCTGGGGAGACCTGCTGAAGCCGTTCATCGGGCGGTCCAAGGAGCAGCGTGCGCTCACGACCGTGGAGCGGTACGAGGTGCTCGCCTACGTGCCTCCGAAGGGCAAGGGACGTGTCCGCCTGCTGGCCGACCGGTGGGCGGCCATCGACGTCCGAGCGCGCTGACCAGTCCTCCGGCGGTCAGTTCCGGGCGCGTCTCGTCTCGTAGGCGGCGCGCGCCCGGGGCAGCAGCGCCCGCCAGACCGGCCGCCACACCCGGCCCGGCAGAAACCGGCTGCGCTCCTCCAGCGCGACCCGCCCGCGCGGGTGCCCCTTCCAGCCGCTCGATCCGGCGTCGTAGTCCCGGCGGTACTCGATCAGGCAGACGTGCTTGACGTTCTTGTAGCCGTAGTGCGCCGGGGCGACCAGCCGCAGCGGCGCGCCGGAGTCGCCGTCCAGGGACGCACCGTCGAGCCGGTCGGCCAGCAGCACGTCCGGCGCGAGCGCGTCCTCCAGCGCCAGCGTCGCGCGGAAGCCGTCGAGCCCGGTGAACGCCACCCAGCGCGCGCCGCGCACTCCGACGCGTTCGGCCAGGGCCTCGTGCACCGCCGCGAACGGCGCGCCGGACCAGCGCAGGTCCGGTGCGCTCCAGGTCGTGACGCAGTGCAGGTCGGCCCGGCGCTCCACCCGTTCGGCGAGCCCGGTCAGCTCGGCGGCCGCGAGCTGGGCGGGCCGCCGCACGAGGCCCGTGACGGTGACGGCGGGCCGGTCGGGCACCTCGGGCCGCACCGCGAACTCGGGCAGCCCGAACGGGACGTGCGCGGCGGCCCGCTGGCCGGATGGCAGGCCCATGGCCCCTCCTCGTTTTAGAGACGACTCTCTATTATGGGAGACCCTACCCTTGGCTCCCATGGGACGACCACCCCGCCACGACGAGGACACCCTCCTCGACGCCGCCGTCGCGCTGGCCGCCGAGCACGGCCCCGGCGGCGTCACCGTCACCGCCGTGGCGCGCGCGGCCGGGGCGCCGAGCGGTTCGGTCTACCACCGCTTCCCGAGCGCGGCCGCGCTGACGGCGGCACTGTGGCTACGCACCCTGGAGCGTTTCCAGGAAGGGGTGCTCGACGCGCTGCGCCACTCCCCCGAGCACGCCGCCCGCCACGTGGTCGCCTGGTGCCGCACCCATCCCGCCGAGGCCCGCATCCTCCTCTACGGCGGCACGGACTTCGGCGAGGCCGGGTGGCCGCCCGAGGCCCGCGACCGGCTCCGGGCCGCCAACGCCCGGCTCGCCGACGCCCTCGGCTCCGACGAGCGCCTGCTTCTGGCCGTCGTCGACGTCCCTTACGCGATCGTCCGCCGCCACCTGCGCGCGACGGGAACGATCCCCGCCGCCGCAGAGGACCTGGCGGCCGAGGCCGCAGCGGCACTACTGCCGGACTGACGTCGGGTGCCGCCGCCTGCGCGTCCTCGCGTCGAGACAGCGCGGCATCTCGGGGCCGGAGTCGAGGTGAACCTCCAGACCGAGATGCCGGTCGGCCGGCGGCACCGGTGGCAGACGCCCAGTGCGCAAAACCGGTTGCGGCATACGGAAACCGTTTCACGTCGGCGACCGGGAAAACGATCGATTTTCGCCCCGCCGCATCCGGTGGATCACACTGCGTTCCAGCGCGGGGCGCCGCCTCACCCGCCGTCGGGCGCTCCTGAAATGCGGATGGCCCCCGACCACGCTTGCGCTGGTCGAGGGCCGTTCCCACAGATAGGGCGGGCACAGGATGCGAACGACGGCGAATTACCGGCCATCGCTCTATGACTCGCCCATCGATTTGCCACTGCCGCCTACAGCCGCAAATCGCCGAGCGTACCCGGCTAGTTCCATTCGGCGAGTTCCGTATAGTCGTTCCAGATGTAGCCCTTAATTCCGGTACAGCAGTCCGAGTGCCACCACAGGTTGCCGGCGCTGTTCACGCAGCGCTTGTCGATGCGGAAAAGCTGCCGGTACTTCCACTTGGCTATCACCGGGGACGACCCCGAGTAGCTGGTGTGCACCGCGGCCGAGCCGACGATGACCCGCCTGACGTGCGGCGTCCAGTTCGAGCAGGAGGCCGTGATCGCGGCGCCCTGCTGGCTCGCCGCCGCGCTCGGAACGGAAAACGCGGCGGGCGCCGTGACCGCCATGGTCGCCGCGGCCGTGACGGACAGGACCCGATTGGCCGTCTTTCGCATTTCGAGCTCCCTTCGGAGGTTCTGGACGAGTTGATCATCCGTCCGCCATGATCGTCTGTCAAGACCTCATTCGAGGTCCGCTTCCATGACCCGCCTGTCGGCGAACCGAGGGGGGCGACTTTCCAAATCACCGCTCGCCGACAAGTACGCGACCGGCGACTTCAAGGCGACATCCCGGGAAGTCTGACTTGACAGTCAGGCTTGACTTTCGCGTCCACAGAATCGATCTCTAAAAAACAGGAGTGTCGCAATCCAATTAACACACCGAAGGCCACGCAGAGATTCTCAAAAGAGCCCCCGCCCAGCAGGAAACAAGTCGATCGGCCTCCATTCCTCGCCCCCAAGGCGGCGCGTGAAGACGAGGCGTCACCCCACCACCGGCGCGGCATCGCCGAGGTGCGCACCGAGGCGACCGGCCCCCGCTGACTAGACGGGTAAGGACGCTCCAGCCGCGCCACGGCCGCGTGAGGATCCGCGGCCCTGGACGTACGGCGGATACTCGCAGACCGGCCGGTCGCGGTGCGGCTGCCCTACGACACCGCCCAACAAAGCCCTACTGCTCGGAGGGGCGCGGGCCGAGGCCGTCCAGGAGCACGGCGAGGTAGGCGTCGACCAGCGCGGGCGAAGGCGGCCGGGCACGAGCGACGCCCAAGGCGGTGTGGCCGATCAGTGTGGTGACGAGGGCGGCGTCGAGGTCGGCGCGGACCTCGCCGTCGCGCTGCGCGCCCGCGGCCATCTCCTCCATCGCCGCGGCCAGTTCGGCGCGCAGGGCGGTGGTGTCGGGCAGGTCCAGCCCACCGAGCTGGTCGTTGATGGCGTGGTGGGCGGCCTGGAAGTCGATCAGCTCGCGCAGGAAGGTGCGCAGGGCCTGGCAGGGCGTGGTCTGGGCAAGCAGATCGCGGGCGCGTCCGACGACGGGTTCGAGCAGCCGCGCGACGGCCGCGTCCAGCAGGGCGTCCTTGGCCCACTGGCTGGCCCGGCACGGCTTCCGGCCCACGGTCGTGGAACGCACGCCCGCCCTGCGCGCCGGCGGCACCGGGGTGGACGTGCGCGACGACGCGGTCGCGGTGGTCGAGCGCATGGGGCTCATGGCGCGGGTGCGGGAACTGGCCGCCGACGTGCACGGCATGAAGTTCGTCGACGCCGCCGACCGCGCGGTCGCCCGGCTCGGCACCCGCGACCCGGGCGCGGTCGAGATCATGCGCGGTGACCTGGTCGCGCTGCTGCACGAGGCGACCCCGGACGTGGAGGTCCTGTTCGGCGACGCGATCCGCGCCCTGGAGCAGGACGGGGACGGCGTCGCGGTCGCCTTCACCCGCCTTGCCCTGCTCAAAGCCGCCGGTGTGGTGGAACGCCGCCTCCAGGCCAGGAACGCCCGGCCCTTGCGCGACTACCGCCTGAGCACCACCACGGGATGAGTGACGGTTCTGTCCGTCACCCGGCCTAGCCTGGATACATGGCCGAGTACAGGCGGACGCGAGCGGCACCGGCGCTGCGCGGGCTGGTGTCCGGGTACGCGGGGTATCGCTGGTCCGGCGCGCCGGGGGTGCACCACGGGCTGCCGTCCACGCATCTGACGCTCATCGTCTGCCTGTCCGGCACGGTCGACTTCGTCGGGCCCCGGCCCGCGTCCCTGGTGTCCGCCGCCGGTGGGCTGCACGACGCACCAGTCATGATGACGCACGACGGTTTTCAGCACGGCCTGCAACTGGACGTGACCTGGCGGGGCGCGCGGGCCCTGCTGGGACTGCCCGCCGGGGAGCTGGCCGGGGACGTGGTCGGCCTGCCGGACCTGCTCGGCGATCGGGCCGGTGAGCTGGTCGAACGGCTGGCCGCCGCGCCGACGTGGCGGCACCGGTTCCGGCTGCTGGACACCACATTGTCCGGGCTCGTCGATGACGGCCGCCGCGAGCCACCGGCCGAGGTGGCGCAGGCGTGGCGGCGGCTGGTCGAGACCTTCGGGAACCTACAGATCGGCGCGCTCGCCCAAGAGGTGGGCTGGAGCCGTCGGCACCTCAACAACCGGTTCCAGCACGAGATCGGCCTGACGCCGAAGGCCGCGGCCCGGGTGATCCGCTTCGAGCGCGCCCGCCGCCTGCTGCGCTCCCCGGCGCGGCCGTCGCTGATCGACACCGCCGTCGGGTGCGGCTACGCGGATCAGGCCCACCTGGCGCGGGACTTCCGCGCCCTCGGGGGCCTCACCGCGACGCAGTGGCTGGCGGAGTTCCCATCCGTCCAAGACGTGGGTGTGGCTCCTGACGACGATGGGTCACATGACGCAGAACAACGGTGTTGACCGTCCTTCGGTATGGCCCTGCCTCTCCTTCCACGACGCGGAGATCTCGATCAAGTTCCTCGTCGACGCGTTCGGGTTCGTGGAGCGGTTCCGCCACGCCGAGGACGACGCCCTGCACGTGGAGCTGGGCTGGCCGTCCGGCGCGGGCGGGGTCATGATCGGCGCGCTCGCCGCGGCCGACGCGTGCGCCCAGCCGTCCGGCGGCGGCTCGATCTACGTGGTGACCGACGACCCGGACGCCGTCTTCGCCCGCGCGACCGCGGCGGGGGCGAAGGTCGTACGGGAGCTCCAGGACGAGGGCTACGGGAACCGCACCTTCAGCGTGCGCGACCCGGAGGGCAACCTCTGGAGCTTCGGGTCCTATCCCGGCCGCTAGACCACAGGAACACGCACTTTCACGTTTGGAGTTGTCGATGGTCGTTCGCCGTGTCGTGCCCAACATCCGGTCCGGGGCCCTGCCGGAGAGCCGGGAGTTCTACGGGCTGCTGGGCTTCGAGGAGGCCATGGACCTCGGCTGGATCATGACGCTGGCCGCCCCGTCCAGCCCGACGGCGCAGGTCAGTTTCATCACCGAGGACCGGACCGCGCCGGTCGTGCCGGACATGAGCGTCGAGGTGGACGACGTGGACGCCGTCTACGCGGCCGTGCGGGAGAGCGGCGCGGAGATCGTGCACCCCCTGCAGGACGAGGAGTGGGGCGTGCGCCGGTTCTTCGTCCGCGATCCCAACGGCCGGGTGGTCAACGTGCTGGGCCACCGCTGACGTCACGCGCCGCTCAGGCCGGGCCGAGCAGGTCCCACCGGTTGCCCGCGATGTCGAGGAACACCGCGACGCGGCCGTAGGGCTCGCTGCGGGGCGAGGTGACGAACTCGACGCCGGCCGCCGCCATGCGCTCGTGGGCGGCGTCGAAGTCGTCGACGCGCAGGAAGAACCCGACGCGTCCGGCGGCCTGCCCGCCGACGACGGCGGCCTGCCTCGGGCCGTCGGCGCGGGCGAGCAGGATGCCGGTCTGCGCGCCGGGCGGCCGGACGACGACCCACCGTTTCGGGCGGCCGTCGTTGGTCCGCGACGGCGAGTCCTCGACCAGGTCGAAGCCCAGGGCGCGGGTGAAGAAGTCCAGGGCGTCGTCGTAGTCGTCCACCACGATCGTGACCAGTTCGAGCCGCATCGCACGATCGTAGAGGCCCGTGGCCAACGCCCGGCCGCCCGCTCCCCTTCTCAAGATTTTTCATGCTCAGGGCCAACTCTTCCCGGTTCCAGCAGCGAATATCGGAGGGAGGGCGGTCCGGAACGACCGCCGGTTGCGCGAGGAGCGAGGGATGAACGAACCGCTGGAGGCGGCGGGTCCGGGCGGCGACGACCTGACCGACATCATCGAGTTGCCGGAGGTCGTGCACCAGGCGGCGGGGATGACGTCGGTGCAGCTGGCCATTCCGATCCGGAACGCCTACGGCCGGCTCGCCGGGTACGCCCGGCAGTGCGGACGGCCGGTGGAGCAGATCGCCGCGGACATCGTGGAGTGGCGGCTCCAGTGGAACGGCGGGCGGCCTCCGGAGCGGCGGGCCGACGCCACCGGCTGAGACCGGCCCGCCCGCACGGCCCCTCGATCACCTGGACGGAGGCGGACGCGACCCCGCGTCCCCGCCGTGCCCGCTTCCGGCAAAACACGGCAAGGCAGGCGGGCTTTCCGGCGACGTCGTACCGGGTGCGGCACTTTTCCAGCACGCACCCTCCCCATCCCCTACATTGCTGTTTGCGCACAGAAGCGCACCACAAGTGAACAGCCGTATCGCGATCTCTCGTGTCGTCCAGACCTCGCGCCACGCCGGAGACCGGTCCGGTGGCCCGCAACGCCCCCGCCTCCGGCGCCGAGCGCCGGGGCGGTCGCGCCGCAGGCCGCCGGTGACCCCTTCCGATCACCAGCGCACGGGAACCACCTCATGGACGACTCTCTGAAGCTGTCGACCCGGTACGTCGACACCGCCCTGACGATCGCCGTGGCCGGGGACCTGGACTTCGCCACCGCCCAGCAGCTCCTGGGCTGCCTGGACAGCGTGCTCGCCCAGCTGGCCCGCCAGCGGAGCAACGGCAACGGTGTCGGCACCGTCGAGCGGCTCGACATCGACACCAGCGGCATCACCTTCATCGACGCCTACGGCCTGGGCGTGCTGGTCACCCTCCGCAACCGCGCCCGCGGGCACCGGCTCCCGCTGCGGCTGACCGCCGTCCCGCCCGCGGTGCACCGGCTGCTGACCATCACCGGCACGCGGGACCAGTTCCTCTCCGGCAGCGAGAACGGCCGGGACGCCAGGCCGCGCTCCCTGTCCTGACCGGGCACCGGCCCCCGCCCGGCCCCGGCCGACCTGGGCACCGCCCCGCCCGCCGGGCGGCGGCCGTCGCGGGCGGAGGGGTCGGCGGCGCTCTGCCGTAAGTCCGTTCCGCCCCTCTCTACACCGTCCTCCCCCGGGGAAATGGGTGTCAGACCCGATGGGTTTCCCGCCGCCGATCGCCCATGGTGGAGATCGGTCCCCGGAACGGAGGGGACCGGGCCTTGTGAGGTTCTGCCGGAAAGGGGCCGAGGACCGATGACCACGAACGTGGAGCGCGGCGTTTCCAGCGTGGACGCCGCGGTGCGGGACGCGCGGCGACGCCTGGAGCAGGAGCGGGGTGCCCGCGCCGCGCAGCTGGCCGCGCTGGAGCAGGCGGTGGGACAGGTCCCGGTGGAGCAGGTGGAGGAGTCCGACCGGACGCGCGCGGAGAACCTGCGGCAGAGCCTGGCGGAGATCGACGGCGCGTTGGGACGCCTCCAGGACGGCACCTACGGCAGGTGCGAGGGGTGCGCCAAGGACATCCCGGCCGGACGGCTGGAGATCCTGCCGTACGTGCGCTACTGCGTCCGCTGCCAGGGGCGGCACGACCGTGCGTTCCGCTGACCCCGGCGTGCGGGACGCGTCCGGACGGCTCGACGGCTGGCGGGTGCTGGTCCCCCGCGCCGCCCACCAGGGGCAGGAGTTGTCCTGGTGGTTGCGGCGGTTCGGCGCGGTGCCCTGGCGGATACCGGTGATCGCCATCGAGCCGCCCGCCGACGCGGCGCCGCTCGACCGGGCGATCGCCGGGCTGCGGCGCGGCGACTACGGGTGGACGGTGTTCACCTCCGTCAACGCGGTGCGCGCGGTCCACCGGCGGTTGTCCGCCTGCGGCCTGCCCGCGCAGGCGCTGAGCGTCGCGCGGGTGGCGGCGGTCGGTGACCGCACGGCGGCGGCGCTGGCGCGCCTGGGCGTGCGCGCCGACCTGGTGCCCTCCGGCGAGCAGTCCGCCGAAGGGCTGCTGGAGTGCTGGCCGGCCGAGCCGCCGGGACGGGTGCTGCTGCCGCGTTCCGACCTCGCCCGCGACACCCTCGTCCACGGGCTGGAGCGGCGCGGCTGGCGGTGCGATCCGGTCGTCGCCTACCGCACGGTGGCGGCGGCCCCGCCGTCGGCGGGCGTCGTCGCGGCGATCGCGGGCGGCGCGTGCGACGCGGTGGCGTTCACCTCGTCCTCGACGGTCCGCCACCTGCTGGAGCTGACCGGGCCCCCGCCGCCGGCCACGGTGATCGCGGCGATCGGGCGGCAGACCGCCGAGACCGCCGCCGGGTACGGGCTGGAGGTCCACGTGACCGCGCCCGTGCCGTCGGCGGGCGAGCTGGCCGCCGCGCTGGCGCGGTACGCCGCCCCGTCCCGAGGCGCGCACCTGCGCCTCCTGAGCCGGACCTCCTGATCCTCCTTGCCGGGAGGTCCTCTGACGCCGCCGGGACCGCCGGCGATCTTTCACCCCGTACGAAGGATCCCCGGGGCCCACGGGCCCGGCGGCGTCGCCCAACCCGAACAGGCCCGTGCCCGTCATGCGAGTGACGGGCACGGGCCTGTCTCACACGAGGCGGACGGTGGTGCGGCCGGAGACGGTGGCGCGGACCTCGTCGTAGTGCCCCGCCTGCTCGACCCACCAGACGCGGTCGGCCAGCACCACGGGCCGCACCCGCTGCACGCGGGCGGGACGCCAGTGGCGGTGGCGCAGGAGGACCACCTCGACCGGGGCGTTCCCCAGCACGCCGTAGGCGAGGGTGACGGTGCCGACCGCCGACGGGCCGAAGGGGCGGGCGAGGCGGACATGGTGCGCGCCCAGCACCGACTGCCCCCGGTCGGAGCCGGTGGCGGCGAGCAGGGAGTGGGTCAGCGGCGACCCGCCGAGGGGTCCCACCACCAAGCGGTCGGGGCGGTCGCCGTCGTAGTGGAGACGGGCGGTCCAGCCGGTGAGCGGCAGGTCCGCGTGGGTGATCAGGTCGTGGTCCATCAGGTTGCACCTCTCGTTCAGGGGCGGACGAGCGGCTTCCGCAGCCGGGCGATCGCCTCGGGGGTGCCCGTGGCCACCACGGCGTCGCCGTGCCGGAGGCCGAGGTCCGGCGGGGGCGCGGCAAGGGTCCGGTCGTCGCGCAGCACGGCCACGATGGTCGCGCCCGTGCCCGCGCCGATGTCGTCCAAGCGGCGGCCGTACCACGGCGAACCGGCGGTGACGGGGATGCGCACCACCTGCGTGCCCGCCGTGCCCCGCGCCGGGTCGGAAGATCCGTTCGCGGCCGCCGCGCGGGCCTGGGGCGGTACGGCGGCCGGGTCCGGTAGATGGTCGATCACCGTCGGCAGGCCCAGCAGTTCGGCGACGGTCCGGGGCTCGGTCCCGGTCAGCGCCACCGACAGCAGCACCTGCCGGGGGTCGCGGGGATGGTAGACCACCAGGTCGCGGCGCCCGTCGCGGTGCGCCACGACGGCGGCCCGCTGGCCGCCGGCGGTGGTGAAGGCGTACGCCACCCCGACCCTGGGCAGCACTGTCCGGTCAAGCAGCATCGACGACTCCTCGCTCGAAACGATCGCCCCGGGCGCCGGTACGCGGGCCCGGGGCGCGGCGGGCGGGCGGCCCGGTGGGACGGCTCAGCGCCGCGCCGCCGCCGGGGACGGCCGCCGCAGCTCGCACGGCACGCAGCGGCGGGCCTCGGGCATGATCTCCAAGCGGTCCGGCAGGATCGGCTCGGCGCAGTCGGCGCACAGGCCGTAGGTGCCCGCCGCCAGCCGGGACAGCGCGGCCTCGTTGTCGGCCACGGCGCGCCGGAGCCCGGCGTACCGGGCCAGGGCGGCCGCGTCGGCCGCGCCCTCGGCGATGATCAGACGGACCGTCAGCAGGTGGCGCCGCCGCTCCAGCCGCTCGCGGGCGCGCGGCGCCCCGCCCGGCGGAACGCCGTCCGGCCCGGGGCCGCCCGGCCGGTCAACGCCGGCCGTACGCCGTGCCGCACCGCTCGCCTTCATCGCGCAACACTCCCTCCGCCCCCCGGCGAGCCCCTCGCGGGCTCCGCGCCCGCTTCCGCCAGGACGCGCGTGAAATCGGGGTCGTACGTTCAACTATGGGCGTCGGCAGAAGGAGCCACCATCGGCAGCAGCACCCATTTACCGGCTCCCGAACCTGTAGGCGCGGCGGCCCCACCGGGGCTTTCGGGCGCGAACATGAGGATCGTCCTCGATCGCCCCCGGCGGCCGTACGCCTGCACCATGGACTCGGGGAGGGCACCTACCTTGGAAGGCGGACGGATCCAGTGCCAGCGGGCACGCGTCCAGCACGCGGACCGACGACGACCGGCCCGATGACCATGGACCGAGGGGGCGCACGGCCGGTGGGGCTGTTCTGGCGGGTGTTCTGGCTGAACACGCTGGTGGGGGCGGTGGCCACCGTGCTGCTGATGGTGGGACCGTGGACGGTGTCGGTGCCGATCCGGCTGACCGAGGCGCTGGTGCTGGTGGCGGGGCTGGCGGTGATGCTGACCGCCAACGCCCTCCTGCTGCGCTGGGGGCTGGGCCCGCTGGACCGGCTGAACCGCATGATGACCACCGTCGACCTGCTGCGGCCCGGCCAGCGGCTGCCGGTGACCGGCAGCGGCGAGGTCGCCACGCTCATCGACACCTTCAACCACATGCTCCAGCGGCTGGAGACCGAGCGCGGCACCAGCAGCGCCCGCGCCCTGTCGGCGCAGGAGGCCGAGCGCCGCCGCATCTCCCGGGAGCTGCACGACGAGCTGGGGCAGAGCCTGACCGCGCTGCTGCTGGACCTGAAACGCCTCACCGACCAGGCCCCCGAGCCGCTGCGCCGGGAGCTGGGCTACACCCAGGAGATCGCCCGCGAGAGCGTGGAGGAGGTCCGCCGCATCGCCCGCCGCCTGCGCCCCGACGTGCTGGAGGACCTGGGGCTGACCAGCGCGCTGACCTCGCTGGCCACCCAGTTCGACACCCACACCACCCTGCGGGTGCGGCGGCGGCTGCATCCGGGCCTGCCGCCGCTGGCCCCGCAGACCGAGCTGGTGTTGTACCGGGTCGCGCAGGAGGCGCTGACCAACGTCGTCCGCCATTCGGGCGCGACCGTCGCCGACCTCACCCTGGCCCCGTCGGGGGACGGCGTGCTGCTGAGCGTCGAGGACGACGGCAAGGGCATGGACGGCGCGGGCGAGGAGGCCGGGATCCGCGGCATGCGCGAACGTGCCCTGCTGGTCGGCGGCACCCTCCAGCTGCACTCCGAACCCGGCCGGGGCACCCGTCTCACCCTGTACGTGCCGACCGGGCCTGCTAAGGACTTCCCATGACCACCGCTCCGACCCGCATCCTGCTGGCCGACGACCACGCCCTGGTGCGCCGCGGCGTCCGGCTCATCCTGGAGGGCGAGCCCGACCTGACCGTGGTCGCCGAGGCCGCCGACGGCGCGGAGGCGATCGCGTTGCTGCACGGGGCCGACGCCGTCGAGGCCGACCTGGTGGTGCTGGACGTGGCGATGCCGCGCATGACCGGCCTCCAGGCCGCCCGCGAGTTGTCCCAGCGGCGGCCTGACCTGCGCATCCTCTTCCTCACCATGCACGACAACGAGCAGTACCTGTTCGAGGCGCTCAAGGCCGGGGCCGCCGGGTACGTCCTGAAGTCGCTCGCCGACCGCGACCTGATCCAGGCGTGCCGGGCGGCGATGCGCGGCGAGCCGTTCCTGTACCCGGGCGCGGTGAGCACGCTGATCCGCACCTACCTGGACCAGGCGCGGACCGAGCGGCCCGCCGACGCCGTGCTGACCCCGCGCGAGGAGGAGATCCTGAAGCTGGTCGCCGAGGGCCACTCCTCCCGGGAGATCGCCGACATCCTGGTGATCAGCGTCAAGACCGTCGACCGGCACCGCGCCAACCTGCTGGCCAAGCTCGGCATGAAGGACCGGCTGCAACTGGTGCGCTACGCGATCCGCACCGGCCTCATCGAGCCCTGACGAGGCGGTGCCGGTCCACAACCGTCGACATGATCGGCCTGCGATGATTTTCGGGCCCGGCCATGGTCGTATCAGGTGAGACGACGCCTTTTCACTACATCAGGAGCATCCGATGCGGAAGATCACCGCTGGTCTGTTCATCTCCCTCGACGGAGTCGTGGAGGACCCGCAGGACTGGCACTTCCCGTACTTCAACGACGAGATGGGCGCGGCCGTCGACGCCCAGCTCGGCGCGGCCGACACGTTGCTGCTCGGCCGCAAGACCTACGACAGCTTCGCCGGTGCGTGGCCGGACCGCGAGGCCGCGGGCGATGCCGACGCGGTGTTCGCCAAGAAGCTCGGCGACGCCCGCAAGATCGTGGTCTCGAACCAGGAGCTCGGCTTCACCTGGCGCAACTCCGAGCAGCTGCGCGGCGACCTGGTCGAGGCCGTCACCGCCCTGAAGAACGAGCCGGGCGGCGACATCGGGATGAGCGGTTCGGTGTCGGTCGTGCGCGCCCTGCTCGCCGCGGGCCTGCTGGACGAGCTGCACCTGCTGGTCCACCCGATCGCGGTCCGCAAGGGCATGCGCCTGTTCGAGGAGGGCGAGCCGCTGCCGCTGCGCCTGCTGTCGTCCACCGCCTTCACCACCGGCGTGCTGCACTCCGTCTACACCCTGGACGGCCAGGACCACACCGGGGGCTACGAGGAGGCGCGGGAGCACCTGCCGCAGGACCAGGCGGCGCAGGTCACTTCGTAGGGGTCAACCGTTGCAGGCCCGCGAGGGCCTGGTGCCAGCACGCCTCCAGCCGGTCGAGTTCGGGGACGACGTTGTCGGCGAGCAGCGACGCGGTGACCTTGGGCCCGTACTGCGTCAGCGCGATGACGATGTGCTGGCCCGGAGCCAGGGGCGGGCAGGGCAGGAAGTCGCGGACCGGACTCCCCAGGACGGTGAGTCCGGGCGCCACCCGGACGGTCGTGACCACCATCGCCAGGTAGCAGGGATCGGTGAAGCGGGTGAACAGGACCCGCGCCACCGGATAGGACATGAACCGCTCCAGCGCGCGACCCCGGGCGCGGTGGCGCAGGATGCGGCGCGCCTGGGTCTGGGCGACGATGCTCTCAAGCTGCCGCTGCGGCGACTCCTGCTCGCAGGCCAGGACCACCGGCAGCACCGCGACATGGTTGCCCAGGGCCCCGTCGCGGTCGGGCGAGCGCAGGTTCACCGGCATCGCCACCGCCAGCCCGCGCCGGTCGTTGGCGGGGGCCGTCCGGGACCAGTCCCGGGGCGTCCAGGCGCGCAGGGCTCCGGTGAGAGCGGCCAGGCACACCTGGTTGACGCTGGCGCCGGTGCTGTGGGCGACGGCTTCCAGCGTCCGGGAGTCGAGCTCGAAGGTGCGCAACGTCCGGTGGCGGGTCAGCGGGCCCCGGATCGGGGACCATCGGGCGCAGCGCCGTAGCGGTAGGCCCAGGTCGAAGGGCTGGTGTTTCGGCTTCGCCTTGGCGGGGCCCGGGGCCTTGCGCGGAATGGGCCTGCTGCCGGGCCGCGCCAGCCGCCGGTTGCCGAACAGGGTCTCCAGGGTGGCGGTGACCGACATGCCGTCCTGGAACATGTGGTGGGTCCGGTAGCACAGCAGGTACTGGTCACTGGCGTAGCCGTGCACCAGGGTCAGCGCCCACAACGGCCGATCCGGCGGCAGAGGGCGGCGCATGACCGCTGCGGCGGCCGCCAGCGCGTCGGCGCTGGGCCGCAACGGCATCTCCTCGACGTGCGCGGCGACGTCGACGCCGAGTCCTGACACCGGTTCCCACCAGCGGCGACGGTGGCCGAGCCGGTATTCGAGCACCGGAGCGTGCTGGATGCGTCCCGCGACGTGGTCCCGCAACGACGCCAGGGATGGGGGCGGGCCGTCCACGCGCATGATCGCGCCGATGTGCATGTGCGATTCGTCGGCCCCCTGCTCGGCCATCCAACCTACGACGCGGTCCAGGGCGGTGAGCCGGACCGCCTGGTCCGACTGCCGAGCGCGTGGAAAACCCACGATCACGCCCTCTCGTCCGCCCCTGTCCCCGACAGGGGCACCGCTGGGCCGCGCGTTCACGGCACGTTCGCCGTGAACCTCGCACCCCAGGTACCTCACCGCTCGCACCCACCGCTTAACGCTCCATCCGGCGGCAGGCCCCTCACCTGACGGCCAACACACGCAGACCACTTCGCCACCTGCGGTCACACGTTCCGGTCAGGGATCGAAGCGCTGCCGGGTACGCGCGGGTCCAGCCGCACATCCCGCCGCCCGGACGGGCGGTACCGCCACCGGCCGCGCAAATGTGCTTGTCCGCCGTTCCGCTGCCGCACTACCGTGCCGGGGTGGATCTGTTCTCACGCTCTTGGGCGGCGTTGCGCGCGGCGGTCGACGAACTCTCCGACGAGGACTGGGAGCGGCCGTCCGGCTGCACCGGCTGGCTGGTGCGCGACCTGGTGTGCCACCTGGTCATCGACGCCCAGGACGTCCTGATCACGCTGGTCACGCCCGCCGACGGCGAGCCGACCGTCAACGCCGTCACCTACTGGGAGCTGGTCGATCCCCCGACCGGCGAGGACCCGCTCGACGCGCTGGTCCCCCGGCTGGCCGCCGCGTACGGCGAGCCCCGGTGGCTCAGGTTTCACTTCGACGATGTCGGCTCCGCCGCCGGGCGCGCCGCCGTGCTCGCCGACCGGGACGCCCGCGTCCGCACCCGCGACCAGGTGCTGACCGCGGGCGACTACCTGTCGGCGTACGTCATGGAGTGGACGCTGCACCACCTCGACCTGGTCATGCACCTGCCGTCGGCCGCCGGACCGCCCGCCGAGACCCTCGCGGCCGCCCGCGCGTCACTGGAGGAGATCGCCGGGGCCCCGTTCCCAGCGTCGTTCTCCGACGCGGACGCGCTGCTGGTCGGGACCGGGCGCCGGGCCGCGACGGACGCCGAGCGCGGCGCGCTGGGCGAGCTGGCCGCCAAGATCCCGTTCGTGCTCGGCTGAGCGGATGGACGACACCGGCGGCGTCATCAGGAAGCTGGACAGCAAGGTCGTCTACGAGAACCCGTGGATGACCGTGACCGAGGACCGCATCGAGCGTCCGGACGGTTCGCTCGGCCTCTACGGGGTCGTCCACAAGCCCGACTTCGCGCTCGTCATCCCCGCCGAGGGCGACGGCTTCCACATGGTCGAGGAGTACCGCTACCCGATCGGTCGGCGGACGTGGAACTTCCCGCAGGGCACGATGCCGGGTGGGCAGCAGGCCGATCCCGAGGAGCTGGCCCGGCTCGAACTCGCCCAGGAGACCGGCCTGCGCGCCGGGGAGCTGCGCCATCTCGGCTACCTGAACTGCGCGCACGGCACCAGCGGCCAGGGCTACAACGTCTTCCTCGCCACCGGCCTGGAGCGGGGCGACCGCGACCGGGAGATCGAGGAGCAGGACATGCGGCAGGCGTGGATCTCCCGCGCCGAGTTCACCGCGATGGTGGAGGACGGCCGCATCACCGACGACTCCACCCTCGCCGCCTACGCGCTCATGCTGATGAAGGGTTTGTAGCGGCTTCGCCCTCACCTCGCGTCGTGCGCCGCTCGTTGGCGCGGAACGTCCAGCGCGTCCCGCACCGCGGCGCGGCGGTATGTGCCGGGCGCGACGCCGTACGCGCGCTTGAACGCCTTCGCGAAGGCGAACTCCGACGTGTAGCCGACCCGCTCGGCCACGTTCCTGAGCGGGGCGTCGGACTCTCGGAGCATGCGGCCCGCGCTGGTCATCCGCCACCACGTCAGGTACGCCACCGGCGGCTCCCCCACGAGCGCGGTGAACCGCTGGGCGAACACCGACCGGGACAGGCCGCTCCGCGCCGCCAGCCGCTCCACCGTCCAGGGGTGGCCCGGCCGGGCGTGGATGTCCCGCAGCGCCTGGCCGATCGCGCCGTCGGCGAGCGCCTGCGCCCATCCCGCCGAGGCTGCGCGCTCGTCCGCCCAGGTGCGCAGGATGTAGAGCAGCATCGCGTCGACCAGGGAGGGGACGATGCCGTCGCGGCCGGGCCGGTTCTGGTCGAGTTCGGTCGCGAGCAGGCCGACCAGGTGGGCGAGCTCGCCGTTCCGGTCGGGGCGCGCGGGCAGGTGCACGATCTCCGGCAGCTCCCTCATCAGCGGATGCGGCCGGGTGCGGTCGAGCTGGTAGGCGCCGCAGAGCAGGATGGAGCGCGTTCCGGGGCCGTCGATGCGGACGTGACCGATCGGTGAGTCCGGATCGGAGCGGTCGGGGACGAAGTCGACCAGCGGTGTGTCCGGGGCGTCGGCGAGGGCGTGCGCGCTGCCTTCACGCAGAAAGACGACGTCGCCCGGCCCCAGCTCCAAGGGCTCGGCCCCGTCGGTCAGCAGGCGGCAGGTGCCGTGGAGGACGACGTGGAAGGTCGTGCCGGTGACCGCTGAGAAACGCAGGCCCCACGGAGCCTGGACGTCGGTGCGGGCGGCGCGGGTGCGGCCCGTCCGCATGGCGGCGAGCGCGTCGGAAAGTACGTCCACGATTCTCGGAGTCTAAGACATGAATCCCGGACTGACAGGCATTCATCGTCCTGGTTTTGTTCCGTAGCTTCGTCACCAGACACCCGATCCGAAAGAGGGAGACGATGACCGTTCTGGTGCTGGGAGCGACGGGCAAGACCGGCCTATCTGTGGTGGACGCCCTGGTGGCGCGCGGCGTCCGGGTCCGCGCGGCGAGCCGCAACCCGGGACCGGCGAGCGCCGGTGTCGAGCCGGTGCGCTTCGACTGGGCGGACCGAGCGACCTGGGGACCGGCGCTGCGCGAGATCGACGGCCTGTACATCGTCGGCCCGTACGCCCTGCCCGGCGAGCCCGCCCTCGTCCGCGACCTGCTGGCCGCCGCGCCCCACGCGAGCCGGGTCGTGCTGCTGTCGGTGCTGGGGGTCGACCGGCTGCCCGACGTGATCCCGATGGCCGTGTGGGAGGCGGACGTGCGCGCCTCGGGCAAGGAGTGGACCATCCTGCGGCCGAACTGGTTCCAGCAGAACTTCGGCGAGGGCTTCGGGACGCTCCTCCGCGAGAACGGCATGCTCGCGCTCCCGGCCGCCGACGCCGAACTGGGCTTCGTCGACACCCGCGACATCGCGGAAGTGGCCGCCGCCGCGCTGACCGAGGAGGGGCACGCGGGCGAGACCTACATCCTCACAGGCCCCGAGGCGCTGATGTACGACCAGGTGGTGCGGGTTTTGGGTGAAGCGGCGGGCCGGGAACTGCGCTACATCCCCATCTCCGCCGACCAGTTCGCGGACGGGCTGCGGGAAGCCGGTCTGGACGAGGGGTCGATCACCTGGCAACTGGGCCTGTTCCGGCTGATCCGTGAGGGCACGAACGCTCTGGTGAATGACACCGTCGAACGGATCACCGGACGTCCGGCGCGCTCCCTGAAGTCCTACGCGAGCGAGAACGCGGCTCTCTGGGGCTCCGGCCCGCAAGCGTGATCCGCCGCCTGCGCGGTCGTCCCGGTGCCAGGCACCGGGACGACCGCGCAACCTGTCGGCCGCTGGTCACCGGCCGTCCGTTAGAGGAGGATCTGCCCGAGCACGCCGCTGCGAGATCCGTCCCCGAGGGAGCCCCCGTGACCCTGCCCGATCGCGACATCCCACCGGCCGCCGTGGGCGACGATCCGCTGGACGACTTCACCCGCGAGGAGTTCGCCGCCTCCGGGCGCGCCCACGCCGTCCTGCGGTCCGGCACCGGCCCCGCCGTGATCGTGATGACCGAGGTCCCCGGCATCAGCCCGAAGGTGGCGGCGTTCGCCCGCCAGGTGCGCGACATCGGCTGTACGGTCGTGCTGCCCGACCTGTTCGGCGTCGCGGGCCGCGAGTACCACCCCCGCGCGCACGGCTGGCGCGGCACCGTGACGACCACGGCCCGCGCGGCGGCACAGATCTGCGTCAGCCGCGAGTTCTCCCTGCTGGCCACCGGCCGGACCTCCCCCGTCGTCCCCTGGCTGCGCGAACTCGCCGCCCACGAGCACCGGCGGTGCGGCGGGCCGGGCGTCGGCGCGATCGGCATGTGCGTCACCGGCGGGTTCGCCCTGGCCATGGCGACCGACGAACGGCTGCTGGCCCCCGTCCTGGCCCAGCCGTCGTTGCCCCTGCCGATCACCCCGCGCCGGCGCGCCTCGATCGACATCTCCGGCGACGACCTCGCCGCCGTGCAGAAGCGTTGCGCGGCCGGTCTCACCGTGCTCGGCCTGCGCTTTCGCGGTGACATCCTGGTGCCCGACGCCCGCTTCGCCTTCCTGCACAAGCACCTGGGCGACGCCTTCGTGGCCGTCGAACTTGACGACGATGCGGCCGACCCCGCCGCGCTGATCCGCCCGCACTCGCCGCTCACCGAGCACCTCATCGACGAGCCCGGCCAGCCCACCCGTGCCGCCTTCGACCAGGTTCTGGACCTGTTCCGGCAACGGCTGGGACTCGACGGGCCCGCCGCGCAAGCCGGGCGCTGACCGTTCCGGGGTTCAGTGCGCCGCGTCGTCGGCCTGCTGGAGCTGGGCGAGTGCGCTGTCGAGGGTGTGCTGGGCCTGGCTGAGGATGCGCGAGTTGTAGGCGCCGGTGGCGCGGATGTTCAGCAGCTCGGTCTGCTGGGCCCGGAGGTAGTCGGCCGACAGTTCGCGGTAGAGCTCGTGCGGATCCCGGGCGTCGCTGGGCGGCGGCGGGTCGTCCGAAGCGGCGGGCGGGATGCGGACCCAGTAGGAGCGGACACGGTCGACGACATCCTGAGGGTAGGAGGTGCCGTCGGGGCGGGTGGGGTGGTCCAGGAAGCCCTGAGTCTGCGCCTGGATCTCGCCCAGGAGCGTGGCGTAGTCGGCCCGGTCGGCGGCGGCGTCGTCGGCCGGGACGCGCAGGACCTGGATCACCTTGGGCAGGGTGAGTCCCTGGAGCAGCAGGGTGGTGAGCGCGACGACGAAGGCGATGAGCAGGAGTTGCGGCCGGTAGGGAGTGCCGGCCGGGAGGGTCTGGGCGGCGGCGACGGTGATCGCGCCGCGCATGCCCGACCAGGCCAGGACCGCCGCGCCGCGCCAGCCGAGGTTCTCGGCGAGCACGAAGGCGATGTCGCCCTCCATGCGGGTGAGGCGCTGCTGGAAGCGCTGGGTGCGGCGGGGCGCGCGGTTCTCCATGTCGGCGGCGGCGATCCGGTCGCGGACCTCCTGCAACCTGGTCCCGAGGGAGGCGGCGCGGGCGGCGTCGTGCCGCATCATCGAGACCAGCGGCACCACGAACAGGATGCGCGTGGCGATCGCCAGCAGCGAGGCGGCCAGGCCGATGCCGACGGCCCAGGCGACGCTGAGCCCGGCGGCCTCGCACTGGTCGATCAGGGTGTGCAGTTGCAGGCCCATGACCAGGAAGAGGCCGCTCTCCAGCAGGAACGCGACCGTCCGCCAGTTGACCGATTCGGCGATGCGGTCGGTGGCCCGCAGGTAACGGGGGCTCTGGTCGCCGTTGACCAGCCCGCACACCACGACCGCGAGCACGCCCGACGCGCCCAGCTCCTCGGCGGGCAGGAACGCCAGGAACGGCACCACGAACGACATGGCGGTGGTGAGCACGGCGTCGTTCAGCCGCCCCCGGATCCGGACGGTGACCGCCCCGACCAGCACGCCGATCACCGTCGCGGCGACGACGGCCCACACGAACTCCAGCCCGATCTGCCCCAGATGGACGGTGCTGGTCATGGCGGCGGTGGCCGACGCGAGCAGGACCAGCGCGGACGCGTCGTTGACCAGCCCCTCGCCCTCCAGGATGGTCAGCAGCCGCGAGGGCAGGCCGAGCCTGCGGCCGATCGAAGTGGCCGCGACGGCGTCGGTCGGGCTGACCACGGCCCCGAGCGCGAACGCGGCGGCCAGCCCCAGCCCCGGCAGCAGCCACGCGAACAGGTAGCCGGTGCCCAGCGTGGTGACGGCGACCAGCAGGAACGCCAGCCCGCCGATGGCCTTGAGGTCGCGGCGGAAGTCGATGGCGGGCATCTGCACCGCCGCCGCGTACAGCAGCGGCGGCAGGATGATCGTGATGACCCAGTGCGGGGCCAGCTCGACCGTCGGCGCGCCCGGCAGGAAGCCCAGCGCCGTCCCGACCAGCACCAGGGCGAGCGGCGCGGCGACGCCCACGCGCCGGGAGAGCGCGGCGACCACCACGATGCTGATCACGCCGGCGACGGCGACGAGGGTCCCAGCCATGATCAACTCATTCCCCGCCGCCTCTCCGGTCACGCACCGTGAGGGAGCGCGGCGGGGCGCTCAGGTCAGGATCGCGGCGCCGCCCACGTGGACGTTGCGGCCCTCCCCTTTCGTCAGGGTGAGGACGGCCGAGCGTCCGGCCCGGGTGTACTGGGTGATCTGCAACTCCTGGCCCTCGGCGACGTGCGGGTCGGCGCTGACCTGGGCCGCGTTCGAGACGCCGGTGGCGCGGTCCACGACCAGGCTCCGGCCGAGGTAGGCGTTCACCTGGACGGCGTGTTCGGGCAGCGATGACGTGCCGTTGCGGCAGAACAGGTGGATTCCGTTGACGTCCAGCTCGCGTTGCAGGGCCGTCAACCGGTTGTAGTCCAGCCCGTCCAACTCCTGTCGCAGCCGGGCGAAGGCGTCGGGCTCCACCTCGACGGTCAGTTTGGGTGATCCGACGGACAGGACCGGCAGGCCGTCGGCCAGGGACGGCAGCGGCACGTGGAAGATCTCCTCCAGCGCCCGAGCGCGGCCGTGCACGGTCCGCGGCTCTGCGGAGACGAAGTGCAGCATGACCGTTCCGGCGCGGGGAAGCGAGGCGCGCGCGGAGCCTCCGACCGGCGTGGTGATCAGGAGATCGTGGCCCGGCTCGACGGCCCCGGCCTCGACGAGCGCGTGCACGGCGCCGATGAAGCCGTGCGCGCACGCGCCGAGCGCCTTGCCGGTCGGGGTCAGGACGGTGACGTCGAGTTCGTAGGGGCCGTCCGGTTCGTGCGGTTCGCGGAGGGCGTCGACGAACACGGTCTCGGGGGTGCCGGTGCGGGCGGCCAGCGCCTGGCGCTGCTCCACGTCGCAGGCTTCGACGACGGCGAAGGGGTTGCCGAGGCCGTTGTGCGGATCGTGGGCGTCGACGAAGGCCGAGCCGAACAGCACGGGGGCGTCCGTGCGGCTCACGGGTTCGGCCAGAGGATGAACAGGGGGTGGGCGCGGCGGGCGGGCTGGTCGCCGATCTCCTTGAGCGCCGCGCGGATCTCGCGCAGGTGCCCGGTGGTCAGCTGCAACGGGGGCTCGTCGGGCTGGTAGGTGGTGCGGATCGGATAGTCCACGCCCGGCCGGTTCGTCATCTCGATGTGGCAGCCGAGCACGTGGGTGACGGGCCGCCGGTCGGAGAAGTCGATCAGGCGGTCGATGGTCCGGACGAACGTCGGCCAGTCCTGGATGTAGAGGCGGCCCGGGTAGACCGTGTCGCCGGTGAGCAGGAACCCGGTCCACGGGTCGTAGAAGGTGACCGCCGCCTCGTGGTGGCCCGGGGTGGCCAGGCACTCCAGGACGCGACCGCCGAGATCGACCCGCGCCACGGCGTCGGGGTCCTCGGCGAACCCGAAGTACTCCCAGGCGGTGGCCAGGTCCCCGGCGACCAGCGTGGTGTCGGGGCGGTCGGCGAACTGGCCGTCGCCCGCGACGTGGTCGCCGTGCGCGTGGGTGTGCAGCACCAGCAGGTGGTACCGCTCGCGGGGGTGCTGGTCGAGCCAACCGTCAACGATCTCGTCGACGACCCGGCGCAGGGGGAAGTACTCGGCGGACGCGGTGGCGCCGGTGTCGATCAGCACCGCGCGCTCGTTCCCGAACAGCAGGAACAGGAACGGCGCCTCGTAGTCGATCGCCATGTTCTGGCGGAGGATGAACGTGTGCTCGTCGTAGGCGTGGACCTGGATGTCGGGGTCGGTGTTGTGCTTGGCCGACGGCGAGCCGTGGATCCAGCGGACGTCCAGCGCGCGGGGACGCGGCGTGGCTTCGGTGAAATCGATGAGGGACGTGCCCGCGACCATGACGGCTCCTTCGAGTGCGTCGTCTTTGCGGGCCGGGTACGGCGCACATCTCGTCCGGGGCAAGCGCGTGCGGGCTGCCAGGGGAAAAGTACCACGAGGATGATCAACGACGTCCGGCGGTCAGTCGGCTTCCTGGGCGTCGTGGGCGTGGTTGTTCCGTTCGATCTCCGGCATGTGCTCCTCCGCCCACGTGCGCAGGGCCGCCAGGGGCGCGTCGAGTGACAGGCCCAGGGCCGTGAGCCGGTAGAACACGCGCGGCGGCACGGTCGGCTCCACGCGTCGAGCAACCAGGCCGTCGCGGACCAGGCTGCGCAGGGTGACGGAGAGCATCTTCTGCGAGATGCCGGGCATCCGCTGGCGCAGCTGGCTGAAGCGCAGCTCGCCGGGTGCCGCTTCGGCCAGCACCTTGACCGCCATCGAGGTCCACTTCGTGCCGATGCGGTCGAGCAGGTGGCGCGTCGGGCACTGCGGCTGGAACACGTTCCCTCGCCTGGCCGTAGTCACCTGGAGCTCACCACCTGACGGGAAAGTGCCTTCTTCTGCGGGAAAGCGTAGTCGCCTACCGTTTGCTTGTCACCAATGGTTACCGGCTCTGGACAGGTGGAACGTGCCCGAACTCCGTCGCATCCCCGTCAACGGCGTGGAACTCAACGTCGCCCTGGCCGGGCAGGGACCGGCCGTCCTGCTCCTGCACGGTTTCCCCCACACGTGGCGGCTGTGGGCAGACGTGCTCCCCCGCCTCGCCGACGACTACAGCGTGATCGCGCCGGACCTGCGCGGCCTCGGCGACAGCACCCGAGCCGAGACGGGCTACGACGCGCAGTCCCTGGCCGACGACGCGGCCGAACTCCTCCACGCACTGGGCCATGATTCGGCCGCCGTCGTAGGGATCGACGCCGGGGCCCCGCCCGCCTTCCTGCTGGCGATGAACCGGCCCGACCTCGTCGGGAAGCTGGTGCTCATGGAGTCGCTGCTCGGCCGCCTGCCCGGCGCAGAGGACTTCCTCGCCAACGGTGCGCCCTGGTGGTTCGGCTTCCACGCCGTACCCGACCTCGCCGAGACCGTGCTGGTCGGCAACGAGGCCCCGTACATCGACTGGTTCCTGAACGCCGGCACGCTGGGCGAAGGCGTACGCCCCGACGTACGGGACGCCTTCGTTCGCGCCTACACCGGCCGCGACGCCCTGCGCTGCGCCTTCTCCTATTACCGCGCCCTGCCCGCCAGCGCGGCGCAGATCGAGCAGGCCGCCACGACACGCCTGACCGTCCCGACCATGGCCATCGGCTCACACCCGGTGGGCCGGACGCTGGAACGCCAACTACGCCCGATCACCGACGACCTCACCGGACACCTGATCGACGGATGCGGGCACATCATCCCCCAGCACCGCCCGGACGCGCTGCTGACCCTGTTGGCCCCCTTCCTGGCCCGCTGACGGCGCAGAATCCCGTTCTGCGGTGAGCGGAACGCGTGGTGCCCCTTCACTTCGCCGGGTTACGGTGTGCGCATGGCCGAGATCACCCGCCCGCTCAAGCCCGCCGACGAGACGCCGGACGGACCGGCCACGGAGCCCCGGCCGTCGGAGCCGCTGTGGCGCGACGCGCTCGGCCGGTGCCTGCGACGCCTGCGCACCGAACGCGGCGAGATCCTGACCGAGACCGCCCGCCGCGCCGGGCTCTCCCCGCAGTACCTCTCCGAGATCGAGCGCGGCGTCAAGGAGCCGTCGAGCGAGATGATCGCCGCGGTCGCCGGCGCCCTGGACATGACGCTCGCCGACCTGACCCTCACGGTCGCCACGAGCCTCCTGACCGCGGTGCCCGCCGGAACCGCTCCGGCGGGCCCGACCTGCCAGGTCTCCTACTCGCTGGCCGCCTAGTCACGACACGGAGAACGGCTTCCGCTCCTCGATGACGTGGTCGATGAGGCCGTACTTCAGCGCGGTCTGCGCGGTGAACACGCGGTCGCGATCGGTGTCGGCGCGGAGCGTCTTGGTGTCCTGCCCGGTGTGCCGGGAGAGGATCTGCTCGATGTCGGCGCGCACGCGCACGACCTCGTCCGCCTGGAGGATGAGGTCCGGGATCGGCCCGCGTCCCTGCCCCGTCGGCTGGTGCAGGACGACGCGGGTGTGCGGCAGCGCGGCCCGCTTGCCGGGAGCGCCCGCCGCGAGGAGCACCGCGCCGACCGAGACGGCCTGCCCCACGCACGTCGTCGCCACCTGCGGACGGATGTAGCGCAACGTGTCGTACACGGCGAGCATCGCGCTCGGGTCGCCGCCCTCGCAGTTGATGTAGAGCTGGATGTCGCGGTCGGGGCTGTCGGCCTCCAGGTGGAGCAGCTGCGCGACGAGGGCGTTGGCGACACCCGCGTCGATGCCGGTGCCGAGATAGATGATCCGCTCGGTCAGCAGGTGCGAGTAGACGTCCATGATCCGCTCACCGCGGGAGTGTTGCGCGATGACGTTGGGGATCGTGTAGGTGCTCATCGGGTGGCTCCTTCGGCCGGGGCGGTGAGCCCGACGGTGCGGCGACGGGGCGGCACGACCTCGTCGTAGGTGCTGACGATCGTGTCGATGAACCCGTACTCCAGCGCTTCCTGCGCGGTGTACCAGCGGTCGTGCAGGGAGTCCTCGAAGATCCGGTCGAGGGGCTGGCCGGTGTCCTCGGCGATGAGCCCGAGCACGGTGTCGCGGGTGTGGCGCAGGTCGTTGGCCTGGAGCTCGATGTCGACGGCGGGACCGGCGATCCCGGCGGACCCCTGGTGCATGAGGACGCGGGCGTGCGGCATGGCGCGCCGCTTCCCAGGGGTACCGGACGACAGCAGGAACTGCCCCGCGCTGTAGGCGATGCCGAGCACCACCGTGGCGACGTCGCAGGGGATGAGCCGCATGACGTCGCGTATCGCGAGCATCGACGGCACGGACCCGCCGGGCGAATGGATCCAGAGCGCGATGTCGTCCGACGGGTTCTCCCCCGCCAGGCTGAGCATCTGGGTGGCCAGCAGCGTGCCGTTGTCGTCGTCGAGCGCACCGTCCAGCACGAGGACGCGCTGACTGTAGAGCTCACTGCGCACACGTTCGTTGAACAGGGGGAACTTCTGTTGCTCGCTCATGCCTTTCACTCTGCGCCAGCTCGGACACCGGAGACAGCCAGATCTGCCCACGGCAGATCTGCTCTGAGCAGCAAAACCAGACCCAACTCCGCGCGCCGCCGACGAATCACGAGACAGAGTTTCGATGTTGTAGCCTCGCAGCACTACAGACGATCCCGGGTGAGGATCGGCCGACGCACCGGCACTGAACCAATCACCTGGGCGGGGCGCATGCAGGCATGGCGGAATTGATTCCTGACCCGAACGAAGTACTGGCGTGGGCCGAACTGGTCATGGCCCAGCTCGCTCCAGACCGGCCCTATGCCCTCTGGGTCGAATCTGACGACCCCTACGCCGGATACCGGATATGGCTGGACCTCGACGGCAATGCCAGCGGCGTGGCCTTCGTCAGCCCCGAGCCACCGGTGGAAGCCCTCGCCCGGCTTGCCGACCAACTCCAGCAGCACGTGATGGAGACGACGCAGGGGCGTCCGGCTCCGGCATGTCCCGGCCACCAGCACCCAGCCGTTGCCGATGTCGTGAAGGGCACAGCGGTCTGGCGCTGCATGAACTCCCCCTCCCGTGTGGTCAGGCCCATCACGTAGCAACTCGCTACGCGAAGGGGGCCGTTACCGCCTGACCGCTTCGGCTTGCCCTGAATCTGGATCCACTCGGCAGGATGGCAGGTCTCGATCTCCCGGGTGGTCGTCCCAGGTTGCCCGTGTACATCTCGGTCCTGGTCAGTTCAAGCGTGTCGAAGGGCCCGTTGCGGTCGTGGATCGGCCCTGGCGGGCCCTTGCGGCGTGCGGCGTTGCCGGTGGGCACGTCGACCGTGCCCGGCTTCTACGAAGAGCCGCGGTGGACGCAGAAGAGCTGGGTTTCGGTGCCGTTGGGGTCGCGGTAGGCGACGATGGCGGGACCTTGTGCGCTCTGGTGGGCGGGCAGTTGGGTGTCGGTGCTCCAGCTCGTGCCGTTGAAGCGGGTCCACCACAGGCGCTGGTTGGAGCCGCCGCCGCGGTGCACGCAGTACAGGTGGTTGTTGTAGACGGCCAGGGCAGGGCCTTCCTTGCTCTGGTGGGCGGGCAGCCGGGTGTCGGTGCTCCAGTTCGTGCCGTTGAAGCGGGCCCACCACAGGTTCTCGTCGGAGCCGGCGCCGCGATGCACGCAGTACAACGAGTTGTTGTAGACGGCCAGGGCGGGGTTGGAAGCCGTGTTGTGGCTTCCGAACAGCGCATCGTTGCTCCAGCTGGTGCCGTTGAAGCGGGTCCACCACAGTTGGGTGCCGTTGGCGTCCTTGTAGGCGCAGTACAAGTTGTTGCCGAAGGTCGCCAGGGCCGGACCTCGACTGGTCGCCCCGTTCATCTGGGTGTCGCGGCTCCAGCTGGTGCCGTCGAAGCGGGTCCACCACAGTCGCCGGTCGGAGCCGGCTCCGCGGTGCACGCAGTACAGGCGGTCGTTGTAGACCGCCAGGGCCGGGCCGTCGCCGCTGTAGTGGTCGGGGAAGGCGGTGTCGGTGCTCCAGCCGTTGTTGCGGACGGGGTCGTAGACGGTCCACCAGAGCTTGCTGTCCTGGTCCCCGCGGTGCACGCAGTACAGCTTGCCGCGGAACTCCGCCAGCGCCGGGTTGGCCTTGGAGAGGTGGCCGGGGAACTTCTCGTCCTGGCTCCAGTTGTGCGAGGCGTTCATGACCGTCCACCACAGGGAGGTGTCCTGCGTGGGGGCCAGCGGGATGGGGATGAGCATCAGCGGGGCGGTCCAGGGCGACACCAGCCGGCAGCCGTAGTCCTTGCCGATCTCCCGGATGATGAACGCGCGGATCTTGCAGGCGGCCTCGACCACCGCGCCGATCGTCTTGCCGAGGACGTGCCCGGCGATCTCCCCGATCGTCTCCACGATGTCGGCGGCGGCCTGGGCGGCCGCCGCGTTGAGGACGATCTCGAAGCCCCACCACTTCGTGTTGACGTACACCTGCCGGCCGTTGGCGTTCAGCTCCAGTTCGGCCCGGCGGACGGTGTCCTGCCTCGCGTGGGTGAGCCGGGCGGTCTGCTCCTCGAACTGCTTGCGGGCCTCGTCCAGATACTCCTGGGAGATCCGCTGCGCCTCCTCGTGGGAGACGGCGTACGGCACGGTCCCCACAGCGGAGGGGTGCCGGGGGTCTCGGCTCTGGTCGTGTTCTCGTCGGTCATGCGATCACGTCCTTACAGGTAGGAGGATGCGCCGCGGAACTCGTCACCGGCCTTGAGTATTCGAGCGTGCCCCATCGCTTGCAAGGGCGTGCGCGTGGCGCTAACCGGCCACGCGCCCGACCTGACCGTCTCGGCCGGTCGGACGGTTGCCGCAGGCTTCTGGATGGCCGGTTGCCGCCACACCCGCTCGGAGCCGTCCCTGCTCTCTGCGGGCGATGAACGGGCGTGGGTGGTCGGAACGGAGCTTGGCCCAGCCGCCAAAGCGAACGGCAGGGCCAGGTGGATCCCGTCCGCCCACCAGGAAGGCGGACCGGCATGGGCGCGTTCGCCCAGCCTGCCGCTGACCAGCGCGAAATCCTCCCGGACGACGTGCGGGGCCGGGTCAGGCCGTGGCCCGCATGTGCTCCCGTGCCCATTCCTCGAAGCCGGTGAGCGGGATGCCGAGGTCCCTCGCGTACTGCGGGCGGGCCGGCTGGCCGACCGCGTTCAGCCACTCGTGGTTGGCGCCCATCGGCGGCATTCCGGCGGCGAGGGCCTCCTGTTCGGTCATGTCCGGTGCGGGCAGCGGCGTGCCCAGGGCGCGGGAGAGGATCTCGGCGATCTCCGTCATCGACAGGTGGTCGCTGGCCAGTTCCAGTTCGATCCCGTCGAACCGTTCCGGCGCGGCGACGGCCGCGGCGGCTGCCCTGCCGATGTCGTCCACCGCGACCAGGGACAGTCGGGTGTCGGGGTTCAGGACGCTCACCAGGCCGCCCTCGACGCCGCGCGGGAACAGGAACGCCATGGACGGCAGGAAGTTCTCCATGAAGAAGCCCGGCTTGAGGATTGTCCAGTGGGGGAAGCCTGCCGCGCGGACCCGGTCCTGGATCGTGCTCTTGGCGCCCAGGGTGGGTTCCATCGAAGCCCAGCGGCCTTCGGCCCAGCCGGGAGCCTGGGTGTGCTGACCTGCGCCGGTGACGGACGTGTGCACGAACTGCGGCACCCCGGCCGCCTTCGCGCCCTCGATGAGGTTGACGCCCTGGGTCACCTCGCCGTCGAAGTCGAATCCTTCCGCGGTCATGCCGGGCATCTGCACGGAGAAGACGGCGCGGGCGCCCTCGGCGGCCCGGATCACCGAAGCGCGGTCGTGGAGGTCGCCGGTAATCAGTTCGACGCCGAGCGCCTCGACGGCCCTGGCCCGGTCGGTGCCCGGGTCGCGTACCAGCGCGCGGACGGGAACGCCCGCCGCGCGCAGGGCGCGGGCGGTGGCCCCGCCCTGCTTGCCGGTGGCACCGGTGACCAGGACGGGCGCGGACGTTGTGGACATGGTGCTCCTCGGGTACTCGTCCAGCTAAACGGCGGGGCCCGCCGTTTCTACTCCGGTACGATATGGCGGGGCCCGCCACTTAGCAATCCCGGAGGTGACGCCATGTCCGGCCACCAGCGCGCGGACGCCCGGCGCAACTACACGCGCATCCTCGCCGTGGCCGAAGAGGAGGTCGCCGCCCACGGCGCCGGTGCCTCCCTGGAACAGATCGCCCGCATCGCGGGCGTCGGCTCGGCGACCGTGCGCCGACACTTCCCAACCCGCCGCGCGCTGCTGGAGGCGGTCTCCCGGAAACGGATCGAGGCCCTGTGCGTCCGCGCCCAGGAACTGACCGGCAGGGACGACAGCCGGAGCGCGCTACTGGAATGGCTGAGCGACGTCGTCGCCTACTGCGTCTCGGCCCGGGGCCTGGCGGCCTCGCTGGCCTACGACAGCGCTGGGGCCGACCCCGCGCACGAGAACGCCTGCTCAGCGGCGCTGGAAGAGGCGGCAGGCCCGCTGCTGCGCCGCGCCGTGCGGGACGGCGCGGTGGCGGCGGACGTCACCGTCGCCGACCTGATCACGCTGGTCGTCGGCATCGCCCTGGCCACCGAGCACCACCCCGACCCCGCCGCCCGAGCGGACCGGCTGTTCCGGCTGACCGTGGCGGGACTGAGCCCGCAGACCTGACGAAGCCGGGAACGGTGCCTCCACCGTTCCCGGCGCGCTCATCGCTGGCGCGCTCCGCTCGCGGCGGTCAGTTCCGCCGTGGTGGGCGGGTCGGCGCCGGGGCGGGCGCAGGTCAGGGCGGCGGCCCGCACCGCGCGTTCCAGCAGCGCCGCCAACGGCCCGGCGGGCATGGCGGCCAGCGCGGTGCGGCGGTCGGCACCCAGCAGGTCGGCCGACCACAAGCCCGCCAGCAGCGCCGCCATGAACGCGTCCCCCGCGCCCACGGTGTCGACCACGGGCACCGCCGGGGCCGGGACGTGGACCGGCTCGCCCGCCCCCAGCGCGGTCGCCCCGTCCGGGCCGTGGGTGACCACCACCAGTGCCGGTCCGGCCGCCCGCCAGCGCCGGGCCGCCTCCAGCGGGTCGGTGCCGGGGTAGAGCCAGGCGATGTCCTCCTCGCTGGCCTTGACCACGTCGCTCAAGGCGATCTGGCGTTGGACGCGGGCACGTTCGACCGCCGGGTCGGCCGCCAGGGCGGGACGGATGTTGGGGTCGTAGGTCACCGAAGCGGTGGCGCGGGCGGCGGCCATGGCCTCCTCCACGCGGTCCGCGCTCAGTGCGGCGGCCAGCGAGCCGGTGTGCAGCGCGAGGGTGCCGGGCGGGAGCGGGGTCTCGTCCTGCTCCCAGGACAGGACGAAATCGTAGGCGGGGATACCGGCGCCTTCGAGGGTCACCACCGCCAGGCTGGTGAACGCCGCCGGGCGGGCGGCCAGGCGCACGCCCGCACCGGTCAGGTGCGCGTCGAGCAACCGGCCGAAAGCGTCGTCGCCCAGGCCCGTCACCAGCGTCACCGGCACGTCCAGCCGGGCGAGGCCCACCGCGACGTTGGCGGGGCTGCCGCCGGGGTCGGCCCGGAAGGTGCGGCCGTCGGCGCTACCGGCCAGGTCGACGATCGCCTCGCCCAGCACCGTGATCTGGGCGGCCGTCGGGGTCATGGCGTGCTCTCCGCGCCGGGCGCGGGCGGCAGGCACCGCAGAACCTCCAGGTCGGAACCGTGCAGCGTGGTGTCCCCGGCCCCGTAGGGCACCAGGACGGTCTGCCCGGCGCGCAGCTCCACCCGCTGCGTGCCGTGGCGCAGCTCGCCCGCGCCGCGCAGCACGACCAGCACCGCGAACCCGGCGGACAGCTCCGCTCCCGGCCCGGCCAGTTCGGCGCGGAAGAACGGGTCGGCGCTCTCGGGTAGGACGCGCCGCACCCCGGGCGCCGTCTCGGGCATGTCCGCGCGGGTACGGATCAGCCCGGCCACCTGGTCGGACGACCAGGCGCGCCGGTCCACGCACTCCAGCGCGGTGTCCCAGCCGAGCCGCAGATGCCCCGTCTCGTCCCCGGCGGGGGCGAACCCCTCCCATTCCAGCAGCACGCTGAAGTCGGTGGGCTCCTGGAGCTCGACCACGAACACCCCGGCGTCGATGGCGTGCGGGAGCCCGGCGGGGATGAGCACCGCGTCGCCCGGCCGGACGCGGACGGGACGGGTGGCCTCGATCATGGCCGCGCGGTCCTGGGTGGCGGACCAGACGCGCAACCGCTCCGCGGAGACCTCCTCCCGGAAGCCCAGCCGCACCAGCCCGTCGCCGTGGCCGGGGGTGTCCAGCACCAGCCACGCCTCGGTCTTGCCGAACGCGCAGCCCAGGTGCTCGCGGGCGAACGCCCGGGTCGGGTGGCAGTGCACCGGCAGCCGCTGCCCGGCGTCCAGCAGCTTGACCAGGAAGGCCGTCGAGTCGCCCCAGCGGGCCACGTGGGCGGGGCCGAGCCAGCCCTGCGGGTCGGCGGCGATCGCCTCGGGCAGGGGACGGCCGTCCGGGAGCACGCTCACCCCGACCGGTCCCGCGCCGAACCGCCCGGTCACCGAGCCGACCCAGTCCTCGGGCCGGTGGTCGTCGGCGGGCGGCTCCCCGCGGAAGCGGGCGATGGCGGCCCCGCCCCGGTAGAAGTGCCGCGGCTGGTTGGCGGGCAGGATGATCGGTCGCACTCGTCGCTCCTCGGCGCTCCGGTCGGGGGGATTCATCGGACGCACCGCAGGGCTGCGCGCGCCGCGTCCGCCGCGCCGGTCCAGCCCGTGACGTGGAAGGTGCACGACTCGCCGGGCAGCAGGGTGGTCAGGCCCCGGTCGGGGACGGCGTCGGGGTGGAGCCGGTCCGCGTGCAGGTACAGGTCGCGGACGAGGGTGCGCGCGGTGACGGTCACGTCGGTGCCGTCGCCCGCCGGTACCGCTCGGACGTCCATGCGGGGCTCGGGGTAGGCGAAGTCGCCGTCGGGGACGTCGAAGCGCCAGGCGCGGTGGCCGCCGGTCTCGGCGAGCCAGAACTCGCGGGACGGGTCGTCGGCCTTGGCCACCGCCGGGGGCAGGTCGAGGACGGCCACCGTGCGGGGCGCCACCTCGAAGGACTGCTGCACACCGGCGGACACCGCGCCGCCGGTGTCCAGGCGGCGGACGGTGATCGTGCCGGTCCAGGGGTCCGCCGCCTGGTTGACGGCGGCGACGACCAGGTTCCCGTCGCGTTCGGCCAGGGCGAGGAGGCGGTCGGCGTACAGGCGGCGCAGCTCGAAGTACAGCGGCTTGGGGCGGCCGTCGCCGTCGACGGCGGACCAGGAGATGACCGGCCAGCAGTCGTTGAGCTGCCAGATGACCGTCCCGGCGCACACCGGCCAGTGGGAGCGCCAGTGCTCGATACCTGCGGCGGCGGCGCGGGCCTGCACCACCTGGGTCAGGTGGTGCCACTCGTCGAACGACTCCGGCTCGTCGAAGCGGCGCGCCAGGCCGCGCGCGAGCTTGCCCATGCCGTCCTCGGCCTTCTGCCTGTGAGCCAGCGCCGGTGAGTCGACCGACGGGTCCCCGCCGGTCACGGCCCGCCGCAACGTCGCCCACGCGGGCGGTGCCTGCCAGCCGAACTCGGCCATGAAGCGCGGCACGTCGAGCAGGTAGCCGGTGTAGTCGGTCTCGTTCCACACCTCCCAGGAATGGGTGGTGCCGTGCGCGGGGTCGTTGGGGTGGTGCCGCCAGGAACCCGACCACGGGCTGCCCGCCCAGTAGGGACGGGTGGGGTCGGTGTCGGCGACGACGCGGGGCAGCAGGCCCAGGTAGTAGCCCTCGCCCCAGGACGCCCCGTCCAGGGCCTCCTCCCAGCCCCAGTCGCGGAACCCCCACAGGTTCTCGTTGTTGCCGTTCCACAACACCAGGCTGGCGTGCGGCATCAGCCGGACCACGTTCTCCCGCGCCTCGGCCTCCACCTCCGAGCGCAGCGGCTCCTCCTCGGCGTAGGCCCCGCACGCGAACGGAAAGTCCTGCCAGACCAGCAGGCCCAGCTCGTCGCACGCGTCGTAGAACGCGGTGTCCTCGTAGATGCCGCCGCCCCAGACGCGCACCAGGTCCACGTTGGCGTCGGCGGCCTGGCGGAGCCGACGCCGGTAGCGATCCGCGCCGACCCGGGTCACGAAGGCGTCGTCGGGGATCCAGTTCACTCCGCGCGCGAAGATCCGCTCTCCGTTCACCACCAGCGTGAACCCGGTGCCGTGCTCGTCGGGGCGGGTGTCCAGCTCGACCGTGCGGAACCCGATCCGCCGCGTCCACCGGTCCAGCTCCACGCCGCCCGACGACAGTTCGACGACGCACTCGTACAGCGGCTGCGCGCCGTACCCGCGCGGCCACCACAGCTCGGCGTCCGGCACCGTGACGACGACGGTCCCGGTGGTGGCACCCGGCGCGACGGCCGCCTGCGCCGACGCTCCGGCGACCCGTACCCGGACCTCCAGCGGCGCGTCCGGGTCGAGCCGCTCCACGTCGAAGCGGACCTCGACCCGGCCGCCCTCGCCGGTCGGTTCAGCCAGGGGGCGCACCCGCGCGAGCCGCGCGGTGTTCCACCGCTCCAGCCGCACCGGCCGCCAGATCCCGGCGGTCACCAGCGTGGGACCCCAGTCCCAGCCGAAGTTGCACGCCATCTTCCGCACGAAGTTGAACGGCTCGGTGTAGGTGGTCGGCCGGTCGCCCAGCTTCGCCCGCACGGCCTCGGCCTCGGTGTAGGCGGAGGTGAACCGCACCGCCAGGTCCCCCGACAGGCCCGTCACGTCGAAGCGGTGGGAGCGGTGCATGTTCCGCGTGCGGCCCAGCACCCGGTCCCCGACCCGGATCTCGGCGACCGTGTCCAGGCCCTCGAACACCAGGTCCGTCCGCCCGAACGCCCCGTCGGGTTCCGGCAGCCGCGTCGTGTAGGCCCAGTCGGCGCGGCCCACCCAGGCGACCTCCGCCTCGTTGTCGTCCAGGAACGGGTCGGGCAGCAACCCCGCGGCCATCAGGTCGGTGTGCACGCACCCGGGCACCGTCGCCGGGACGGCGGTCCCGTCCGGAAGCGGGCCCGGCGAGGCCGGGCGCAACGTCCAACCGTCCGTAAGCGGAATCGACAACGACACGAGAACTCCTTCTCTGGTGAACGACACGGTCCGCCGTGACCACGGCGGACCGCGCCGGTGGGACGGCCCGGACGGGGCGCGGACGCGCCGCCGCCGGGCGCACGGCGGTACTCTGCCCGGCTCCGGCCGGAGCGCGGTGGGAGCGCAGGCGGCGCCGTCAGCGGTGGTAGTGGACGCCGAGGTGGTCGAGGCGGCGCAGATGCCGGTCCAGGCGTCCGGTGAACTCGGCGAACTCCCCGGCCGTGCCCCACGTGACCTCGGCCAGGGCGCACAGGCGGGGGAAGGCCATGTACTCGACGTGGCGCGCGTCCGGCATGTACTCGCTCCACAGGTTCCCCTGCGCGCCGAGGGCGCGGGCGGCGGCCTCCGCGGGGAGCCCGGCGGGCACCGGCTCGTAGCCGTAGACCTTCTCCAGCGTGGTGAGGCCGCCGATGGCCAGCGGCTCGGTCTCCGGATCGGCCTGGTAGAAGTCCAGGTACAGGTGCGTGTCCGGGCACATGATGGCGTCGTGGCCGAGCGCGGCGGCGGCGACGCCGCCCTCCTCCCCGCGCCAGGACATCACGGTCGCGTCCGCGGGCAGATCGGCCTCCAGGATCTCGTCCCAGCCGATGACGCGCCGCCCGCGCTCGCTCAGGAACGCGGCCATGCGGCCCATGAACCAGTTCTGCAACGCGGCGGCGTCGGGCAGGTCCAGCTCGCGCATCCGCTCCCGGGCCCGGGGCGAGGCGTTCCACTCCGTCTTGGGGCACTCGTCGCCGCCGAGGTGGATCCACGGGCCGGGGAAGACCTCCAGCACCTCCTCCAGCACGCCCTGGAAGAACGCGACGGTGGTCTCCTCGACGTTGAGCACCCGGTCGTTGATGCCCCAGCGCGTCCACACCGCGGGCGGGTCGGCGGGGTCGTCGCCGAGTTCGGGGTAGGCGGCGATGGCCGCGGTCATGTGTCCGGGCATGTCGATCTCGGGGACGATCGTGACGCCGCGCGCCTCGGCGTGCGCCACCAGCGCGCGCAGTTCCCGCTTGGTGTAGAAGCCGCCGTGCGGGACGCCGTCGTACCGGTCGTCCTCCAGGTGGCCGAGCATCGACTCGGCCCGCCACGCGCCGACCTCGGTGAGCCGGGGGTAGCGCTCGATCTCCATGCGCCAGCCCTGGTCGTCGGTCAGGTGCAGGTGCAGCACGTTCAGCTTGTGCAGCGCCGCCAGGTCCACCATGCGGAACAGGAACTCCAGGGGGAACCAGTGCCGGGCCACGTCCACCAGCACGCCGCGCCAGCCGAACCTGGGGGCGTCCTCGATCTCGGCGTACGGCACCGTCCAGGCCACGCCGGGCGGCGGCTCGGCGGCGAAGATCTCGGCGGGCAACATCTGCCGGAGCGTCTGCACGGCGTGCCGCAGCCCCTGCGCGTCCCCGCCGGTGGCTGTCACGCCGTCGGCGTCCACCGAGAGCCGGTACGCCTCGCGGCCCAGGGCCGGGTCCACGCGCAGCACGATCGTGTCGGGCCCCGGCCCGGCGGCGGGCCGCAGCCCGTATCCGGTGGGGCGGCCCAGCAGCTCGCGCACCAGATCGTCCACCCCCGCCGCGCCGGGACCGGCCAGCACGCCGGTGGCCTCGGTCAACCGCCAGGTCCCGGCGGTCTCGGTCAGTGCGGCCGGGCGCGGGATCAGGTGCATCGGGACCTCCTCGGGGGTCGGCTGGGGGCGGGTCATGCCTTCACCGCGCCGGCGATGGCCTCGACGATGTAGCGCTGGGCGACGACGAACACCACCACGATGGGGGCGAGCGAGATCACCGCGCCGGCGCACAGCAGGGTCCAGTCGGTGGTGGTCTGGTTGGTGAACGCGTAGAGCCCGACCCCGACGGTGCGCAGTTCGGGGCGGCCGAGGGTGAACACCAGCGGCAGGAAGAAGTTGTTCCAGGAGCTGATGAAGGTGAACAGGCCGAGCGTGGCCATCATGGGCTTGGACACCGGCAACATCACGCGGAAGAACAGCGTGTTGAAGCCGGCGCCGTCCACCCGGGCGGCCTCCTCCAGCTCGCGCGGCAGGGTGGAGAAGTAGGCCATGAACATGAACGTGCCGAACACCAGGCCGCCGCCGACCTGCGCCAGGATGACCGAGGTCAGCGTGTTGAGCAGGCCGAGCGAGTTGATCAGGTCGTAGATCGGGACGATGGTGTAGCCGTGCGGCAGCAGGTAGGTCGCCAGGATGACGCCGAGGATGATCTTCTTGCCGGGGAAGGTGTGCCGGGCCAGGGCGTAGCCCGCCATCGCGGTGAACAGCAGGGTGAAGGCCACGGTGGTCACCGAGATGACCAGCGTGTTGACGAAGTAGGTCCCGAAGCTGGCCTCCCGCCACGCCTGGGCGTAGTTCTCCCACACCGGGCGGGACGGGAGCAGGCCGAGCCCGCCGTCCAGGAAGTCGATCTTGGTCTTCAGCGAGCTGCCGACCGCCCACAGGAACGGGTAGACGTAGGCGAACCCGATGGCCAGCAGCACGAGGTGGGTGAGGCCGCGGCGGGCCCGCGCGCCCTTAAGCTCGGTCACTTGCCCTCCTTGCGGGCGCGCAGCCTGCGGATCGCCAGCATCTGCCCGGACGTGACGACCAGCAGCAGCAGGCCGAACAGGAACGAGGCCGCCGAGGCCAGTCCGATGTGGGGCTCCACCGCGACGCCGGTGCCCACCTGCCCGAACGCCTCGCGGTAGATGTAGGTGGTGATGACGTCGGAGGAGTAGAAGGGGCCGCCCCCGGTGAGCACCATGACCAGGTCGAACACCTGGAGGCTCCCGACGATCGCCAGGAACACGATGACGAGGCCGACGTTGCGCAGGCCGGGGATCGTGACGTGCACGAACTGCGCGAACCTCCCCGCGCCGTCGATCTGCGCGGCCTCGTACTGGTCCTTGGGGATGGTCTGCAGCCCGGCCAGGAAGTAGATCATGTTGTAGCCGAGGGTGTTCCAGATGCCGATGGCGATGACCGTCCACATCGACAGGTGCGGGCTGCCGAGGAACTGGAGCGGCTCGTCGGTGAGGCCCAGCTTCAGGAACGGCTTGCTGACCGCGTCGCCGAAGTTGGCCAGCATCAGCTTCAGCACGATGCCCACGATCGCGATCGAGGTGATCGCGGGCAGGAAGTAGAGCGCGCGGTAGAACGTGGAGCCGCGCAGCCTGGGGTTGTTGAGCACCAGCGCCAGGACCAGCGCGAGGACGAGCTGCACCGGCACCAGCACCAGCGTGTACAGGGCCGAGTTGCCGAGGGCGCGCCAGAAGTACCCGTCGGTGGCCACCTGCTTGAAGTTGGCCAGGCCGACGAAGTCGGACGGTTCCCCGATGCCGTCCCAGTCGTAGAACGTGTACCCCAGCGAGGCGAAGATGGGGTAGACCACGAACGCCGCGGTGAGCACCACGAACGGCGCCAGGTAGGCGTAGGACCAGCCGCTGGCGCGAACCGTGCGCCACAGCGACCGTCCGCGCCCGGCGGCGGCCGCCGGGCGCGGCCCGCCGGTCCGGGCGAGCCGGGTCGTCGACATCGGGGAACCTCCTGTCAGGCGGTCGGGGCGCTCAGGCGCCGAGGTACTGGGGGATGTCCCACTTGTAGGGCTTGGTCAGGTCCCAGTCGGCGAAGACGTAGTCGTCCCGGCTGACCTTGTGGCCCTTGTCCTTGGCCTTCTTCAGCGCGTCCTCGAACTTGCCCTCCAGGTCCTCGGCCAGCGTCCGCAGGCCCCCGGGCACGTCCTTGATCTGGCCGGTGTACACGCCGGTGCAGAAGTCGTCGAAGGTGGGCTTGGCCTGGTCGGGCACCACGTGGATGGTGGCGGGGTTGCGCAGCGAGGGCTGGGGGCCGGGGATCACCAGCTTGGCGGCCTCCACGTACTGCTTGAACGGCGCGAGGTCGATCTTGCCGGGGTCGTTGGCCTCGGGGTGGATCGAGATGTCGCCCTTGAGGTCCTGCACGAAGCGCGTCGCGGCGTCCTTGCCGTGCCACCACTTGAACCACTCCCACGCCTCGTCGGGGCGCTTGGAGTCGGCGGAGAGCGCCAGCATGACCGAGCCCGCGCCGTGGTAGTAGCTGCTCTTCTGCTGCCCGTCCGGGGTCACCATCGAGACGGTGGAGAAGTCGGTGAAGCCGAGCTCGGTCCAGCCGGGCTGGTTCCACACGCCGCCGACGGTCATGCCGAACTTGCCGCGGGCGAACTGCTGGCGGGCGATCTCGTCGTCGACGCTGAGCGAGTTGGGCATGATGTAGCCCTTGTTCTTCCACTCCAGGAACAGGGTGAGGAAGTCGGTGTAGGTGCGGTCGGTGTACCGCGTGAACTTGCCGGTGCGCAGGTCCAGGCCGTCGGGGACGCTCGGCGGGACCGAGACGGGGTTGCCCGAGCCCGCCAGGAAGGGCTTGATCCACCAGTTGATGATCGGGAAGGCGCTGTTGCCGAAGCCGATCCCGTGCACGCTCCCGTTGCCCTTGCGGGTGATCTGCTCGGCGGCCCGGGTCACCTCGTCCCAGGTCTTGGGGAGCAGCACCTGGCCGCCGGAGTCGACCAGCCCGGCGTCCTTGAAGACCTTGTTGTTGACGTAGAGCTGCAGCTCGGGCCCGAAGCCGGTGAACGGCGCCGAGTAGATCTTGCCGTCGGCCGCGTTGACGCCGTTGACGAACGAGTGCGCCGGGAAGGTCTTCTGCCAGTCCGCGGTGGCGTACTTGTTCAGCGGCAGCAGGTGCCCCTGCTTGATGTGCTCGTCCAGCCGGTCGCGCGCCACCATGAACACGTCGGGCAGGTTGTCGCCGCGGGCGGCGAGGTTGAGCAGGTCCTCCAGGTTGCCCGACGCCTGGAGCGTGCGGTTCACCTGGATGCCGGTCGCCTTCTGGAAGCGCTCCATCTCCTTCTTCACCCAGGACTGCTGGGTGGTCCACTTGTCCCAGTGGGTGATCGTGCCCTTGCCGCCGGCGGACGAGCCGCCGCTGCCGCCGCAGGCCGCCAGCAGCGCGAGGCCGCCGAGTCCGGCGGCGCCGGACAGGAAACCCCGCCGGGACACCGAGGGGATACGAGGTTCGGACATGGTCGTTCCTTCCTTCGTGAAGGAATAGGGGTGGGGGTGGGGGTGGGGGTCAGCGTGCGGCGGGCGGGGCGGCCGTGGAGCCGCGCACGATGAGCCGGGGGGACGGCGACACGGGGGTGACCCGGCGGCCGTCGATGCGGGCCATCAGCAGTTCGGCCGCCGCCGCGCCGACCGCGACCGGGTCCTGGCGGACCGTGGTCAGCGGCGGGTGCAGGTGCGCCGCCTCGGGGTTGTCGTCGAAGCCGGTGAGGGACAGGTCCGCGGGGACGTCGAGCCCCGCCTCCCGGGCCACCGACATCCCGGCGATCGCCATCAGGTCGCTGGCGTACACGATCGCCGTGGGGCGCCGCTCCAGCAGCAGCCGGGTGGCCGCCGCCCCGCCCTCGCCGGTGAAGTGCCCCGCCGCGTGCGGTCCGGCGGGCAGGCCGTGGGCCCGCATCGCGTCCCGCCAGGCCGCGAGCCGGGACGCCGAGTGCAGGTAGGCGGGCGCCCCTTCGACGAACGCGATCCGGCGGTGGCCGAGCCCCGCCAGGTGCTCGACGGCGTCGCGGATGCCGTCGCCGTCGCGGACCCCGACGAACGGGGTGCCGTCGTAGTCCGCGCCGTCCGGGCCGACGGCGACCGCGGCCAGGCCGAGTTCCCGCAGCAGCGCCGGGCGCCGGTCGTCGGTGCGGACGTCGAGCAGGAACGCCCCGTCGATGCGGCGCTCGCGCGCCAGCCGCCGGTAGCCCTCCGCCTCGGCCTCCTCGCCCTGCCCCACGACCTGGAGCACCAGCACCGAGTTGCTGTCCGCGAGCACGGTCTGCACGCCGCCGAGGAAGCCGGCGAAGAACGGGTCCAGGGCCAGGTGGCGGGGATCGCGGGCCAGCACCAGGCCCACGGCGAACGCCCGGGACCGCAACATCGCCCTGGCGTGGATGCTCGGCCGCCAGTTGAGCGTCTCGGCGGCCTCCCTGATCCGCTGCCGCGTCTCCTCGCTCACCCCCGGCTTGTCGTTGAGGGCGAGCGAGACCGCGCCCTTGGAGACCCCGGCCAGCCGGGCGACGTCGGCGATCGTCGGGGTCGCCGGCGCGCCGCCGCTTTGCTCGTCCATGCCCGGCCTCCACGATGTCTTGTCAGCGCTAAAACCATTTATGTACGCTGCTAAACGCATTTAGTACCGTGTGTCGAGCATCACTGTCAACACCTCGCGCGGAGCCGGCGTCCGCGGCCGGAAGGGAAGGAACATGACCGAGCGCCCCCGTGACCGCGTCATCGTCTTCGGCGTGGACGGCGTCCGTTACGACACCCTGCTGGCGGCGCGCACCCCGGCGATCGACACGATCGCGGCCGAGGGCTTCCTCGCGCCGGTGCGGGTGGACGACGTCGCGCAGCCGATCTCCGGGCCCGGCTGGACGACCGTCGCCACCGGTGTCCCGGCCGACCGGCACCTGGTCTACGGCAACGACCTGACCGGCCACCGGATCCACGAGCACCCCGACTTCCTGACCCGCGCGCGGACCCTGCTCCCCGGCGCCCGCACCTACGCGGCCGGTGCCTGGCCGCAGCTCGTGCACGAGACGCACGGCGGTCCGATCTTTCTCGGCGGCGGCTTCCTGCCCGGCCAGGCCGAGGACTGGAACGTGCTCGACGGAGCGGTCGCCGAGCACGCGTGCGAGGCCCTCGGCGGCGGCGACGTCGCCGCCGCGTTCGTCTACTTCGGCCTGCCCGACACCATCGCCCACGCCGAAGGCCCCACACCGAACTACACCGCCGCGGTCACCACCAGCGACGAGCGCATCGGCCGCGTGCTCGCCGCGATCCGCGCCCGGCCCGGGTTCGCGGACGAGCGGTGGACCGTCATCGTCACCACCGACCACGGCCACGGCGAGGACGGGCGTCACGACGGCGACAGCGACGCCGAGCGCACCGCCTGGATCGCCGCCACGGGCCCGCACGTGCCGCGCCGGGCACCGTCCGGACTGCGGCAGGTCGACGTCCACGCCCACGTACTGCGCGCTCTGGGCATCACCCCACGGCCCGAATGGGCCCTGCCCGGACGCCCCTTCACCCGATGACCACCCGACGAACGCGGAAAGGCGCCGCCCCATGACGATGCGACCCTGGTTCCCGGACGCCAAACTCGGCGTCTTCCTGCACTGGGGGATCTACGCGGTGCAGGGGGTGACCGAGTCCTGGTCCTTCTTCACCGGAGAGATCACCTACGCGGAGTACATGCGGCAGCTCGACGGGTTCACCGCCGCGCGGTTCGACCCCGACGAGTGGGGGCGGGTCTTCACCGCCGCGGGCGCGCGCTACGCCGTGCTCACGGCCAAGCACCACGACGGCGTCGCGCTGTGGGACAGCGCGGCCGGTGACCTGAACGTCGCCCGCCGCACCCCTGCGGGCCGCGACCTGGTCGGCGAGTACGTCCGCGCCATGCGCCGGCACGGCGTGAAGGTCGGCCTGTACTTCTCCCACCTGGACTGGTCCCACCCCGACTACATCGCCGCGCGGCCGCATGACCAGGACCCCGAGGGCGGAGGACCACCCGGCGGGCACGAGGAGTCCGCGCTCGACCGGGGCGAGCACTGGGAGCGTTTCCTGGCCTTCCACCGCGCCCAGCTCCGCGAACTCGCCGACCGCTACGGGCCCGACCTGTTCTGGTTCGACGGCCAGTGGGAGCTAGACGAGCGGCAGTGGCGGATGGCGGAACTGCGCGACCTGCTCACCGCGTGGGCGCCGCAGGCCGTCCTCAACGGGCGCATGCTCGGCCACGGCGACTACGCCACCCCCGAGCAGGGCGTCCCGATCGCCCGACCGGAGGGCCCCTGGGAGTTGTGCCTCACGATGAACGACTCGTGGGGCCACCGGCACGCCGACCACAACCACAAGTCGCTGCGGCAGATCATCCGCGTCTTCACCGAGACGATCGGGGCGGACGGCAACCTCCTGCTCGCCATCGGGCCACGGGAGGACGGCACGCTCGTCCCCGAGCAGGTCGAACGCATGGAGGGCCTCGGCGACTGGATCAGGCGGCACGAGGAGGCCGTGTACGGCACCGGCGCGGGCCTGCCGCACGGGCACCACTACGGGCCGTCCACCCTGTCCGCCGACCGGCGGACCCTCTACCTGACCCTCTTCGACGTCCCCCGGGAGTTCGTCGCCGTGCGCGGGATCCGCAACGCGGTCCGCGTGGCGCGCGTGCTGGGCTCCGGGCGGGAACTGGCCCACCGCACGGTCGGCGGGTTCCAGGAGGTCCCCGGCGTGCTCTACCTCGACGCGCCCGGGGAAGCCGACCTGGACCCGTACGCCACGGTCATCGCCGTCGAACTCGACGGGGAACTCGACCTCTACACCGGCGCGGGCCACGGCTGAGCAGGGCCCGGCAGGCCGCGCCGCCTCCGCACTCCGACCGATGACGGGAACCACAAGATGATCCTTTCCGGGGCACTGCACTACTTCCGCGTGCTGCCCGAGCAGTGGCCGCACCGGCTGGCGATGGTGCGGGCCATGGGGCTCGACACCGTCGAGACCTACATCGCCTGGAACCTGCACGAACCCGAACCCGGCCGGTTCGACTTCACCGGGCACGCCGACCTGGGGCGCTTCCTGGACGCGGCCGCCGAGGCCGGGCTGCGCGCGATCGTGCGTCCGGGCCCCTACATCTGCGCCGAGTGGGACAACGGCGGCCTGCCGTCCTGGTTGCTGGCCGACCGGGGCGCGCGGCTCCGCTGCCACGACGCGACCTATCTCGGGCACGTCGCCCGCTTCTTCGACGCCGTCCTACCGATCGTCGCCGAGCGGCAGGCCACCCGCGGCGGGAACGTCATCATGGTGCAGGCCGAGAACGAGTACGGATCCTACGGCTCGGACCGCCGCTACCTGGCCTGGCTCGGCGACGCGTTGCGCGAGCGCGGCATTGACGTGCCGCTGGTGACCTCCGACGGTCCCGCCGACTTCATGCTGGCCGCAGGCACGCTGGCGGGCGCGGCCGCGACCGTCAACTTCGGTTCCGAGCCGGATGAGGCGTTCGCCGCGCTGGCCCGGTTCCGGCCGGACGACCCGCCGATGTGCATGGAGTTCTGGGACGGTTGGTTCGACCACTGGGGCCGGGAGCACAATGTCCGCGATCCCGCCGACGCCGCCGGGACGCTCGCGCGGATCCTCCGGGCGGGCGCCTCGGTCAACCTCTACATGGCCCACGGCGGGACCAGCTTCGGCATGTGGGCGGGCGCCAACCTGGAGGATGGGACCTACCTGCCGACCGTCACCTCCTACGACTACGACGCCCCCATCGACGAGCGCGGCGCGCCGACCGCCAAGTTCTGGGCCTTCCGCGAGGTCCTGTCGCGCCACCAGACCCGGGAGATCCCCGAGCCGGAACCGCTGCCGCCGCCGCTGCCCGCCGCGTCGGTCCGGCTGACCGAGACGTTGCGGCTGCTGGACGTGCCCCCGGCGGCCACCGCCGAGGCCGCCGTGCCGCCGACGTTCGAGGAACTGGGCCTGCACCACGGCCTGGTCCTCTACCGGGCGGAACTCCCCGGCCCCCGCCAGGCCCGCGACCTGCACCTGGACGGTCTGGCCGACCGCGCGCACGTCTACGTCGACGGCGAGCAGGTGGCCGTGGCCGAACGGTCGGGCCGCACATCGGTGGGCGTCGCCGTGCCCGGCGCGTCGGCGACGGTGGAGATCCTGGTGGAGTCGATGGGCCGGGTGAACTACGGTCCCGGGCTCGGCGACCGCAAGGGGCTGGTCGGCGGCGTCCGGCACGACCAGCAGTACGTGCACGGCTGGACGGCGTCGACCTACCCCGTCGGGGACATCTCCGGTCTGCCCTGGGGAACTCCGGACACCGCCGGACGCGGCCCGCTGTTCCACCGGGGCGTCCTCACGGTCACCGAACCCCGTGACGGCCATCTCGCCCTGCCCGGCTGGACCAAGGGCTACGTGTGGGTGAACGGCTTCTGCCTCGGCCGCTACTGGGACCGCGGCCCGCAGCACACCCTCTACCTGCCCTGGCCGCTGCTGCACGCGGGGGACAACGAACTGGTCGTCCTCGAACTCGACGGTTGCGCCGACCCGGTCATCGAGTTGCGGACCGCCCCGGGACCATGACGGCCGCGTTGCCGGTTTTCCGGCGACTTCCGGCCGAGCGGGCTTATGCTGGACGCGCAAGCAGATGATCACTGGTTGTGACGGAATGCGCGTTCGGCGCTTCGTTCGGGTCACGTCGGAGTCGGCCCGGCGAGCGTCCGGCCGGGACTTGGCACGGGAAGTGAGAAGCCCATGGACCTACTCCAGCTCTCGGTGCGGCGGGCGGGACCGGTGGTAGTGATCAACATCGTCGGCGAGTTGGACCTGGCCACCAAGGGCGACCTCGTCGAACTGCTGGACGAGGCCGTCCAGAACGGTGAGCGCTGCGTGTGCCTGAACCTGACCGGACTGACCTTCGTCGATCTCGGCTGCGTGGGGCTGTTCGTCGACACCCTGACCCGCTTGCGGCAGCAGGGCGGCGATCTCCTGCTGACGGGCGTCGACCACTCGTTGCAGCAGGTCCTGAACGCCACGGGCCTGAACAGGCTCTTCACGCTGAACTGATCGCGGCCCCTGCCCCGCGCGACCGCCAACCGAGCGGCAGGTCTTGGCTCTTCACTTCTTGCCGGGAGCGGGGAAGGCGGCGGTCAGCGCGGACCCACGGGTGAGGACCGCGACGCCGATCAGAGCGAGGGCGGACAGTCCCTGAAGCACGGCGTACCACGCCGGGCAGAGACCGGGGATCAGGTCCACGGCAATGATCGCGATCGGCAGGACGGTCGCGAGGGTGCGCAGCCGGTCGAACGCCTTGTCCTCCCCCTGGGAAGCCCGGACGGCGAACCGGTGCAGCGGATAGGTGACCAGCAACAGGATCGTCCCCCGGATCCACATGAACGGGTTCGCCTCGTGACCGGTGAACGCCATCACGGCGACCGTGCCGAGGACGATGACGCCGACGGCACCGAAGAGCGCGACGTACTTGTGCACCGTGTCGAACGCGCCCTGGGTGTTGAGCTGCGCCGTCGCGGTGTCGGTGCCGGTGTTCGCCATGATCCTTGCTCCTTCGTGTCGATGTGCTATCGACGCTACGGAGCACGCGACCAGCCCGGTATGCGCCTATCCACACGGCCGGGTGGGTCTAGACCCACTCCTGGACACGGCTGATCAGGCGGGAGCAGACCGAGGCCGGCTCGGCAGAGGTGCCGAGCCGGGCTTCACAGGTCGTACTGGTTGTCCTTGATGGCGGTGACGAGCACCCGCCACATGCCAGGCGCGAGCGCTAGCGGCCGTTCGTCAGGGTTCTTAGAGTCGCGGATCAGGATGCCGTGCGCGGGGAAGTGGGCGGTCTCGACGCAGTTGCCGCTGCCTCCCTGGCTGCGGCTGGACTTACGCCATCCGGTCCCGGGCTTGCCCGTGGGCGAGGAAGTCACGAGGGCACCTTCTCTACTTGAGACTTGCAAGTGTCCTTGCCAGGTACGCGTTGCTCTCATCGGGGCTCAGCGCGGTCGCGCTCAGATGCTGAAAGAGCATGCTATAGCGCTGAAGCTCCCCTCGTTCTTCGAGATACACGCTGAGGTGCTGGGTCTCGGTGTAGACGAGGCTGGGATCCCCTTCGGGGAAATCGAGGATGACGAACGAACCGGCCAGACCCGGATGCGGCCCCACCTGCAACGGCAGGATCTGCACGGTGACATGGTCGAGCAGTTCGGTGTCGATCAGCCGCCGCAACTGCTCCTGCCGATCGTCCAGAGTGCCGAACGGTCGCAGGATGGCGGCTTCGTCGATGACCACCCACAGATAGGGCGGGTCCTGGTGGGCCAGGATGCGCTGCCGTTCCATACGGAGCTGCACCAGCCGTTCATTCTCCTCGGGATCCCGGATGAGACGCCCCCGATTGACGGCGGCGGCGTACGCCGGGGTCTGCAACAGCCCGGGAATGACCGAGAGCTCGTAAGCGTGGATCTTCTCCGCCCCGGCCTCGAACTCCACATATGAGTCCCCCAGCACGTCCTTGTAGGAGTTCCACCAACCGCGCTGGCGGGCCTGCCGGGTGAGGGTGAGCAGTTCCTCGTAGCGGGGGTCGTCCTGGGGCACGCCGTACAGGCCGAGGAGCATCCGGGTGTCGGCGACCATCGGCTTGACCGCCTGCGCCTTCTCCAGACGGGTCACCTTGCCGGGTGACCATTCCAGGGACGTCGTCACCTCATGAGCCGTCATCCCAGCGTCCTCGCGCAACTTCCGCAACTCGATGCCGAGTCGGCGACGGCGCACCGTCGGGCTTCGCCTCAGGTCGGTCACCTGCTCCTCCTCCGTCGTGCTGACGTAGCGACGATCGTAGATGACTCTGCGCAACCAGACATTTCATTGCCAAACGGGCGACTTTGAATCTCTGTATTGCGAATCTTAGGACGACGGTACACGATTGCGGAAGACCCCGGGTCTGACCTCCTGATTCCGCTCCGATGAGCGGATCTCCCCCTCGACGGAGGCGATGATGATCAACGGAAAGCCCGCAGACCTTCCTTTCGGCGGATGTTGCGCCTGGCAACTCCCGCCCGACGGCTGTTGCAGCTCCTACGCCCGGACCGTGCTGGCCTCGGCGATGCGGTCCCTCGCCTTTTCCGAAGGGGCGATAGACGACGGCGTCCTGGCCGTCAGCGAACTGGCCACCAACGCCTTCCTGCACGCTGAGCCGCCCGCGCGTTTCGAGCCGATCCGCGTGCCCGAACTATGGCTTTGGGCGCGGACCAACCCCCGCAAGGAACTGGTGGTCACGCTCTTCGACACCGACCGCGACAAGCTCCCCCAGCTCGCAGCCGGGGACCTGCTGGACGGCCACGGCAAGGGGCTGGGCATTGTCGCCGCCCTGTCCTCGGCCTGGGGTTGCCACCTCTCGCGTTCACAACTCGGCAAGCAACGTGTCGCCGGGAAAGCGACCTGGTTCGCAATGCCGCTGCCGCCCTCATGGCCGCGCTCTCGTCGCCCCCTTCACTCAGCGGTCGCCGCGCAACGGCTCCTGATGCTCCTGGCCGTACGCGGCTTCGAGGGAAAGCGCCACAGTGACCTCACCGGCACATCGGTCGTCATGGCCGGCGACCTGAAAGTCCACATCGACCAGGACGCGTTCTCCTGGCGCAACGACGACGGCACGCCGTGCCGCCACCCGCTGCTCGACCTCCAGGAGACGGCCGAGCACATCATCTGCTCGCTGGAAACGCGGTCCTGAGCAGAAGGCCACCACCCCACTCACCGACGATCTGGGAGCCCAGCACCATGCCCGGCCACTGCTTTCCCCGCATCCGCCAATCGCTCGCCCAACACGACCTGCCGCCCCCACCAGTACAGGTGCAGTTCCACAACGCACCACCCCGCCCACGGCCTCCGACCGCCTGGGCCCAACGAGAACCAGACCCTGAGCAAGTACTCGCCGAACTCCGCCAGTGCTTCCCCGACGTCATGATGTGGTGGGGCGACTTCACCGGCTCCTACTGGGCTTTCGTCCGCACGAACACTGGTGAACGCCTTCTCGAAGCCGCAACTGCGGGACTGTTCGTCCAGCAACTCACCCGGCTCCACACTCTCCGAGCCGCGTCTGACAGCCCCAGGGGGCAACTGGCCATCGCGGCGACCACGCCGGTCCACGTCACTCCTGCTCGAACCGGTCGCCGCTTTGCCGATACTCACGATCAGCAGAGCCAGAGCGAGGCATCGGCAGAACGGTCCGACCACACTGGAAGGAAGAACGGCTTCTGGCGACGGTTCCTGGCCTTCCGCCGCCGCAGGTGATCAGACGCGGTCCAGCGTCAGCGCTGGTTGATGAGGTCGGTGGCGAGTTGTTCCAGGTGCAGGGCGTGGCTGGCCTTGATGAAAACAACATCGCCGGGCTTGAGGGCGTCGTTGAGCAGGTCTTGGGCGGTGTGCCGGTCGGTGGCCTGCTCAACGACCAGGTCCGGGCGAGCGGCGCGGGCGGCTACGGCAATGGTCTGGGCATCGGCGGCCCCGACGGTGATCAGCAGGTCGACACCAAGCTCGGCGGCCAGACGACCGACCTCGGCATGGGCGGAGGTGGTCTCCTCCCCCAGCTCGCGCATCTCACCCAGCACGGCAATGGCACGGCGACCGTCGGCCATGGCGGTCAAGGTGCGCAGGCCAGCGGCCATGGAGTCGAGATTGGCGTTGAAGGCGTCATTGATAACGGTCACGCCATCGGAACGCTCAACCACTTCCAGCCGACCGGACGACAGTGGTTCGGCGTCGCTGAGCGCCTCGGCGATCGCGGCCGGTGCCATCCCGACACCGTGGGCGACGGCGGCCGTGGCCAGCGCGTTGGACACCTGATGCTCGCCCACGACCCGCAGTGCGACCGGGGCCGTGCCGTGCGGGGTGGTCAGGGTGAAGCGGGCGCGGCCACGGTCGAGTTCGACCTCGTCGGCACGGACGTCGGCGTGCGGGGCGCGCCCAAAGGTCGCGATGACAGCCCGGGTCCGGGTCTGCATGGCCGCCACCAGAGGGTCGTCGGCATTGAGGACGGCCAGACCACCATCGGCCGCATCAGGGAGCGCTTCGATGAGTTCGCCTTTGGCCTGGGCGATGGCCTCGCGGCTACCGAACTCACCAACGTGGGCGGTGCCGACGTTGAGCACCAGACCGATCTGCGGCGGAACCAGACTAGTGAGATAAGCAATGTGCCCGGCATGACGCGCACCCATCTCCAACACCAGGTAAGGGGTGCTGGCCTCGGCACGCAGGACGGTCAGCGGCAACCCGATCTCATTGTTGAAAGACCGCTCGGTCGCCACCGTCGGAGCGTCCTGCCGCAGCACCTGGAGCAGCAGGTCCTTGGTCGAGGTCTTGCCCGAAGACCCGGTAAGAGCGATCACGATGGTGTCGGCCAGACGCGCGGCGACCGCACTGGCCAGGCGCCCCATGGCAGCGGTGACATCCTCCACAATGACGGCGGGCACCCCAACCGGACGGGCCGCCACAACCAGCGCAGCCCCTGCCTCCACCGCCTGCCGGGCATAGTCATGCCCATCGACATGCTCACCAGGCAACGCGGCGAACAATCCCCCGGGCTGCACCAGCCGAGAGTCAATCACCGCCGGAGCAGTGACCATGGCATCCGGATCAGGAGCCGCGTCCAAACGCCCACCGGCCAGACGGGCGACTTCGGTCAACGTCATCGGAATCACGGACACTCCAGCGGACATGGACGAGTGCACCCGGTCAGGCGCCACGAAGAACTTGACGATGATGCTCACCCGGGCATCATGCCTGACCACCGACGCTCATGATCGGCCGAACAAGGCCTCGTTGGAAGCTCCAGCCGTGACGGGGGTGTCCGCCGAGAAGATCTCCATCCGCGCCACTGTGCGTCCCAGGCTGGAGCGAGTGGTGGCGCCAGCGTGAGAGATGTGCAGCGTTGGCGTGGCGGGCACGCTGGTGGTGCACGAGCGCTCGCAGCAAGACCATAGAAGACCTTCGCCTGCCTGAAGACGGCCCAGCAGCAGAGACAACTGGCACCCGACTTCGACCGGGACTTGGGGATGGCGCTGCTGTCCGGCCCGCTGTACTACCGCTTCCTGGTCACCCAGGAACCCCTGACCCACGACTACGTCGATCGCGTCCTCCACGCCCTCTTCACCGGCATGGGACCACGCCCTGAAACCGCAACGCCAGATCGCAGGACTTGAGACCGGCAGGAGGCAGGGTGCCGTCAACGGAGGTGCACTGGCTACAGGTTTGCGGGTGTTGTATCTGACGGCCTTGTCGCGCGGGGATCTGTGGGTAGGTGAGAAGGTCCGGCGAACAACTCTGATCCTTACCAGCCTCGCCACCCACTTGGGTGAGCAGAAGAGCCTGCTCTGGCTCATCGTGGCCAAGTCCCGCCACAAGGACCCCCGTCTCCGGCCAAGAGGTCGTCGCACCCGCTGCCCCTGCGAGTTGGCCAGTCGAGGCGTCCCTTCCCTACGAACCTGACATGGGATGGCGGCCCCGGCCTCAGGTAGTCGCCAAAGCGCGTTCCCATCCGAAACAACCCATACGCACTTCCGGAAGTTGTGACGGATCTCGCGACAGCTACGGCATACTGCGCCTTTCGAGGACTTTGTTTCGTTTCCTTCAGGAGCTGATATGAGTCCAGCGATGCAGAGGGTGCTTGGCGCGATCGGAACGGTCGCGGTCGGAGCCGCGGTGAACATCGGCACCGGTCTTCTCACTGATCACAAGGAAGCGGCGTGGTGGGCTTCCGGGATCGTCGTGCTCCTGCTCGGCGTCCTCATCCAGTGGTGGTTGCCGCTGCCCACCAGCAGGATGTCCGACATGGAGGCCTCGGGGAACACGGTGGGTGGGTCGCTCCGCCAGGAATCGGCCGGCGCCGCCTCGATGCGGGCGAACGACAACGACCTGGGCAAGGATTTCCACCAAAGCCAAAAGGGAGACGGAGATATGTCCGCTTCCCGGAACAAGGTCAAGGGCGACTTCCAGCAGAAGCGTGATTAGGCCGCGGTGGACCCGGCCCGTCATGCGGGTCGAGAACTCGTATACCGAGGGCGACATCGTCCAGGTGTGGACGACGAACGTCATGCGGCGACAGACCTGGCGCGAGGCCCTCGACGACGCGGCCGACAGGCTCGCCTCGACCGTCCGGCAGGAGATCGAGAACCGTCTGGGCGACCTGGGCGACCGGCACGCGGACGAGCTCGCGGTGTACTGGCGGGCCGAGGACGGGACCACCGGCGACCGGCCCGTCGAGCTCTACCGGATGGCTGCGCACGGACGCCTGGTGCTGATCGGTGAGTCCGGGGCGGGAAAGTCGGTCTTCCTCGACCGTCTGAGTCTCGACCTGCTGCGGAAACGGGACAGGAACGCGGAAGAGGCCGTCCCGGTGATCGTCAATCTCACCGCGTGGACATCTGACAACGGCGGGCTGACCGAGTGGATCATTTCCCGGCTCACGCTCGATTACCCGTTCCTTGACGAGTCGCTCACCGCCGCGCTGCTCACCGAGGGCGCCATCCTACCGATCTTGGACGGCTTCGACGAAGTCAACGGGGACGAGACCACCACGGAAGAGACCGACGCCGATCTGCGGCGCCTCGTCTGGTCCGGCCTCAACAACGCCAGGGTGGCGCTGGTCGTCGCAAGTCGTCCCGACGAGTACCAGAAGGCAGCCGGGTCCGCTGGACCGCTGGCGTCTGCGACGCTCGCCCGGTTGGAACGCCTCAGCCCGCATGCGGCAGCGGCCTACCTGGCCAATGAGGCCGAGGACGAGGACACCTGGCACGAGGCGTTGCGGCTCGATCCGGGCAGGCTCGGCCTGGCTCTGTCGTCACCGCTGATGGTGAGCTTGGCCCGCGATCTCTATGGACGGGATCTTTCCTGCAAGCGGTTCGCCGACCGAGAGGAGTTCCCGACCGCTGACGCGATCGAACAGCACCTGCTGACCGGTTTCGTGCCGAGCCGCTACCGGAACGAGACCAGCAACATCCTGCGTAGGCGCGGTCCGAGCTGGGTCGCCGGTCTGGCCCGCGCGATACCTGAGGGGCGAACCGAGCTCGCCTGGTGGGAGTTCGGATCGTCCGTGCCACTGCTTGCGCGGATGACCGCCTTCGCGTTCCCTGCGGGACTGGTGGGGGCGGGGACCGGCTGGCTCGCGCAAGGCGCTGGGGGAGCGGCCGCGGCGGCCGCGTTGCTGATCGCCGTCGCTCTCGTGATCTCCATGACGTCCACCCCGCAGGTCGTGCGCATCCAGCGGATCGGCGTCATCGGACGGGCCCGGTTCGCCTGGGCGCTGCTCGGTGCCGGGTTGGTCGGAGGCGCCTGTGTCGGGGTTCTGGGCAGGCCGCTCGTCCTGTCGGTCGGCTTGTGGACGCTACCGTTCGCCGCGGCGACGGGCACGCTCGCGGGCAGCTTCCTCACCTGGCTCGCACGGCGCTGGGAGCTCGGGAGCGCGGCCAAGACGGTGTGGACCGAACTGTGGCTCGGGGCCGGCGGATCCTTCGTCGGCGGGGCCGCGGTCGCCCTGGTCTTCTGGCGCTTCCAGGTTCCGGACGTCGGATACCTGGAATGGATCGGTTACTGCTGCGTGTTCGGCCTCGCGTTCGCGATTCCCGCAGCGGCCGAGGGAGCGCCCGGGCACGAGATCTCCACCCCTCGAGGACTGCTGAGCGCGAACCGGTTGTGGGCGCTCGCCCAAATGGCGTTCATCGGCGTTCCGTTCGGGCTGGTCGCGGGCACGGTGACGGGGCCCGCTGAGGGCGCGCTCATCGGAACGGCCGTCGGGCTGGCATGGGGTGTCGGGACGACGGCGTGGGGCCGGTGGCTGGTGCTCGTCCGGGGGTGGATGGTCCTGCGGGGCCACCTACCCTGGCTCGTGTGGAGTTTCCTGGAAGACACTCACGAAAAACGGATCATCCGCCGGAAGGGGTCGGTCTTCGAGTTCCGTCACGGCAGTCTCCAGGAACTGCTCGCCGAGCGATGAGACGTGCGGTGTTCACTGCGGTAGCCCTGGCCATGCTCGTAGCAGCGGACACCGCCTCCGGAGCCTTCCACCACAGAGGGAAGGAAACGAGCCTGATCTCCATCCCGCCCCGCTCTGGCGACCTGTCGACGCTCATCGTGGTCTTTCCCGGCTATCTGATGCCAGCGGCCGAACTGGGCCGGGCCTTCGCGTCGCATCTCGACGCGACAACCGGCCTCCTACTCGTCCAGTACGCCGAACGGGGAGTCGACCCTACGGCGATCCGAGCGTCGCTGGCCCTCCGACTCCGGAACCTCAGGCCCGAACGGATCGTCTTCTACGGAGCGTCCATGGGCGGGATGTGCGCGCACGACGTGCTACGCGGCATGGACGGTCTCACCACACCGGTGGATCTCGTTCTCGACACCGCCCCGGCGTCATCGCAGGACGTCCGCCGCCCCGGCTGGTTCTTCACCCTCGCTTCGAGCTACAGAGGGGGATACCTCGCCAGCGGGGTTTGGCGTCTCCTGGCGAACCTGCCTGCGGCCCGTCCAACCCCCGAACTCGACGCCGACCGCGACATCATCAACAGCGCCCGTCACCACTACGCCACGGCGGGCATGCCAGCCGTCACCTCCGAAGCGGACTACATCGGAGCATTTCGTCTCCGCGCCCCTTCCCGGCACCCGGACCGCGTCGTCTATCTCCACGCGCACGAGCCCGTCCATGACCCCCTCATCAAAGTCGACCAGGCGATCGCACGCTGGCGCACCGTCTACCCCGCACTGATCACCGAGGAGATCAAGGGACGCCAGGGCGGATGGCACATCCCGTTGGTCGAGCGCCCGAAGGAGACCCTCAAAGCCATCACCGGGATCTAGAAGCGACTCAACGGCACCCTTTGCCGGTGCGTGGTGAGGGCGGGGGTCAGTGCTGCATGCCCGCGGGTGTCGTCAGCAACGCGGCCACGGCCGCCAGGATGACCAGTGACAGGAAGCCGCAGATCCAGACGGTGGAGAGCCAGTCGGTCTTGTTCTCGGCGTCGGGGTTGCGCTGCTGGGCGAAGTAGAGACGGAGCATCCGGTTGCGGACCGGGAAGATCGCGATCGGGATGGCGGCGAACGTGGTGCTGTACAGGAAGAGGATCGGGGCTGCCGGGCCGGGCTGGAGCAGGTACAGCCCCAGGACGATGAGGACGGCCACCGGCGTCAGGCGGTAGAACACCCGCTTGGCCTGCCTGCCGTGCAGTCCCAGTGCGCTGCGCGCCGCTTCGGGGATCTTCGCTCCGGCGATCAACGAAGACATCGTGGCCATGGAGAACACCGTCGCCGCGGCGGCGATCAGCTACCAGCCGGTCTCGGAGCCGGAGAAGAGCACTTTCCTCTCCTTCAGCTGTCATTCGGGCAGGTCATTCTATGATCCGTCCGGCGTTTCGGCGGCGGTCAGCAGGGCGTCCAGGGCTTGCCGGGAGGTCTGGAGCCGACCGATCATCTCGATGATGCGGCCGCGTTCCTGGCGCAGTTCGGTGATCATGGTCGGGCAGGCGGGCGGCGCCGGGCCGTCGGTGCCGTCGTGCATGCAGTGCAGGATGCGGGCGATGACGGCCGTGGGCAGACCCGCCGCCAGCAGGGCGCGGACGTGACGCACCGCCGCCACGTCCGACGGCGCGTACCGGCGATAGCCGTTGGCCGTCCGCGTGGGGTGCAGCAGTCCCTGCTCCTCGTAGTAGCGCAACAAGCGCCGGTTCACGCCGGTCGCCTCCGCCAGGTCGCCGATCCGCATGTCGCTCCCCGGGCTTGACCCTCACATCGATGTGACGCCTTAGCTTTCCAATATCGCCGATCGAGGAGGGAAGGCGGATATGTCGGGAGTCGTGATCGTCGGTGCCGGGCCCGGCATCGGGCAGGCCGTGGCGCTTCGTTTTGCTCGTGAGGGGTTGCCGGTCGCGTTGGTGGCTCGTAGTCGGGCAGGTCTGGATGCCGTTGCTGAGGTCGTCGCGTCCAGTGGTGTGCGGATTGTCAGCGCCATTGCCGATGTCACTGACGAGGTTGCGCTGCGGATTGCCCTTGATCAGGTGGTCGATGAGTTGGGGCCGCCCGAGGTCGTGGTCTACAACGCCGCGTTGATCCGTTCCGATACGACCGAAGGGTTGTCGGCGCGCGGGTTGCTGGACGCCTATGCGGTGAACGTCGTCGGAGCGCACAGTGTTGCCGCGCGCCTGATCCCCGCCATGGCCGCGCGGGATGGTGGCTCGTTCCTTGTCACCGGCGGTATGCCGGAACCCAAGCCTGATTATCTGAGCCTGTCCCTCGGCAAGGCTTCGGTGCGGACGCTGGTGACGTTGTTGGATCAGCGGTACGGAGCGTCGGGAGTGCACGTCGCGAGCGTCACCGTGGCCGGACCCGTCGCACCCGGTACCGCTTTCGATCCCGACGACATCGCCGAGCACTACTGGCGGCTGCACAACCAGCCGTTGGGAGGCTGGGAGTTGGAGGTCCTCCACGCCGGCCGGTCCGTCTGTGGGGCGACGAGGCCGCCCGCCGCCTGACCGAGCAGACCACCCACCCGCCACGCCCGTTCGGGCTCTCAGGTCGATGTGTCCAGCAGCCGGTTCAGCTCGTCCCCGGCTTCGTCGTATCCGGCGTCGCAGATGCGTTGCAGCTCGCGCAGGTCGCCCGCCGCGACCGCGCGCCGGGTGAGCAGGAGACCGGCGCGTGCGGAGCCCTCGTCCAGCAATTCGCGGAGTTCCTCGACGTCGTCGGCCGCGTCGGCGAGGTCCGCGAGCCGGTCCAGAGCGGTCTCGTTGCCCCCGTCGGCCAGCGCGCGCAGGGTCTCCCGGTCGATGTCGGTGTTCGTCATGACGCCATGGTGCGACCCTGCCCCTGGGGAAAGGTCAAGTGGGACGATGGCTGCGTGTTCACCATCGGGCAACTGGCGAGGCACGTCGGGGTGTCGATCAAGACCGTGCGCGTCTACCACGACAAGGGGCTGCTTCCCGAGCCCGGCCGCGACGCGTCGGGTTACCGGCGCTACGGCGCGCGCGACGCCATCGACCTGATCAAGATCCGGACGCTCGCCGAGGCCGGTGTCCCGCTGGCCCGCATCCGGGAGTTGCGGTCGGCGACCGGCGAGGAGTTCCGGCGGGCGCTGCGCGAGATCGACGACGGGCTCACCGCCCGCATCCACGGGCTGCAGGCGACCCAGGAGCGGTTGCGGCGGCTCGCCGCAGGGGACCTTGCGCCGCTGCCCGCCGATGTCGGCGCCCACGTGGAGCGACTGGCGCGCTGGGGATTCACCTCTCGGTGGGTGAACCTGCAGCGCGACCTGTGGATCTTGGTGTTCGCCACCCATCCCGACCAGGCGACGGTGCTGTTCCAGGACCAGCGCGAGATCCTGGCCGACCCCGCCCTGCGGGCGCTGTTCCTCGACTACGACCGGGCGCACGACCTCGACGCCGACGATCCCCGCCTCGACGACCTCGCCCGCCGGATCGCCGAGGCGACCCGGGCCCGCTACGGCTCCGACGACCCGCCCGAGTTGGATGCGGCGTCCCAGATCCCCGCCCTCATCCAGGGCACGGTCAACGCCTCGTCCCCGGCATGGCGGCGGCTCGACCGGCTCATCCGGGCACGGCTCGGCGCGTGACCCGACGTTACGGGCGCGGCTTCCCGGACGGGCTGGGTGCTCAGTCGATGTTGTTTTCGGGGAGCGGGAGATCGCCGGGGCGGGTCGGGGTCTGCTCCGTTCCGGCAGTTCTTTCGGGCTGCTGCTCGTGAGCGCGAGGGGATGCTCACCTGGCTTGGCTGACGTCCAAGGCTTCGCGGATGGCGGCTATGTCGGCGGCCAGGTCGGCGGAGGACGCGCCGTCCAGGGCTCGGCGCATCAGGGCGGAGGCGATGACCACGCCGTCGGCCCATTGTGCTGCTCGGACGGCGTGAGCCGGTGTCGAGATGCCGAAGCCCAGCAGGGTGGGGCGGTCAGTCGCTGATTTGATCGTGGTGCAGAGTTCGGCGGCGCTTTCGGCCAGGTCGGAGCGTTCGCCGGTGGTGCCCATCAGGCTCACCGCGTAAACGCTTGGCCGAGCACGTTGTTGATCTTGTGGGAGCCGGTGTGCGCCAGGTCCTCGCGTTTGAGGAAGAGGGTGACGCCGAGTTCGACCGAGAGCCGCCAGGCGGGGGTGAGCGCGGTCGGCCGTCCCGCGTAGACCCGCAGCAGGGTGTCGAGGTCGCGGCGGAACGACGGGTCGGTCCACGCGTCGCGGAATGCCGTCTCCACTTTTGTGCAGGCCGGTATCAGCGACTCCAGCACGTAGCGGCCGCCGAACTCGCCGAACCGTTCGGTCCCGCTCGGGCCGGTCATGGGGTTCGGCGACCGGACGGCGTCCTCCTTTCGCTTACGGCTCTCCCGGTAGGTCGCGCATTCCGCGTAGCGGTGAGAAATAGATGATCATCCAGATGCAGGCCAGGCCCGCCGCGCTCACCCACAGGGCGGCGCGTGCGCCGGCTAGTTGCGCCACTAGGCCGCCGACTGCGGCGCCAATCGCCAGGGCGCCGGTCATCAGGAAGCGCATGGTGGCGTTCATCCGGCCGAGCATGGCGTCGGGTGTCGCCCGCTGGCGGAAGCTGACCTGGATGACGTTGTCGATGCCCGCCTTCATGGTCACCAGCAGCCACGCGGCCCCGGCGACGAACAACCACGGGCCGTTGTCGATCAGCGGGACGAACAGTGCGATCGGGGCCACTGCGGCGCCCGCGATCCAGAGCATCCGGCCGTGCCCGACGCGGTGCGCGATGCGCCGGGCGAGCAGCGCGCCCATGAGCACGCCGACGCCGCCGAGCGACAGGTACGCGCCGAGCGCGGTCTCCGACAGCTCCAGCTGCCGCACGAAGACGATCGGCATGATCACGAGGTTGACCTGGAACGAGAAGTTGGTGAGCGCCCCGGCGAAGGCGATCGGCCGCAGGAGGGGGTGGCCGAGGACGAACCGCAGCCCCTCCCACATCTCGCGGCGCAGGTCGCGGTCGGTCGCGCGTTCGGGCTTGGCCTCCGGACGCCGGATGCGCAACAACATCAGCGCCGACAGCAGGAACCCGGCGACGTCCACCATGACGGCCCCGGCGGCGGTGACCGCCGCGACCAGGTAGCCGCCGACGCTGCGCCCGGCCACCTCGCTGCCCGCGTTCAGGCTGCTCATGCCGGTGTTGGCGGCCACGAGCCGGTCGCGGCCGGCGACGTGCGGCAGGTAGCTCTGCGCGGCGACGTCGTCGAAGACCGTGCCGACGCCGCTCAGCAGCACGACGGCGTACAGCTGGTAGATGGTGAGGGAGTCCAGGGCCCACGCGATCGGGACCGTGGCCATGAGCGCGGCCCGTGAGATCTGGGCGGCGATCATGACGGGGCGGCGGCGCATGCGGTCCACCCAGACCCCGGCGGGCAGGCCGACCAGCAGGAAAGCCGCGAAGCTCAGCGCGCCGAGCAGGCCGACCTGGCCCGCGGTGGCGTTCAGCTTCGTCACCGCGATGAGGGGGATCGCGATGTAGCTGACCTGCGCGCCGATCTTGCTGACCAGGGCCGCGGTGAACAACCACCGGTAGTTGGTGTCGCGGAAGATTGACGCTTCGGGTTCGGTCGGGGCGGTGGTGGTCGCCTCGCGTGTGGTCATCGTGTCTCCATCCGGATGCGGCGCACGACCTCGTCTCCCCTGGCCACCGCGTCGTCGGCGTCCTTGCCGGAGGCGATGACGTAGCCGTTGACGCAGTCGGCCACCGAGCGCAGCTCGCGCACCTCGTCGCCGACGCCCTTGCCGATGACGACGCCCAGCTCCGCGCCGGTGAGCCGGTTGATGTAGGGGACGATGTTCGGCAGCGTCACGCCCGGCGGCACCTCGACGACCGTCGCGCCCAGTTCGGCCAGGGAGTCCACGCCCTCGATCGCGGTGATCTTCCCGGGCGGCGGTACGAAGAAGCGGATGGCCGCGCCGCTCGTCCACTCCGGCGGTTCGGCCGGCAGCTCCTCGATGCCGAGGGTGACCGACAGGAACATGCGCGACAGGCTGAGGCTCGACACCCGGCGGACCAGCTCGGGCGCGCCGCTGCCCGCCAGTCGATTGTGGGTCTCCAGGACGCGCGGTCCCTCGGGGGTCAGGATGAACTCGCTGTGCGCGGGGCCGTCCTTCAGGCCGAGCGCGTCGAGCAGCGCGTAGGTCATGCGGCGCAGCTCGTCGCGGTACGGGACCGAGACGCGGCTCGGCGTGCTGACCTCCCACTCGGCGAAGTACTCGTTCATCCGGTACTCGGACATGCCGATCGCGAGGTGGCGGCCCCGGTAGGAGAAGGTGTCGACGCTGACGACCGGGCCCTCCAGGAACTCCTCGGCCAGCGCCGCGTCGTGCCCGGCCTCGCGGAGCCGCTTCCAGGCGGTCATGGCGTCCTCGACGGTGTCGGCCACGTGGATCTGGATGCTGGCGACGCCGTCCACCGGCTTGACGACGATGCGGCCGTTCACGGTGTAGAGGAAGTCGGCCAGGTCGTCGGCACTGTGCACCAGGCGGTGCCGCACCGGGCTGAGGTCGTGTTCGGCGAGGCGTTTGCGCATCGCCGCCTTGTCCTTGACGATGCGCGACGTCTCCGGGCTCGTGCCGGGCAGGCCGAGCATCTCGCACAGTTCGCTGGTCGCGACCGCGCCGTCCTCGCTGGTGGTGAGCACCCGGTCGAACGGGCGCTCGCGGTGCAGCGGGGCGAGCGCCTCCAGCAGCGCCCGGCTGTCGGTGATGGGCGCGTGGACGATGCGTTCGCAGTAGTCGGCGAACTCCTCCTCGTACTTGCCCTCCTCGTGCACGAGGACCACCTCGACGCCGAGTTCCTTCGCCGCCGCCACGGCATGGGGCTGTCCTCCGATGACCGCCACTCGGTACATGTCTTTCTCCTCTGCTAGCTGGCGTAGCACCGGCGCAACCACCGGGCTTCGTGGTCGGGCGCCGGTTCGAAGGCACCTCGGCGGTGCACGACGCGGTAGTTGTCGAAGACCAGGAAGTGGCCCGGTCGCAGTACGGGCCGCCAGCAGGGGGCGGCGGTGAGCGCGTCGGCCCACGCGTCGAGCGCCTCGGCGGCGGCCCGGTCGCGGGCCCGGGTCGTGCCGCGGTCGTAGCGGACGCGGGGTCCGTCGTCGCGGTCGGGTTCCAGGACGGGGGTGCGGCCGTAGACGCGGCGGTTGCCGTCGTCGGCCAGGTCGTTGGAGTCGGGCGCGGCCACCTCGAAGCGCGGTTCGGCGAGCACGCGCAGCGTGTCGTCGGGGACGTGGTCGAGCGCGGTCTCCAGCGCCATCAGCTCGGTCGGCACCTGCTCGTGGTTGCGGCCGACGCAGAAGGTCAGGTAGCGCGGGACGTACAGGCGGGGGTTGACGCCGGGGCCGCCGAACGGCAGGTGGGGGTTGTCGGTGTGCCAGAAGAACTCCGAGTCCGCGCCCCACGAGCTGGCGGTCCCGGCGGCCTCGGGGTTCGGCACGACGTTGCGGATGAGGCGTCCCCGGTTCTCGTAGCCCACCGCGTACGGGGTGAGGCCGAGCAGCCGGATCAGCCCGAAGTGCAGGGCGTTCAGGACCGGCAGCCGTTCCTCGTCGGCGAATCCGTGCACCGGCGTCGGCGGCGCGTCCGGCTGCGGCAGGTTGTCCAGCAGCAGCGCGTGGTTGCCGGAGGCGGCGAAGCCCTCCAGTGCGCCCAGCGCCTCGGACGGCAACGTGCGGCGCAGCGCCCACGCGCCGATGCGGGCCAGGATCTCGGTGTCGCGGTCGGGGTCGAGCGCGCTGTCGGCGACCCTTTCCTCGATCTCCTTCTTCAGCAGGTCGCGCGTCTCGTCGTCCACGTGGCGGTGGACGGAACGCATATGGTCTTTCATGGTCACTCTCCCTCGGGCGCTCCCGCCCGGTTAATCGGCGACCTCCAGCCGGACGAGCCTGCGGAATTCCTCGAAGACCTCGTCGAGACGGCCGGTCGATTCGGCCGTGAAAATCAGATGTCCGTGCCCCTGGAAGGTCTGCGGGGGCACCTTCAGGTATTCGCCGATCCGCTTGTAGATCTCGATTTCGTCGATGCGCGGATCGGCTTTCGCCTCCGCCACTCCGTGCACGGCGGCGAGCGTCCCGGCGCGGTCGGGGAAGATGTTGCGGAAGCCGACGGCCACCGGGTCGGGGCGGGGCGCGACGGCCGGTTCGCGGCCGAGCGCCAGGTCGAGCGCGGCCTCGACCATGTCCACGCCGGTGCTGAGCTGCGCCGACCGGTAGATGGGTCCGCCGCCCATGCGCGCCGCCGCCTCCAGCAGCACCGGCTCGTCGCCGCGCAGCCGGAACTCCACGTGCGTGACGCCGGTCTCGATGCCCATCGCCCGATGCACCTCGGCCGTCGCGGCGTAGAGCCGTTCGACGGTCGCGCGCGGCAGCCGGGTGGGGGTGCAGGCGTAGACCTCCTCGAAGGTCGGCCCGGTCGGCAGCGGCTTGTCGTGGATGGCGAAGCAGGTGGTGCGGCCGCCCGACACCACCGACTCGACGCTGATCTCGGTGCCCGGGACGAACTCCTCCAGCAGCAGCGCGCCGCCGTACTCCTCGCGCGCGCGGGCGTGCAGCGGGTCGTAGTCGAGGCTGTCCCAGGAGCCGCGCCGCACCGTCTCGAAGTGGTGCTCCAGCTCGGCGTCGCCGGCGACGCTGCGCACGTACATGCTGCCGGTGCCGATGATCGGCTTGAGGATCATCGGGTAGCCGATCCCGGCCGCCGCGCGGCGGGCCTCCGCCAGGTCCCGGGCCAGCGCGAACCTGGGCTGGCCCGCGCGGTCGCCGACGGCGGTGCGCATGGCGTGCTTGTCGCGGGCCAGGAAGGCGGTGCGCTCGGGCACGGCCGGCAGGCCGAGGTCGGCGGCGACCCGCGCGACCGCCGGGACGGGGGCCTCGGCGAAGGTCAGCACCGCGTCCACCGGCTCGGCCAGGCCGCGCGCGGCGGCGAGGGTGTCGTCGATGCTGGAGGTGTCGGCGACCACCACCTGGTCGACGTACTCCTTTTCCCAGGTGGGGTCTTTCATGATGAGCAGCAGGCGCTGGCCGTTCTCTCGGGCGTATTGCCGCGCTCGGGCGAGATGGCGCCGCCGGCTGAGATTCTTTTTGTGCAGGACGAGAATGCTCATTTATTCGTCGCCTTCCTGGATGCGACCTTGTTTTGAAGATACGGAATTGTGTACGGGGAATCGACGGCTGTGCCGTGAAACCTTCTGGGCTGTGACTTTCAGCGCCGCTTAAATCGGCAGCTCAGTGAGCCATTCGGGGCGGTGGCCGTCCGCGCCGCGCACCACCGCGCGGTAGGTCTCGGCGAGACGGCGGGTGAGCGCGCCGGGCTTGCCGTCGCCGACGCGCAGGCCGTCGATCTCGCGGATCGGGAGGATCTCCCAGGCGGTGCCCAGGAAGAACAGCTCGTCGGCCAGGTGCAGTTCGGTGCGGTCCACCTCGCGGACCTCGGTGGGCACGCCGAGGTCCGCGAGCAGGTCGAGCGCGGTGGCGCGGGTGAGGCTGTCCAGGACGCCGCTGGTGAGCGAGGGGGTGATGACGGTCCCGTCGCGCACGAGCGCCACGCAGGAGCCGGGCCCCTCGCTGACCTTGTGCCGGTCGTTCAGCAGGATCGGCCAGTCGTGCCCGTTGGTGCGCGCCTCGATCGCCGCCAACCGGCCGTTGTGGTAGTTGGAGAACGCCTTGGCGCGCGGCGGTGTGGACGCGTCGCTGATGCGCAGCCACGAGCTCACCGCCGCGCGGCAGCCCTCGTCGGCGGGCGGGCGCGCGCGGAACGGCCAGCTGTCGATGACGGTCTCGCACGCGACGCCCGCGGGCACCAGCTGCTCGCGGATGATCCCGGCGGGGAACGCCCAGGGGCGCAGGTAGGTGTCGTCGCGGCACTCGTTGGCGCGCAGCAGGTCCAGCACCGCGCGGCCCAGTTCGGCGGGCGTGTACGGGAGGTCGAGGCGGCACAGGCGCGCCGAGTCGGCCAGCCGCCGCAGGTGGTCGTCGAGCCGGAACACCAGCAGCCGCCGCCCGTCCTCGGCCAGGTACGCCTTGACGCCCTCGAACACCGCCGCGACCGACGCGTGCCCGACCGCGTTCACGTGCACCGTCGCCCGCTCCCACGGGACCAGCTCGCCGTTGCGCCAGATCCAGCGGGCGTGCTCGGCGGCGGGGTCGGCGAGCGAGCCGAGCGTCATGCGACCACCTCCGCGAGGCCGAGGGCCGCCAGGTCGGGGGCGGCCGGGTCGAGCAGCGCGTCGGCGGTGCCGAGGCCCGCCGGGCCTGTGGCCGCGTTGGGCACGGCGACGCACCGCAGTCCGGCGGCGCGGGCCGCCGCGACGCCGGGCGGGGAGTCCTCGATGACGGTGATCGTCTCCGGTGGCAGCCCGGAGCGTTCGAGGGCGCGCAGGTACAGGTCGGGAGCGGGTTTGCTGGGCAGGAGCCCGTCGCCGGTCACGACCAGGTCGAACCGGTCGCGCAGGCCGAGCCGGTCGAGATGGCCGCCCACCCAGGGCTCGCCGGAGCTGGACACCACGGCCAGGTACAGGCCGCGGCGGGCGGCCGCCGCCAGGATCGTCGCGACGCAGGGCCGCACCGGTTCCTGGTCGGCGAGCCGCTGCTTGCGCTCCAGCCGCCATGCGGCCTCGGCGTCGGTGAGCGGCCGTCCGAGCCGTCCGGCGACGTCGGCGAGCGCCACGGTGTGGCCGCCCGCGTGCCCGGCCATCGCCGCCCAGACCGTCGCGGGGAACTCCAGGCCGAAGCGGCCGTAGAGCTCTTCCCACGAACGCCTGGCGGCGCGCTCGGTGTCGCAGATGACGCCGTCGAAGTCGAAGAACAGCGCGCGCCTCATGAGTACACCTGCCGGGCGGCGTCCACCGGGCCGAGCACCCGGCCGATGTACTCGTTGCAGAACATCCCGGACGGGTCGAGCTTGCCGCGCACTGCCTGGAACCGTTCCCACTCCGGGTAGCGTGGCCGCAGCACCTCGGCGGTCGCGGTGTGCGCCTTGCCCCAGTGCGGCCGTCCGTCCAGGTCGCGCAGCAGGTGCTCGGCCGTGCGCAGGATCTCGGTGTAGCGGGCGGTCCGGGGCACGGTCAGGTTGACGTATCCGGTCGCGCGGCCGTAGGCGGGGCTCAGCGGGGAGTCGTCCGCCGCGCCGACGCGCACCAGCACCGAGTAGGGCGAGTACGCGCCGAACCGCCGGAGCGCCACGCGCAACTCGCGCAACGCCGTCGGGACGCTCTCCAGCGGCAGCGCGTGCTCCAGCGCCAGGAACTTGATCGGCTGCGGGAAGCTGAAGATCCGGTGTCCGGCGTCCACGTACTCGGTGGGAGCGCCGGAGGCCAGGATCCGCTTCATGCCGGGCACGGCGGCGGGCCGCCACCGGCCCGCGAGACCGGCTAGGCCGCAGCGCATCTCGTCCACGGTGGTCGCGTACCGTTGCCGTCCCGCGCCCCGCGTCGGGGGTTCGTCGGTGCGGTGCCAGGCCCGGGTGGCGACGTCCTCGGTCCACGGCAACCAGCCGAACGAGACGTGGTCGGCGCTGTGCGCCCACTCCGCGAACCGGTCGAGCAGGCCGTCGAGCCGTTCGCCGCCGGGCACGCTGCGCAGGTTGAACGCCGGGACGCAGCGCAGCGTCACGGTGCTGATCACGCCGAGCGCGCCGAGCGAGGTGCGGGCGGCGCGGAACAGTTCGGGGTCGGTGTCGTCGGCCAGGTCGAGCGCGGTGCCGTCGGAGGTGATCAGCCGCAGCGCCGCCACCTGCGCGGAGAACGGGCGGTGTGCGATGCCGGTGCCGTGGTTGCCGGTCGAGATCGCGCCCGCCACCGACTGGGCGTCGAGCGTGCCGATGTTGGCCAGCGCGAGGCCCGCCCCGTCCAGCGCGGCGCTGATCTCGGCGAGCCGCGTGCCCCCGCGCACGGTCACCGTCATGGCGTGCCGGTCGATGTCGAGCACGCCGGTGTAGCGGGACAGGTCGAGCAGCACGTCCTCGGTGCAGGCGAGCTGGTTGAACGAGTGGCCCGCGCCCGCGACGCGGACGCCCAGGCCCCCTTCGGCGGCGGCGCGGACGGCCTCCGCGATCTGCCCCTCGACGCGGGGCGCGACCCATTGGGCCGGGCGGCAGCGCACGGTCCGCGACCAGGTCTGCCAGATGTGTCGTCGTTCGGTCATCGGTTTCCTTCCCCGTCAGCCGTGCCCGGCGGCCAGGCGGCCGGTGAACCGGCGCACCGCGTCCTGCCAGTCCGGCATGGTGAATCCCAGGGCCGCGAGCCGGTCGGCCGCGAGCGTGGAGTCGCGGGGGCGCTCGCCGCGGAACCCGCACTCGTCCAGCGGCATCGGCGCGACCCGGCCCCCATGGTCTGAGCCGAGCGCCTCGGCGGCGACCTCGTACCAGCTCGCGCGACCCCGGTTGGCGACATGGACGGTGCCGGTCGTCCGGCGTTCCAGCAGGAAGACCAGCGCGCGGGCGAGGTCCTCGGTGTAGGTGGGCGCGCTGAACTGGTCGTCGATGAGCTGCACGCGTTCGCCGCGCGCCACCCGGCGCACCAGCGCCAGCACGTGGTCGGTGCACTCGTCCCGGCCGCCGAACAGCCACGACGTGCGCACCGACAGGTGTTCCTCGACCGCCGCGCCGATGCGCTCGCCCGCCAGCTTGGTCACCCCGTAGACGCTCAGCGGGTTGGGCACGTCGGTCTCGCGGTAGCCGCCCGCCGGGGTCTCCGCGCCGTCGAAGACGTAGTCGCTGGAGATGTAGACCAGGCGGCAGCCGTTGTCCCGGCAGGCGGCGGCCACGTTGCGGGTGCCGCCGAGGTTCACCCGGAAGGCGTCGGCGGGACGGGCCTCGCAGTCGTCCACGATGGCGTTGGCGGCGGCGTGCACCACGACGTCGGGCGCGAACGCCTCGACGGACTTGGCGACGGCGTCGGCGTCGGCGACGTCGAAGTCCTCGCGGGACACCCCGAGCGCGGGCCAGCCGCCCGGCAGCGCCCCGAGCAGGGCGCTGCCGAGCATGCCGTTCGCGCCGGTGACGTAGACGCGCATCACAGGTGCCCGAACTCGGCGAGGAGCTGGGCCACGCTCGCGCCGGAGGCGATCTTCTCCCGGATGACCCGCTCCTTGTCGATCTGGACGCGGGTGCGCTCCAGGACCTCCGCGCCGAGCGCGGGCGGGACGACGGCGATGCCGTTCTCGTCCGCCACGATGATGTCGCCGGGGTTGATGACCTGGCCCCGGACCACGACCGGCACGTTCACCTGGACGGGTTCGGTGCGGTCGTGCACGGCGGTCGGCGACGGCCGGGGCACGGTGCCGCGGTACCAGACGGGGAAGTCGAGGTCGCGGATCTCGTCCACGTCGCGGATCGCGCCGTCCACGACGCCGCCCGCCACGCCCGCCTTCTTCGACAGGGTGGACATCAGGCCGCCCCACATCGCGGTCTCCCACGCGCCCCGGCAGGCGACGATGATCACGTCGCCGGCCTGCGCGCTCGCCAGCACCGGCATGCAGTCGACCAGGTCGTCCACCGACAGGTTCACCGTCAGCGCCGGACCGGCGATCTTGTGGTGCGGGCTGACCGGCAGCAGCCCGCCGATCGCGCCCACGCGGCGGCGGGCGTCGGTCACCAGGCAGCTCGGGCTGTACTCCTTGAGCACGTCGCGGAACGCGTCCACCAGCTCCTGCGGCGGACGGTTCAGCTCGTTGCGGACGGTTTCCACGTGGTTTCTCCTTCGGGGCGGGCCTCGGGGAGGGCGAGGGTGGCGGCGAGCCGCGCGGCGCTGAGGCCGTGGGCGTCGAGGACTTCGTCGGCGGTGCCGCAGACGGGCACGCCGGTGAGGCCGACGCCGCGGAAGCGCGGCGTGGCGGGCAGGTCGAGTTCGAGCAGGGCGCGGGCGACCAGATCGGCCTGGCCGCCGCGCGTGTAGTGGTTCTCCACGACGACGATCCGTTCGGCGCCGGACGCCAGGTCGGCCAGCCAGGCGGGGTCCACCCGGTTCAGCCAGGGCAGGTTGACCACGGTCAGGTCGGCCGTCTCGGCGGCGCGCAGCAGCTCGCCGAGAACGACCGGGCCCGCGCCGATCGCGACGGTGGACCCGCCCTGGCGGACGACCGTCCCCCGGCCGACCTCCAGCGGGGCCGCGCCGGACGGTCCGGCGTCCATCGCGACGACCTCAGGCGGCACGGGCGCGCTGACCAGCCGCAGGTAGACGCTGTCGGTCGTGGACGCGCAGTACTCGACGGCCGCGCCCACCTGCACCGGCCCGGCCGGTTCGAGGACGACCAGGCCCGGCACGGCCCCGACCGCCGACACGTCCCGCACCGCCTGGTGCGAGTGGCCGGGCGCGGCGGGCAGCACCCCGGCGAGCGACCCGACGTAGATCACGCGGCGGCCCTCGGTGGCGTTGTTGTAGATGTGCTCGTTCGGCCGCGCGTGCAGGAAGCACGAGAACGAGTGGACGAACGGGACCAGCCCGCGCGCCGCCAGCCCGGAGGCCATCGACACCATGTCCTGCTCGGCGATCCCGCACTCGATGAACCGCTCGGGCAGCTTCTCCGTGAACGGGATGAGCCCGGTGTCGAGGACGAGGTCGGCGTCCATCGCGACGATCCGCTCGTCGCGGAGCGCGGCGTCGAGCAGGGCGCGGCCGTAGACCTCGGGCAGGGATGGGCCGGTCGCCTTGACGGGCGGGCGGGCGTCCGAGGCGCGCGGCGCGAGCTTCGTCAGCCCGTTGCGGGTGACGATCGTGTCGGCCGTGTGGAGCAGCTCGGCGTGCGCCTGCGCGTAGACGTCGGGCGCGGGCGCGCCGCTGTGGAAGCGGTAGCGCCACTCCCCCAGCGGCATGGACGTCGCGGCGAACGTCGGGCAGCCGCCGCCTTTCACGGTGTCGGCGATGATGACGGCCGGGCGGCCCGCGTACTGCTCGGCGCGCCGCCGGAACGCCTTCTCGATCTGGCCGAAGTCGTGCCCGTCGCAACGCAGCACGCCCCAGCCGAACCCGGCGAACCGGGCCTCTAGGTCGCCCAGGTCGTTGACGTCGCCGACCCAGGTGTCCGACTGGATCTTGTTGTGGTCGACGATGACGGTCAGCTCGCCCATGCCCGCGTTGGCCGCGCCGCCCAGGGCCTCGTAGTTCTGGCCCTCCTGGAGCTCGCCGTCGCCGGTCAGCACGAACACGCGCTGGTCGCGGCCGAGCAGGCGGTTGGCCAGGACGAGGCCCTTGGCCTTGGAGATGCCCATGCCGAGCGACCCGGTGTTGAACGGCATGTGCGGGGTGCGGACGTCGGGGTGGCCGGGCAGGCCGCCGAGCCGTCGCAGGCGGTGGACCAGGCTCTCGTCGAGCTTGCCGAGCCCGATGAGCGCGGCGTACAGGCCCGGCGCGTCGTGGCCCTTGGACGAGAAGAACACGTCGTCGCCGCCGGTCTCCTCCAGCAGCAGCCAGGTCACGAGGTCGGCGGCGCTGAAGCTGGACCCGAGGTGGCCCGACCCGGCCCGCATGACCATGTAGAGGGTGTTGATCCGGCTGAGCGCCGAGAACGCGCGCAGCCGGTCGTGGCGGTCGGTGATGCCGCCGAGCACGCGCTCGAACTCGGCGGTCGGCAACCAGTGCAAATTGTCCTCCGGAGATGTCGTCACCAGCACGAGTAGCCGCCGTCCACGAGCAGTTCGGTGCCCGTCACGTAGCCGCTGAGGTCCGAGGCCAGGAACAGCAGCGGGCCGGTCAGCTCGGTCGTGTCGGCCATCCGGCCCATGGGCGTGCGCGCGCCGAACAGCTCGCGGAAGCGCCGGTCCTGGCCGCCGAGCACGCCGCCGGGCGAGAGCGTGTTGACGCGCACGCCGCGCCGTCCCCACAGGGCGGCCAGGTAGCGGGACAGGGCGCACACCCCGGCCTTGGACATGCCGTAGGCGGGGGGCTTGAGGAACGGCGGGTCCTGCGCGAGGTGTTCGTAGAGGCGCGGGTCGGGCGCCATGCCCGCGTACAACGACCCGATGTTGACGATGGAGCCGTGTCCGCGCTCGGCCATGTCGGTGCCGAACACCTGGCAGGCGCGCAGGGTGCCGAGGGCGTTGACGTCGAGGATGCCCGCGCTGACCTCGCCGGGGATGTCGCCGAAGCGCCAGCTCTCGCCGTCGGCGCTGGGCGGCTGGTCGATGCCGGCGTTGTTGACGAGGACGGTCGGGGGGCCGAAGGTGCTGAGGCATTCGGCGAGCGCCGCCGCGAGGTCCGCGCGTTCGGTGACGTCGGCCTTGAGCAGCAGGAACCGGTCGTGGCCGTGGCGGTCCAGGGCCGCGTCCAGCGGGGCGGGGACGTCGGCGCTCAGATCGAGGCCGACGACGCGGGCGCCCGCGCCGAGCAGCGCGCCCGCCCAGACCGGCCCGAGCCGGCCGAGCGCGCCGGTGACGACGGCGGTCCGGCCGGTCAGGTCGACGCCGGGAGCGACGTCCGGGGCAGCGCCCGGCGCGGTGCCTGGGGCGGCGGTGTCGTCCGTCTTCTGGGCGGCCATGTCAGGCGACGACCTCGAAGGTGAGGTCGGCGTCGGCGGCCAGCGGCTCGGCCAGCGTCCGGCCGACCAGCTCCCCGATCAGGTAGGGCCGCAACCCGTCGCCCGGCGACTTGATCGCGATGTCGCGCTCGCTGAGCACCTGGCCCGCGGGCAGGTCGCGGGCGGCCACCAGCTTCTTGCCCATCTTGCGCAGCGCCGAGGCCTCCGACGGCATCTGCCGCTTCTCCGGGCGGCCGAGCGCCCGGCGGGCCTCGCGCAGCCCCGCCACCAGCCGGGCGAGCTGCGCCGGCTCCAGCGAGAAGTGATGGTCGCTGCCCGGCCGGGTGCGGTCGAGGGTGAAGTGCTTCTCCACGACGCGGGCGCCGAGCGTGTAGGCGACCATGCTCAGCTCGGTCCCGAGGTCGTGGCCGGAGAAACCGACCACGACCTCGGGGAACTCCCGGCGGAACGTCTCGATGACCGACAGGTGCAGGTCGGCCGCGCCCGCCGGGTACACGGCGGTGCACTGGAGCACCGCCAGCTCGGGGTTGATGGGCAGGATCGTTTCGACCGCGCGCCGGACGTCCTCCATGTTCGCGCCGCCGGTGGAGATGACCAGCGGCTTGCCGGTCTTGGCGGCGTACGCCAGCAGCGGCGTGTTGGTGAGGTCGGCCGAGGCCATCTTGATGGCGGGCACGTCCAGGTCGGCCAGGAAGTCCACGCTGGCGAAGTCGAAGGCGGTGGAGATGAAGTCGATCCCCGCGTCCTTGGCGACCTTGGCCAGCTCGGTGTATTCGTGCAGGCCGAATTCCAGCGCCTCGCGGTGCGCGCCGTAGGTGGGGCCGTAGCTGTTGCGGCCGGTGTACGGCTCGTCGTACATGCTGGCGGTGAACAACGAGCGGTTGTCGCGCTTCTGGAGCTTGGCGGCGCTGGCGCCCGCTTCCGCGGCGCGCACGACCAGTTCCTTCGCCTTGTCGAGATCGCCTTCGTGGTTGTGCCCGATTTCGGCGATGACGTAGGCGTCGGTGTCGTCCGAAACGATGTGATCGCCGATGGTGAGCTTTCGAGCAGCCATTCTCTCTCCCGTGATTCGGAGGTGGGCCCGGCGTCCGCGCATGGCGGCGGGCGCCGTTTTTTCGGCCTTGTCGCGGGGGGATGAATGATTGATACACAGCGGACATTGCCGACGTCAACGCGGTTGGTACCGAGTTCCCGGCTGGCGCCCAGAAGGTTTTAAGGGTCAGGTATAGCGCGTCTAACCGATCCACTTGGCGGCGTTTTTCGACGGAGCGTGACGACTTCGGCGCGCACCGCTGGAATCGTGACGGAGAATATTGCGTCACTACAGCCGTTGCTTCGTTCTTCCAGGGCTGCGCCAGGCGGACTCCAGCGCTCCTGAAGGAACACAAAAGGCTTGCGAAGGCGCCGATATTGTGCTCGCAGGCCAGAGTTAAGCGGCACCGGAAGTGCCCCTTAAGAAGCTTTCATCCCTCGGGGCCGACTTCGCCCTCCTGCGAAAGTCGCTTTCTTTGGCACAATGACAGCCCGGCCGACACTCCCCGTCAGGAGGAGACCCTGATGCACGCTTCCACCTTCGCGATCGGCGGCGATCTGGTCGTTCACCGGCTCGGTTTCGGCGCGATGCACCTGACCGGCCCCGGCGTGTGGGGGCCGCCCGCCGACCGCGAGGCCGCGGTCAAGGTCGCGCGGCGGGCCGTCGAGCTCGGCGTGGACTTCGTCGACACCGCCGACTCCTACGGCCCCGGCAGCAACGAGGACCTGCTCGCCGACGCGCTGCACCCCTACCCCGAGGGCCTGGTCATCGGCACCAAGGTCGGGCAGAGCCGGCCGAGCGCCCGCGAGTGGCGGCCGCTCGGCCGTCCCGAGTACATCCGCCAGCAGGCCGAGCTGAGCCTGCGCCGCCTCCGCCTGGAGCGCATCGACCTCTATCAGCTGCACCGCATCGACCCGAAGGTCCCCGAGGACGAGCAGTTCGGCGCGCTCAAGCAACTGCAGGACGAGGGGAAGATCCGGCACATCGGGCTGTCGGAGGTGACGGTCGAGCAGATCGAGCGGGCACGCCGCCAGATCGAGGTGGTCAGCGTGCAGAACCTCTACAACCTGACCGACCGGGGGCACGAGCCGGTGCTCGACCACTGCGAGCGCGAGGGCATCGCGTTCATCCCGTGGGTGCCGATCGCCTCGGGCGCGCTGGCCGACCCGTCCGGGCCGGTCGCCGGGATCGCCGCCGAGCTGGGCGCGACCCCGGCGCAGGTGTGCCTGGCCTGGCTGTTGCGCCGGTCGCCGGTGGTGATCCCCATCCCGGGCACCGGGTCGGCCGACCACCTGGCCGAGAACGTCGCGGCGGCCGGGCTGGAGCTGTCGGACGAGCAGTTCCGGCGGCTGTCGGAGATCGGCTGACCGTGCGCGCGATCCTCGTCACCGAGTACGGCCCGCCCGAGGTGCTGCGGCCCGCCGACGTCCCCGACCCGCGTCCCGGGCCGGGCGAGGTGCTGGTGGACGTCGCCGCGGCCGGGGTCAACTTCATCGACGTGTACCAGCGCAGCGGTGCCTACCCGGTGCCGCTGCCCTACGTCGCCGGGGTGGAGGCCGCGGGCACCGTCACGGCCGTCGGCCCCGGGGTGAGCGGGGACGAGCCCGGAACCGGCGATCGGGTCGGCGGGAACGAGCTCCGGGCCGACGACCGGGGCGGCGGGAACGAGCTTCGGGTCGACGACCGGGGCGGCGGAGCCGGGTTCCGGGTCGGCGATCGGGTCGGATGGGTCAACCTGCCCGGCGCGTACGCCGAGCGCGCGGTCGTCCCCGCCGACCGGCTCGTCCCGATCCCGGACGGCCTCGACCTGACGGCCGCCGCGTCCGTGCTGCTCCAGGGCATGACCGCGCACTACCTCACCCACGACACCCACCGCGTGCGGCCCGGCGACACCGTGCTGGTCCACGCGGCGGCGGGCGGGATGGGGCTGATGCTCACCCGGCTGGTCAAGCTGCTGGGCGGGCACGTGATCGGCACCGTCTCGACGGCGGCGAAGCAGCGGCTGGCGGAGGAGGCGGGCGCCGACCACGTCATCCGGTACCGGGACGCCGACGTGGCCGCGCGCGTGCGCGAGCTGACCGCCGGGCGCGGCGTCGCGGCCGTCTACGACGGCGTCGGCGGGCCGACGTTCGAGGCGAGCCTCGCGTCGTTGCGGCCGCGCGGGGTGCTCGCCCTCTACGGCCAGGCGGGCGGGCCCGTGCCGCCGGTGGACCCGCAACGGCTGAACGCGGCCGGGTCGGTCTTCCTCACCCGGCCGAACCTCTCGCACCACATCGCCGACCCCGCCGAGCTGCGCGCGCGCAGCGGCGACCTGTTCCGGTGGCTGGCCGGAGGGAAGCTGGAGGTCTGCGTCCGGCGGGACCTCCCGCTCACCGACGCGCACGTCGCCCATCAGATGCTGGAGACCGGTTCCTCGGCGGGGAAGCTGGTCTTGGTGCTGTAGTCCAGCTCGGTGGGCAGGGCCGTGGTGACCAGCGCGTCGACGGCGGCGCGGATCGCGGGCCGCCGCGCCGACTCGCGCCGCCACACCGCGTACACGTGCCGGCTGAGCAGCGGCCGGACGCCGCTGACCGCCACGCCGGGCGGCACCATGTCGCGGCCGAGCCGCGGGATGACGCAGATGCCGAGGCCGGAGGCGACCAGCGCGAGCTGGGTGGAGTAGTCGGCGGCGGTGTGCACCACGCGGGGCTCGACGCCGCGCGCCCGCAACGTCTGCATCAGCCAGTCGTGGCAGACCGAGCCCGGCGTCCAGGTGATCCAGTTCTCGCCGGCCAGCTCGTCCAGCTCCAGCGTGTGGCGCTGGGCGAGCGGGTGCCCGGCGGGCAGCGCGACGTCGGCGACGTCGTCGAGCAGCGGCGCCTTCATCAGCCCGTCGGGCAGGTCGAGCGGGGCGTTGAACCAGTCCTGGACCACCGCGATGTCGACGTCGCCGCGCACCAGGCGCGGGAGCGACACGTCCGGCTCGTGCTCGCAGACCTCCAGGCGCAGGCTCGGGTGCCGCTCGCGCAGTGCGACGATCGCCGGGGGCAGCAGCCCCCGGACGGCGGTGGAGAACCCGGCGATGGACAACCGCCCGGCGATCGCGCCGCGGTGCCCGTCGAGCGTCGCCTCGGCCTCGTTGACCAGCGACAGGATGCGGTCGGCGTACCCGACGAGCAGGACCGCCGCGTCGGTGAGCCGCACGCCGCGGCCGAGCCGTTCGATCATGCGCTGGCCGGTCTCGCGCTCCAGCTTGGTGATGCGCTGGGACACCGCCGAGGTGGTGATGTGCAGGGTCTCGGCCGCCCCGCTCAGCGACCCGTGTTCGTGCACTGCGTGCAGGGCATGCAGCAAAGGAATGTCGAGCATCGTCGTCCACGACTCCTCTTAACGGGCCCCCGCCCGTTCCCCGTTGTCCGCCCCGTGCCCACCGCGGTGTCTTCTTGACTGCATTTCGACAACCCGAGACAACCTCAGTCGGACTCAAGGAACTGTACCCGCGCTGATGTGATCGAAGATGACCGTTTCCGGACAACGGAATACGAAGATCGCCGCCATTCAAGATCAGCCCGGTAATCGCGTTTCGCGTTTTCCGGGCCGGCGGAATGGACGATCAGTCCGCGGCGGCGGGCGGTTCCAGCATCGGCACCAGGAAACGCCGGGCCACCTCGGCCAGCTGCTCGTCGTCGTCGAGGTCCACGAGGTGGCTGGGAATCGCCAGGAAGGAGGCGGAGACCCGGACCATCATCTCGGCCACGAGGTCGGTGTCCAGGGCGTCCGGCACGTTGCCCGCGCGCTGCTCCTGCCGGAGCTGGCCCGCGACGAACCGCCGCACGGTCGCGACGGTCCGCCCGCCGTCGCCGATCATCGAGGCCACCAGGAGATCCGTCTCGGTGGCGATCAGGCCGCCGATCAGCGGGTTGCCGCGGATGGCGCGCAGCGAGCTGACGAAGCCCAGCACCACCCGGTCGGCGGCGGTCCCGGCCCGCGCTATGTCGGTGAGGAACCGGTCGAAGTAGCGGCGGAACTCCCGGCGCACCACCTGCTCGACCAGCGCGTCCTTGGTGGCGAACCGCCGGTAGACGGTGATCCGCGAGACCCCGGCCCGGCGCGCCACGTCCTCCATGGTGGAGCGCTGGATGCCCATCCGGCAGAACTGCTCGTAGGCCGCGTCGAGCACGCACGCGCGCGTCTCGTCGGTGTCGTCGACCTGCTCGACGGCGTCGGTGTAGGCGCGTTCGAGCAGCGACTCGGCGTCGGGGGCCTTCGCGAGGAAGGGCAGCGCGGGTTCCATGGTCTCCTCCTGCGGCGACCGCTTCGCTCAGCCGCCGGCACTCGCCGTCAGGATAGGTCTTGTGACGCCCGACACAGTGTGCTCTCATAGGGCTGCCGTCGATGATACGCAGATGCAGGTTGTGTATCACCGTATCAGCGCGGCGCGCGGCCCCGAGGAGGAGCGAAGGCATGGACAAACCCAGCAGGCGCAACGTGTTGGTGGCGGGCGGGACGCTCGGCGCGCTCGGTGCCCTGAGCGCGGCGTCGCCCGCGCAGGCGTCGGCACTGTGGACGTGGTCGCCCAAGGGCTCGGTGGCGGGCGCGGGCGCCGGCGTCGACCCCCGGCAGGTGTGGGACGCCGAGGCCGACCAGCTGGTGGCCTCGCTGCTCGAACGGGGAGAGGTCACCAGGGTCAACACGCTGCTGCGAAAGTGGACCAAGAACGGCCAGACCCTGCCGTCGGGGCTGCCCGCCGACCTGCGCGACTTCATCGAGCGGGCCCGGCGACTGCCGTCGTGGGTGGACCAGGGCAAGCTCGCCGCCGCCGTGAACTTCAACGAGAAGCGCGGGCTCTACCTCGGGGTGACCTACGGCTTCGCCAGCGGGATGATGAGCACCGCCATCCCGCACGAGGCGCGCGCGGTCTACTACTCCAAGGGCGGCGCGGACATGCGCGACCGCATCACCAAGACCGCCAAGCTCGGCTACGACATCGGCTCGTCCAACGCGTTCAAGCCGGACGGCGAGATGATCGTGACCTGCGTCAAGACGCGGCTGGCGCACGCGGGGGTGCGCAACCTGCTGCCGAAGTCGGCGGCCTGGGGCAAGGTCGCCGACGAGCGCGTCCCGATCAGCCAGGCGGACATGATGGTCACCTGGCACAGCCTGCCCACGACCGTCATGCAGAACCTGACCAAGTGGAAGGTGCCGATCCCCGCCGCCGAGTCCGAGGCGTTCCTGCACACCTGGCAGGTGGCCGCGCACATGCTCGGGATCAAGGACGAGTACATCCCCGACTCGTGGACCGAGGCGAACGCGCAGGCCGCGCAGGTGCTGACGCCGATCCTGGCCCCGACGCCCGAGGGCGTCAAGCTGGCCGACATCCTGCTGAACCTGGCGTCCTTCCTGGACGGCGGCATCCTCAGCAAGCCCGTCCTCGGCGCGCTGAGCCGCTACGTGCTCGGCGACGAGATCGCCGACTGGATGAAGATCCCCAAGGACCCGTTCTGGGACCCGATCTTCGAGACGGCGTGGGAGCCGTTCATCGCGGTCCGCGAGGGCCTGCTGTCGCTGGAGAAGGCGCCGGGGGCGCTGCAGAAGGCGTACTGGGCGTTCGACGAGATCCTGCGTCTGGGGATCCTGGTGGTGCTGTCCGGTGGGGACCTGCCGATCAGCATCGACATCCCGCAGACCAACAACCCGCACTACTGAGGCGGTCCGGGGTCACCCCGATCCTCTGCTTGTGACCAGGGGCTTCGCCGAAGACGATCGTCTTCGGCGAAGCCCCTGCCGCGTTCCGGTCGTACGACCCATCACCCGAGCGGCGTAGCGGGTTCCCTCCAGAGAGGGATCCACCGTCCCACCGGTGGTTGCGATCGTCATGACCGAACGGGCCCGCCAGCGGCCTGCCGAACCCGGGGGTCACACATGCCGTCAGCCGCATACCGCGATGAATCCGTTGCCGCTCGGCCCGGTCGGTTCCGTGCCGCCTGGCAGGCGGCCCATCAGCCCGCCCCCGGCGTGTCCCGACGCCTACGACTCGCCGCCTATGCCGTGCCTTTCGTCGTTCTGCCCTCAAGCCTGTGGCGGCTTCCAGCGGCGTTCGACCAAGGGAGCAGTTGGGGAGAGGGGTTGTACATCCTCTCCCTCTCCGTCGTCTCCGAGCTTCTCGCCTTCGCCGCGATCGGGCTGATCGCCCGCTGGGGCGAGGTGTTCCCGCGCTGGATCCCCGGCCTGGGCGGTAGCCGGGTCCCGACGAAGGCGGCGGTCATCCCAGCCGCCCTCGGAGCCACGATCCTCACGCTCGCGTTCACCGTCCTGGTCATCGTCAACGAGATCCAGGGCACCACGATCCGCGGCGACGACCTACCCGCTGACTTCCCCAGCGAGGCCGGTGGCTGGGAAGCCGCCTGGTTCTACCTCTGCTACACACCTCTGATCCTGTGGGGACCGCTGCTGGCCGTGCTGACCGTCGCCTATTACAAGCGCCGCCGCGGAACAGGTGCACAGGCCGCGAATTGAGCCTCCAAGATGCCTTATCACTGCCGCAGCGCTTTGAGACCCGCCACGAGCAGGGCGAGGCCGAACTCGAAGTGGGGCGCATAATCCGGTTCGGCAAGGGTGGGCAAAGCGGCGGTGAGGTGGGGATATCCGCCAGAGGAGACCGCCTCGCGCAGGACCTCCGGGTCGGCCGGGGAACCGCCATCCGGCCGTAGTGCGGCTTGCTCTTCCAGGGTGTGCCCGACGGTGAAGTGGACCACCGCCATCAGGGCCCGCGCCGCGTCCGCGTCGCTGAATCCGGCGTCGCGCAGGACGCCTGTGCAGACTTCCGAAAAGCCCAGGGTGCCCGGCCCGGTGGAGTGCGTCCCGGCGAACACGCGGGCACCGTCGCGGTGGGCCAGCAGGGCGTGCCGCAGCGCCCTGGCCAGGTCGGAGAGGCGGTCGCTCCAGTCCGCGCCGCTCACCGGGGCGCCGACGCCGGCCATCATGCGCTCGGCCATCGCGGTCAGCAGGTCGTCCTTGGTCCGGAAGTACCTGTAGAGCGCCCCGGCCTGCACGCCCATCGCGTCCGCCAGCCGCCGCATGGTCAGCGCGTCGAGACCGGAGTCGTTCAGCAGCGCCAGCGCGGTCTCGACGGTGCGCGCCTGGTCGAGGCGGGGCGGGCGGCCGCGGGCCGGGCGGGAGGTTGACACGTCGCTCATGGCGGCGATTATAGTGAACAACGTTCACGTGAACGTTGTTCACTAATATGGAGGAAGCCGTGACCCCCGATGTGATCGTCGTCGGAGCGGGCCCGACCGGGCTGATGCTCGCCTGCGAGCTGGCGCTGGCGGGCGTCCGGCCGTTGGTCGTCGAACGCCGCCCGGAACCGCAGCGCGACTCCCGGGCCCTGACGCTGCATCCGCGCAGCGTCGAGCTGATGGACCTGCGGGGGCTGGCCCCCCGCTTCCTCGCGGCCGGCACCACCATGCCGGGCTGGCACTTCGCGGGCCTGGAGACCCGGCTCGACTTCACCGCCCTCGACAGCCGCCACGCCTACACGCTGTTCATCGCCCAGGCCCGCACCGAGGCGCTGCTGGCGGAGCGGGCCGGTGAGCTCGACGTCGAGATCCTGCGAGGGCACGAGACCGTCGACGTGCGCCAGGACTCCGCCGGTGTCGAGGTGGACGTGCGCGGCCCCGGCGGACGGCGGACCCTTCGCGCCGCATACGCGGTGGGGTGCGACGGCGGACGCAGCCTGGTGCGCACGGCCGCGGGGATCGGCTTCCCGGGGACGGACGAGACGATGACCGGCGTCCTCGGCGACTTCGAGACGGTGGACCGGACCGATCCGGGACTCCAGCGCGCGCAGGCCCGCGGCGTGCTGATCGCACCGCTGGAAGACGGGGCCACCCGAATCGTCTACCTCGACCCCGCGCGGATGCGCGTCCCCTCCCGGGAGCCGGTGACGCTGGAGGAGTTTCGGACCTCCCTGACCAACATCTGCGGGTCCGACTGCGGCGTCGGCCGACCGCGCTGGTTGTCCCGCTTCGGCAACGCCAGCCGCCTCGCCGACCGGTACCGCGCGGGCCGGATCCTGCTGGCGGGCGACGCCGCCCACATCCACTTCCCCGCAGGCGGGCAGGGCCTCAACACCGGATTGCAGGACGCAGCCAACCTGGGCTGGAAGCTGGCGGCCCAGATCAACGGCTGGGCGCCACCCGGGCTGCTGGACGGCTACGACGCCGAGCGCCGACCGGTCGGCGCGGCGGTCGTCGAGAACACCGAGGTCCAAACGCTGCTGGCGGAACTGGTGCTCGTCCCGCAGTACGCGGGCCCCGCCGCCGCGCTGCGCGGGATGCTCGACGGGTTCCTGAGGACGGCCGAGGTCAACCGGAACCTGGCCGCGCAGGTGTCCGCCCTCGGCACCACCTACCCTGCCCGCCGCCCGGACGCCGACCCGCTGGAGGGACGGCGCATGCCGGACATCGGCCTGACCGCCGAGGGATCGTCCGCCACCCGGGTCTACGAGCTGACCGACCACGGCCGTTTCGTGCTGCTGGACTTCGCCGCGGACAAGACGCTCCCACCCGCCGTCGAGACGGGGTGGAGCCGACGCGTCGAGGCCGTGACGGTGACCGGGTGGGACCACCACCCCGAACTGGCGGGCGTGTCCGAGATCCTGGTGCGCCCCGACGGCCATATCGCCTGGGCAAGCCGGAGCAGAGACACGGCCGAACGGCGGGCCGAGCGCGCGCGGGAACTGACCGCGTGGGCGGGCACCCCTGGCACAGAGAGCTGAGTGGTGGGCTTGTGAGAAAAGCCGCGCGGGTTGGGGGTGCTGGATATCTGGACCAACGCCGTGCGAGGTGGGTTGGTGGTTGGGCGCGGGGCTGGGGTTGGTGGTCGGGCGCGGGGGTGGGGTTGTTGAGCTCCTGCACCAACCCCGCACGGGCTGGGGTTGTTGATTGAGTGCGGGGCGCGGGGCTGGGGTAGGTGATCGGGCGCGGAGCGCGGGGCTGGGGTAGGTGGTCGAGCGCGGGGCGCGGGGCTGGGGTAGGTGATCGGGCGCGGAGCGCGGGGCTGGGGTAGGTTGGTCGGCTGTAGA
>NZ_BCRO01000025.1 GCF_001552635.1 Actinomadura hibisca NBRC 15177 | reverse complement strand
CCCCGGTGGCCGGGGTTGGTGGTCACGTTTGGGGTTGCTTTTTGAGTACCTCCGTCAGGGCCGAGATGTTGTGTTCGCCGTGGCCCGCCTCCGCCGCCCTCCTCAGCAGGTCGTGCAGCGGGGTCAGCCAGGACGTGTCCACGTTCGTCTCGCGTGTCAGGTCCTCGTCGTGGGCCACGCCCGCCAGGAACAGGTTCACCGACGAGGCGGCGTCGGTGTAGTCGCCGGTGTCGATCTCCGTGGCGTAGATCGGCAGCAGGGACTTGATCATGTCCAGCCACTTGCCCGCGAACCGCACCATCGAGGCCGCCTCCAGGCCGCGTGACTGGAGCGCGGCCGCCCCCTGGAAGAAGCCGACCAGGGCGGGCAGCAACATCGCGCCCACCGCCATCTCGTACAGGGCCGCCAGGTCCGGTTCGTCGCCCAGGTGGACGGTGTCGCCGCCCAGGATCCTGAGCGTCGGCTCGTACTCCTCGAAGACGCTCCTGTCGCCGCTGTAGTAGAGCAGCGTGTCCGGCGCTCCTACTGCTGACGGCACGTTCTTCACCGCTCCCGCCAGGAAGCGGGCCTTGTGATCTGTGGCCCAGGTCGCTGTCTCGCGGGCGGCTGCTGGGGAGCCGCTGTTCAGCGTGATTAGGGCACGGTCGCGTAGCTCTGCCCCTGCGGGCTCCAGGGCCTCTCGTGTGTCCTCGAAAGTCGTCAGGGCCGTGATGACCAGGGGGCTCGCTGTTACGGCCTGCTTGATCGTTTCTGCGTGTTCGGCTCCCTTGGCTTCCAGGGGGGCGGCTTTGGCCGCTGTCCTGTTCCAGACCGTGGTCGGGTGCCCGGCTCTGAGGAACGCCTCGGCCAGTGCCGTGCCGATCGCGCCCAGGCCGATGACGGTCACCGGCGTGCGGTCGTTCGTGTGCATGGGGGACTCCGGTTCAGGTGGGGGACGCGCCGGTTCCGGCGGCGTGATCATCCTGAAACGGGTACTGCTGTTCCTTCAAGTACCTACTATTTTGTCGGGTACTGAGCAGAAGGTAAGTGTGGGGAGAGCGCATGACCGGTCGGGAGTTCACCTGCGGCCTCGACGCCGCCATCGCCCTCATGGGCGGCAAGTGGAAGGGGCTCGTCCTCTTCGCGCTCCAGGACGGCCCCCTCCGCTTCGGGGAGTTGCGGCGCGCCGTCTCCGGCATCAGCGAGCGCGTCCTCATCCAGCAGGTGCGCGAGATGGAGGTCTCCGGGCTGCTGCACCGCGAGGTCTACCAGCAGGTCCCGCCCAAGGTCGAGTACTCCCTGACGGACTTCGGGCGCTCCCTCAACGACGCCATGGCGCCGCTCGGGCAGTGGGGCGAGGACCACATCGACCGCATCGCGGGCCTGCCCTGGGACCGGGTGCGGTGATCAGGCGTCGCCCGGCTCGCGCCAGCGGTTGGTGATCGGGACGCGGCGGTCGCGGCCGAAGTTCTTCGGGGTGATCTTGGGGCCCGGCGGGTACTGGCGGCGCTTGTACTCGGCCAGGTCCACCAGGCGGATCACCCGTTCCACCAGGGCCGGGTCGTGGCCCGCCGCCACCAGCGCGTCGCGGCCCATGTCGCGCTCGACGTAGTCGGCCAGCAGCGGGTCCAGCACGTCGTACGGCGGCAGGCTGTCGCTGTCGCGCTGGTCCGGGCGCAGTTCCGCCGACGGCTCCTTGACGATGACGTCCTCGGGGATCGGGGGCGTCGCGAACGGGTGCAGGAACGGCAGGTCGCTCCCGACGGCCTCGTTCCGCCACCGGGACAACTCCCACACCATCGTCTTCACCAGGTCCTTGATGGGCGCGAAGCCGCCCGCCGAGTCCCCGTACAGGGTCGAGTAGCCCGTCGCCAGCTCGCTCTTGTTGCCGCCGGTCAGCACCAGGTGGCCCTCCTGGTTCGACAGGCCCATCCAGATGTTGGCCCGGATGCGGGCCTGGAGGTTCTCGGCGGCCAGGCCGTCCAGGTCGAGGTGGGCCTCGAAGGAGTCCACCATGTCCTTGATGGGCACGATCCGCGCGTGCACGCCCTGGCGCTTGACCAGCTCCTGCGCGTCGGTCACCGAGTGCTCGGTCGAGTAGCGGCTCGGCAGCAGGACCGCGTGCACGTTCTCCGGGCCGATCGCGTCCGAGGCGATCGTGGCCACCAGCGCCGAGTCGATGCCGCCGGACAGGCCCAGGATCACCGAGCGGAAGCCGTTCTTGCGCACGTAGTCGCGGGTCCCCAGCACCAGCGCGCCGTAGACCTCCGCCAGGTCGTCCAGGGGCTCGGCCGCCTCCTGGGGGCGCACGTCGTAGGCCGGGAGGGTCTCCTCGTCGAGGGTGTGGTGCTCGATCGTGATCGTTGTGCCGTCCAGGGCCGGGACGGGGGTCCGCTCGCGCGGGCCCGTCGCGGCGGGGAGCGCCAGGTCCACCACGAGCAGGTGCTCGGTGAACTGCGGGGCGCGGGCCAGCAGGGTGCCGTCGGCGGCGACCACCAGCGAGTCGCCGTCGAAGACCAGCTCGTCCTGGCCGCCCACCATGTTCACGTACGCCAGCGCGCAGCCCGCCTCGCGGGCCCGCTCGGCGCACAGCTCCAGCCGCACGTCGTCCTTGTTGCGCTCGTAGGGGGACGCGTTGATCGCCAGCAGCAGGCCCGCCCCGGCGGTCTCGGTCACGCTCACCGGGCCGCCGTCCTGCCACAGGTCCTCGCAGACGACCGTCGCCACGTCGATCCCGCGCACCCGGACGACGGGCAGCCGGTCGCCGCGCACGAAGATCCGGTACTCGTCGAAGACCCCGTAGTTGGGCAGGTGGTGCTTGGCCGAGCGCGCGACCACCCCGCCCCGGTGCAGCCACGCCGCCGCGTCCAGCGGGGAACCGGCGGGCTGGCCGGCGCGGACCAGGCTCACCGCGCGGCGGTCCAGGTAGCCGGTCACCACCGGGATCTCGCCGAGGCCCTCGGCGTCGAGCCTGGTCGCCACTGCTTCCAAAGCCCGCTGCGACGCCTGCACGAACGAGGACCGCAGCGCCAGGTCCTCCACCGGGTAGCCGGTCAGCGCCATCTCCGGGAAGGCCACCAGGTGCGCGCCCGCGTCGGCCGCGCGCCGGGTCCATTCCACGATGAGGGCGGCGTTGCCGTCGAGGTCGCCGACGGTCGGGTTCACCTGCGCGAGCGCGATCCGGAGTTGTGCCACGGGGCCAGCGTAGCGGGTCTCGTCAGTCTGACGAGAAGCTGCGGCGGCGGATCGCTGGGCCCAGCGCCAGGATCGCCGCCGCCGTGGCCAGGCTGACGCCGAGGCACGTCAGCCACAGGGCGGCCGCGCTGACACCCAGTAGCTGCGTGCCGCCGAGCGGGGCCAGCAGGAAGCCGCCCGACCACGCCAGGCCGAACGTCGCGGCGTACCGGCCGCGCAGGTGCGGCGGCGCCAGGTCCGCCACCACGGCCTGCACCACGGCCGAGGTGATGATCTCGCCGACCGACCAGACCAGGATCGTGGCGATGAACTCCCACACCGTCGTCGCCAGCGTCGTCAGGCCGTAGCCGACGCCCACCAGGACAAATCCGGCCGCCAGCACCCGGGACCGGTCGCGGCGCGCCAGCCACGCCCCGATCAGCGGCTGCACGGCGACGATCAGCACGCCGTTCGCCGCGATCGCCACCCCGTAGTCGCGCGGTCCGAGGCCCAGCTCGCGCATCGCCAGCGGCATCGTGGTCATGGCCTGCATCAGCACGAAGACGTAGGCCAGCATGATCGCCGCGTAGCCGAGCAGCACCCGGTCGCCCGCCACCTGCCGCCAGCTCCCGGCGGACGGCCCGTCGTCGGTGCGGGCCGGGCGCGTCTCCGGGATCGCCCGCCAGACCAGCAGGCCGAACGCCGCGCACGTGGCGGCGTCGATCCAGAACAGCCACAGGTAGCCCTGCTGCGCCAGCAGCCCGCCGGTCACCATCGCGGCCGCCCAGCCCAGGTTGATCGCCCAGAACAGCAGCGCGAACGCGCGCGGCCGGTCGGCGGGGTCGATGATGTCGGCGAGCATCGCGTGCGAGGCGGGCCGGTACATGTCCTTGGCGAGGCCGAGCAGCAGGGCCGCCGCCATGATCACGGCCATGCCCTGCGCGTAGCCGAGCGCCAGCATCGCCGCGCCGGTGGCCGTGGTGCCGCCCACCATCGTGATCCGGCGGCCGATCCGGTCGGCCAGGAAGCCGCCGAGCACCTGCGAGGCCAGCGAGCCCGCGCCCAGCGTCGCCGCCACCAGGCCCGCCTGGGCCAGCGACAGGCCGCGCGCGGTCATCAGGTACAGGCCGAGGAACGGCTCGACCATCGTGCCGAGGCGGTTGACCAGCGTGCCGGTCCAGAGCGCCCAGTACGGGCGCGGGAAGCCGCCCACCCTGGTGTGCAGGAAGGCGGGCATGCGCGGGAGGGCGGCGGTCGTCATGCGCATGACCCTGGTGGGGGAGGACGCGCCGCGAAACTCATTTAGGCTGGGCTCAATGGTCCGGTCATGATCGAGTTCGTCTTCGCCACCGACGACGCGGCCCGCGTCCGGTTCGCGTTCTCGCCGCTGTGGGAGCTGGTGCACAGCCTCCGGGTGCTGAACGAGCCCGCCCGGCACGCCCTGCACCTGCCCTGGGTCCGGTCGGTCCGCCCTCGGACGCGCGGGTTCGAGACGTTGCGCTCCCTGGTGCCCTCGGCCGGGTACATCCCCGACTTCCTCACGCCGCCGCCCGCCACGCCGCTGCCCGACTTCGCCGCCGAGCTGGCCACCGTCCGGGCCACCCCGCCGGACGTCGTCGCCCACGAGCTGGGACGGGCGGCGGAGAGCAACCCCGCGCTGTGGCCGCTGGTTGCTGAGCCCGAACGCGTCCTGGCCGAGATCTGCGAGCTTTTGGAAGGGTTCTGGGAGGCCGCCCTGCTGCCGTACTGGGACCGGATCCACGACCTGCTGGAAGGGGACGTGCTGCGCCGGACGCGGGCGCTGGCCGCCGTGGGGGCCGAGGGCGTGTTCGCCGATCTGCACGGGGCTGTTCGCTGGCGGGCTGGGACTCTGACGGTCGAGCGGCCTTGGGACTTCTGGGCGGAGTTGCAGGGACGCGGGCTGCTGCTGGTGCCCAGCGTGTTCGTCTGGCCTGATGTGTCGGTCATGGTGCCGCCCTACCAGCCCATGCTCAGCTATCCGCCCTACGGCGTGGCCACGCTGTGGGAGACGCGGCCCGCCGCCCCGCCCGACGCCCTCGCGGCGCTGATCGGACGCGGCCGCGCCCACATCCTGACCGCCCTCGCGACCCCGGCCTCCACGACGGAACTGGCCCGGCGGCTGGGCGTCACGCCCGGCGCGATCAGCCAGCACCTCGGCGTGCTCCGGGGTTGCGGGCTGGTGACGGGGCAACGGCTGGGGCGTCGGGTGTTGTACCAGCGCACCCGGGCCGGGGACATGCTGGCGGGCTCAGCCCAGTGACCGGCTCAGTCCAGTGATTCCAGCACGTCCAGCAGGCCGCGCGGCTTGCGGTCGGGTTGCGGCTGGCTCATCTCGACGGGCGGCTGCGGGACCTTTTCGACCGGTACCTGCGCTACTTCTTCGACCGGCTGCGGGCGCTTGCGTTTGCGCGGGCGCAGCGGCGGTGCCTCCCACGGCTGCTCGACGGCGGCCCGGTAGCGGCCGGACTCGGTGAGCCAGTCCAGATGCGCGCGCGGGACGTCCAGCAGCACCCGCGCGACCCGCGCCGTCACCGCGCGCTCCTCGGCGGTGAAGCGGAACCGGTCCAGGTCGGCGTCCAGCGTCCGCGCCGCCGCCGCGACGTCCGCCGCGCGGTGGGCCATGCGGTCCACCACCCAGCCCGCCGCCTGCGCCGACTCGAACCCGTACGCCGCCGCCAGCACCGTCACATGGTTGTGCGCGCCGCCGCGCTCGGCCTCGCGGGCGTGCGACGCCACGTCGTTGCTCCACGCCACCAGGTCCGCGGTGCCCTCCAGCAGCGTCTTCCACGGCGGGGCGGTCGTCAGCCGGGCGGGCAGCTCCACGCCGAGCGCCGGCTCGACCAGGTCGAACAGGAACGGCGCGGCCGACCGCCGCCGTTGCGCCGGATAGCCCGACAACGTCGGGGCGTCGCCGGTGCGGCGGGTCACCGCCTCCTCCGCGCAGCCCGCCCGGTGCTCCTCCATGTGCAGCAGGAACCGCCGCCGCCAGTCGCGGCTCATCCCCGGGACGGTCGCCCGCCACAGGTCCACCAGCGTGCTCTCCAGCGGGCGCGCGCCGGGCCGGGCGTGGCCGCGCCGCACCGACGCCAGCAGGTCCTCGTACAGCCCGAGCACGGCGGTCGCGCTGCCGCCGAGCGGGGTCTCGTCGAGCGTGTCGTCCAGCGTGAACGCCCACGTCAGCCAGCGCGAGACCAGCTCGACGCGGTCCAGGGCGGCGGTCGGGAAGACCCGCGCGGCCAGCCGGTCGCAGCGGGCGCGGCCGAGCGGCGAGGCGTCCGGGTCGCCCAGCACCAGGCCTTGGGCGCGCGCCCAGGTGCCCACCCGCTCGCCCAGGGGACGGGCGTCCGGATGCGGCACCGAAGGGGCGGCCAGCGCGGGCGCGCGATCGGTCAGCGAGAGCAGCAGCAGTGAGTGGTCCACGACCCGGCCCACGTTAATGATCTCCACCGGCCGGGTGAGACGACCGCCACGTCAAGTTTCGGAAAACGGGCGTGACCTGGACCGTGACCTATCTGTGCGTGTCCGTCAAGGGCCGCGCGTGGCATAGTTCGGTGATCTGCAGGACCGATACAGGAGGACACGTGTCCGGACGAACCCCCCGCCGTTGGGCACTGGCCGCGGCCACCGCCGCGCTGACGCTGACCGCCGCCACCGGTTGCGGCGGCGGGAACGAGGGCGCCACCGTGCAGGGCGTGAAGCTGATCAAGGAAGGCGCCCTCACCTCGTGCACGCACTTGCCATACCCGCCTTTCCAGGTCGAGAAAGATGGGAAGGTCGTCGGCTTCGACGTCGACCTGGTGGACCTGGTGGCCAAGAAGCTGGGCGTCACCCAGAAGGTCGTGGACACCCCGTTCGAGACCATGAAGACCGGCTCGGCGCTGAACGCCGGCAAGTGCGACATCGTCATGGGCGGCATGACGATCAAGCCGGACCGGGTCGCCACCATGGACGTCTCCAAGCCCTACTTCGACGCGACCCAGGCGCTGATGGCCAAGAAGGGCAGCGGGATCACCTCGCTGGACGACGTCAAGAACAAGAAGCTGAAGCTCGGTTCGCAGGCGTCGACCACCGGTGAGGACCACGTCAAGGAGAAGGGCCACAACCCCCGCTCCTTCGACAACTCGCTGGCCGAGCTGGACGGCCTGCGCACCGGCCAGGTGGACGTCATCGTGCAGGACTACCCGGTCGTGCAGGGCTGGCTGAAGGACCCGGCGAACGCCAAGTACGAGATCGTGGCCAACCTCGACACCGGCGAGCAGTACGGCCTGTGGTTCCGCAAGGGCCACAACCCCAAGCTGGTCGAGATGACCGACCAGGCCATCGCCGAGGCGCGGGGCAACGGCACCTACAAGACCATCTACGAGAAGTGGATCGGTCCGATGCCCAAGGACGGCGGGGCCTCGTGACGGCCGACACCGTGGCGGCGGCGCCGTCGGGGCGGCTGACGCCCCGGCAGCGCCGCCGCGTCTCCCTCGGCGGCCAGTACGCGCTGTTCGTGGTGATCGTCGCGGTGGTCGCGGTGACCGCCGACTGGCCGACGCTCCAGCAGAACTTCGCCGACCCCGCCAAGGCCCGGGACCTGTTCCCGGAGATCCTGACGATCGGGCTGCGCAACACCGCCCTGTACACCCTGGTCGGCTTCGGCATCGGGCTGGTGGTGGGCCTGGTGGTGGCGCTGATGCGGCTGTCGTCGGCGGCGCCCTACCGCTGGTTCGCCATCGCCTACATCGAGGTGTTCCGCGGCCTGCCGCTGCTGCTGATCTTCATCTTCGTGGGCGTCGGCGTGCCGTTCGCCTTCCCCGGCGCCACCATCCCCGGCGGGGTGGTCGGCCAGGCCGGGGTCGCGCTCGGGGTCGCGGCGGCCGCCTACGTCGCCGAGATCATCCGGGCGGGCATCGAGGCGGTGCCCAAGGGGCAGATGGAGGCGGCCCGGTCGCTGGGCATGCCCTACTTCCGGGCGATGCGCACCATCATCCTGCCGCAGGCGTTCCGGATCATCATCCCGCCGATGACCAACCAGATCGTGCTGCTGTGCAAGGACTCCTCGCTGGTGCTGTTCCTCGGCATCGCGCTGGAGTACCGGGACCTCACCAAGTTCGGCCGGGACCTGGCCGGCCAGCTCGGCAACAGCACCCCGATCGTGGTGGCGGGCGTGTGCTACCTGCTGATCACGATCCCGCTGAGCCTGCTGGCCCGGTGGCTGGAGGCCCGGCAGCGGAAGGAGCGGCGATGACCGGCGGCGCCATCGAGATCGAGGGCCTGCACAAGGCGTTCGGGGCCAACGAGGTCCTGCGCGGCATCGACCTGCGGGTCGAGCCCGGCGAGGTGGTCTGCGTCATCGGGCCGTCCGGCTCGGGCAAGTCCACGCTGCTGCGCTGCGTGAACCTGCTGGAGGAGCCCTCGGCCGGGACCGTGCGGGTGGTCGGGACCGAGATCACCGACCCGGACGTGGACATCGACGCGGCGCGGCGGCGCATCGGCATGGTGTTCCAGTCGTTCAACCTGTTCCCGCACCTCACCGCGCTCGGCAACGTCACCGTGGCCCAGCGCAAGGTGCTGAAGCGCGGCAAGGCCGAGGCCGAGCGCGTCGCGCGCGAGAACCTGGAGCGGGTCGGCCTCGCCGACAAGATCGGCTCCTATCCGGCGCAGCTGTCGGGCGGCCAGCAGCAGCGGGTGGCGATCGCCCGCGCCCTGGCCATGGGCCCGGAGGTGATGTTGTTCGACGAGCCCACCTCGGCGCTGGACCCCGAGCTGGTCGGCGACGTGCTCGGCGTCATGCGCAAGCTGGCGCTGGACGGCATGACCATGCTGGTGGTGACGCACGAGATGAGCTTCGCCCGCGAGGTCGCCGACCGGGTGGTGTTCATGGACGGCGGGGTCGTGGTCGAGCAGGGCCCGCCGTCCCAGGTGATCGTCGAGCCGCGGCACGAGCGGACCCGGGTGTTCCTGTCGCGGGTGCTGAACCCCGCGGCCGCCGGGTTCGGCGACGCCGGGCTCGACGAGGCCGGGCCGTCCGGCTCCGGGCCCTCCGGCCCCACCGCCGGGAAGACCGCCGGGGAGTGAGCCGCCGCCTGCCCCGGGGTAAGGCGTCACGGCAGCGGACGCTGCTGTGCGCACCCCGGGGCATATGGCAGAGTTTGGGGTGTCGCCCGCGTCGCTCCGGCGCCGGTCGCCAGGGCCCGGGTCCGCGCGCCCGGGGTCTGTAACGTCGCGGTAACAGCGGCGGGGCATACTGCGAGGTGTCCGGACCCGCCGACACCTGCGCGAACACCGTCACCACCGTTAGACCGCGTCCGGCGCGGGCATGGGCCGTAGGGCCGGCACCGCTTCACCGAGGGAGAAGGCTTTGGACCGTCAGCAGGAGTTCGTGCTCCGCACGCTGGAGGAGCGCGACATCCGCTTCATCCGGCTGTGGTTCACCGACGTGCAGGGGTTCCTGAAGTCTGTGGCGGTCGCCCCGGCCGAGCTGGAGGGCGCCTTCGCCGAGGGCATCGGCTTCGACGGCTCGGCGGTGCAGGGCTTCGCCCGCGTCTACGAGGCCGACATGATCGCCAAGCCGGACCCGGCGACCTTCCAGGTGCTGCCCTGGCGCAGCGAGTCGCCCGGCGTGGCCCGCATGTTCTGCGACATCCTCATGCCCGACGGCACCCCCAGCTTCGCCGACCCGCGCTATGTGCTGAAGCGCACCCTGGCGCGCGCCGCCGACCTCGGCTTCACCTTCTACACCCACCCCGAGATCGAGTTCTACCTGCTCAAGGACCGGCCCGAGGACGGCCGCGAGCCGGTGCCGGTGGACTCGGGCGGCTACTTCGACCACACCCCGCACAGCGCCGCGCACGACTTCCGGCGCAACGCGATCACCATGCTGGAGGCCATGGGCATCTCGGTGGAGTTCAGCCACCACGAGGGCGGCCCCGGCCAGCAGGAGATCGACCTGCGCTACGCCGACGCGCTCACCACCGCCGACAACATCATGACCTTCCGCCTGGTCATGAAGGAGGTCGCGCTGGAGCAGGGCGTGTTCGCCTCCTTCATGCCCAAGCTGTTCACCGACCAGCCGGGCTCGGGCATGCACACCCACATGTCGTTGTTCGAGGGCGACCGCAACGCCTTCTACGAGCCGGGCGCGGAGTTCCAGCTCTCCAAGGTCGGCCGCGCGTTCATCGCCGGGCTGCTGCGGCACTCGGCCGAGCTGACCGCCATCTGCAACCAGTGGGTCAACTCCTACAAGCGGCTGTGGGGCGGCGTCGGCTCGACGGCGGGCGCGGGCGGCGAGGCCCCGTCCTACATCTGCTGGGGCCACAACAACCGCTCGGCGCTGGTCCGGGTGCCGATGTACAAGCCGCACAAGGGCCACGCGACCCGCATCGAGTTCCGGTCGCTGGACACCGCCGCCAACCCCTACCTGGCGTTCGCGGCGGTCCTGGGCGCGGGCCTGAAGGGCATCGAGGAGGGCTACGAGCTGCCCCCGGGCGCCGAGGACGACGTGTGGGCGCTCACCTCCGCCGAGCGCCGCGCGATGGGCATCGAGCCGCTGCCGCAGAGCCTGGACGAGGCGATCCACGCGATGGAGCGCAGCGAGCTGATGGCCGACGTGCTGGGCGAGCACGTGTTCGACTTCTTCCTGCGCAACAAGCGCCAGGAGTGGGAGGACTACCGCCGCCAGGTCACCGAGTACGAGCGCAAGCGCCTCATCGAGGTCCTGTAACGACGGACGAAGGGCGGGCGGCTCCCGGAGCCGCCCGCCCTTCGTCATGCCCGGTGCGGGGATCAGTGCAGCAGGATGCCGCCGAGGCGCGCGTTCCGCCCCTGGACGCCCAGCTCCTTGGTGCCGAACGTGGTGATCCCCTTGACGCCGATCCCGCCGCGCGCGCCCCACAGCACGAAGACGCGGCCCTCGGCCGTCCGGCCGCTGGAGTCGTTCGGCGCGCCCACGACCAGGTCGGCGAGCCGGTCGCCGTTCAGGTCGGTCAGCGCCAGGTCCGCGCCCAGCTGGTCGTTCTTGCGGGCGGTGCCCGGCACGCCCGGGGTGTTCTTGTCGAAGGTGCGGGCGCCCTTGGCGGTCAGCCCGGCCTTGCCGCCGTACAGCACCGCGATCCGCCCGGCCGCGTGCTGCCCGCCGACGGCGGTCTCGGGCAGGCCCACCGCCACGTCGGCCTTGCCGTCGCCGTTGACGTCGCGGACGGCGACCGCGTCGCCGAACTCCTGCTTGCCGAGCGTCACGACCCGGAGCGCGCCGAGGCCCGTCTTGGTGCCCGGCCGCACGGTGAGCTGCCGCCGGTTGAAGGGGTTGACGTTGACCAGGTCGGCCCGGCCGTCGCCGTTGACGTCCCCGGTCGCGGAGGTCTGGGCCACGCCCTTGGCGCCGGTTGCGAACACCTTGGTCGCGCCCAGGCCCTTGGCGGTGCCGAACCGCACCAGGCCCCGGTCGGGCATCAGGTCGTCGCCGTCGTCGCGGGAGGTCATCAGGACGAGGTCGGTCCTGCGGTCGCCGTTGACGTCGCCGGCGACCGGCGAGTACAGCTCGCCCGACGTCTTGACGGTGGTCCGCACGCCCGCGACCGGCCGGTTCCGGACGTCCAGGAACGTCAGGTAGGAGTTCCGGCCGACGGTGACCACGAGGTCGGGCCAGCCGTTGCCGTTGAAGTCGCCCGCCACGAACCCCTTGCCGTTCGGGGCTTTCAGGACCGTCTTGCGCGCGGTCACGCCCTTGGGGCCGCCGTGCGCGATCACGATGGCGCCGCGGGCGCCCTCGTAGGCGGAGATGACCAGGTCGGCGTAGCCGTCGCGGTCGAAGTCGGCCGAGTCCGTCGAGCCGCCGAACTCGCGGGGGATCGTGAGGCCGAGGCCGTTGGCGGACACGAACTGCCGCCCGGCCACGTCCAGCCCGGCCTTGCGCGAGGGCACGACCGTGATGAAGCCGCCCTGCGGCTTGTTGTGGATGCGGCCCTGGAAGCTCGACGCGGCGATGTCGGGGCGGCCGTCGCCGTCGAAGTCGCCGGGCTGGGCCGGAGGGCGCTTGGCGGCGGCCGCGGGAGCGGCGACCGGCGCGGCGGTCTTGGCGCGGCCGTCCTGGGCGGTCGCGACGGCGGCGGCGCCCAGCGCGGCCACGGCGGCGGCCGTGCCCACGACGGCGACGGATCGGGTCTTCATGGGTCTCCTGGTGCGGGAGAGGGAAGGGGGGTCCCCGGATAGGACGCCGGAAGATCATTACAGGTTGTCCCGGGCCGCGCGGGGAAGATCGAGATCTTCCCGTGCCCGCGTTCCGCGCACGGAGGGGCGCGGGCGGATTACGGTGGAGGCCGTGAGCGCGCCGTGGACACCAGACCGCCGCCCTGACCGCCGTGATTCGCCCATCGCCCGCCTCGCGCGGCTGGGCTTCACCGACACCCGGCGCGCCGAGCGGCTGCTGGCCGAGGCCGAGGAGGGCGGCGGGGGAGGGCTGGGCGGCGACCTGCTGGCCGCGCTCGGCGCGACCGCCGACCCCGACCTCGCCCTCGGCGGCCTGCTGCGGCTGCTGGCGGCGGCCGACGAGCGGGGCGAGGGCGAACGTCTGCGCGCCGCGCTGGACGGCCGCCCCGACACCCGGGACCGGCTGCTGGCCGTGCTGGGCGTCAGCGACGCGCTCGGCGACCACCTGGCCCGCCACCCCGGCCACTGGACGGCGCTGCGCGCCGACCCCGTCCTGGACACCGGCCCCGAGATCGACCCCGAGGCCGCCCCCGAGGCCCGTGCGCTGGCCCGCGCCGAGGCCGACGCCGCCCGCCGCGCCGCGCTCTGCGCCGACCTGCTGCGCGCCGTCGGCGCCGACCCGGGCGACCCCGAGCCCGTCGCCCGCGACGCGGGCCCCGACACGCTGGTGGCGCTGCGCGCCGAGTACCGGCGGCACCTGCTGGCGCTGGCCGGGCGCGACCTGACCGGCGAGGCCGACGTCACCGAGGTCGCCGCCGTGCTGGCCGATCTCGCCGCCGCCGCGCTGATGGCGGGCCTCGCGGTCGCGCGCGCCGAGGTCGAGGGGCACGAGGCGTGCCGCCTCGCGGTCATCGGCATGGGCAAGGCGGGCGGTCGCGAGCTGAACTACGTCAGCGACGTCGACGTCATCTTCGTGGCCGAGGCCCGCGAGGGCCGCTCGGAGGACGCCGCGCTGCGCACCGCCACCCGGCTGGCCGCCGCGATGATGCGGGCCTGCTCGGCCAGCACCGTCGAGGGCGCGCTGTGGGAGGTGGACGCGGCGCTGCGCCCCGAGGGCAAGGCCGGGCCGCTGGTGCGGACCCTGGCCAGCCACCGCGCCTACTACGAGCGCTGGGCCAAGACGTGGGAGTTCCAGGCGCTGCTGAAGGCCCGCCCGGTCGCCGGGGACGCCGAGCTGGGCCGCCGCTACGTGGAGACCATCGCCCCGATCGTGTGGCGCGCCGCCGAGGGCGAGAGCTTCGTGGCCGACGTGCAGGCCATGCGCCGCCGCGTCGAGGCCCACCTCAACCAGCGCACCGCCGAGGCCGAGCGCCAGCTCAAGCTGGGGCCGGGCGGGCTGCGCGACGTGGAGTTCGCCGTCCAGCTCCTGCAGCTGGTGCACGGCCGCACCGACGAGTCGTTGCGCAGCCCCACCACCCTGGACGCGCTCGCGGCGCTGTCGGCGGGCGGCTACGTGGGCCGCGACGACGCCGCCGCGCTCGCCTCGGCCTACCGGTTCCTGCGGCGCGTCGAGCACCTGGTGCAGCTCTACCGGCTGCGCCGCACCCACCTGGTGCCCGACGACGAGGCCGGGCTGCGCCGCGTCGGCCGCGCCCTGGGCCTGCGCGGCGACGCGGTCGGCGAGTTCACCGCGCTGTGGCGGCGGCACGCCCGCGAGGTCCGCCGCATCCACGAGAAGTTGTTCTACCGGCCGCTGCTGCGCGCGGTGGCGCGGCTGCCGGAGGAGGAGGCCCGCCTCACGCCCGAGGCCGCGCGCACCCGGCTGGTCGCGCTCGGCTACGGCGACCCGGCCGGGGCGCTGCGGCACATCGAGGCGCTCACCGCCGGGGTGTCGCGGCGCGCGGCCATCCAGCGCACGCTGCTGCCGGTGATGCTGGGCTGGTTCGCCGACGCCCCCGACCCCGACGCGGGCCTGCTGGGGTTCCGGCGGGTCAGCGAGGCGCTCGGCACCACCCCCTGGTACCTGCGGCTGCTGCGCGACGAGGTCACCGTCGCCGAGCACATGGCGTGGGTGCTGGGGTCCAGCCGGTACGCCACCGACCTGCTGCTGCGCGCGCCCGAGGCCGTCGCGATGCTCGGCGGCGACACCCCCGCCATCGCCGCCGACGGCCCGGCCGGGTACCGCGACAAGGGCGGGCTGGCCGCGCGCTCCCGGCAGGCGCTGCGCACCGAGGCGCTGGCCGCCGTCCGCCGCCACACCGCCGCGCCCGCGCCCGGCGCGCCGCCCGCCGAGGAGGCGGTCGCGGTGGTGCGCGGGTTGCGCCGCCGCGAGCTGTTCCGCACCGCGGTCGCCGACCTGCTGGAGCTGGTGGACGTGCGCGAGGTCGGCGAGGCGCTCACCGACATCTCCGCCGTCACGATCGAGGCCGCGCTGCACGCCGCGATCAGCAAGATCGAGCTGGAGACGCGCGCGCCGCTGCCGACCCGGATGGCGGTGGTGGCGATGGGCCGCTTCGGCGGCCACGAGCTGGGCTACGGCAGCGACGCCGACGTCATGTTCGTGCACGACCCGCTGCCCGGCGCCGACGACGGCGCGGCGGGCCGCGCCGCGCACGCCGTCGCCAACGAGCTGCGGCGGCTGCTGGCGCTGCCCGCCCCCGACCCGGCCCTGGAGATCGACCCCGGCCTGCGGCCCGAGGGCCGCCAGGGGCCGCTGGTGCGCACGCTGGCGTCCTACGCCGCCTACTACGCGCGCTGGTCGGAGCCGTGGGAGAGCCAGGCGCTGCTGCGCGCCGACCCGATGATCGGCGACGCCGGGTTGTGCGAGCGGTTCCGCGCGCTGATCGACCCGCTGCGCTGGCCCGAGGACGGCCTCGACGACGACGCGCTGCGGCAGATCCGGCGACTCAAGGCGCGCATGGAGTCCGAGCGGCTGCCGCGCGGCGTGGACCGGCGGCTGCACACCAAGATGGGCCCCGGCGGGCTCGCCGACGTCGAGTGGGTCGCCCAGCTGCTCCAGCTCCGGCACGCCCACGACGTGCCCGCGCTGCGCACCACCCGCACCCTGGAGGCGCTGGAGGCCGCCGCGGCGGCGCGGCTGCTGGACGGCGAGGACGCCGCCGTGCTGGCCGAGGCGTGGCGGCTGGCGACCCGCATCCGCAACACCGTGATGCTGGTGCGCGGGCGGGCGTCGGACGTGCTGCCCACCGACCACCACAACGAGCGCAGCGCCGTCACGCGCGTCATGGGCTACCCGGCGACGGGGGAGCTGCTGGAGGACTACCGGCGGCACGCGCGGCGCGCCCGCGCGGTCGTGGACCGCGTCTTCTACGGCGGCGAATGAGCGACCGCGCCGGGGGCCGCGTCTAGGGGCGTGAGCGTGCCGGGCCCGTCGCCGTCCGCGAGCCCGGCACCAGCCGCGCCGCCTGCCCCGCGATCTGCGCGCGCAGCCGCAGCACCGGCGCCGGGCAGCGGTGGTACAGCGCCCACGACACCGCCAGCGCCGCCCCGACCAGCGAGATCCCGGCGACCGCGTCCAGCACGTAGTGGTTGGCGGTGGACAGGATGACGAACACGGTGGTGGCCGGGTAGACCAGGCCGAGCAGGCTCAGCCAGCGCCGCCCCGCCAGCCGGATGACGACGTACCCGCACCACAACGCCCAGCCGGCGTGCATCGACGGCATCGCCGCGTACTGGTTGGTGAGCGAACCCGACGCGTCGCTGGCGTACAGGCCGAGCGAGTGCAGCGCCGTCACCGGGTCCACGAACCCCTCGCTGTGCAGGAAGCGCGGCGGGGCCAGCGGGTACAACCAGAAGCCCAGCAGCGCGACGCCCGTCGCGATCATCAGCGAGGTGCGCAACCAGCGGTAGTCGCGCGGCCGGTAGCGGTAGATCCAGATGACCACGCCCAGCGTGACCGTGAAGTGCGCGGTGGCGTAGAAGATGTTGGCGGTGCGCGCCAGCCACGGCACCTGCAGCAACATCTGGTTGAGCCCCAGCTCCACGTCCAGCCCCAGCAGCCGCTCGACGGCGAGGATCTGGTCGGCGTTGGCGAACGCGGGCCCGGTGCCGTCCTGGACCAGCACGATGCGCGTGAGCGTGTAGCAGCTGTAGAACAGCGCGATCAGCAGCAGCTCGCGCCAGACCGGGGGCGCGGACGGCAGCCGTTCTCGCAGCGTCCGGGAGGCCGGCGGCGCGGGGGCGGGCCGGTCCTGTTCCGTCTGGCCTCGGGGAATTGCTGGGGCGGTTTGGGCCATGCTACCTATCTTTGCCGGGTGGCCACCCTATTGAGATCACCGCGACGAATGGTCTTCATCTCAGCCTTGAGTAGTACGACTTCGATGCGGTGTCCGGCCCTACGGGGGAGAGGCGGGGTGTCTTCTCGGGGGAGGTAGGGAGGTTGGGGCAGGGGTCAGGCCGGAGGTGGTCGGGTAGGTCTCAGGCGCCCCCCGCCGACGAACGGAGGGCAAGATCGTGCGAAGCGGGACGAAAACCGGCACGGCGGCGGTGGGTGCGCTCGCCCTGGCCGTTTTCGGGCTGGCCGGATGCGGGGGCGGCGACGGGGAGCGCAAGGGCGCGGCCACGCCGGGGGCGTCCGGCGGTACTGCGGCCGTCGGTCAGAAGCCCTCCTGGGACCTGTGCCGCGACCTCCCGAAGGACCCGCAGGGCAAGCAGCCGACCGGCTTCCAGTGCGCCACCGTGAAGGTGCCGCTCGACTACGCCAAGCCGGACGGCGAGACCATCGACGTCGCGCTGCTGCGCGCCAAGGCGACCGGCCCCGGACCCCGCATCGGCTCCCTGCTGTTCAACTTCGGCGGGCCCGGCGGCGCGGGCGTCGACACCCTCGCGCAGACCGCCGCCGAGTACCGCACGCTCAACACCCGCTACGACCTCATCGGCTTCGACCCGCGCGGCGTGGGCCGCAGCGCCCCGGTCACCTGCTTCGACGACAAGCGCCTGGACGCCTACGCCGCCATGGACGGCTCGCCCGACGACGCCGCCGAGGAGAAGGCGATGCTGGACGAGCAGCGCGCCTACAACCAGACGTGCCAGGACCGCTCGGGCAAGGTGCTGCCCTACGTCGGTACGCTCAGCGCCGCCCGCGACATGGACGTGATCCGCACCGCGCTCGGCGACTCGGCGCTGCACTACTTCGGCATCTCCTACGGCACCTGGCTGGGCGGCAACTACGCGCACCAGATGCCCAAGAACGTGGGCCGGGCCGTGCTGGACGGCGCGGTCGACACCAAGATCAGCGGCCGTGACCTCGCGCTCCAGCAGGCCGCCGCGTTCCAGCGGGCGCTGGGCAACTTCGCGTCCGCCTGCGCTCAGCGCGGCGCGGCGGACTGCCCGATCGGCTCCGACCGGGACGCGGTCGTCGCCGCCGTCGACAAGCTGCTGAAGGACCTGGACGCCAAGCCGCTGCCGACCGGCGGCGACCGGCAGCTCACCCAGAGCCTCGCCGTCACCGGCATCGGCGCGGCCCTCTACAGCGAGGAGGCGTGGCCCTACCTCATCCAGGGCCTCGCCGCCGCGACCGAACGGAGCGACGGCTCGACCCTGCTCGCCCTCGCCGACCTCCAGAACGGCCGCGAACCCGACGGCCACTACGCCAACCTGCGCGCCGCCCACACCGCGATCAGCTGTGCCGACACCACCGAGCGCTACACCGTCCAGGACGTGCGCGAGCAGATGGCGAGCTTCCGCAAGGCGTCCCCGACCTTCGGCGAGTCGATGGCGTGGGGGCTGATGGAGTGCACGGGCTGGCCGGTGCGCGGCGACGACGCGGCGCAGGAGGTGAGCGCGCCGGACGCCGCCCCGATCGTGGTGGTCGGCAACATCGGCGACCCGGCCACCCCGTACGCGTGGGCGCCCGCGCTCACCAAGGAGCTGGGCGGGCGCGCCACGCTGCTCACCCTCGACGGGCAGGGCCACGGCGCCTACAACACCGGCAACAAGTGCGTGCAGGCCGCCGTGGACGACTACCTGCTGAACGGCAAGACCCCCGCCCAGGGGGCCCGCTGCCGGTGAGTCAGACGACCTGCTCGACCCGCATCGGCTTCTTCAACGCGTTGCCGACCGTGCAGTAGGAGTCGTGCACCCGCTGAGCGACCTTGGCCAGCACCTCGGCGGCCTTGTCGTCGCCCTCGGGCAGCTCGACGTCGTAGGTGACGGTGATGGTGCCCAGCTCGCTGGTGGCGATCTTGTCGGCCGACACCGTCGCCGCCAGCCGCACCAGACGGTGCCCGCGCTGGGCGGTCAGCGGCTCGACGGTGACCAGCTCGCAACCGCCCAGCGCCGCCAGCAGCAGCTCCACCGGGGTGAACGCGCCCTCGGCGTCACCGGTGCCGATGGCGACGCGCGCGCCGCGGTCGTTGGTCGCCTCGAACCCGTCGTCGGTGCGGCGGACGTCCACACTGGCCATTGATGATGCCCTTCGCTCGGCTCCTCGGGGATCAGCACAACACCGGTCCCCGCCCCGATCTTCCCAGGGAACGGCTCAGTCCCCGTCCGCCGGGGCGATCGCCAGCCGCTCCTGCTCGGCGGCGACGATCTGCCGCGCCAGCGCCTGCTCGGACACGTCCATCGCGTCGGGCGTGGTCTCGGCGAGGTCGCTGCGCCGCGCGTAGGCGTCGAACAGGCCCTCCTTGGCGCGCAGGATCTCCAGCATGCGCTGGTCGACGCTGTCGGGCGTCAGCAGCCGGTGCACCTGCACGCGGCGGGCCTGGCCCATCCGGTGCGCCCGCCCGGCGGCCTGCGCCTCCAGCGTCGGCTTGACCTGCGGCTCGCACAGGATGACCACCGAGGCGGCCTGGAGGTTCAGCCCCGTGCCGCCCGCCTGGACCTGCGCCAGCAGCACCGCGTGGCCGGGCTCGTCGCTGAAGGCGTCCACGATCTCCTGCCGCCGCACGGCCGGGACGCCGCCGCTGATCGGCCCGTGCGCGCGCTCGCCGACCTCCTCGTGCACCACCGACAACACGTCGCGGAAGAAGGAGAACACCACGACCTTCAGATCATTCTCGGCGGCCTCCTGGAGCAGCTCCACCAGCCGCCGCAGCTTGGCCGAACGGCGCGGGTCGGCGTAGGCGGCGCGGCGCATCGCCATGAAGTTGCCGTCGGCGACGGCCCGCCGGTAGACCCGCTCGTCGGCGGGGCTGAACGCCTCCCACTCGTCCACGTGCGTGATCTCGGGCAGCTCGACCAGCACGTCCCGCTGGTTGCGGCGCAGGTAGACCGGCCCGACCGCCGCGCGGAACGCCTTGGGCCCCACGGCCGCGTCGCTGTGCCGGATGCCCGGCAGCAGATCGGGGCGCAGGTACCCGACCAGGGTGCGGAACTCCTCGACCCGGTTCTCCATCGGGGTGCCGGTCAGGAACAGGACACGCTCGACCTTCGCGCACCAGGCGGCGACGGCCTTGGAACGCCGCGCCTCAGGGTTCTTCGCGAAATGGGCCTCGTCCACCACCAGCATGTCCACCGGCGTGCCCGGCGGGATCTCGAAACCGTGCAGGCTGTCCAGCGTCGTGACGGCGACGCCGCCCTCGCGCGCCCAGGCGGCGAGCGCGCCCGCCCGTCCCGAGCCGTGCACCGGATGGGCGGCCAGCGCGCTGCGCGCCTCGATCTCGCGCAGCCAGTTGATGAGCACGCTCGCCGGGCACACGACCAGGAAGTGGGTGGCGCCCTCCGACCGCAGGTGCGCCAGCGCGGCGATCGCCTCCACGGTCTTGCCGAGCCCCATCTCGTCCCCGATGATGACCCGGCGCTGCGCCAGCGCGAACCGCGCCCCGAACGCCTGGTAGCCGCGCAGGGAGACCCGCCGATGGGCGTCGTCCAGCGGCTGGGCCTTGACGCGCGCGGCCAGGTCGTTGGGCAGGAAGCCCTCGGCGGCGTCCTGGTCGGGATCGACGGCGGCCAGCTCGGACAGCAACGTCTGGTACTCGGCTGCGTTGAGTTCGTAGTCGGTCCACGCCTCGATGTCCGACACCGGGGGCCGCAGCAGATCGACCGACGCCTGCCGCAACACCAGCAGCGACTCGCGCCTCCGCTCGGCGGCCAGCAACTCGGCGACCTCGCCCAGCGCGGCGCGCGCCCGCTCCCGCTGGGCGCGGCTGGCCAGCAGCCGCCGCCACCAGTTCCGCGCGGGCCGGGCGTCGGCGAGCAGGGGGCTCAGCCGCTCGTCGATCTCCTCGGCGACCACCCGCGCCCGGGGCAGCTCCGCCCCGGCGTTGACGAGCCGGTGCAGCGCGATGACGAGGGCATCGGTGAGCCCGTCCCGCCGCCCTGCGTCCAGCCGCACGGGCGCGTTCCGCTCGGCGGCCTCGTTGATCTGCCGCGCCGCCGCGTGCAACTGGTTGGCGGTCTGCGGCCCGACACCGGGCAACAACTGGAGCCGGTAGGGCGTGGTGTCCAGGACCTCCAGCACGGTGGTGATCTCGGCACTCTCCAGCGGCCCGAGCCGCAACCGCCCGCCGGTGACGTCCTTGAGCCGCGCGACGGGCATCGCAGCGAGCTGCTCCCGCGCCGCCGCAGCCCGCAACGGCGCAAGCGCGCCGTGCACCTCGCCGCGCGCCCGCCGGTGGTCACCCAGCAGCTCCCGCGCCAGCTCCAGCAGCAGATGCGCGTCCCGCAACACCTCCCTGGGCTCGCCGACGCGCTCCCGCAGCACCTCCTGCGTCATCCGTCCCCGCCTCCCGGCCGCTCACCGCAGCACATGATGCCACCGGCCTCGGACAAGCAGCGACGCCCCGGACGGAAACGGCGGCGCGGTCCTCGGACGTCCGAGGACCGCGCCGCCGTTCAGCGGACCGGGTGCCGGTCAGATGTCGTAGTACAGCTCGAACTCGTGCGGGTGCGGGCGCAGGCGGATCGGGTCGATCTCGAACTCGCGCTTCATCGAGATCCACGTCTCGATCAGGTCGGGTGTGAACACGCCGCCCTCCAGCAGGAACTCGTGGTCGGCCTCCAGGGCCGCCAGGACCTCCTCCAGCGAGCCGGGGACCTGCGGGATCGCGCGGGCCTCCTCCGGGGGCAGCTCGTACAGGTCCTTGTCGACCGGCTCGGCAGGCTCGATCTTGTTCTTGATGCCGTCCAGGCCGGCCATCAGCATCGCCGAGAAGGCCAGGTAGGGGTTGCAGGACGGGTCGGGCACCCGGAACTCCACCCGCTTGGCCTTGGGGTTGGCGCCGGTGATCGGGATGCGGATGCAGGCCGAGCGGTTGCGCTGGGAGTAGACCAGGTTGACCGGGGCCTCGTAGCCGGGGACCAGGCGGTGGTAGGAGTTCACCGTCGGGTTGGTGAACGCCAGCAGCGCCGGGGCGTGCCGGAGCAGGCCGCCGATGTAGTAGCGGGCGTTGTCCGACAGGCCCGCGTAGCCGACCTCGTCGTAGAACAGCGGCGAGCCGTCCTTCCAGAGCGACTGGTGCACGTGCATGCCCGAGCCGTTGTCGCCGAAGATGGGCTTGGGCATGAAGGTGACCGTCTTGCCCGCCGCCCGCGCCACGTTCTTGACGATGTACTTGTAGAGCATGAGCTGGTCGGCGGTCTTCAGCAGCGTGTCGAAGCGGAAGTCGATCTCCGCCTGGCCCGCCGTGCCGACCTCGTGGTGCTGCATCTCGACGTGGATGCCCGACTCCAGCAGCTGGGCCACCATCTCCGAGCGCAGGTCGGTGTAGTGGTCCATCGGCGGGACCGGGAAGTAGCCGCCCTTGTAGGGGGGCTTGGCGCCGAGGTTGCCGCCCGCCTCCTCGCGGCCGGTGTTCCACGCGCCCTCGATCGAGTCGAGGTAGTAGTAGCCCGCGTTCTGCTTGGTCTCGAACCGCACGTCGTCGAAGATGTAGAACTCGGCCTCGGGGCCGACGTAGACGGTGTCGGCGATGCCGGTGCCGCGCAGGTAGTCCTGGGCCTTCTTGGCGACGTTGCGCGGGTCGCGGCTGTAGGGCTCGCCGGTCAGCGGGTCGTGCACGAAGAAGTTCAGGTTCAGCGTCTTGTGCTGCCGGAACGGGTCGATCACCGCGGTGGTGGGGTCGGGGAGCAGGAGCATGTCCGACTCGTGGATCTCCTGGAACCCGCGGACCGAGGAGCCGTCGAACATCAGCCCGTCGGTGAACACGCTCTCGCCGAAGCTCTCCACGGGGAACGTGAAGTGCTGCATCTTCCCCGGCAGGTCCACGAAGCGGCAATCGACGAATCGCACACCTTCGTTCCTGATGTAGCTCAGGACCTCGTCGGCGCTGCTGAACATCCAGCCTCCTTGGGGCGCTTTTGGCTGCAGGAAAGCCTAGGGGGAAGCCGTTTCCCCGGGGTGTCCCGTATGTTTCGACTGTGTTACGCATCACGTTGTGCCGTTGCTCACGCGCAGGTTCGGGGCGGCGCGGAGCGGGCGCGGGGACGGGATAGCGTAGGGGCATGAGCAGCGGTAAGGGCCAGGCCACCGGGCCGCGGTGGACGCAGACATGGCTGAGCGGCGCGCGGGCGGCCGGGGCCGACCTGGGCGGCCCGGGCGAGCGGCTGGGGCTGCCCGAGAGCGGCAGCGGCTCGGTGGCGGGCTACGGCCGCCGGCTGCTGGCGCTGTTCCTGGACTGGGGCCTGTCGCTGCTGGTGGCGACCCTGATCACCAACGCGATGGGCGGGACGCCACCGCAGCGCAGCATGCTCACCCTGGCGATCTTCGGGCTCCAGGCGTGGCTGCTCACCGGGCTGCTCGGCATCACGATCGGCAAGCGGATCTGCGGCATCCGCGTCATGCGCGTGGACGGCCGCCCGGTCGGCCCGGCCTGGGCGCTGGCCCGCGCGTTCCTGCTGGTGCTCGTCGTGCCCGCCCTGGTGTGGGACCGCGACTACCGCGGCCTGCACGACCGCGCCGCCAACAGCGTCGTGGTGAACATCTGACCGAACAACGAAAAAGCGCCCCCGCGGGGGCGCTTTTCTCGTTCCGGGGGCGTGCTCAGCGGGACTTGGGCTTGGGGCCCTTCGGCATCCGCGCGCCCCGGGGCATCGGGCCCTTGGGCACCGGCATCGCCCGCGGCAGCGCCTGGAGCCGGTCGTTCAGCTCCGACACCTGGCCCTTGGACAGGTTGCGCGGCAGCTTCATCAGGTGCCGCTGCAGCTTGTCGACCGGGATCTGGCCCTCGTCGTCGCCGACCTGCACGTCGTAGATCGGCACCTGCTGCGCGGCGCGGGAGATGCGCTTCTTCTCCGCGCCCAGCAGCGGGCCGACCCGGTTGCGCGGGCCCTCCGACACCAGCACGACGCCGGCGCGGCCGACCGCGCGGTGCACCATGTCGAGGTTGCGGTTGCCGCTGACCGCCTCGGTGACCGTCCAGCCGCCGCGCATGTTCTTCAGGATCGCCGCCGCCGCGCCGGGCTGCCCGGCGATCACCTTGTACTGGGCGCGCTGCGCGAGCTGGCCGAACACGATCATGCCGACCGCGAAGGCGGCCAGCAGCGCCAGCGGGATGAAGAACCACAGCTGGCCGATGAGCAGCCCGATGAGGATGACGACGACCAGGGTGCCGATCGCCGCGGCGAAGACGATCGGGAGCGCTTTCGGGTCCGCCTGGCGGAGGACCTGGGCGACCATGCGGATCTGCTTGAGGCGGCCCGGACGCTCCTGGGCCCCGTCCGTGGGCTTTTTCGACATGTTCCTAAGGATAGTCGTGCCGTGCCCCTCGAACGGTCACCCGTGCGCCCCGCGAAAGGTCACCCCCGCCGCGCCTCGACCGCCTGCTGGTAGAGCCGCCCGGCGCGGTAGCTGGAGCGCACCAGCGGCCCGGACATGACCCCGGCGAAGCCGATCTCCTCGGCCTCGGCCGACAGCTCCACGAACTCCTGCGGCTTCACCCACCGCTCCACCGGGTGGTGCCGGGGCGACGGCCGCAGGTACTGGGTGATGGTGATCAGCTCGCAGCCCGCCTCGTGCAGGTCGCGCAGCGCCTGCGAGACCTCCTCGCGGGTCTCGCCCATGCCCAGGATCAGGTTGGACTTGGTCACCAGGCCGTCCTCGCGCGCCTTGGTGATCACTTCGAGGGAGCGCTCGTAGCGGAAGCCGGGCCGGATGCGCTTGAAGATCCGGGGGACGGTCTCCACGTTGTGGGCCAGCACCTCGGGCCGGGAGGAGAACACCTCGGCCAGCTGCTCGGGAACGGCGTTGAAGTCGGGGATCAGCAGCTCGACGCCGCAGCCGGGGATCGCCGCGTGGATCTGCCGGACGGTCTCGGCGTACAGCCAGGCCCCGCCGTCCTCAAGGTCGTCGCGGGCGACGCCGGTCACCGTGGCGTACTTCAGGCCCATCGTGGCCACCGACTCGGCGACGCGGCGCGGCTCGTCACGGTCGAAGTCGGCGGGCTTGCCGGTGTCGATCTGGCAGAAGTCGCAGCGCCGGGTGCACTGGTCGCCGCCGATGAGGAAGGTGGCCTCGCGGTCCTCCCAGCACTCGTAGATGTTGGGACACCCGGCCTCCTGGCACACCGTGTGCAGGCCCTCGGACTTCACCAGCGAGGTGAGCTCGCGGTACTGCGGCCCCATCTTCAGCTTCGTCTTGATCCAGTCGGGCTTGCGCTCGATGGGGGTCTGGCTGTTGCGGGCTTCAATGCGCAGGAGCTTGCGCCCCTCAGGTGTCACCGTCGTCACCCCCTCAGGTTACGTCCGGATCATGGCGCTCGGCACCTTGCGGGCGGCTTGCGGGCGGCCGACGGGGGCGGACCGGGAGGGGCCCGGCACTCGGGAAAGCGGGCACCGGTTCCGGCGTTTCCACCCTGCGTAGCAGTGGATCTCTCTAAGGTGACTCCCTGTCGTCACGCAACACCGCTTCGCAGGAGGACCGCCGTGGGTCTGGCAATGTCGTACCTCAGGGTGCCGCCGGTGCTGGAGGGGGAGCACGATCCCGCGCGCATCGCCCACCGGATCCTCGGCACGCCCGACTGGCGGGCGCGCGTCCCCGGACCGGTGCTGGACCTGGGCGGCGGCTGGCAGGCGCTGCACTACCTGATCACCGGCGACCCGTGGGACGGCGGCCAGCCCGAGGCCGACGTCGTGTGCGGCGGCCGGCTGCTCACCGAGGACGGCGCCGACGCGCTGGGCCTGGACGTGATCCACCTGCCCGCCGACCGGGTGAAGCCCGCCGCCGACCACCTGACCGCGACCCCGTTCGAGCGGGTGGCCGGACGCTTCGACCCGGCCGCGATGGCCGCCGCCGGGGTGCAGGACGCCGCGTCCTTCGACGAGCGCGCCCGCGACCGCGTGTTCCTGCCCGCCTACGCCAAGCTGACCCGCTTCTTCCAGGACGCGGTCAACGGCGGCCAGGACGTCTACAAGGTGATGGCGCCGCTGCCCTGAGCCGTCCGGCCCGTGGCAGGGCGCGGCCTCAGACGCCGAGCTGGGCGGTGGTGCGGTGCAGGACCTCCGCCGCGCCCAGCACCTCGGCCAGGTGCCGCTCGACGATCGGCGTCACCTCGGCGACGGTGACGGGCCGCCCCAGCTCCTGCGACAGGTTGGTGGACCCGGCGTCCCGGATGCCGCACGGGACGATCTTGTCGAACCAGCCCATGTCGTTGTCGCAGTTGAGCTGGAAGCCGTGCATGGTCACCCCGCGCGACACCCGGATGCCGATCGAGCCGATCTTGCGGTCCGGCGCGCCCGGCACCCACAACCCGCTGCGGCCCTCCACGGTGGTGGTGGCGAGCCCGAACTCCACGCAGACCGCCATCATCATGCGCTCCAGCAGCCGCACGTAGGCGAGCACGTCCACCGGGTCGGGCAGCTTCACGATCGGGTAGCCGGTGAGCTGCCCGGGGCCGTGCCAGGTGATCTTGCCGCCGCGGTCCACGTCGACCACCGGCGCGCCCGGGTCGCCGAACGGCCGGTCCAGCGCCTCGGTGCGCTTGCCCGCGGTGTAGACCGGCCGGTGCTCCATCAGCAGCACCGTGTCGCCGATCCCGTCGTCGACCCGCCGGGCGTGGGTGCGCTTCTGCAGCTCCCAGCCCGCCTCGTAGTCCACCGCCGCCTCCCCGAACCCGGCGTGCACGACGACCAGTTCGCCGGAGGCGAAGCGCGCGTGGGGGGCGGGCGCGGGGGTGGACGGGGTGTTCTCGCGTACGTCTACGTCGCTCACCCCGCCAGCTTATGCCGCCCCGCGATCAAAGCGAGGCGAGCAGCCGGGGGGAGACGAGGCTCTCCTTGGCGGTGCCCGGCGCGTCCGGTTCGACGCGGTAGGCCGCGCCCTCCTTGCGGTAGGAGACCGCCTGCACGAACTCGGTGCCCACGTAGTGCAGCGCGACCGCCTCGTCGGCGGCGTAGCCGCTCGGCAGCACGCCCTCGCCCACGAGCCGCTGGAGCAGCGGCCGCCGCTGCGGGTCGCTGTCGTAGTGCACGCCGCACGAGTACGGCAGGAAGCCCAGGCCGTCGGTCAGCGGCTGCAACTGCGGGCCGTAGGAGTCGGTGTTGCCGCCCACGTGCCAGCACAGCGCGCCCGCGCTCTGCCCCGACAGCACCACGCCCGCCTCCCACGCCTCGCGCAGGATGTCGTCCAGGCCGTGCAGCCGCCACAGCGCCAGCAGGTTGGCGACGCTGCCGCCGAACACGTACACCAGGTCCTGCGCCAGCAGGTGCGCCCGCATGTCGGCGATGTTCGGCATGGGGAACAGCGCGAGATGGCTGACCTCGGCGTCGAGCTGGGAGAAGGCGGCGTAGCCCTTGGCCACGTACTCCGCGCCGTCGCCCAGGGCGGTGGTCAGGAAGCAGATCCGCGGCCGGTCCTGGCCGGTGAGGTCCAGGGCGTACCGCAGCAGCGGGCTGGGCGCGTACCCGTACCGGTCGTCGGGGACGAAGGTCCCGCCGCCGATGGCCAGGATGTGCGGCTGTCCGTCGGTGCTCATGGGGTCACCGTACGACCCGTGCGGGTGACGGGTCGTGACTTTGGGGAATCTTGGTATTACAACACCGAATGCAACGCGGTGTTCACGTCCCGGTGCTCGAAGCGGAAACCGGCCTCCTCCAGGCGGCGCGGCAGGACGCGCTGGCTGACGAGCGGCCCCTCGTCGGCGAAGTCCCGCAGCGCGGCGCGCAGCGCGAACGCCGGGACCGCGAGCGCCGTGGGCCGGTGCAGCGCCTGCCCGATCGCCTTGGTGTAGACGGCGTTGGTCACCGGCCGCGGGCCCGTCAGGTTGACCGGCCCGGCGAGGTCGCCGTCGATCAGGAAGCGCAGGGCCGCGACCTGGTCGGGCAGCGAGATCCAGCTCACCCACTGGCGGCCGTCGCCCAGCCGCCCGCCGAGGCCCAGCTTGAACAGCGGCAGCACCTTGCCGAGCAGCCCGCCGTCGCCCGACAGCACGATCCCGGTGCGCGCCAGCGCCACGCGCACCCCGGCGTCGGCGGCGGGGCCGGTCGCGGCCTCCCAGTCGCGCGTCACCTCGGCGAGGAAGCCGGAGCCGTTCGGCGCGTCCTCGGTGATCTCGCGGTCGCCGGTGTCGCCGTAGTAGCCGACCGCCGAGCCCGACACCAGGACGCGGGGACGGTCGGAGGCGGCCGCGATCGCCTCGGCGAGGGTCCGGGTGCCGGTGACCCGGCTCTCGCGGATCTGCCGCTTGTAGGACGCCGTCCAGGGCCGGTCGCCGACGCCCGCCCCGGCCAGGTGGACCACCGCGTCCACGCCTTCGAGAGCGGCCGCGTCCACCTGGCCGCCCAGCGGGTCCCAGCGGGCCTCGTCGGGGCTTTCGGGGGCGTGCCTGACCAGGCGCACCACCTCGTGCCCGTCGCCGCGCAACGAGCGCACCAGCGCGTCGCCGATCAGTCCCGTCGAACCGGTCACCGTCACCTTCATGCGAGCCACCATACGGTGTGTGTACCCTCCGTCACATGGTCAACATCCCCTCCTCCGCCGTGGCCGCCACGGGCCTCATCGGCGGCTACGCCACCGCACGCTTCACCCGCCGCCGCGAGCTGGGCGGCGCCGTCCTGGCCGCCGCGGGCGCCTGGTGCGCCCGCGAGTGGACCCGCACGGCCGGGCCGGGCGGCGCGGCGGGCCTGCTGGCGGTCTACGCGGCCGGGTTCGGCGGTTCCCACCCGCTGGCGAAGAAGGTCGGCGCCTGGCCGGCCGTGCTCGGCGCGGCGGCGGTGTCGGCCGCCGCCGCCCACGTCGTCTCCGACCGCAGGTCCGCCTGACGTCCCGCACACCCCCGGAAAACGCGGAACCCCACCGCTCCTCAGGAGCGGCGGGGTTCCGATGTTACGGACGGACTCAGAGGCCGAGCTCGGCCTCGAAGTTGCCCTCCTCCAGGCGGTGCTTGATCGTGCCCAGGAAGCGGGCCGCGTCGGCGCCGTCGATGAGGCGGTGGTCGTAGGTCAGGGCCAGGTAGGCCATGGACCGGACCGCGATGACCTCGCCCAGCTCGGGGTCGTCGATGACGGCGGGGCGCTTGACGACGGCGCCGGTGCCGAGCATGCCGACCTGCGGCTGGTTGAGGATCGGGGTGTCGAACAGGGCGCCGCGGCTGCCGGTGTTGGTCAGCGTGAAGGTGCCCCCGGCCAGCTCGTCCGGGCTGACCTTGTTGGTGCGGGTGCGCTCGGCCACGTCGGCGATCCGCTGCGCGAGGCCGCCCAGGTTGAGCTGGCCCGCGTTGTGGATGACCGGGACCATCAGGCCGCGCTCGGGCACGTCCACCGCGATGCCGAGGTTCTCGACGTCGTGGTAGGTGACCTCGTTGCTCTCGCTGTTGATCACGGCGTTCAGCTTGGGGTGCTGCTTGAGCGCCTCGATCGTCGCCTGGGCGAAGAACGGCATGAACGACAGCTTGACGCCCTCGCGGGCCTGGAAGTCGGCCTTGGCGCGGTCGCGCAGCCGCGCGACCTTGGTGACGTCCACCTCGACCACGGTGGTGAGCTGCGCCGAGACCTGCAGCGACTCGACCATGCGGCGGGCGATGGTCTGCCGGATGCGGCTCATCTTCTCGGTCTTGCCGCGCAGCGCGAGCTGCTCGGCGGGCGCGCCGGCCGGGGCCGCGGCCTGGCGGCGCGGGGCGGCCGGAGCGGCCGGAGCCGGGGCCTGCGCCGGGGCGGCCTGCTGGGCGGCCGGGGCCTGCTGCGCGGGCGCGGCCTGCTGGGCGGCCTGCTGCTGCGAGCGGGCCGCCTCCAGGACGTCCTGCTTGCGGATGCGGCCGCCGACGCCGGTGCCCTTGACCGAGTTGAGGTCGACGTTGTGCTCGGTGGCCAGCTTGCGGACCAGCGGGGTGACGTACGGGCCGTCGCCGGACGGAGCGGACTCCTCCTGCTTGGGCTCGGGCGCCTCCTGCTGCTGCGGGGCCGGCTGCTGCTGGGCGGCCGGGGCCGGCTCGGGGGCCGACTGCTGCTGCTGCGCGGGCGGGGGCCACGCCGAGGGCGGCGGGGCCTGCTGGGACTGCTGCGCCTGCGGCTGCTGCTGCTGCGGCTCGGGCTCAGGCTCGGGCTGCGGCTCGGGCTCGGACTGCTCCTCGGCCTGCGGCTGGTCGCCGGAGGCGGGGGCGTCGCCCTCGTCGCCGATGACCGCGAGTTCGGCGCCGACCTCGACGGTCTCGTCCTCGGCGACGGTGATGCTGGTCAGGATGCCCGACGCGGGCGAAGGGATCTCGGTGTCCACCTTGTCGGTGGACACTTCGAGAAGCGGCTCGTCGGTCTCGACGCGCTCACCCTCCTTCTTCAGCCAGCGGGTGACGGTGCCCTCGGTGACGCTCTCGCCGAGCTGGGGCATGGTGACGGAGACCGGCATGGCTCTCAGCGACTCCTTCAAATCGAAATATTGCGTGCGGGCGTTCAGCCGTGCACGTGCAGTGGCTTGCCGGCGAGGGCGAGGTGGGCCTCGCCGACCGCTTCGGACTGGGTCGGGTGGGCGTGGATCAGCTGGGCGACCTCACCGGGCAGGGCCTCCCAGTTGTAGATGAGCTGGCCCTCGGTGATGAGCTCGCCGACGCGGGCGCCGACCATGTGGACGCCGAGGACGGGACCGTCCACGGCGGCGATCACCTTGACCTCGCCCTGCGTGCCCAGGATCTTGCTCTTGGGGTTGCCGGCCAGGTCGTAGGTGATCTCGTTGATCTCATATCCGCGCTCCCGGGCCGCGGCGGTGGTGATGCCCACCGAGGCGACCTCGGGGTCGGAGTAGGTGATCCGCGGCACCCCGTCGTAGTCGATCGGCGGCGGGGTGAGCCCGCCGAGCCGCTCGGCCACCAGGATGCCCTCGGCGAAGCCGGCGTGGGCCAGCTGCGGGGTCGGGATCAGGTCGCCGACGGCCGAGATCGTGGGCACGCTGGTGCGGCAGAACCCGTCCACCTTCACGAAACCCCGCTCGGTCGCGACGCCGGCCTCCTCCAGGCCCAGCCCCTCCGACGCCGGGCCGCGGCCGACCGCGACCAGCAACAGCTCGGCGTCGATGGTCCTACCGTCCTCCAGGGAGACCGAAACGCCGCCCTGGGTGGTCTTGACCCCGGCGAAACGGGTGCCGAGTTCGTACTTGATGCCGCGCTTGCGGAAGGCGCGCTCCAGGCGCTTGGAACTCGACTCCTCCTCCAGCGGCAGCAGGTGGGGGAGCGCCTCCACGATCGTGACGTCGGCGCCGAAGGAGCGCCAGACGCTGGCGAACTCCACGCCGATGACGCCGCCGCCCAGGATGACCACCGAGCCGGGCACATGCTCCAGCTTCAGCGCGTGGTCGGAGGAGATGACGCGCTCGCCGTCGATGTCGAGGCCGGGCAGCGAGCGCGGGTAGGAGCCGGTGGCCAGCACGATGTGCTGGCCCTTTAGGTCGCGCACGGTGCCGTCGGCGGCGGTGACGCGGACGGTGGTGGGCCCGGCCAGCACGCCGTCCCCGGCGACGATCTCGATGCCCTTGGACTTGATCAGTCCGGTGAGGCCCTTGACCGTGGAAGAGACGATCTTGTCCTTGTAGGCGTTGACGCCCGCGACGTCGATGCCCTCGAAGGTGGCCCGCACGCCGTACTTGGCGGCGTCGCGCGCCTGGTCGGCGACCTCGGCCGCGTGCAGCAGCGCCTTGGTGGGGATGCAGCCCCGGTTCAGGCAGGTGCCGCCGAGCTCGGCGCGCTCGACGAGCGCCACCGATCGGCCGAGCTCCGCCGCGCGCAACGCGCAGGCGTAACCGCCGCTGCCACCACCCAGGACGACGATGTCGTAGGCGCCGTTGGCCACTGGACGCTCCCTTTCCGGAATCCGCGCTCTGCCCTGCCCGGCCCGAGCGGCTCTGCTCGGGCCGGTACTGCTCTGACCGGTTACTGCTCTGACCGGTACTGCCTGTTCCGGTACTGCCTGTTCCGGTGCGGTTTCCCGGCCGGAGCACCGGGTCCCCGCGCCGTCTAGAGGAAATCTATTCGCTCACCCGGCCCGGTGGCACCGGACCGGGGCGACGGTCTTGGTCACGGATCGGGTCACAGGCTCCCGGAGGCCAGGTCCTCGGCGAGCCGGACCAGCGCCCGGGTGGCGGCGCCGGTGCCGCCCTTCGGCGTGTACCCGTACGGCTCGCCCTTGTTGAACGCGGGGCCGGCGATGTCGAGGTGGGCCCAGCGCACGCCGTCGGGCACGAACTCCTGGAGGAAGACGCCCGCGGTCAGCATGCCGCCCCAGCGCTCGCCGCTGATGTTGGCGATGTCGGCGACGGCCGAGTCCAGGCCCTTGCGCAGCTCGGCGGGCAGCGGCATGCCCCAGAACGCCTCGCCCGCCAGGCCGCCGGAGGTGACGACGTGCTCGCGCAGCGCGTCGTCGTTGGCCATGACGCCCGCGGTGCGGGTGCCGAGCGCGACGAGCTGCGCGCCGGTCAGGGTGGCGATGTCCACGATGACGTCGGGGGCGTCCTCGCCCGCGCGCACCAGCGCGTCGGCCATGACCAGGCGGCCCTCGGCGTCGGTGTTGAGGACCTCGACGGTCGTGCCGCCGTAGATGCGGATGACGTCGGAGGGGCGCTGCGCGGTGCCCGAGGGCATGTTCTCGGCGAGCGCGAGGTAGCCGACGACGTTGACCTTGGGGCCGAGCGCGGCGATGGCGGCGAGCGCGCCGAGCACCGCGCCCGCGCCGCCCATGTCGGACTTCATCCAGTCCATGGCCTCGGCGGGCTTGAGCGACAGGCCGCCGGAGTCGAAGGTGATGCCCTTGCCGACCAGCGCGAGGGTCTTGGCGGCCTCGGGGTGGGTGTAGGCCAGGCGCACCAGGCGGGGCGGGTTGGCCGAGCCCTGGCCGACGCCCGCGATGCCGCCGTAGCCGCCCTCGACCAGCGCCTTCTCGTCCAGGACCTCGATGTCCAGGCCGCTGTCGCCCGCGACGCGCGCGGCGGCCTCGGCGAAGTCCTCGGGGGACAGGTCCGAGGGCGGGGTGTTGACCAGGTCGCGGGTCAGGGTGACGGCGGAGGCCAGCGTCTCGGCGCGCTTGAGGGCCGCCTCGTCGGTGCCCTCGGGCGCGGCGACGACGATCCGCTCGACCAGGCTCGGCTGCTCGCCGGTGCGGTAGGCGCCGAAGGAGTAGTTGCCGAGCAGCGCGCCCAGCGCGACGGCCTCGACGTCCTCGGCGGAGGAGGCGGGCAGGACGACGGCGACGCGGGCGGTGCCGGCCAGCGCGCGGAGCGCGGCCCCGGCGGCGCGGCGCAGGGCCTCGTGGTCGAAGGAGCCGCCAGAGCCGGTGTCGGGGCCGGTGTCGGGGCCGGGCTCGCCGAGGCCGACGGCGACGATCAGGCCGGCGGGCAGGGCGCCCATCGTCGGCAGCTTGGTGATCTCGCCGGGCTTGCCGGTGGCGCCCAGGGCGGTGAGGCCGGTGGCCAGGCGGCCGCCGAGGTCGGAGTCGACGGCCTCCGCGCCGGCGACGGGCGTGACGCCGCCGCCTTCGGCTGGGACGACGCCGATCACGAGGGCGTCGACGTCGAGGCGGGCCGGGGCTGCGCTGTCAAGGCTGATGCTCGTCACGTCTCTCGATGTTAGTCCTCCCGGTGACCGGTTTCGCCCTTTTGGATCAAGCCTTACCTTCCCCGGCCGGGCCGCCCGACCGGGGAGAACTGGCCAGATGGGATGAATGGTGCTAGCTTCATTAGCACTATGTTGCTCACCCTGCGGGACGCCGATCCCCGCCCCCTGCACGAGCAGGTGGCCGCCGCGATCCGGCGGGCGATCGCCACCGGCGAGGCCGCGCCCGGCGACCGGGTGCCGCCCGCCCGGGAGCTGGCGGACGCCCTCCAGATCAATCCCAACACCGTGCTGCGCGCGCTGCGCCAGCTCCGCGACGAGGGCCTGCTGGACTTCCGGCGCGGCCGCGGCATCCGCGTCGCGGCCCGCCCCGAGGACGGCGAGCTGCGCGAGCGCGTGCGCGAGCTCGTCGCGGCGGCCGAGCGGCTCGGGGTCACCCGCGCCGAACTCGTCTCGATGATCGAAGGAGCATGACCATGGCCGTGCGCCGATCCCTGTACGTCACGATCTCCACCGCCGCCGTGGCGGGCCTGCTGGCGCTGCCGGTCGGCCCCCTGCTGCTGCGCGACCGGCTGCCCGGCCGGCTGGCCTCGCACTGGGGGACCGGCGGCACGCCCGACCAGTCCCTGCCGTTCGCCGGGATGATGGCGGTGATCGGCCTGGTCTGGTTGCTGTTCTGCGGCGCGGCCCTGGCGCTCGGCCATCTCGGCTGGCAGCGCCGCTACATCCGCGCCTGGACGGGCGCGACGCTCGGCACGGGCGCGGCCCTGTGCGCTGCGGTCGTCGCCATCACCCTGCGCCTGAACCTGGACCGTGACACCTGGCGCGAGGCCGGGAACGTGGACGCCGGGGTCCTGGTCCCGCTGCTGCTCGGCATGGTGGCCGGGGGAGTGGTCGGCTGGCTGGTCGGCAACGTCGGCCCGGACCGCGTCCCGGCCGCCCCGGTGCGCGACCTGCCCCGGCTCGACCTGGCCGAGCGGGACCGCCCGACCTGGTTCGGGAGCGTGCACAGCCGCTGGGCGGTGTGGCTCGGCGGTGCCCTGGCCGCCGCCGGGGTGCTGGGCGCGGTCGCGGCTTGGCTGCTGCCCGCGTCGCTGACGCCCGGACGGACGCTGGCGCTGGCCTTCCTGCCGCTGGTCGTGGCGGGGCTGGCGGGGCTGACGTTGTCGTCGGCGCGGGTCACGGCGGGCGACACCGGTCTCGCGGTGGCGTTCGGCCCGCTGGGGCGGCCGGTCAAGCGGATCGCGCTGGACCGGGTCGAGTCGGCCTGGACCGAGCGGCGCACCCCCGCGCAGGTCGGCGGCTGGGGCTACCGGCTCAGCGGGCTCGGCACCACCGCGATGTTGCGGTCGGGCGAGTGCCTGGTCATCGCCTACGACGGCGACAAGCGGTTCGCGGTCAGCGTGGACGATTCCGAGCGTGCCGCCGCCCTGCTCAACTCCCTGCGCGAGCGCGCGGCCGCGTGACTCCCGGTCAGGCGGCGGCCAGCACCACCAGGGCGGTGGTGGCGGCGATCTCCACCAGCGCGCCGAACACGTCGCCGGTCACCCCGCCCAGGCGGCGCACGGCGCGCCGGAGCGTCACCAGCGCCGCCGCCAGGCCCGCCGCCACCGCCGCGACGCCGAACGGCCCGGCGACCAGGGACGCGACGGCCACGACGGCGGTCACCGCCAGCGCGGCGGGCGTGCCCACCGTCCCGGCCACCAGCGCGCCCAGCCCGCCCGGCCGGGCCGAGGGGACGTCCGTCCGGCACGCCCAGGGCAGCGCCAGCCGCCCGGCGACGGCGGCGACCAGCACCGCGACCGGCGGCTGCGGGGCCGCCGCCAGCGCCGCGACCTGGACCAGCAGCGCCAGCAGCAGCGTCACCACGCCGAACGGCCCGATGTCGGACCGCTTCATGATCGCGAGCGCGTCGGCGGCCGGTTTGCCGCTGCCCAGGCCGTCGGCCAGGTCCGCCAGCCCGTCCAGGTGCAGCGCCCGCGTCAGCGCCGCCATGGCCGCGACCGCCAGCGCGGCCCCCAGCAGGGGGCTCAGCCCGGCGGCGTCGCCCAGCAGCAGCACCAGCGCCGCGCCGCCGCCGACGATCAGCCCGGTGGCGGGCGCGAGCAGCATCGCCCAGCGGCCCGCCGCCCGGTCCACCGCGCCGGTGGGCAGCGGGACGATCGTCAGGAGCGTGACCGCGAGCCGGGCCCCGTTCAGCAAGGCAGGTCCACCACGCGCCCGGCCACGACCAGCGCGGCGTCCTCGGACTCGGCGGCCAGCCACTGGTTCAGCCGCCCCAGCGCGTCGCCGAACGCCCGCCCCGACCTCGTCGTCGGCACCAGCGACAACCCGACCTCGTCGCTGACCGCTACCACCCGCGCCCGGGTGCCGCGCCAGGCGGCCACCAGCTCCTCCAGGCGGGGTTCCACGGCGGACGGGTCGTCCCACGCGCCGGTCTCGTCCATCACCGCCGCCAGCCAGGTGCCGATCCCGTCGATCAGCAGCGCGCCGGTCGCCGACGCCAGCAGCGGCGGCAGGTCGGTGGTCTCGGCGGTCCGCCACCAGGCCGGGCGGCGTCGCCGGTGCGCGTCGATCCGCGCGGCCCACTCGGCGTCGCCGGGACGGTCCTGGCCGGTCGCCACGTAGGTGACCTCGGGCTCACCCATCAGGCGCAACTCGGCCTCGGCCGACTTGCCCGACCGGGAGCCGCCCAGCAGCAGCGTGCGATGCGGGCCGCCCGGCGGCCGTAGCCAGAACGCCAGCCGCCGGTCCAGCTCCTCGGCCGAGGGCACGCGGTGGTCCACGTGGACGGGCGCGACCGTGCCGCCGGTGCGGACCGCGCCCGCGCGGCGCAACGCCCCCAGATGGTCGGGGGCCGCGATCAGGTCCAGCAGCAGCACGTCGTAGACCACGCCGGGCTCGGGCTCGGGGCGCGCGCCGGGGCCCCCGGCCACCAGGACGCGGGTGCCGCTTCGACCGATCACGACCCGGCCGCCCGGCACGGGGCGGCTCTCGCACTCGTCCAGCGGCCGCCCGTCGAGCAGGGCCGAGAACGGCTCCACCTGGTGTCCGACGGTCCGCAGCCGGTTGCAGGAGGCGCAGCGGCAGCCCTCGGCGGGCCAGCCGCCGGCCGCCGCCGATCCCAGAAGCGTGAAGTCCATGATGACCGGACACTTTATGGCGGTCCGGGGGCCGCTACTCTCAGCCTGACGAGGGAGGTCGTGGCGATGGCGTGGAGTTGGCGGCTGGAGAAGGCCGGCGGTGAGGTGGCGGGGACGTCGGAGGAGACGTTCTCGACGCAGGCCGACGCGGAGTCGTGGCTGGGCGAGAACTGGCGCGGCCTCAAGGGCGACGGGATCGACAAGGTGGTCCTGGTCGACGGCGACAGGACCGTCTACCCGATGAGCCTGGACGAGCCGGCGTGACGCGCCGGACGCCCGGCCACCGCGCGGTGGCCGGGCGTCCGGGACGCGCCGTGAAAGGGCCGCTCAGGGGCGGCGGGGCGGGCTGCCGGTCTTGCCCGGGTCGCGGATCACCGAGTCGCCGAGCACGTCGTCGATGCGCGCGAGCACCTCGGCGTCCAGCTTGACCCCGGCGGCGCGGACGTTGTCGCGGACCTGCTCGGGCCGCGACGCGCCGACGATGGCGGCCGAGACGCCCGGGTGCTGGAGCGTCCAGGCGATCGCGAGCTGCGCCATCGTCAGCCCCAGCTCGTCGGCGATCGGCCGCAGCTCCTGCACCCGGGTCAGCACGTCGTCGTCCAGGTAGCGCTTGATCATGTCGGCGCCGCCCTTGTCGTCGGTGGCGCGCGAGCCCTCCGGCAGCGGTTGCCCCGGCTTGTACTTGCCGGTCAGCACGCCCTGCGCGATGGGCGACCACACGATCTGGCCGATGCCCTCGCGCTCGCACAAGGGCAGGACCTCGCCCTCGATGACCCGCCAGAGCATGGAGTACTGCGGCTGGCTGGAGACGATCCGGTCGAAGCCCATCTGGTCGGCGATCTTCAGCGCGCGCTCGATCTCCTCGGCGCGCCACTCCGACACCCCGATGTACAGCGCCTTGCCCTGCCGCACCAGGTCCTCGAACGCCCGGAGGGTCTCCTCCAGCGGCGTCTCGTAGTCGAACCGGTGCGCCTGGTAGAGGTCCACGTAGTCGGTGCCGAGGCGGCGCAACGACCCGTGGATCGACTCGAAGACGTGCTTGCGCGACAGGCCCCGGTCGTTGGGGCCGGGGCCGGTGGGCCAGTAGACCTTGGTGAAGATCTCCAGCCCCTCGCGGCGCTGCCCGTGCAGGGCGCGGCCGAGCACCTCCTCGGCGCGGGTCCCGGCGTAGACGTCGGCGGTGTCGAAGGTGGTGATCCCCTCGTCGAGGGCCGCCGCGACGCAGGCGCGCGCGGCGTCCTCCTCGACCTGGGAGCCGTGGGTGAGCCAGTTACCGTAGGCGATCTCGCTGATCTTCAGGCCGCTGCGGCCCAGGCGTCGGAACTCCATGCTCCGACCCTAGATCAGGACCGGCGGGCCGGGCGGGTCACTCCGCTGGTGGCCCCGCCGTCACCCCGCCCTGTCGCCCGGCCCTGTCACCCGGCTCCGTCACTCGGCCAGGCCGACCTTGTCCTTGTCGCCCAGCTTCACCTGCGGCGCGGGCATTCGCAGCCGCCGGATCTGCATCGCGCGCATCGCCGCGTACAGCCCGGCGCCCTTGGCGTCCTCGTTCGGGTAGCGCTCGGCGGCCAGCTTCTTGACGCCGCGGCTGATCAGCAGGCCCTCGACGAACACCGCCGCCAGCAGCACCGGCGGGATCAGCAGCGACAGCAGCTTGGCCGCGCCGAGCGGCAGCAGGCTGACCGCCACGATCGCGAACATCACGTACATGAGGTAGGAGCCCACGGTGCGGCGGGAGTCGACGTAGTCGCGCGCCAGGCGGCGGACCGGCCCCTTGTCCCGCTTGAGCAGGTACCGGTCCTCGCCCCGGGCCATGCCCTCGCGCTGCTTGACGCGGTCGGCGGCCTGCTTCTCGCGCAGCTTCCGATAGGCCTCCTTGCGGTTGGCCGGAGCCGTGATCGGCTGGCGGCGAAGCTTCTGGGCCTCGCTGCGCTTGGGCGTGGGGCGGCCCTTTCCTCCGGGCTTTACTACCTGAGGAGGATTTTCGGGGGCTTCCTGGGTACGACGTCGGAACACGAGGATCAGCCTACCGGCTGCGAACATCGTGGCTGCCTCGCGCGTTAACGCGTAGGGTGATATGAACCCCAGCAGTGGTCATTGAGCCCAGTTTGTGACTGAGCAGACAGCACACGAAGGGACCGGCGCCGCGCGATGAGCGTGATGAAGCGAATGTCGATGATCTTTAAGTCCAAGGCGAACAAGGCCCTGGACAAGATGGAAGATCCTCGCGAGACCCTGGACTACTCCTACCAGCGCCAGCTGGAGATGTTGCAGAAGGTCCGGCGGGGTGTTGCCGACGTCGCCACCTCCCGCAAGCGACTCGAACTCCAGATCAACGGGCTCGAACGCGAGCAGGACAAGCGCACCGAGCAGGCCAAGAAGGCGTTGCAGGTCGGCCGCGAGGACATGGCCCGCGAGGCGTTGAGCCGCAAGTCGATGCTGGAGTCCCAGCTCACCGACCTGCGCGCGCAGTACCAGCAGTTGCAGGGCGAGGAGGAGAAGCTGACGCTGGCCTCCCAGCGGCTGCAGGCCAAGGTCGACTCCTTCCGCACCCGCAAGGAGACCATCAAGGCCACCTACACCGCGGCCGAAGCGCAGACCAAGATCAACGAGGCGTTCACCGGCATCTCCGAGGAGATGGGCGACGTGGGCCTGGCGATCCAGCGCGCCGAGGAGAAGACCGAGAACATGAAGGCCCGCGCGGGGGCCATCGACGAGCTGCTGGCCTCCGGCGCCCTGGAGGACTTCTCCGGTCCCAAGGACGACATCCAGGCCGAGCTCGACCGCATGAACAGCGGTCCCGGCGTGGACCTGGAGCTGGAGGCGCTGAAGGCCGAGCTCGGCCAGGGCCCGGCGCCCAAGCAGCTCAACCCCGGCGCGCAGCAGGGGCAGCAGCAGCCGCGGCACGACACCCCGCAGCAGGCCCCGTGGCCGCAGCAGCCCGGGGGTGCCCAGTGATCGTCCGGATCATGGGGGAGGGGCAGCTGGAGGTGCCCGAGGGCGAGCTGGCCGCCCTCAACACCCTCGACGACGCCCTGGAGGCGGCGATCGAGACCGGGGACGAGACGCGCTTCCGCAGCGCCCTGCACGCGCTGCTGGAGGACGTGCGCCGGGTCGGCAAGGCGCTGCCCGCCGACAGCCTGGAGCCGTCGGAGCTGATCCTGCCGCCGGCCGACGCCCACATCGACGAGGTCCGGCAGATGCTGGGGGACAGCGGGCTGATCCCCGACTGACCGGCCTCCCGCGTCCCCCCGCCGCCCGTGCGCGAAGCACGGGCAGAGATCGTTCGTATCGATGAACGGCGCGCCGCACGGCGCACGGCCGGGGGACAGGGGGTCCGGATGGCGAGAACGCGTTACGCGCCCGATCGTGGGCTCACCTCGCGCATGCTGGTGACGATGTTCCTGCTGGGGCTGGTGTACGTCGTCTTCGTGGGCGCGTTCTTCGTCATCGCCCCCAAGTGGGGCGTGTTCGCGCTGGTCGCGGCGATGGTGTTCCTGCTGGTCCAGTACTTCTACTCCGACCGGCTCACGCTGTTCGCCATGCACGGCCGCGAGGTGTCGCCCGCGGAGATGCCCGAGCTGCACGGGGTGATCGACCGCATCTGCGCGTTGTCGGACGCCCCCAAGCCGCGCGTCGCGGTGGCCGACACCGACATGCCCAACGCCTTCGCCACCGGCCGCAACCAGCGCAAGGCCGTGGTGTGCGTGACCACCGGGCTGCTGCGCCGGCTCGACCCGGTGGAGCTGGAGGGCGTGCTCGCGCACGAGATGGCGCACGTCGCGCACCGCGACGTGGCGGTGATGACCATCGCCTCGTTCCTGGGCGTGTGCGCCGGGCTGGTCACCCGCTTCGGACTGGAGTGGGGGTTGTGGGGCGGCTTCAACCGCCGCGACGGCGACCAGAACACCGGCGTGGTGCTGCTGGCGGTGATCGCGGTCAGCGCCGTGGCCTACGGCGTCAGCTTCGTGCTCACCCGCGCCCTGTCGCGCTACCGCGAGCTGTCGGCCGACCGCGCCGGGGCGCTGCTGACCGGGCGGCCGTCCGCGCTGGCCAGCGCGCTGACCAAGGTGTCGGGGGAGATCGCCCGCATCCCCACCCGGGACCTGCGCGCCGCCGAGCCGTTCAACGCCTTCTTCTTCGCGCCCGCCTTCGCCAAGGGCTTCAGCGTCTCGGCGCTGTTCGCCACCCACCCGCCGCTGGACAAGCGGCTGGCGCAGCTCCAGAAGATCTCGGCCCAGCTGGGCAGGGGAGAGTAGACGATGGGTTTCCTGGACACGCTGCTGGGCCGCTCCAAGCCGGTCAAGCCCGACCTCGACCGGCTGTTCGCGCTGCCCACGGCGGCGGTGACGCTGGAGGCGGCGGCCGGTTTCACCCCCACCGGGCTCGGCTCGGTGTGCTTCCGGGCCCCCGAGGGCGGCGCGTTCGCCCGGCTCCAGCGCGACGTGCAGGAGCTGCTCGACGCCGACGAGGGCCCCGCCGTCGAGTTCAGCACCGACGACTACGGCTACACCTGGCTGCTGGCCCGGCACGCTCCCGAGGACCTTCCCGGCCTGGTCACCGACCTGCACGCGGTGAACGCCACGCTGGAGGCCGGGGGCTTCGGCCCGCACCTGCTCTGCTCGCTGGTCGGCTTCCAGGGCCCCGACGGGCGGCGGCTCGCGCTGGTCTACCTGTACAAGCGCGGCACGTTCTACCCGTTCGCGCCGCTGCCGGGCGACCGCCGCGACAACGCCCTGGAGCTGGAGGTGCGCGGCGCGGTGGGTGCCGACCTGCCGTTCGAGGACGACCTGGGCCGCTGGTTCCCCGTCTGGGGCGCGCCCGGCCTGTAAGGCGATCTAGCGCCCCATTTGTGTCATATGGCATCGATCGGGAGCGCCGCTCGTCCTACGGTCGACGGAGCACCGACCGTAGGAGTGACCGATGGCCTCCTCAGCCCCGCCCCGGCCGCCGGACGCGGCACCACCGCACAAGGCACGGCCGCCGTACGAGCCCGATCCGGTCCTGGCCCGCCGGATGTTGCTCACGATGTTCCTGGTGTTGCTGGTCTACGCCGCCACAGCGCTGCCCTTCTTCCTGCTCGGCGCCGTCTGGGGCCTCGCCGCCGTGGCGGCGGCGGTCGTGCTGGCGGCGGCCGTGTGCCGCTACACCGACCGGCTCGCCCTGTGGGCCGCCGAGGGCCGCGAGGTGACCGCCGACCGGGAGCCCGAGCTGCACGCGATCGTAGAGCGCCTGTGCGTCTCCGCCGACCTGCCCAAACCCCGCGTCGCGGTGTCGGACCTGGCGGCCCCGAACGCCTTCGCCGCCGGATCGGGGCCCGGCGCGGCGGTCGTGTGCGTCACGCGGGGCCTGCGCGAGCGGCTCACCCCCGAGGAACTGGCGGGCGTGCTGGGCCACGAGATGGCCCACATCGCCAACCGGGACGTCCTGGTGGCGTCGGTCGCGGCCTTCCCCTCGATGTGCGCCGAGCTGTTCCTGAGGTTCTGGCTGGGGCTGGCTCGCCGCCTGGCGACGCTGCCGATCGCCGTGCTGCTGGCCCCGGTGGCGCTGGCCGTCCTGCCGCTGCACCTGGTCGGCCTGGTGACCAGCCTCGCGCTGTCGCGCTACCGCGAGTTGTGCGCCGACACCACCGGCACGCTGCTCACCGGCCGCCCCGGCGCGCTGGCCGCCGCCCTCGCCAAGATCCACACCGGGATGGCCGACGCCGCCCCGGCCGACCGGCGCGCCCTGCGCCCGGTGAACGCCCTGTGCGTGGCGCGGGCCGCGCCCGACCGGCGGCGGCCGCCCGAGCTGCTGTGCAGCCACCCGTCGCTGGAGCGCCGCACCGCCCGTCTCACCTTGGTGTCCCAGCGGCTGGCGGACGGGGGCTGAGCGCATGGGGCTCCTCGACGGCGTGCTCGGCCGCCCCGCCCCGCGCCGGTCCCCGGCCGACCGGCTGTTCGCGCTGGTGGAGGGGGCCGCCGCGCTGGAGGCGGCGACGGGCCTGGCGCCCACCGGCGCGGGCGCGGTGTGCCACCGCCTGGTCGAGGGCGGCGCGTTCGGCGCGTTCGGCCGGGCGCGGCGGGAGGTCGCCCGGCTCCTGACCCACGACGGCCCGGCCACCGAGACCGTCGAGGACCCGCACGGCCACGCCTGGTTGCGGATGGAGCGTCCGCCGGACGGCCTGGATCGGCTGGCCGCCGACCTGCACACGGTCGGCGCGGTGCTGACGGAGGCCGGGTTCGGCGCGTACCTGCTGTTCGCGGCCGTGGGGTTCCGCCGAGGGGACGGGCAACGGCTGCTGCTGGTCCACCTGTACGGGCGGGGCACCTTCTACCCGTTCGCTCCCCGGGGCGACGGCGCGCGCTCGGGCCGCAACAACACCGTCGAGGAGAGGGCGCGCGGGGCCCTGGCCGCGGAGTTGCCGATCGAGCCCGACCCCGGCCGCCGGTTCGCGGTCTGGGACGCCCCTGACCTGACCGTACGCCGGGTGTGACAGGCTCGATCACGACGTACCGGGCCGCGGAGGAGGAGACCGTGACGGGACAGCAGCAGGACCACGACCGGCACTGCGCCGCGGTCGAGGCCGAGATCGCCGCGTTCGCGGCGGTGCTCGCGGAGGCCGACTACGCGCGGCCGGTGCCCACCTGCCCGGGGTGGACGACGGCCGACCTGGTCCGGCACCTGGGCGGGGTGCACCGGTGGGCGGGCGGCATGGTCCGGGTCCGCACGCCGCGCCGCGTGGGGCTGCGCGACCTCGGCGTCACCTTCCCGCCGGAGAGCGGCGGGCTGCCCGACTGGTTCGCCGAGGGCGGCGCGGCCCTGGTCGGCGCGCTGCGCACCGTCGACCCCGGGACCCCGATGTGGACCTGGGGGCCGGACCCGCACGCCTCCTTCTGGGCGCGCCGGATGGTGCACGAGACCGCCGTGCACCGCTGCGACGCCGAGTTCGCCCTCGGCCGCGCCCCGGTCGTGGACACCGCCGTCGCCCTGGACGGGGTCGCGGAGTTCCTGGTCAACCTGCCCAGCGCGGCGGCGTTCGCGCCCAAGGTGGAGAACCTGCGGGGCGACGACGAGACGCTGGGGTTCGCGGCGACCGACGTGAACGCGTCCTGGACCGTCCGGCTGGAGCCGGAGGGCTTCACCTGGCGCGAGGGCGGGGGAGCGGCCGAGGTCGCCGTGCGCGGCACGGTGAGCGACCTCTACCTGCTGCTGTGGGGGCGGTTGCGGCCCGTCGACCCGCGGCTGGAGGTGGACGGCGACGCCGCCCTGCTGGAGCACTGGGTGGAGAACTCCGCCATCTGAGCCCGCGCTCCGGCCCGCCCGACATCCTTACCCGGCCTTGACCCGCGCCTCGGGGCGGCGGCCCGCCGCCGGTGGTCGGATGGCGGCTGTGAGCAACACGAAGATCATGAGGATGGCCGCGGCCGCCGCGCTGGTGCTGGCCGGGGCCGTGCCCGCCGCCCTGCCCGCCCAGGCGGACGCCGCCGACCGGACCACGGGGAAGGCCACGGGACAGACGGCGGCGCAGACGGCGGGGCAGGCCGCCGGGAAGCGGCGCGAGGACCGGATCGAGGTGACCGGCGTGGGCCGGGTGCCGGTCCGGCCCGACATCATGTACGTGCGGGCGGGCGTCGAGCTGACCCGTTCCGCCCCCGGCGACGCCTACCAGGCCGTCGGCACGGCCGCCGCCCGGCTGGTCAAGGTCATCACCGACTCCGGGGTGGCCGCCAGGGACGTGAAGACCACCGATCTGTCGGTCCAGCCGGAGTACACCACCACCGAGCCGCGCACCGTCAGCGGCTACCGGGGCTCGGAGTCGGTGTCGGCCACCGTCCGCGACCTGCCGCGCGCCCACGTGACGCTGAACGCGATCATGGCGGCGGGCCCGGACGTGCGGCTGGACGGGGTCACCTTCGACAAGGCCGACGTGTCGGCCGAGCTGGCGCGGGCCCAGGAGTTGGCCGTCGCCGACGCCCGCGCCAAGGCCCAGCGGGTCGCGCGGCTCGCCGGACGGAAGCTGGGCCGGGTCGTCACCCTGCGGCTGGTGACGGTGGACGCGTTGCCGCCCCACCTGATCCCGAAAGCGATGATCGCCGACGCGGGCGGGCACCTCAGCCCCGGCGAGGGCGAGCAGCGCGTCACCGCCGAGGTCGTCTACGCGTTGAAGTGACCGGACCGGCGCGGCGGCGGCCCCGCCGGCCCGGACCCGCGCGCCCCGGAGGGCCTTCCGGGACGCGCGGGGACCGGCAGGCTACGGCAGCGCCAGCATCTGGTCGAGGGCCGCGCGGGCGTAGTGCGCGGTCTCCTCGTCCACCTGGATGCGGTTGACCACCTCGCCGCGCACCAGCGCCTCCAGCGACCACACCAGGTGGGGCAGGTCGATGCGGTTCATGGTCGAGCAGAAGCAGACGGCCTTGTCCAGGAACATCACGTTCTTGTCCGGGTGCTCGGTGGCCAGCCGCCGCACCAGGTTCAGCTCGGTGCCGATCGCCCACGACGACCCGGCCGGGGCCGCCTCGACCGTCTTGATGATGTACTCGGTCGAGCCCACCAGGTCGGCCGCGAGCACGACCTCGTGCTGGCATTCGGGGTGCACCAGCACGTTCACCCCGGGGACGCGGGCCCGCACGTCGTCCACCGACGCCTTGCTGAACCGGCCGTGCACCGAGCAGTGCCCGCGCCACAGGATCATCTTGGCGTCGGCCATCTGCGCGCGGGTGAGGCCGCCGTCGGGGCGGTGCGGGTTGTAGACGACGCAGTCGTCCAGCTCGAAGCCCATCTCCAGCACGGCGGTGTTGCGGCCCAGGTGCTGGTCGGGCAGGAACAGCACCTTCTTGCCCTTGGCGTAGGCCCAGTCCAGCGCCCGCTTGGCGTTGGACGAGGTGCACACCACGCCGCCGCGCCGTCCCACGAACGCCTTGATGTCGGCCGAGGAGTTCATGTAGGTGACGGGCACCACCTCGTCGGCGATCCCGGCCTCCTCCAGCACCTCCCAGCACTCCTCCACCTGGTCGAAGGTCGCCATGTCGGCCATGGAGCAGCCCGCCGCCAGGTCCGGCAGCACGACCTGCTGGTGCGGGGCGGTGAGGATGTCGGCGGACTCGGCCATGAAGTGCACGCCGCAGAACACGACGTAGGGCGCATCGGGCCGGGCGGCGGCCTCCCGCGCCAGCTTGAACGAGTCGCCGGTCACGTCGGCGAACTGGATGACCTCGTCGCGCTGGTAGTGGTGCCCCAGCACGAACACCCGGTCGCCGAGCGCGGCCTTGGCGGCCCTGGCGCGTTCCACCAGGGCGGGGTCGGAGGCGGGCGGCAGCTCGCCGGGGCAGTCCACGCCGCGCTCGCTGGCCGGGTCGGAGCCGGCGCCCAGGAGCAGCAGCGGAAGGTCGCGCACGGGGGTGGTCACGGGAGTCTCCCTCCTGCGACGGCAGACTTATCGTCGCTTTGACGACTAATGATGGCACACGCCCGGCGGGCCCGGACCGGCGGCCCGATGTGACGTGGACCGCAGCACGGCGGGGTTCGGCCCGCCCGTCGCGTGAAACACTGGGCGTAGGCGGAATGGCCGAGCCGCGAGGTACGTTGTCCGTGGGAAGAGGCGGACGCCGTCTCCGTGGACATGCGACAGAGAGCCGCGCCACGCGGCGCAGTAGCGAGACCCGGGAGCTGAACACATGACGGTTTCAGGCGAGAGCACGCAGGAGACCACCCAGCAGGGCGTCGTCGTCACCGACGCCGCCGCTGAGAAGGCCCGCGCCCTGCTGGAGCAGGAGGGACGCGACGACCTCGCGCTGCGCGTCGCCGTGCAGCCGGGCGGCTGCTCCGGCCTGATCTACCAGCTCTTCTTCGACGAGCGGGAGATGGACGGCGACCAGGTGCAGGAGTTCGACGGCCTCAACGTCCGGGTGGACCGGATGAGCGCCCCCTACCTCACCGGCGCCACGATCGACTTCGTGGACACGATCGAGAAGCAGGGGTTCACCATCGACAACCCCAACGCCTCGGGCTCGTGCGCCTGCGGCGACTCGTTCAACTAGCACGAACCAGCACGGCGGGAGAGCGGTCCGGAGTCCTTTTCGGGCCGCTCTTTTCCCATGTCCGGGCCCGTCCGAGGGCCGGCGCCGAACGGGACACGTGTCGCGGGGGCAAGTAGTCTTCGTGGAGCCCGCGACCCCCTGGGCGGGGTCGACGAACAGCCGGACACACAGCCGGACGACATTCCCAAGGAGAGCGACGCCGTGCGCATCGCCGTGACTGGCTCCATCGCGACCGACCACCTGATGACCTTCCCCGGACGGTTCACCGACCAGCTCATGCCCGACAGGCTCGACCGCGTCTCGTTGTCGTTCCTGGTCGACCAGCTCGACATCCGGCGCGGCGGCGTCGCGGCCAACATCTGCTTCGGCATGGGGAGCCTCGGCAAGGAGTCCATCCTGGTCGGCGCGGTGGGCGACGACTTCGCCGACTACCGGTCCTGGCTGGAGCGGCACGGCGTGGACACCGCCTCGGTGCACGTGTCCGAGCTGCACCACACCGCGCGCTTCCTGTGCAACACCGACCAGGAGCAGAACCAGATCGCCACCTTCTACGCGGGCGCCATGAGCGAGGCCCGCGAGATCGAGCTGCAGCCGATCGCCGACCGGGTGGGCGGCCTGGACCTGGTGCTGGTCAGCCCGAACGACCCCGAGGCCATGTTGCGGCACAGCGACGAGGCCCGCACCCGCGGCATCCCGTTCGCCGCCGACCCCTCCCAGCAGCTCGCCCGGATGGGCGGCCCGGAGGTGCGCCGGCTCATCGAGGGCGCCGCCTACCTGTTCACCAACGAGTACGAGAAGGCGCTGACCGAGGAGAAGACCGGCTGGTCTGACGCCGACGTCCTGGACCGCGTCGGCACCCGGATCACCACGCTGGGCGCCAAGGGCGTGTCCATCGACCGCAAGGGCGAGCCCGGCCTGCACGTCCCGGCCGTGGTCGTGGAGAAGGTCGTGGACCCGACCGGCGGCGGCGACGCCTTCCGCGCCGGGTTCCTGACCGCGACCGCCTGGGGCCTGTCCCTGGAGGCCGCCGCGCAGGTCGGCAACGTGATCGCCGCCCACGTCCTGGAGACCGCCGGCCCGCAGGAGTACGCGCTGGGCCGCCAGGGCTTCCTGGACCGGCTGGCCGGGGCCTACGGCCAGGACGCCGCCGACGCCGTCGCGCCGCACCTCGCCTGCCGCAACCCCTGACGCCTCCGGCCCGCCGCCCCGGGGACACGCCCGGGGCGGCCGGGCCCGGTGATCCGGCCCCTCAGTAACAACGCCGGATGTGGAAGCCCCAGCCGCCGCGCGGCAGGGTCTCCTCCCACACGAAGTCCTGCGACTTCATCCGGCACCACGCCGGCACGTCGGTGCGGGCGGCCACGTCGTCGGCGAGCACCGCGACGATCTCGCCCACCGGCACCTCGCGGATGCGCTCGGCCAGCATGATGATCGGGATGGGGCACTTGCGCCCCAGCGCGTCGATGACCAGCACCGGCGGCGGTCCGCCCGGCTGCGGCGCGGGCTCCGGCCCGGCCGCCCCGCCGGCGTGGCGCCCGTCCTCCCGACGTGCACGGCTACGGAACCTCATCGGCGGGCCCGCCCCTCTCGTCCGGTCGTCTCGCAAGGCATGTCGCAGGGCATGTCGCAGGGCTTCATGGAAGGCTCACTCCCGCGGTCCGGCGCAACCGGGCGACGGCGTCGGGGAGCACGGCCAGGAAACGGTCGACGTCGCCCGACGCGGCGCCACGCGGCAGCGATACCCGGACGTTCCCATGGGTAATCACCCCCATCGCCTCCAGCACGTGACTGGGACGCAGCGTATCCGCCGTGCACGAGCTGCCCGACGAAACCGCGAATCCCAGCCGGTCCAGTTCGGTCAGCAGCGCCTCGCCCGACACGTACAGGCACGAGAAGGTCACCAGGTGCGGCAGCCGCCGCTCCGGGTCGCCCACCACCTCCACGTCGGGGACGGCGCGCGGCACCGCCGCGCGGATGCGGTCCACCAGCGCCGAGAGCCGCGGCCCGTCGGCGGCCATCTCCGCCCGGTACGCCTCCAGCGCCGCCGCCGCGGCCACCGCGCCCGGCACGTTCTCGAAGCCCGGCACCCGGCGGTTCTCCCGCTCGTCCTCCGGCAGCGGCGACCGCCACCGGGTGTTCTTGCGGATCACCAGCACGCCCACGCCGGGCGGGCCGCCCCACTTGTGGGCGCTGGCGGCCAGCAGCGACCAGCCCTCGGGGACCTGCGCGCGCCCCACCGACTGCGCGGCGTCCACGAACAGCGGCACCTTCAGGGCGCGGCACGCCTCGGCGGCCTCGGCCACCGGCTGCACCGTCCCCACCTCGTGGTTGGCCGACTGGAGGCATGCCAGCGCGGTGTCGGGGCGCAGCGCGGCGGCGAACTCGGCCGCGTCCACCCGGCCGTGCCGGTCCACCCCGACGGTCGTGACCTCGCCGCCGTCGCGCTCGTGCCGCGCGGCGGCGTGCAGGACGCTGGAGTGCTCCACCGCGCTCACCACCAGGTGCCGCCCGGCGCGGCGGCGCGCCGCCAGCGCGCCCAGCATCGCCAGGTGAACGGCCTGCGTGCCCGACCCGGTGAACGACACCTCGTCGGGCCGCGCGCCCAGCACCCCGGCCACCTTCGCGCGCGCCTGGTCCAGCGTCAGCCGGGCCGCGCGCGCCGGTCCGTACAGCCGCGCCGGGTCGGCCCAGGCGGCGTCCAGCGCGCCCAGCAGGGCCGCTCGCGCGGCCGGGTGCGGCGGCTCGGTGGAGGCGGCGTCGAAGTAGGCGCCGGGCGCGTCGGAGTTAGCCACGCCAGAACACTAACCGGGCACCCAAGCGGGGGTGGTGGAGACCCTCGCGCTACTGTGTCCACCAAACGTGTAACAACTGATCTCACCGCCCGGGAGTTCCCTGGGCTCTCATCCGTGGGGAAGGCATTCCGTGAGTCCGACCCGCTCTAGGGAGCGGCGTACGCCTGTGCGCAGTCGCCGCGCATTGAGAAGCGCCGGCGCGCTGGGCCTGCTGGCGCTGACCGCCACCGCGTGCAGCGGCGAGATGTCCCGCCTGGGCATGCCCGAGCCGATCAGTGACCAGGCCGAGCGCATGCTGAAGCTCTGGCAGGGCTCCTGGATCGCTGCGTTCGCCGTCGGCATCGTCGTCTGGGGACTGATCCTCTGGGCGGTGGTGTTCCACCGCAAGCGCTCCAACGACCTGCCGCCGCAGGTGCGCTACAACATGCCGATCGAGATCCTCTACACGGCGGTCCCGTTCGTCATCATCGGCGTCCTGTTCTTCTTCACCGCCCGTGACGAGGAGTACGTCGAGCGCCTCTCCAAGGACCCGGCCGTGACGGTCGACGTCCTCGGGTTCCAGTGGAGCTGGCAGTTCGACTACAAGTCCGGGCCGCAGAAGGACGCCCAGACCGTCGCCTCGGTCGTCGGCGTCCCGGTGGCTCCGAACGCCCCCACGGGGGCCAAGCCGGTGATGGTGATCCCGGCCAACCAGAAGGTCCGCGTGCGGCTGCACGCCAACGACGTCATCCACTCGTTCTGGGTCCCGGCGCTGCTGTACAAGAAGGACGTCATGCCGGGCTACACCAACGAGTTCGAGTTCACGGCGAAGAAGACCGGGACCTACGAGGGCCGCTGCGCCGAGCTGTGCGGCGTCGACCACAGCCGGATGTTGTTCCAGCTCCAGGTGGTCTCGCCCGAGCAGTACGCCCGGTTCCTCGCCGATGCCAAGGCCAAGGCCGCGGGAGGTGTCAAGTGACCACGATCAGTCACGCACCGAGCGCGCCGATCTCCGCGTCGCGGACGTCCAAGGGGCGGCTCATCGCCAACTGGATGTCCTCCACCGACCACAAGGTGATCGGCTACCTCTACCTGATCACCTCGTTCCTCATGTTCCTCATCGGCGGCGTCATGGCGCTGCTGATGCGCGCCGAGCTGTACAAGCCCGGCATGCAGATGATGAGCAACGAGCAGTTCAACCAGCTGTTCACCATGCACGGCACGGTGATGCTGCTGATGTTCGCCACCCCGCTGTTCGCGGGCTTCGCCAACGTGATCATGCCGCTGCAGATCGGCGCGCCCGACGTGGCGTTCCCGCGCATGAACATGCTGGCCTACTGGCTGTTCCTGTTCGGCAGCCTGATCGTGCTGGCCGGCTTCCTCACCCCGAACGGCGCGGCCAGCTTCGGCTGGTTCGCCTACGCCCCGCTGTCGGACGCGGTCCGCTCGCCGGGCATCGGCGGTGACATGTGGGTGATGGGCCTGGCGATGTCGGGCTTCGGCACGATCATGGGCGCGGTCAACTTCATCACCACGATCCTGTGCATGCGCGCGCCGGGCATGACGATGTTCCGGATGCCGATCTTCACCTGGAACATCCTGCTCACCTCGATCCTGGTGCTGCTGGCCTTCCCGGTGCTGGCCGCCGCGCTGCTGGCCCTGGAGGCCGACCGTAAGCTGGGCGCGCACGTGTTCGACGCCGCGCACGGCGGGGCGCTGCTGTGGCAGCACCTGTTCTGGTTCTTCGGCCACCCCGAGGTCTACATCATCGCGTTGCCCTTCTTCGGCATCGTGACCGAGATCCTTCCGGTGTTCAGCCGCAAGCCGATCTTCGGCTACGTGGGCCTGGTGTTCGCCACCATCACCATCGCGGGCCTGTCGATCACGGTGTGGGCGCACCACATGTTCGTGACCGGCCAGGTGCTGCTGCCGTTCTTCTCCTTCATGACGTTCCTCATCGCCGTGCCCACGGGGGTGAAGTTCTTCAACTGGGTCGGGACGATCTGGCGAGGACAACTAACGTTCGAGTCGCCCATGTTGTGGTCGCTCGGCTTCCTGGTCACCTTCCTGTTCGGTGGCCTGACCGGCGTCATCCTGGCCTCGCCGCCGATGGACTTCCAGCTGTCGGACTCCTACTTCGTGGTGGCGCACTTCCACTACGTCGTGTTCGGCACGGTGGTGTTCGCGATGTTCGCCGGCTTCTACTTCTGGTGGCCCAAGTTCACCGGCAAGATGCTGAACGACCGGCTCGGCAAGGTGCACTTCTGGCTGCTGTTCATCGGGTTCCACGGCACCTTCCTGGTGCAGCACTGGCTGGGCGCGGCCGGCATGCCGCGCCGCTACGCCGACTACGCCGACGAGTTCGTCGGGCTGAACCAGGTCTCCACGATCTTCTCGTTCATCCTCGGCTGCTCGCTGCTGCCCTTCTTCTACAACGTGTACATCACGCACAAGAAGGGCCTGAAGGTCGAGGTCGACGACCCGTGGGGCTACGGCTGCTCGCTGGAGTGGACCACCTCCTGCCCGCCGCCGCGGCACAACTTCAACTCCATCCCGCGGATCCGCTCCGAGCGTCCGGCGTTCGACCTGCACCACCCGCACGTGGGCGCCAAGGGCGAGCTTGCGGGCGCGGCGGCCGCGCGGGCCTCCACGGGCACCGGCGTGCTGGAGTCCAAGGAAGCCAAGAAGAAGTACGAGGGGGGGAAGTAACCCATGCGCGTTCAGGCGTTCATGTTCTACGGGTGCGCGCTGTTCTTCCTCGCCACCGACGTCGTCTACTGGCTCTGGTCGAAGGACTGGACCGGCACCACGGCGATGGCCCTGGCCGTCGGCCTGGCCGGGCTGATCGGGTTCTACATCCACTTCACGATCCGCCGGCTGGAGAACGCCAACGGCGGGCCGCTGTACGAGGACGACCCCGAGGGTGAGATCGCGGACGCGGCCGGCGAGCTGGGTTTCTTCAGCCCGCACAGCTGGTGGCCGCTGTTCGTGGCCCTGTCGGCCGCCGCCATCGCGCTCGGCGTGGTGTTCGGCTGGTGGCTGGTCCTCGCCGGCGTCTGCGCCGCCGTCATGGCCACGATCGGGCTGGTCTTCGAGTACTACCGGGGGCACTTCAGCCACTGATCGGCAAAGGAACCCCAGGGGGCCGGTGTTTCGCGTTCGCGCGGGTGCCGGCCCCCTTCATAATGGGCCACGTCCCGGCGACCACGCTGCGGACGCGTTTGTTTGCCTGCAGTGACGATGTACACAGTGACGACCGGGGGTTGACGGTGCGCGGCGGCGTCTCAGGATCGGCGGACCGGGGGCGGTGGGCCACCGCCCTGCTGCTCGGCGCGACGATGGCGGCGGGGGCCGCGGCCTGTTCCGGTGGCAGCGGCGCCCCGACGAAGGCGGTGGCCGTCAAGGAAGCCGTCGACCTGACGCTCTCGCCCGCCGAGCAGGCGGGCCGGGTGCGGCCCGACAGCCCCATCACCGTGCAGGCGCGGAGCGGCACGGTCGAGAACGTCACCGTCACCACCAAGGGCGAACCGGTCGAGGGGCAGATGCAGCCCGGCCGGACCGGCTGGCGCTCGCGCTGGGCGCTGAACCCCGACACCGAGTACACCGTCACCGCGACGGGGCTGGGCCGCGACGGCAGGACCGCGACGGTCACCCGGACCTTCCGCACCGCCAAGGTGAAGAGGACGCTGGCCACCAACGTCGAGGCGCCCTACGACAAGGAGACCGTCGGGGTCGGCATCCCGATCATCCTCCGGTTCGACCAGGCGGTCACCGAGAAGGCGGCGGTGGAGCGGGCGCTGGAGGTGCGGTCGGCCAAGCCGGTCGAGGGCGCCTGGCACTGGTTCGGCGACCAGAGCGTGGTGTTCCGGACCCGCAAGCACTGGCCCCGGCAGACGAAGGTCACCTTCCGCGCGCACCTGAGCGGCGTGCGGATGGCCAAGGGCGTGTGGGGCGAGCGCAACCAGACGGTGAACTTCCGCATCGGCGACGAGCACATCAGCCGCGCCAGCGAGAACGACCACATCCTGGTGGTGAAGAAGAACGGCAAGACCGTCCGCCGCATGCCCGTGTCGATGGGCAAGGGCGGGCTGCTGAAGTACACCACCACCAACGGCGACCACCTGACCATGGACAAGGACAGTCCGGTGGTCATGGACTCCACCACGGTCGGCTGCCCCAAGGGTTGCCCCGACTACTACCGCCAGGTCGTGCACTCGGCCGTGCGGATCTCCAACAGCGGCGAGTACGTGCACAGCGCGCCCTGGTCGGTGGGCTCGCAGGGCAACAACAACGTCAGCCACGGCTGCGTCAACGCCAGCCCGGCGAACGCGCGCTGGTTCTACAACTTCTCCTACCGGGGCGACCCGTTCAAGGTGACCGGTTCCAAGCGCGAGCTGGAACCCGAGAACGGCTGGGGCTACTGGCAGCTCGACTGGGACGACTGGGTGAAGGGCAGCGCCCTGAAGCGGTCGGTCACGGCCGGGCCGCAGGACCCCGCGCCGGCCTGAGCCACCCGCCTGAGCCACCCCTTGCGCGGTGAGCCCGTCCTCCACGTCATGGTGGAGAGGCGGGCTCACCGCTTTTCCGCTCCTGGAGGCCCTACCGCCGGTTGAGGGGAGGCGGGGCCGGGACGCCGTGCATCCTGGCCCAGTCCCGGGCCATCGCGATGCGCTCGGGCCCGGCGGGGTGCGACATCCACAGCAGCCGTTCGAGGCCGTTGGGGGTGAGGTCGGAGATGTTGCGCACCGACAGCTCGTGCTGCATCGACACGAACGTGCCGGGGTCGCGGGTGAGGTCCAGGGCGTGGACGTCGGCGCGGGCCTCGATGTGGCGGCTGATGAGGTTCTGCACCGGGCCGCCGATCTGCATGGCGACGGCGAACAGCGCGAGCAGCAGCGCCACGGTCCGGACGTCGGCCGGGCCGTCCCCGCCGTTCACCCCGGACCCGTCCCGCTCCGGAACGCCCGCGCGGCGCAGCAGCCGGGGCGACGACAGCAGCAGGTACAACACGCATACCGCGCCCGCCACGCCCAGCGCGCCGATCATCGTGCCCGCCGGGACGTCGTTGTTCTTGGCGTGGCCCAGCTCGTGCGCCACGATCGACTCGATCCGGGCGGGCGGCGACTTCAGCAGCGTGTCGTAGACGACGATGCGGCGGGTGGAGCCGAAGCCCGACACGTAGGCGTTCAGCGAGGTGGTGCGGCGCGAGGCGTCGGCGACCAGCACGTCCTCGACCGGCACCCCGTCCCGCTCGGCCATCGCCAGCAGGTCGGTGCGCAACGTCCCGGCGGGCAGCGAGTGGAACTTGTTGAACACCGGCTCCACCGCCACCGGGTACAGGAACGACCCGGCGACCACCAGCACGAACGCCCCGGCGGCGGCCCCGGTCCACCAGTAGCGGGGGAAGCGCCGCACCAGCGCGAACAGCAGCAGCAGGACGATCGTCCACATCACCCAGGCGACCGCCAGCGACTTGAGCTGGTCGAGCAGCCAGGCGGGCCAGGACTGGGTGGACAGGCCGTAGCGGCGCAGCACCGACTCGCCCCAGACGCCGAACGGCAGCGCCGCCAGCCGCAACACCACCGCCAGCACGGCCGCCGCGACCATGACGCGCAGCGGCCAGCGCCGCACGCGGGCGGTGGTCCGGCCGATCAGGCGCGCGCCCAGCGGGGTCAGCCCGAGGGCCAGCACCACCAGCAGCCCGACGACCAGGCGGCCGTAGGCGACGGGGTTGAGCGCGTCGTCGAAGGCGCGGGAGCGTGCGATCTGGGCCGGGGTGAAGTCCAGCGCGGGATCGGGGGTGGCGCGGCCGCCCGGCACGTGTCCCGGCAGCGGGTTCCAGGGCGTGGTGACCACCAGGATCACCCCGACCGCCGCGAACAGCAGCAGCGCGGTGATCAGGGCGGCCCGCCGGGGCTTCCGCTCCACGCCAGGCCCGGAAACGGGCTCGGAGGCGGGTTCGGCCGCGGGCTCGCTCAACGCAATTCCCTCCGCAGGTAGTCGCGCCACTGCGCGGTGAAGCGCGCCCGGTCCACGCCCAGCGCCGAGCGCAGCGCGGCGTCCTCGAACATGCGCCCGGCGGCCCGGTAGAGCCGGAGCAGGGTCGCCTCACCGTACCGCTCGACGATCATCCGGCAGGCCAGCCACGACTCCTGGTAGGACTGGGCGAGCCGCGCGGAGCCGCCCTCGAACGCGTCGGGGCCGGGCAGCGCGTCGGGCAGCCGCCCGGCGGCGACGTCGCGGGCCAGCTCCCCGGCGGCCGCGCGCACCCCCACCTTCGCCTTCCGGTAGCCGACGTAGTCGGCCAGGCCCTCGATCAGCCAGACCGGGGTGCGGCCGTCGCGGGCGCCGCCGGTGGCGATGTGGGTCAGCTCGTGGGTGAGCACGACCTCGCGGCCCAGCTCGTTCAGGCGGGCGAAGGTCGCGGGGGAGACGATGATCCGGTCGCCGCCGCCGGGGGCGGCGTCCCCGGTGACCACGGCCAGCGCCGCGATCTCGGTGAGGTCCCGGTCGGGCCCGGCCAGCGCGCTCGCCCGCTCCGGTCCGGCCGGGGCCAGCACGACCGCGCGGCGCGGCCAGCCGGTGCCGGTGACCTGCGAGACGGCCGGGACGGCGCGGTCGAGCCGCCGGGCGATCTCCGGCAGTCCCGGGGCGTCCCCGACGACCAGGCTGGAGCGGCCGCGCACCACCGTCAGCGGGCCGCCGTCCCACATCTCGGCGTCGCCGGGGCCGCGCGCGGGGAGCCCGCTGATCACCCAGGTGCCCGAGCGGGGCGCGAACGCCAGGTAGCGGGTCCGGGTGACCGGGGCGCGGTCGTAGCCGCCGAGGCGGTAGCTGAGGGCCACCCGGACGGTGACGGCGCCGGGGCCGTCCCCGTTCTCGACGCCCGCGACCCGCTCCCGCCAGTCGTCCAGGGGCAGCTTGCGCAGGTTGTCGAACAGTTGCGCCTGGGCTTGCTGGAAGGCGGCCGGGGCGGTGGCGACGGTGGCCAGGAAGGCGGTGCGGTCCCGGTCGCGCACGGCGCGGGCCCGGTTGGCGAGGACGGTCTCGGCGGCCCGGCGGTCCAGGGCGGACGCGGGGGCGGGGGAGCGGGCGGCGTCCGGCGGGGCGGCGGGGGCGTCCGTCGACGCGGCGGCCAGGCCCAGCCCGGCGGCCAGGCAGGCGGCGGTCGCGGCGGCGGCCAGCACGAGGACCCGCCGGCGCGCGAACGGCCCCGCCGCCCGGCCGGAGGGTTCCGGCGGGGCGGCGGGGCCGTCTGGTTCGGCGGGGTCCCGGGTCATGCGGGCGATCCTATGCGGACCGGCACGGACCTGGGCGGACAGGTCGCGGGACCCCGGTCACCGGCCCGGATTACTTGGCGTAGTCCGGGTAGCCGTAGCCGACGATCTGCGCGGTGTTGCGCGTCTTGATCTGCACGGCGTTGCCGGTGTTGCCCTCGACGGTCTTGACGGTGCCGTCCCCGTTGTCCTTGATCACCATGCCGACGTGCACGATGTCGTGGTTGCCCTTGCCGCCGTCCCAGGCGAAGAAGACGATCGCGCCGGGCTTGGGCTTGGTGCCCCAGCGGCCCTCCTTCTGGAAGAAGCGGGCGTGCTCGACGGTCCAGGCGTCCTCGCCGAACTGGTCGTTGAAGTCCAGCCGCTCGCCCAGCCAGGAGACGAACATGCTGCACCACTGGGCGTCGTTGTAGCCCTGGATGGAGCCGCCGTCGCGCTTGACGGTCTCGCGGGCGCGCGAGGTGGTCATGTACCAGTCCTGGTACTTGGTCTCGCCGTTGGAGTTCTCCTTCACCCCGACCTGGGACTTGGCCATCTTGATGGCGTCGTCGGCGGTGGGGCGCTTCTTCGGGGCGGCCTTCCCGGCGGCGGCGTGCTCGGCGGCCTTGCCGGTGGGCTTCTCTGCGGCCTTGGCGGGGATCTTGGCGGGGGCCTGCTGCGGCGCGGCGGCCAGCTGCGTGGAGGCCAGGGGGCCGTGCGCCGGGGCGTCCTGCCCGGGGACGGACACGGTGGCGGAGGCGGCCGTGGCGGCGGTGCCGATGACGGCGGCGCCGGCGACGAAGGTGCCGGTGGCGCGCAGGGTCAGGGTCAGGGCGGTGGGCTTGCGGTGCTTGCCGGACAAAGAAGGATCTCCTCGGCTTCCATACCGCCTACCGGGTTAGCTGACGGGTTCGGGCGTGGAAGCTGCCCTACGGCCGCGTGGCGGCCGATTCACCCCGTGGGACGTTGGGTCCCCGGCTCCGCGGCCCGTGATGGGCACGGCGAACTCGGCGGTGGGCGCGTTCGCGCCCGAACGTGGTTTTCGGTCGATCTCCCGGAACGGGAGTGTGAGGCAAGGGGGGAGGGGCGCGGCCGCCCGAGGGGGCGGACGGCCGCGCCCTGGCGCGGGGCCGCCGTCAGTAGGGGCGGACGGCGCCGGCGAAGGTGCGCTTGCGGTAGCTGTCGAGCTTCACGACCTTCACATGGCTGCCCGTGTGCGGGGCGTGGATCATGTAAAGGGTGCGGCCCTTCTTCTTGGCCACCATGCCGACATGGCTCTTGCCGTTGAAGAACACCAGGTCGCCCGGGGAGAGGTTCTTCCAGGCCACCTTGTTCTTGACGGCCCGGTACTGCGAGCCGGTCACGCGGGGGAGCTGGACTCCAGCCTTCTTGTAGGACCACTGGACCAGGCCCGAGCAGTCGAAGGCGTTCGGGCCGGTGGCGCCGTAGCGGTAGGGCTTGCCCCGCTTCTTGTAGGCGTAGGCCACGGCCTTCTTGGCGAGCTTCTGGCGCTCGGCCCAGGACTTCTTCTTGGCCTGCTTGACGACCTTGGCCACCGGGGTGGCGGCGTGGGCCGTGGTGGTGTTGCCGACCGCGAGGACGGGGGTGAGCACGGCGGTGGCCGCGACGAGGCCGCCGGCGATGCGCGTGCGGCGGGCGGTGCTGGAGACAGCGTGACTGGACAGGGGTCGCTCCTTCTTCCAGACGCCTACCGGGTTAGCTGACGGGTTCGGGCGGGAAGTGGCCCTACGGCATGCCGGACTCGACGGGAGACGAGGAGAGGCAGCCGATTCACCCCGGGTGCTGGCAGGTCCGGAAACGTTTCCGGACGCCGGCGGTTGGGTCCCCGGTTCCGCGCGGTGGCGGATTCGGCGTCGCCGACGCGTTCCCAGGCGTGATGGAGCCGGTCGCGGGACCCTTGTGTCCCGCTGCGAACGCGCGGCGCTGATGATTTTTTATGGGCGAGACGGTCCCGGAGGACGGGAACGCCGGGTGCCGGGCCCTGGGGAAGGCCGCCGTGGCGCTCTCGGCGCGGTGCACGCTGTGTCGCGTGCGGCACGGTACGGCTGGGCCGGCGGGGATCTCCGGGAGGACTCCTCCGGGAGGGGCGGCGCCGTATGGGGGACGGCGTCCGGGGCGGCGCCTGGAAGGCGTCGAAGTGGTGGCGGCGCCTGGGAGGCTACGCCGGAGGACACGGCCCCTGGCGGGTGCCGCGTCCTCAACAAAGTATCAAAAAGCGAAGAGAAGGCAAATCGGCGGCAAAACGGAAACGGACCAGGTCAAGCCTGGTCCGTCACCGGGGAACGGGTCGGGCACGGCGGGATCCGCCGTCCCCGGGGCGCTACAGGGCGCTGCGGGCCGCTACGGGCGGCTCGCGCCGTAGTAGGTCGACAGGTAGTAACCGGACGTGATCGACACGATCTCGACGTTCTTGCCGGTGCGCGGGGCGTGGATCATCCTGCCCCCGCCCACGTACATGCCGACGTGGCCCAGGCTCCGGAAGAACACCAGGTCGCCAGGCTGGAGGGCGCTCTTGTCGATGTGCTTGGTGGCGGCCCACTGGGAGTTGGTGGTGCGGGTGATGTTGACGCCCGCCGCGCCCCAGGACCGCATCGTCAGGCCGGAGCAGTCGTAGCCGCCGGGGCCGGTGCCGCCGTACACGTAGGGCTTGCCGAGCTGGGCGTAGGCGTAGTTCAGCGCGGCGCGGGCCGAGCCGCTGGCCGGGCCGTTGTAGGAGCCGCCCGTGCCGCCGCCGGTACCGCCGGTGCCGGGCTTGTCCTCCTTCTCGCCGAGCTTGGCCAGGAGCTTCTTCTGGTCCTTGATCGACTTCTCGACCTCGGCCTTCTTCTCCCGCATCTCCTTGGCCTTGGTCCTGACCTCGTTGTAGGCGGCCAGGGCCTGCGCCTGCTCGCGGCGCAGCCGCTGGGCGGTGGCCAGGAACTGGCTGAGGTCGTCGCTGCGGTTCTGCTGCAGGAGGGTGAAGACGGCCTGCTGGTCCAGCACCGCCTGCGGGTCGCCGGTGCCGACGAACCCGGCGACGCCGCCGGTGTCGCCCTTCTTGTAGGCGTTGGCGGCCATCTGGGCGACGCGGGCGCGCTGCTCGTCGAAGGCGGCCAGCTCGCTCCTGCCCGCCTTCTTGGCGGCCTCCAGCTTCTTCTTGGCGGCCTTCAGGTCCTCGGAGACCTGGTTGTACTTCTCGACCAGGTCCTCGACCTGCTCGTTGAGCTTGGTCAGCTTGGCCTCGGCCTGCTTGGCGCTGGGCTTGGGCTTGGCGGGCTGAGCGGGCTGGGCGTGGGCGGCGCTCACCGGGGCGGCCAGGGTGGCCGTCACCGCCAGGCCCGCCACCGCCGCCATCCAGCGCGGCGCCGCCGCTCCGGGGACAACCCTGCGGGTGCGACCCCCGCGCGCGCTCCGCGCCTGCGCGGAGATTCCGGTGTCATCACTGGCCACGGTCCGGTTCGCCCCTTTCGTCCATGACATCAGCGGATGACATTAGCGACGGGTCACACCGGTCACAACTCATTCGTCATTACTTGCAGTAGTTCGATGACGATTGTCCACCAAGGGTGAGGAGGGTCTCACCGGCCGCTGTCGCCCCAGGAGCCGCCGGGACGCCGGACGCTAGGCGCGGCCCAGGCGGCGCAGCAGCAGCGTGGACAGCGCGGGGCGCGCCCCGGCGCGGCGGGCGGCGTCGGCCACCTCGCGGTCGGAGGACACCACCACCACGGGGCGGCCGGGCGGCTCGGCCCGCACCAGGTCGCCGATCATCTCGTCGGCGGTCCGCCCCGGCGGGCTGAACCGGACCCGCACCCCGCGCGGCGCCATGGTCGCGACCGGCGCGTCCAGCTCCGCGCCGTCGAACACGCAGGTCACCTCGGCCCGGGTCTGCGCGGCCAGGCCGCCGAGGCCCGACAGCAGGCGGGCGCGCTGGTCGGCCAGCGTCAGCTCGCCGTAGCCGGTCTTGGTGACGTTGTAGCCGTCCACGACCAGGTGCACCTTGGGCAGCGCCAGCAGCCGGTCCAGCAGCTGGGGGTCGTGGTCGGACAGCGCCCGGCCCGGCAGCGCGCGCTGCGCCTGCGCGTCGGCGTCCGCGCCGCCCACCAGGTCGGCGGGGCGGCCGATGGTGGTGGGCAGCGCCAGCTCGCGCCGCACCCCCTGGGCGGCGTCCACCAGCGTGTCCAGCAGGACGCGCAGCCGCACGTCGTCGATGTTGCGGCCCTCGCGGGCGGCCCGGCGCGCGGTCTCGGCACTGGCCTCGGCCTGCTCCAGCTTGGCGCGCAGGCGGCGCAGCTCCTTGTCGGCCGCGGCGGCGGAGTCGCGGGCGGCCGCCAGCTCCCGGCCGGTGGAGCCCGCCAGCTCCTCGGCCCGCTCGTGCGCGGCCTTGGCCTTGGTGCGGGCCTCGTGCAGCTTGCGGCGCAGCTCGGCGTTCTCGGCCTTGCTCTCGCGCAGCTCGGCGCGCAGCTTGTCCAGCTCGGCCGAGCGGGCGGCGCGGGCGGCGGCCAGCTCCTCGGTCAGGGCGGCGATCCGCCGTTCGGCGGCCTCCTCCTCCGAGGCGGTCGCCGAGCGCTCCAGCTCGGCGCGGGCCGCCTCCACCAGGCCGGTCCAGCCCTCGGGGCGGACCAGGTAGGCGATGGCGGCGACGTGCACGGGCTCGGCGGCCGGCGGCACCCGCCCGGCCTCGACCTCCTCCACCAGCTCCGGCTGCGCCTCGCGCAGCGGCCCGGCGACCCGGCGGCGGAACGCGTCGTCCTTCTCCAGCAGCGCGGCGATGGGCTGGGCGGCGAGCTTGGCGCGCTTGCGGCGCTCGAAGCGGGCGAAGCGGCGCAGCGGCAGCGGGACCTCGTCGGGCGGCAGGGCGCCGATCAGCGCCGAGGCGGTCTCCACCACCCGCTGGCGGACCGCCTCGGGAAGGGGGCGGGCCAGCCGCCCGGCCGCCTCGGGACCGCTGTCGATGATCCTGCTCCCTCCGCATCGCACCTGTGTCGCGCTTCGCGGCGCGCCCTGGACCGCGCCGTCGCGGACGTGCCGGTGCGCTCAGTACTTCCCGGGTGTCCCGCGCCCTAACCAGCGCGAACGCGGGGAACGCGAGGAACCGGCCAGACGATCCCATTACCCTAGCGGGCCGCGCGGTGCCGGGGCGTGCCCGGCGGCGGGGGCGGGGGCGGAGTCGGGGCCGGAGCCGGGGACAAGGGCGGGGACGACGCCGCCACCGGCGCCGCTGTCGGTGGCGTGCCTTACCGTCACCTGCATGACGTCCCCGAGTCCCCAGCCCCGCCACGCCGTCCAGGGCACGCTCGACGACCTCGGGATGCCGCTGGCCGAGGTCACCTTCGTGGTGGTGGACCTGGAGACCACCGGCGGCTCCCCGAAGGACTCGGCGATCACCGAGATCGGCGCGGTGAAGGTGCGCGCCGGGGAGGTGCTCGGCGACTTCGGCACGCTGGTCGACCCCGGCGCGCCCATCCCGCCGTTCATCACCGCGCTCACCGGCATCACCCAGCAGATGGTGGTGGCCGCGCCCCGGGTGGAGCGGGTGCTGCCCGCGTTCCTGGAGTTCGCGCGGGGCTGCGTGCTGGTCGCGCACAACGCCCCGTTCGACATCGGCTTCCTCAAGGCCGCCTGCGCCGCGCACGGCTACGCCTGGCCCGCCTTCGCGGTGGTCGACACCGTCAACCTGGCCCGCCGCGTGCTCACCAAGGACGAGGTCCCCAACTGCAAGCTGGAGACCCTCGCCCGCTACTTCCACACCCCCGCCCAGCCCAACCACCGCGCGCTGGCCGACGCCCGCGCCACCGTGGACGTGCTGCACGGCCTCATCGAGCGGCTCGGCTCCTACGGCGTCGGCTCGCTGGAGGAGCTGCGCTCGTTCGCCAAGGCGCCCACGCCCGAGCAGCGCCGCAAGCGCTACCTGGCCGACGAGGTGCCGAGCGCCCCCGGCGTCTACCTGTTCGAGGACGCGGCGGGCGAGGTGTTGTACGTCGGCAAGAGCGGCGACCTGCGCACCCGGGTGCGCAGCTACTTCACCGGCTCGGAGACCCGCTGGCGGGTGCGCGAGATGGTCGGGCTGGCCGAGCGGGTCCGGCCCGTGGTGTGCGCCACCGGGCTGGAGGCCGAGGTCCGCGAGCTGCGGCTGATCGCCGAGCACAAGCCGCGCTACAACCGGCGCTCCAAGTTCCCCGAGCGCGCGATCTGGCTGAAGCTGACGGTCGAGCCGTTCCCCCGCCTGTCGATCGTGCACGAGTGCCGCGCCGACGGCGCCGCCTACCTCGGACCGCTCACCTCGCGGCGGCAGGCCGAGGAGGCGCGGGCCGCGCTGCACGAGGCCGTCCCGCTGCGGCAGTGCACCCAGCGGCTGACGTTGCGCCTGGTCGAGACCGGCAAGGCCCGCACCTGCGCGCTGGCCGACCTCGGGCGCTGCGGCGCGCCCTGCGAGGGCCGCGAGAGCACCGAGCAGTACGAGGTGCACGCCTCCGCGGCGCGGTCGGTGATGGAGGGCGACGTGCGGCCCGTGGTGGCCGCCGCTCAGGTGCGGATCGACCGGCTGGCGGCCGAGCTGCGCTACGAGGAGGCCGCCGCCCAGCGCGACCGGCTCGCCGCGTTCGTCCGCTCCGCCGCCAAGGCGCAACGCCTGACGGCGCTGGCCCGGCTGCCCCAGCTGGTGGCCGCCCGGCCCGCGCCCGGCGGCGGCTGGGAGTTGTCGGTGGTGCGGCACGGGCGGCTCGCCGCCGCCGGGACGGTCCCGCCCCGGGCCCATCCCCGGCCCTACGTGGACGCCCTGATCGCCACCGCCGAGACCGTGCTGCCGGGCGCGGTGCCCTCGGCGATCCCGGCGGGCGCGGTGTCGGGGGGCGCGGGCGCCGAGGAGATGGAGTGCGTGCTGCGCTGGCTGGACTCGCCCGGCGCGCGGCTGGTCGAGGTGGCGGGCGAGTGGAGCTGCCCGGCGCACGGCGCGGAGGGGCTGCGCGCCTGGCTCGACAACGCCTACGCCGCCGTCGAGCCGGCGGAGCGGGGTGCCTGGCGGCCACTAAGGTGACTGAACAAATCCGGCAAACGGTGAGGACGCCCCCGCATGGCCCTGCCCCTGTACGACAGCCAGCCCGCCCGCCGGGTGCCGTGGGTGACGTACCTGCTGGTGGCCGCCAACATCGTGGTCTTCCTGCTGACCCCGATGGCCAACTTCGCCACCTGGTACGGCGAGGGCAAGGTCCGCGAGTGCCGGGCGGCCGAGTTCACCATGGAGCACGGCGCGATCCCGCGCGAGCTGACCACCGGGGAGCGGCAGCCGCTGCCCGCCCAGATCGTCCATGAGTGCGGCGAGGCCGCCTACGACAAGACCCCGTGGACGTCGGCGTTCTCCTCGATGTTCCTGCACTCGGGCGCCCTGCACCTGCTCGGCAACCTCGTCATGCTGTTCGTGGTCGGCATGGGCGTGGAGGACCGCTTCGGGCGGCTGCGCTACCTGCTGAGCTACCTGTTCTTCGGGCTGGTCGCGGTGTACGGCTTCGCGTTCACCTCGCCCGACTCCGGCGTCCCGCTGATCGGGGCGTCCGGTGCGATCGCGGGCGTGCTGGGGGCCTACCTGGTGCTCAACCCGCGCGGCCGCATCGTCAGCCTGGTCCTGCCGATCATCATCCGGCTGCCGGTGTGGGTGGTGCTGGGCTACTGGTTCGTCCTGCAGTGGTTGTCGCTGGGCGCGCAGTCGCTGACGGGCAAGGAGGACAACGTCGCCTACGTGGCGCACCTCTACGGCTTCGCGGCGGGCGCGGGCTTCGCGCTGCTGGCCCGCCGCGCCGGCCCGGCCCGCAAGATCGCCGCCCTCGACCGCGGCTGAGTCCGCCGCTCACCGTCACCCCGCCGCCGCGCCGGGCGGTCCCGGGGCGCGGTGCCCGGCGTGGGTAGAGTCGGACCGTTTCTAGATCTGGGAGGAAGCAGTGGTCACTGCGATCGTGTTCGTCAAGGCCGACGTCGCGCGCATCCACGAGGTGGCCGAGGCGATCGCCGCCCTGGAGGGCGTCAGCGAGGTCTACTCCACCACCGGCTCGTTCGACCTGGTCGCGATGGTCCGGGTCCGCCGGCACGAGGAGCTGAACGAGGTCATCCCCGGCCGCCTCAACAAGGTGCCCGGCGTCCGCGACACCGAGACCCACATCGCCTTCCGGACCTACTCCCAGCACGACCTGGAGGTCGCCTTCTCGCTGGGGCTGCCGGACGCCGACTGAGACCGCCGGAACCCGGGGGCGGCCCGGGAGCGGCCCGGCGGCGTCTCTCCGGAGGGCGCTGAGGTCGTCACAGCGGGCCGATCATGCCGGAGGGCGAGGGCGTGGACCCTCACCCTCCGCACGCGTCAGGAGCCCGGCTTGAGGGCCTGGGCGGTGGACACCCAGCGGTCCAGCAGGGCCTTGGCCGCGCCCGAGTCGATGGCCTCGGCCGCCCGCTCGTAGCCCGCCCGCAGCGTCTCGGTGAGCTTCTCGGCGGGCGGCGCGCCCTCGTAGGCCGCGATCAGCGCCGCCGTGTTGAGGCACACCATGTCCCGGACGGCCCCCGCCGCGCCGCCGAAGACCTCCCGCGCCACCCGCGCGTTGAACGAGGCGTCCGCGCCGCGCAGCGCCTCCGGCTCGGCCGGGGGGATGCCGAGGTCGGCCGGGTCGAAGACCGTCTCGACGGCCTGGCCGTCGCGCACCACCCAGACGGTGGAGGTGCCGGTGGTGGTCAGCTCGTCCAGCCCGTCGTCGCCCCGGAACACCAGCGAGGAGTTGCCCCGCTCGGCGAACACGCCCGCCACGATGCCCGCCATGCGCGGGTGGAACACCCCGACGGCCTGCGCGGCGGGCTTGGCCGGGTTGGTGAGCGGGCCGAGGAAGTTGAAGACCGTGGGGGTGCCCAGCTCGCGCCGCGTCTTGGCGGCGTACTTCAGCGCGGGGTGGTAGAGCGGCGCGAAGCAGAAGGTGATGCCGACCTCCTCGGCGACCCGCGCCGTCAGGTGCGGCGGCAGGTCCAGGGGCAGGCCCAGGTTCTCCAGCAGGTCGGCCGCGCCGCAGGACGACGACGCGGCGCGGTTGCCGTGCTTGACGACCTTGACGCCCGCCGCGGCCGCCACCACCGCCGCCATCGTGGAGATGTTGACGGTGTGGGCGCGGTCCCCGCCGGTGCCCACCAGGTCGGCGATGCGGCCCGGAACCGTGATCGGGGTCGCGTTGGCGAGCATGCCCTCGGCGAGCCCGGCCACCTCGGCGACCGTCTCGCCCTTGGCGCGCATCGCCACCGCGAAGCCGGCGACCTGGGCGTCGCTGGCCTCCCCGGCCATGATCGTGTTCATCGCCCAGGAGGTCTCCTCGCTCGACAACGACTCGCCGTCGAGCAGGGCGTTGAGCAGGGCCGGCCAGGTGGTACGCGCGTCCATCATTCCCCCAGGGTGAGGCGGGTCCTCGGGGATGCGCGGGGGCGCACCCCCCGGCGAACAGGTGTCTTAGAGAGCCGGAAGGCGGTGGTCGGCGCGCCAGCGCAGCAGTTCGGCGACGGCCTTGGCCAGGGCCATCGGGTCCAGCGGGAGCCCGACCACCTTGTCGGCGCGCGACCAGGTGGCCAGCCAGCCGTCGTCGCGGCGGGCGATGATCGCCAGGACCGGCGGGCAGTCGTAGACCTCGTCCTTGGCCTGCCGGCACACCCCGAGGCCGCCGGCGGGCTGGGCCTCGCCGTCCACGACCACGACGTCGATCCCGCCCTCGTCCAGGCGCGTGACCACGGCGGGCTGCGTCGCGCACTCGACGTACTCGACCCGGGGCAGGTCGGCGGCCGGCCGGCGCCCGATGGCGAGCCGGATCTGGGCGCGGGTGTTCGCGTCGTCGCTGTAGACCAGGACCTTCATCGGGCTCTCCGTCATGGCGAGAAGGCTACCGGTTCGGGCGCGGCGGCACGAGATCCGGCCCGGTGCTCGGCGCGAAAATCCGCCGGAGGCCCCGGAACGCCTGGTACGCGGGGGGTTCGCGGCCCTCCGGACCCGTCCGGGGGAACGCCGGGCAACACGCTCGGGAACTCCAGATGGGGGGTCATGCGTCAGTGATGGAACCGGTGACGTAATAATGCTGCCCGTGGCAACAGCATCCGCGATAGAGACAACACCTCACGCTCGGGCGAATCGTCCCAACCTGGTCAGCGTGGGGACGATCGTCTGGCTGTCGTCCGAGCTGATGTTCTTCGCGGCCCTGTTCGCGATGTACTTCACGATCCGCTCTGTGACGATCGGCCAGCACGGTGAGCATTCATGGCCGGGCGCCGAGCTGGACCTTCCGCTGTCCATCTTCAACACGACCGTCCTGGTGCTGTCCTCGGTGACGTGCCAGATGGGCGTGTTCAAGGCCGAGGCGGGCAAGGTCGGCCGGGACGGCGGCCTGCTCGACTTCCGGCGGTGGGGCCTGCGCGAGTGGTACGTGCTCTCGTTCCTGATGGGCGCCTACTTCGTCGGCGGTCAGGCGTTCGAGTACTACAACCTCGTCACCCACGACGGCCTCACCCTGGCGTCCTCGGCCTACGGCTCGGTCTTCTACCTGACCACCGGCTTCCACGGTCTGCACGTCACCGGCGGCCTGGTCGCGTTCCTGTTCGTGCTGGGACGCACCTACGCAGCCAAGCGGTGGACCCACGAGCAGGCGACCAGCGCCATCGTCGTGTCCTACTACTGGCACTTCGTCGACGTCGTGTGGATCGGCCTGTTCGCGACGATCTACCTGCTCGACCTCCACTGACCGCCTGACCACCGACGACATACCCGAACGGGGATTTCCGTGAAAAGGTTCACCGCATGGCGACGGCGCCCGTGGGCGGGCTACGCCGTCGTGCTGGCGGCCCTGGCGGCGATCGGCGTCATCTACGCCGGCTTCTCGCCGCAGTCTGACCGCGCCGAAGCGGCGAACGCGACGCAGGCAGCCGCAGATCTGAAGAACGGCCAGCAGCTGTTCAACCAGAACTGCGCGAGCTGCCACGGCCTCAACGCCGAGGGCACCAAGGACGCCAAGGGCAACCCGATCGCTCCCAGCCTGCTGGGCGTGGGGGCCGCATCCGTCGACTTCCAGGTCTCCACGGGCCGGATGCCCGCGATGAACCCGGGCGCGCAGATGCCGCGCAAGGAGCCGATCCCCGCCTTCGACACCTCCATCCGCACCGACTACGCGGAGCCGGAGAAGCGCGAGGCGGCCGAGAAGCAGAAGGCGCAGGCCGAGAAGAACCTGGCCGACCTGCGCGAGTACGTCACCAGCCTCGGTGGCGGCCCGGCGGTCCCGCCGGCCGGCGCGGTCGACCCCAAGGGCGGCGACGCCGCGCTCGGCGGCAAGCTGTTCCGCACCAACTGCGCCCAGTGCCACAGCTTCGTGGGTTCGGGCGGCGCGCTCACCGGCGGCAAGTACGCCCCGCCGCTGGACAAGAGCGACGTGACGCCGACCCAGATCTACGAGGCCATGCTCACCGGCCCGCAGGCGATGCCGGTGTTCAACGACACCACCCTCACCCCGAAGGACAAGCAGGCGATCATCGCCTACGTCGTCCAGACGCGCGAGGAGCCCAACCCGGGCGGTAACGGCCTCGGCCGCATCGGCCCGGTGTCCGAGGGTCTGGTCGGCTGGCTGGTCGGCATCGGCCTGCTGGTGCTCGCGGCCATGTGGATCACCGCGAAGAAGCCGAAGAAGCTGAAGAAGTCATGAGCGAAACCAACGACACCGCGGGCTCCCAGGAGCCACGCGAGGACGGGACCCCGCGCGAACGCGTGGTGGGCACGCCGTCGCCGGCCGCCGACAGCGCGCTGCTGGCCAAGGAGGAGTACCCCGCCCCGGCGGGCGCGGGCGAGGAGCTGGACGAGCGGTCCGCCAAGCGCGCCGAGCGCGTGGTGGCCTCGCTGTTCCTGCTGGCCTTCGCCGCCAGCGTGGGCTTCATCGTGTACTTCATCGGCTGGAGCGGCCGCGACGGCGGCATGCACGGCATCCACCGGGCCAGGGAGTCCAACCTCTGGCTCGGCGGCCTGATGGCGCTGTCGTTCATGGCGATGGCCATCGGCGTCACCATCTGGGTGCGCCGCCTGATGAGCAGCAAGCCGATCGTCCAGGAGCGGCACGAGCTGGAGGCCACGCCCGAGGACCGGGCCGCCTTCTCCGCCGCGTTCATGGAGGGCGCCGCCGACAGCGGCATCACCAAGCGCCCGCTGCTGCGCCGCACGCTGCTGCTGGCCGCCGCGCCGCTCGGCCTGGCGCCGCTGGTGCTGCTGCGCGACCTCGGCCCGCTGCCGGAGAAGCGCCTGCGCCACACCTACTGGGGCGAGGCCGTCAAGGCGGCCAAGGAGAAGGGCCGCACGGGCGTCCGCCTGGTGGTGGACGGCACCAACAAGCCGCTGAAGGTGAGCGACTTCGCCAGCCCCGGCGCCATGATCACGGTGCTGCCCGAGGGGATCGAGGAGAACGCGCACCACGCGCTGAACGAGATCGCCAAGGCGGTGACCATCCTCATCAACGTCCCGGCCGACCAGTTCAAGCCGGCCAAGGGGCGGGAGAACTGGCACGTCAACGGGATCGTGGCGTACTCCAAGATCTGCACGCACGTGGGCTGCCCGGCGGCCCTGTACGAGCAGACCACCCACCACATCCTGTGCCCCTGCCACCAGTCGACGTTCGACGCCACCGACGCGGCCAAGGTCGTGTTCGGCCCGGCGGCGCGTCCGCTGCCGCAGCTCCCGCTCAGCGTCGAGGACGGCTACCTGGTGGCCACCGCCGACTTCCCCGAGCCGATCGGGCCGAGCTTCTGGGAGCGCGGATGAGCGAGGCAAGCGCACCGAAGGCGGTCGAGGGGCCGCTGAACTTCCTGGACGACCGCCTGGGGTCCACCACCTTCTTCAAGCGCAACATGAAGAAGGTCTTTCCGGACCACTGGTCGTTCATGCTGGGCGAGATCGCCCTGTACTGCTTCATCATCCTGCTGCTGACGGGCACCTTCCTCACGCTCTGGTTCCACCCGAGCATGAACGAGGTGCACTACGACGGCTCCTACACCAAGCTGACGGGCGTGAAGATGTCGGAGGCCTACGCCTCCACGCTGCACATCAGCTTCGACGTCCGCGGCGGCCTGCTCATGCGGCAGATCCACCACTGGGCGGCCATCCTGTTCATGGCGTCGATCCTGGCGCACATGTTGCGGGTGTTCTTCACCGGCGCCTACCGCAAGCCGCGCGAGCTGAACTGGCTCATCGGCCTCGGCATGTTCACGCTGGGCATGCTGGAGGGCCTGTTCGGCTACTCGCTGCCCGACGACCTGCTGTCGGGCACCGGTCTGCGGATCACCCAGGGCGTGCTGGAGTCGATCCCGGTGGTCGGCACCTACGGCTACATGTTCCTGTTCGGCGGCGAGTTCCCCGAGGGCGAGTACGGGGACATCATCCCGCGGCTGTTCACCCTGCACATCCTGCTGATCCCGGGTCTGATCCTGGGGCTGGTGACCGCGCACATGATGATCATGTGGCACCAGAAGCACACCGCGATGCCGACCCAGAAGCAGACCGAGACGCAGGTCTACGGCTACCCGTTCTACCCGGTCTTCATGGCCAAGACGGGCGCCTACTTCCTGTTCACCTTCGGCGTGCTGGCGCTGCTGGGGGCCTTCGCCCAGATCAACCCGATCTGGCTGTTCGGCCCCTACGACCCGGGGGCGATCTCCTCGGCGTCGCAGCCCGACTGGTACATGGGCGTGCTGGAGGGCTCCCTCCGCATCATGCCCAACTGGGAGATCACCGCCTGGGGCCACACGCTCAGCCTGAACGTGCTGATCCCGGCGCTGGTGCCGCTCGGCATCGTCTTCGGCGGCGCGGGCGCCTGGCCGTTCGTCGAGCAGTGGGTGACCGGCGACAAGCGCCACCACCACGTCAACGACCGGCCGCGCAACGCCCCGGTCCGCACCGGCGTGGGCATGGCCGCGGTGACCTTCTACGGCCTGCTGTGGCTCGCCGGAGCCAACGACGTGCTCGCCGAGCGCTTCCACCTGTCGCTGTTCGCCACCACGTGGTTCTTCCGCTTCGCGGTGTTCGTCGGCCCGGTGCTGGCCTACATCATCACCAAGCGGGTCTGCCTCGGCCTCCAGCGCAAGGACGCCGACGTGCTCGGCCACGGCGTGGAGAGCGGCGTCATCCTGATGTCGCCGGACGGCGAGTTCACCGAGCGCCACGAGCCCGCGCGGCCCGAGGAGCGCACGGTGCTGCTGTCCAAGGAGCGCGCCAAGGAGCAGCCTCCGGCCACCGACGCCAACGGCATCCCGGCGCCGGGCAGCAAGGGCCCGATGGGCTACGTCCGCTCGCGCCTGAACCGGGCCTGGACCTTCGACGACATCCCCGTCGAGGAGCACGGGCACGGCGATCACGACGGCCACGACGACGGCCACACGATCGAGGGCGGCAAGGAGCCCAAGCAGATCAGCCACTGATCTCGCTGATTGCCACGCGAGGGGCCCGCCACCGGATCTTCCGGCGGCGGGCCCCTTCGCGTTCCCGCCGCGGGGGCGTGCGATCCTGGGGCGAATGACCAAGACGCTCGTGGTGACCAATGACTTCCCGCCCCGCCCCGGCGGCATCCAGGCGTTCGTGCACAACCTGGCGGTGCGGCGGCCCGAGGGGTCGGTCGTGGTGTACGCCCCGGCCTGGAAGGGCGCGGCGGCCTTCGACGCGGCCCAGCCGTTCCCGGTGGTGCGGCACCCCACCTCCCTGATGCTGCCCGAGCCCACGGTGCTGCGGCGGGCGGGGGAGATCCTGCGGGCCGAGGGTTGCGACTCGGTGGTGTTCGGCGCGGCGGCCCCGCTCGGGCTGCTGGCGCCCGCGCTGCGCCGCCGGGGCGCCGAGCGGTTCGTCGGGATCACCCACGGGCACGAGGCGGGCTGGGCGTCGCTGCCGGGCGCGCGGCGGTTGTTGCGGCGCATCGGCGACGGCGTGGACTCGCTGACCTACCTGGGGGAGTACACGCGCTCGCGGATGGCGCGGGTGTTGTCGCCCGAGGCAGCCGCCCGGATGGCGCGGCTGGCTCCAGGCGTGGACGAGACGGTGTTCCATACGGGTTCGGGCGGCGACACGATCCGGGAGCGGCACGGGCTGGCGGGGCGTCCCGTCGTCGTGTGCGTGTCCCGGCTGGTGCCCCGCAAGGGCCAGGACGCCCTGATCTACGCCTGGCCCCGGGTGTTGCGGGCGGTGCCCGACGCGGCGCTGCTGCTGGTCGGCGGCGGCCCCTACCGCGACGACCTGGAGAGGGCCGCCGCCGAGGCGGGCGTGACCGGGTCGGTGGTGTTCACCGGCAGCGTGCCCTGGGACGAGCTGCCCGCCCACTACGACGCGGGCGACGTCTTCGCGATGCCGTGCCGCACCCGCCGCCGGGGCCTGGACGTGGAGGGGCTCGGCATCGTCTACCTGGAGGCGTCGGCCACCGGGCTGCCGGTCGTGGCGGGCGACTCGGGCGGCGCGCCCGACGCGGTGCTGGACGGCGAGACCGGGCACGTGGTGCCGGGCCGCTCGGTGCCCGCCGTCGCCGACGCGCTGGTCGGGCTGCTCACCGATCCGGAGCGGGCCCGCAAGATGGGCGAGCAGGGGCGCGCCTGGGTGGAGCGTGAGTGGCGCTGGGAGATCCAGGCTGCCCGCCTGGGCGCGCTGCTGGAGTGAACGGTAAGCGGGCTCAAGCGACAGGGGCGAGCGACAGGACCGGGTGACCGGCGCTCAGCGGGCGGTCGAGTACAGGGCGGCTGCCGCCAGGCGCAGCGGCGCGGCCCCGCCGGCGGTGGCGCGGTAGGCGCGGCCCGCGTCGTCGGAGTAGCGCAGCCGGTACCGGCCGTTCCCGCCCCGCAGGTGCAGCGCGGAGTGGCCCAGCCGCTGCCCTGCCAGGTAGCGGACCTTGTGCCGGGCGGTGGCGGCGAGGCCCGAGGCCGGGGCGACCCGCTCGTCGTCCTCGGAGGCCAGCAGCGTCCAGTCGGTGCCGGACCGCCCCTGCGGGTGGGGGAAGGCCGCCAGCCAGCGCAGGAAGCGGCTCCCGGCCCGCAGGTCGGCGCACTGCACGTAGGCGAAGCCGCAGGTGACGCCGCGGAACGGCGTGCCGAGCGTCACGGCGTTGCGGACGAGCAGGTACGGCGGCCACGCTGTGGACCTGCCGCCGTACTTGCGCACCCCGGCCAGCGCGGCGGCGAGGACCAGCCCGCCCATCGAGTGGCCGAGCACCGACACCGGGCGGTTGCGGCGGCTGTGGTTCAGGTGGATGTCCCAGGCCAGCCGCCGCCCCAGCTCCTTGACGGTGGTGTTGCGCGACCCGTCGTAGCGCCGGGTGCAGTTCCGGTCGGCCTTGTAGTAGCCCCAGGTGATCACCGGGCCGCGGAAGCCGTGCCGGCGCAGCTCGGCCCCGGCGGTGCCCCAGCCCCGCGCGCAGTCGGTGCCGCCGGTCCACTGCACGCCGTGCACCAGGTAGACCGGCTCGGCGGCGGCCCCGGCCGCGCTCAGCCCGAGGCGCGCCGCCGGAACGGACGGGGGCCACGCGCCGTAGGCGAGCAGGCCGAGGACGAGCAGCAGCACGGCGCCCGCGACCGTCCCCTTGCCGATGCCCGGCCGGACCACTGCGCCCACGTCGCCGCTCTCCCCTCGTCACCCCGGTCCCGGCCCGCCCGGGATGAAGATGATCTTAGAGAGGTCCGGGGCGGCGCCGGGCACCGGCTTCCGCCGGGACGGGCGCCAAAATGACACGCCGCAAGGTAACGCTCCTGGTCCGAAGGGTGGCAGGATCGGGGTATGGCGGACGTCGAAGGCGCGTGGGCCCCGGTACCCGGTGAGGCCGTCGCCTGGCTGAACGAGCTGGACCCCGATCACTGCTACTCAGGGTTCGAGCCGCCCCGGAACCCGGACGCGGTGTGGCTGCTGCACGCCATGTACGCGTGGCAGGACGGCCTGGTCACCACCACCCACGACGACCTGTACCGGTCCATGCGCGGGGCGGGGCTCACCGAGCCCGACCCGGCGGGCGACCTGGTGGCGGGGGAGGCGCCCGGTGACGCGCCGGGCGACATGGTCGGCGACATGGCGGGCGAGATGGCCGAGGACATGGCCGGCGACATGGACGTGGGCGACCTGCTGGAGGACGCGGTGGTCACCGGCAGCGAGCTGGGCCGCAGCGGGCATCCCGGCCGGGGCTGGCGGCGGCTGCGCTGGGCCGAGCTGGCGCGCGGCTTCGGCGGGCCGGTGGTGCCGGAGGGGGAGTTCCCCGGGCACCGCTGCCTGCGGCAGGCGCACCCGACCGGGAGCTGGTCGGCGGCCATCGAGCCGCCCGCCGAGGGCTGCCTGGACCGGGAGGGCTGGCACCGGCTGGTGGAGGTGCTGATCCGGCACAGCCCGGCCGGGGCCGACACGCGGGTGCTGGCCTACTACTGCCCGCTGCTCACCTCCGACTGGGACCACGAGACGGTGCTGGCCGGGCGGCTGGGCGACGCGGCGGCGCTGTACGACCACCCGCGCATGACGAGCTGCCCGTCCAACCTGTGGCCGGTGGACCGCTCGTGGGTGGTCTACTGCGACTGGGACCTGTGGGGCACCAAGGTGGTGGGCCCGGCGGCGCTGGCGGCCGACCTGCTGGCGGACGGCGAGCTGGAGGCGCTGCGCCTGCCCTGGACGAGCTGAGCGGCACGGCCCAGAAGACGGCCTAGGAGAGGGTCGCGCCGGCGCTCCCGGAGACCGGTCCCGCGCTCTTCCCCGACGGCTCGGGGCCCGATCCGGTCGCGGTCCCGGCGCTGCCCATGGGGGAGGACCCGGGGCGGGGCGCGCGTCTCGGAACAGCGGGGGACACCGGATCGTACGGGCGCGGACGGGAGCGCCGGGCGCGACCCCGGCGGTCAGCGGCGGGCCGGTGGGTGACGGAGGAGTGGGCCGCCCCGGGCCGGGGCCGGTGTCGCGTCCGGTGCATCGGGGCTCCTCCTTCCGGCGGGGTCGCGGCTGACGGTCCCGACACTAGGGCGGCCGACCGGGGCCGTCACCTCCCTTAAATCGGACTTAAGGTACGGATCAGGCACAGCTAAGGCCGGCCGCCATTGATCGACGCGGGATCTACCAGCGCAGGATCGCCCCCACGCCGCCCCCTTCGGCGAGCCCCGACGCCCCGGCGCCCTCCACCAGCGTGAAGATCGTGCTGTTCGCCGCGGCGAGGTGGATCAGCTCGTCGCCCAGGTACTCGTCGTCGTCCTTGTTCCAGGCACCCTGCGGGTCCACCAGCAGTCGCTCGACGCGGCCCTCGGCGAGCGGGCCCATGACGGCGTCCAGGCCGAGGGCCCCGTTGCCGTCGGCCTTGGCGAAGCCGACGGCCTGCTGGACCAGCTCGGCGTCGGCCTCGGAGCGGGCCCCGTCCAGCAGCGGGGCCGCCCACTCTTGGACCTCGGCGGGCGACAGGTACGGGTCGAGGACGGTGTCGTCCTGGATCGTGGCGAGGCCGGGTGCCAGGTCGTCGGCGAGCTGCGCGGTCGCCCGCGGGTCGCCCGCGAGGACGAGGCGGTCCCAGCCGTGCCGCCGCGCCTGGTCGGCGATCTCGGGCGCGGCCTCGCGCAGCGACTTGGCGAGGTGCTCCTCGGCGCGCTGGTCGAACTTGTCGGGGTGGATGCCCCGGCGCGACAGGGTGGAGGTCGTCACCTGCCCCTCCCGGGCCCAGTCCGCGCTGGCGATGCCGAACACGGCGGCTTCCAGCTCCTGTGCCATGCCGTAGCGGAGGTCGAACAGCCGGACGCCGTCGCGCCCGACCCGCGCGACCCCGGCGGGCGCGGCGCCGTTCACGGCGACCGCGAGCGGCCACAACCGGGCCCGCTGGGTCAGCACCGCGTGGTCGCCCACCGGGAGCTGGACCCAGGTGGTGCGCACCTCGTCCCCGCTCACCTGGGCGAACAGCGCGCGGCCGAGGCCCTGCCCGGCGGGGTCGGTCAGCCCGGCGATCTGCGGTTCGAGCGCGTCCAGCCGGTCCCGGACGAGCCGCGCCCGCTGGTGGTCGGGGTCGCCGTCCAGCTCCGAGCGCAGGTCCGCCAGCTGGTTGCGCAGCCGCACCGTCCCGGCGGGGCTGCCCGGATCGAGGGTGCTGTAGAGCGAGAGCACGCCGGTCTCGTCGCCGAGCCCGGCCAGCTCCTTCAGATCCGCCATCTGGAACACAGGACCGCTCCTCACGTTTCGGGATTTCGCGGCGCTCCCTTTTGTCCGCTTAAAGAGGCGTGTCCGCGAAAGCGGCGGCAATTCGTGCCAGGGCGGGAAGTTGTCCAACGCTTGGCACGGAAATGTCCCGGTGTTGTCGCTCGCGCGCAGGGGCGCACAGGGCGGAGATTGCTCCCAAAACGTGAACTATCTGAGCCTTGTACGTTTCCGCTCGCTGGTGGAGTGGTCGGCACTGTCGGGGGCGGACGGGGAGGGCACGGATGCGGGCTCGCGGGCTGGGAATCCTGGCGGCGGTGTTGGGCATGGTGCTGGTGGCGGGGCTGGGGGCGGCGTGGGCGCTGTCGGGGCGGAACGACCGCAGCCCCGAGGAGGTCGCCGCCGACTACTTCGCCGCCTGGCGCGCGGGGCGGCTGGACGCCATGGCGAAGCTGGTGGACGCGTCGCCGCCCGACTTCGCCGAGCAGCACCGGGCGATGGTGCGCGGCCTGCTGGTCAGCTCCATCGAGCTGGACCCCCGGCCGGTGGTCCGGTCCGGCGGGGACGAGGCCCGCGCCGACTTCACCGTCACGCGCTCGCTGGGCGGGCGCGGCCAGTGGACCTACAAGGCGACGCTGCGCCTGGTCCGCGACGGGGGCCGGTGGAAGGTCGCCTGGACGCCCGCCACGCTGTACCCGGGTCTGAAGGGCAAGGCCGAATGGCGGCTGCGGGAGATCGAGGTGCCCGCGGTGACCTTCACCGCCCGCGACGGGAAGGCCCTGCCGGACTCGGGGTCGCTGGCCCCCTACGCGGCGAGCCTCGCCGAGCGCTACGAGGATTCGGGCGAGGACGAGGACTCGGACGACGACTCGGGCGACGACGAGGAGGCGGCCGGCACGTCGAAGTGGGCCGTCGAGGTCCGGGACGGCGGGCGCGAGTTCCAGCAGCTGAAGCTGCTCGGCAAGGCGCGCGGCGAGAAGGTCCGCACCACCGTGGACCTGAAGGTGCAGGCCGCCGCCGACAAGGCCCTCGACGGCCCGCACTCCCAGGCGGCGCTGGTGGCGCTGCGCCCGTCCACCGGCGCGATCCTGGCGGTCGGCGACCGGCTGGGCGGTCTCGGCGCGTTCACCGGCCTGTACCCGCCCGGCTCCACCTTCAAGGTGGTCACCGCCGCGGCCCTGCTGAGCGGCGGGACTGGCGCGGGCGGCGCGGTGGACTGCCCGGCCACCGTGGTCACCGCCCAGCGCACGATCAACAACCACGAGGGCGTCTCGCTCGGCGGCACGAGCCTGCGCGAGGCGTTCGCGCAGTCGTGCAACACCACCTTCGCGCGGCTGACGGTGGAGAAGAGCGGCGCGGGCGCGCTCGCCGCCGCCGCCGAACGCTTCGGCTTCGGTGAGCACCTGCTGCCGGGCGTCGCGACGTCCTACACCGACTTCCCCAAGACCGGCGACGGCGCCGAGCTGGCCGAGTCGGCGATCGGGCAGGGCCGCGTCCAGGCCACCCCGCTGCTGATGGCGACCGTGGCCGCCGCCGTCGCCGACGGCACCTGGCGGTCGCCGCGCCTCCTGGAGGCCAAGAAGCTGGACCGGGTCGGGGGCAAGGCGCTGCCGCCGCGTCCGGTGGCGAACGCGGCGGCGCTGCGCGACATGATGCGGGCCGTGGTCACCGGCGGCACCGCCGCCCGCGCGGGGCTGCCGTCCGGGACGGCGGGCAAGACCGGCACCGCCGAGACGGGCGATGGTTCCTCGCACGCCTGGTTCATCGGCTACCGGGGCGACCTGGCCTTCGCCGTCCTCGTCCCGGAGGGCGGGTCCGGGCCGAAGGTCGCCGCTCCGATCGCGGCCCGCTTCCTGCGCGCGCTGCCCTGACATCGTCCTGCCCTGACCCGACCCGCGACCCGGCCCGGCGTCAGCGGCGGGACGCCAGCGCCAGCACCAGCGCCCCGGCGGCGAACAGCCCCGTCACGACGTAGGCCAGCGCCGCGAACCCGCCGCCGGTCAGCGCCCCGGCCACCTGCGGGCCGAGGCTGGCGCCGACGAACAGCAGCGCGGTGAACAGCGAGCTGGCCGGGCCGCGCGCCGCCCCGGCCCGCGCGCCGATGGCCTCGACGAGGGCGGGCGCGGCCAGGCCGACCCCGGCGGTCAGCACCATCAGCAGCAGGGCGAGCCCGAGGGTGCCCGGCGCCAGCAGGGCGATCAGGACGGTGGCGAGCCCGGCGGCGGCCAGGGCCAGCGCGGCGCGGCGCGGGCCGGGGACGCGGGCCAGCAGCGGGGTGAGGAACGGCAGCGCCAGGATCACCGGCAGCCCGCTGGCGCGCAGCGCGACCAGGCCCTCGGTGCCGGTGAGCTGGAGCCCGGTGAAGACCGCCACGAAACCGGTCAGCACGGTCGGCACGGCCAGGTAGAGCAGGCGCAGGTCCGGCGAGCGCAGCAGGCGGGGCATGGCGCGGTAGGCGTCCAGCGGGGAGACCCCGGCGGGGGCGGGCGCGTCCGGCAGCAGCACCCGGCGCAGCGCGACGGCGGCGAGCGCGAACAACACGGCCGTCAGCACGAAGAACATCCGCCAGCCGAGCCCGGCGAGGGCCTGGGCGGCGAGCTGGGCGAGGGCGGCGGAGGCCAGGAAACCGGTGGTCAGGGCGGTCATGCTGACCAGGCGGCGGCGCGGCTCGATCCGCTCGCCGATGTAGGCCATCGCGACCGGCGGGAACGCGCCCATCGCCATGCCCTGCACGATCCGCAGGAGCAGCGCCGCGCCGAAGCCGGGCGCGGCGGCGGTCAGCAACGTCAGCGCGGCGGTGGCCGCGACACCGGTGACGATCACCCGGCGGCGGCCGTAGCGGTCCGACAGCGGGCCGAACAGCACGAAGCCCGCCGCGTAACCCAGGCCGTAGACGGTGACGAGCCAGGTCGCGGTGGCCGGGGTGGTGTGCCACTCGGCCGCCATCGCGTTGACCAGCGGGATCAGGCCGTAGAGCTGGCCGGTGGCGAGCAGGGCGGTCAGCGCGAGGGCGATGACGGTGCGGCCGAAGGGGGCGGCGGGCAGCGGGGTCGTCGAGGGAGGGACGGGAGGGACGGGGGAGACGGGGGGACGCAGTGCGGTCGTCATGGCCGGGAATCTAGCCAACCAACTAGTTGGAAGTCAACCAACCAGTTGGTTTCAGCGATCCGGTATGCTCGGGCCATGTCGAGCAGCCCCGCCCCGAACGCCGCCCCGCCCCCGGCCCCGCCCGCGAAGGAGACGGTGTCCGGCCGCGCCGCCGCCACCCGCGAGGCGCTGCTGGCCGCCGCCCGCGACGAGTTCGCCGAGCACGGCATCGCCGGGGCGCGCGTCGACCGCATCGCCCAGCGCGCCGGCGTGAACAAGGAGCGCATCTACGGCTACTTCGGCAACAAGGAGAAGTTGTTCGACGTGGTGATCGGCCGCGCGCTCGACGAGTTCGCCGCCGTCACCGCCGGTCCCGAGGAGGACCCGGTCGAGTACGTCGGCCAGCTCTTCGACTACTACCGCGAGCACCCCGCCCTGCTCCGCCTGCTGATGTGGGAGGCGCTGTACGAACGGCCCCGCGCGGCCGACGAGACGCCCTCGGAGGCCCAGCGGCGCCGCATCGACCAGTGCGGGAGCCGCCTGGAGGCCCTCGCCGAGCGGATGGACCGCACGTCCGACCCGGCCGTGGGCCGCACCCTGCTCACGTTGAAGGGCCTGGCCATGATGCCGATCGCGATGCCGCAGGTCGCCGCGCTGCTGGGCGTGACGCTGGACGATCCGAAGGCGGCGGCCGCGATGCGCGAACACGTCATGGCCTTCGCCCGCACCGCCCTGGAGAACGGCCTGATGGACCAGGCGTGACGGCCCCGGCCCGGCGAAAATTTTCCGCCAACCGGTAGCGAAGCGGCTTCTGGGGCGTATGCTCCCGGGGTGACGGGCCGGATCCCCTACGGGGTCGGCCCGGGACACGGCGGGAGCGAGCGGGCTCCGCCGCCGTCGTCCGCCCCTCGTCTCAGGGACCGCAGCACCCCTTTTCCGGCGCACGCCGCGCTCTCCGCCTGCTCCGGCAGGAGAGGGAATGGCGCGACGCGAGAGCACACAGGCGTACCGGGGTGACGCCTTCGCCGCCTTCTGGGAGGAGAAACCCTCCCGGCCCGCCCGGTCGTCCCGCAAGCGGACCCGGCGGCAAGCGCGACGGCGTGCCCGGCAGAACCCGCGCGGGCGCACGGCCCAGGCCGCGCGGCGGACCGGCCGCGCGCCCGCGCCCCGGCGGCAATCGCAGACGACCCCCCGCGCGGCGGTCCGCACCGGATCCCGCCCCGCGCCGCGCGGCGCATCCCGCAAGGGACCCCGCGCCCGAGGCGGCTCCGGGCCCGCCGACCGGCTGAGCACCGGTGCCGTCATCCTGTCGATCGTGGTCGGGCTCGGCCTGCTGGCGGTCGTGGAGCGCTCGCTGCTGGAGGGCGGGCCGCTCGGCCCGACCGCCACCGTCGGCGCCGAGGGCAAGCCCGGACGGCCCCGCGCCCGCGCCGCCGTGCCCGACGACGCCGGACGGCCGCGCCGCGCCCCGGCCCCCGTCCCGCAGCGGCGCACCGCGCCACCGCAGGTGGCCGCCCCCGACCCGCAGGCGCTCGCCGAGCAGGTCCGGCAGCTCACCGTCGACGAGCGCGGCCCGCAGGCCCGCCAGGAGTACGGCACGGCTCCCGACCGGCGGCCGCTGGTGTCCACCGCCCGGCTGAGCCCCGACCGGACCTGGGCGTTCGGCACCACCGCCGTGCCCGTCCCGGCGGGCGCGACCGCCGACCCGGAGGTGGCGTTCTTCGCCGCCCGCTGGAACCGGGGCCGGTGGCAGCCCGCGCTGTCGGGCACCCCCGCGTTCGGCGCGCTGGTCGCCCGGATGCCGGTCGCGATGATGTCGCCCGACGAGGGCCGCGCGCTCGCCCGGTACGGGGCCGTGGCCGCAGGCCAGGCGGCCGGGCGGGCCGCCGCGCGCGACGGCCTGATGTTGCCCTGGAAGATCGGCGCGACCTGGACGATGGGCACCCCCGCCGCGGGCGCGACGACGGCCCGTCCCCTCGGCGCGCTCGCGTTCTGGGGCGGCGACGGCCGCGTGCTGGCCGCGGGCGACGGCCGCCTCTACCGGTTCTGCGGCGACGCCTCCGGCGGCGGCCTGGTGATGGTGCTGCACCCCAGCGGCCTCGCCACCACCTACTACCGGATGCGCGGCGTCACCCAGATCCGCGACGGCAGCGTGGTGCGGCGCGGCGAGCCACTCGGCCTCGTCGGCGCCGAACGCCCCTGCGGCGGCGCGCCCGCGCCCCGCCCCGAGGTGCAGTTCGCGCTGCGGCGCGGCGCGGAGCGGGTGCCCTTCGACGGCGTCGGCCTCGGCGGCTGGACCTTCCGCGAACGTGCCCGGCCGCTGCTCGGCTACGCCGAGCGCGGCCCCCTCCACGTCCTTCCGGGCGGCCTGCTGGCCAACCTCGGGCCGGTCCCCGCCGCGCCCGGCACGGCCGCGCCGCCTACCCCGGCCCCCGACTCCCCAGAGCAGCCGGAGACCACGCCGCCGGGCGGGAGCCCGTCGCCGGCGGCCACCCAGAACAGGAGTTCCAGCAGTGCAGAATCGGAGCAGTGACGAACCGGCGATGCCCACCTGGGCGCTGTCGCTCGTGGCGGTTGGCGCGCTGATCGTGGTGGTCGGCGCGGCCACCCCGCCCGGCGCGGTGCTGACCGGCGGCGTGCAGCGCTTCCTCTCGTTCTACGGCGGCGTGTTCGCGCTGCTGGCGATGACGGCCGCGGTGGTGAGCGGGCTGCTGGCCACCGAACGGCTGGTCCTGCGGATCCGGCACCGGGTGCTGGCGCAGGGCGTGCACCGGGCCGCCTCGGTGCTGGCGGCGACCTTCGTGGTGGCGCACGTCCTGGTGAAGGTGCTCGGCGGGCTGGCGGCGCCCGCGCAGATCGTGGTGCCGGGCGTGGGCCCGGTCGGGCTGGGCGCGCTGGCGCTCGACCTGATGATCGTGACCGTCGCGACCGGGCTGCTGCGCGCCCGCTTCGCCCGCGCCGGGGGCCGCCCCTGGATGTGGCGGTCGATGCACGCGCTGGCGTACCTGTCGTGGCCGATGGCGATCGTGCACGGCCTCACCGCCGGACGCTCGGCCGCGCCGTGGGTGACGCTCAGCTACGTGATGTGCGTCGGCGCGGTCATGCTGGCGCTGCTCACCCGCCTCGTCGTGGTGGTCAAGCCGCGCGAGGTGCGGCGCGCGGGCGCGGACGCCACCGCCCCCGCGTCCGGGCGGCGCGGTCCGGTGCGCGGCGCGGCGCGGCTGGAGGACGCGGCGGACCCCCGCGCCACGGTCTCCGACCCGCGCGGCACCGAGGCGGTGCGATGAGCAGCGCCACCGTCACCGTCTCCAACATCGGCGGTTCCCGGCTCACGCTGGGCTTCGACCGGTTCGACCGGCTCGACCTGGACCGGCACCTGGCCGTGCACGGCAAGCTGCGCACGCCCGTGCTGGAGGACGTCGTCCGGATGGCCGAGCAGGTCGACATGCGCGGCCGGGGCGGCGCGGGCTTCCCGTTCGCGCGCAAGCTGACGGCCGTCGCCGCGCGCGTCGTGCACCCCTCGGCCGACCAGGAGAATTTGCTGCCGGGGGAGCGGGGCGGGTCCCGCCGCCCCGGCGCCGACGCGGTCGTGGTCGTCAACGGGGCCGAGGGCGAGCCGGGCAGCGGCAAGGACAAGGTGCTGCTGTGCCGCGCCCCGCACCTGGTGCTGGACGGCGCGCAGATCGCCGCCACCGCGCTCGGCACCCAGCGCATCGTGGTGGCCGTCGAGGACGACCAGGCGGCCCGCTCGGTGCGCGCCGCCATCACCGAGCGGCGGATGCCCGCGCGGGTGGTACGGCTCGTCGAGCGGTTCATCTCCGGCGAGAGCGGCGCGGTGATCCGCGCGATCAACGGCGAGACGCCGATCCCGCCGGGCGTCAAGGTGCGCGCCGCCGAGTCCGGCGTGGACGGCTGCCCCACGCTGCTGTCCAACACCGAGACCTTCGCGCAGCTCGCGGTGCTGACCTCGCTGGGCCCGGACCTGTACGCCTCCGCGGGCACCGAGGACGAACCCGGCACCACCCTGCTCACCATCGGCAAGACCCGGGTCGTGGAGGTCCCCTACGGCACGCCGCTGCGCACCGTGCTGGAGCACTGCGACGTCCGGCCGGGACCGGGCGTGCTGGCGGGCGGCTACCACGGCATGTGGCTGAGCCCGCAGGGCGCGAACCGCGCCGTGTTGTCGCGCAAGGGCATGCAGGCCGTCGGCGCGACCGTCGGCGCGGGCATCATCCTGCCGCTCGCCGAGGGCACCTGCCCGCTCGGCGAGGTCACCCGCATCGCCTCCTACCTGGCCGCGCAGTCGGCCGGGCAGTGCGGGCCGTGCCGGCTCGGCCTGCCCGACATCGTGCGCGCCCTCAACGCGCTGTCGGACGGGTCGGGCACCGTCGCCGACGTCAAGCGCGCCGCCGGGATCGGCCGCGGCCGGGGCGCCTGCTCCCACCCCGACGGCACCGCCAGGTTCGTGGTGTCGGCGATGGACGCCTTCGCCGCCGACATCGACGCGCACCGCATGGGCGGCGCCTGCGGGCTGCCGACCTTCGGCGTGCTGCCGCTGCCGGTGCCCGACGGCTCGGAGGGCCGGATCGCCATCGACTGGAGCCGCTGCGACGGCCACGGCCTGTGCGCCTACCTGGTGCCCGAGCTGATCCAGCTCGACCGGTACGGCTTCCCCGTGGTGCTCGGCACCGACATCCCCGTCTGGATGGAGCGCGACGTGGCCCGCGCGGTGTCGATGTGCCCGGCGCTGGCGCTGCGCGTCACCACCGGAATACCGCGCAGCCCCGCACGCGGGTCCTGAGAGCGGGGACGGGACGACGGACGGTAAAACGCCCGCCCGGCCTTTTCTGCTGCCCTTTCATCGGCGCTCAAAAGTAATGAGCGGAAATTGTTCGCCGCGGTGAACCCGGCCCGGCACGGACGCGTATTCCACTGCGACCCGTGCCGGGTCGTCCGATGGAAGCCGAAGGGAGGCGGGTCCCCTGTGAGGAAGTCCCACGGCATCGCCGGGCCGCGCCGGCTGCGCCGCCTGCTCGGCAGCCGGTTCATGGTCATGGTGCTGGCCGCCGCGGCGGTCGCGGCGGCCGCGCTGGTGGTGCTCGGGCCGCCCGGCGTCCCCGCCGACGGCGACACCCGGGACGGTGCCGGCGACACCCGGTGGGGGCCGCTGTCGGCCGCCGACCGGACGTTGCTGGCCAAGGTCCGCCAGGCCGGGCTGTGGGAGATGCCCGCAGGCCAGCAGGCCCAGCAGCGCGCCGCCAGCCCCCGGGTCCGGGAGGTGGCCGACACGATCATGGAGCAGCACATGATGCTGGACGAGGACGTGCGGCGCGTCGCCGGGCGGCTCGGGGTGATCCTGCCCAGCGAGCCCAACGCCGACCAGCGGGGCTGGCTCGCCGAGATGTCGGGCAAGTTCGGCGCCGACTACGACCAGACGTTCGTGCTACGGCTGCGCGCCGCCCACGGCAAGGTCTTCAGCGTCATCGCCACCGTGCGCGCCAGTACCCAGAACACCGAGATCAGGGCCTTCGCCGAGCGCGCGCTGAAATACGTCAACACGCACATGACACTTCTGGAAAGCACCGGGCTCGCCACCAAGGCCGCCCTTTCCTGACCCTTTCCGCACCCCGCACAAAGGGAGATCCCATGGCAAGCAAGAAGGGCATGGCGGCCGTCGTCCCGGCGCTGCTGCTGGTCGCCGCGGCGACCGCGCCGCCGGTCACGGCGTCCGCCGCGGTGAGCGGGGCGGCCCGCGCGACGGCGCCGGGCGACCCGCGCGACCGCAACGGCCCCGACGACCAGAACGGCCAGAACGAGCAGGACCGCCGGAACGGGCAGGGTGACCAGAACGGGCAGGGCGGGGACGGCCAAGACGGCCAGAACGGCCAGAACAACGGCGACCAGCAGGACGGCCAGAACGGCAACGACCAGCAGAACAACGACCAGCAGAACAACGACCAGCAGCAGAACCAGCAGCAGGTCAAGGAAGGCCCCAACCGCGACGACTTCGTCAACATCCGCCAGGCCCCCCGCAAGCCCCGCGTCCGGCAGAGCCGCAACGGCTCGCGCGGCTCGTTCACCTCCCGCTGCGGCACCAACCGCAACGGCCACCACAACCCCGACAACTTCATCGTCGCGCCCGGCGTCCAGAACGGCGCGCACCACATCCACGACTACGTGGGCAACCTGTCCACCGACGGCTTCTCCACCGACGAGAGCCTGGCCGCCGCCGGGACCACCTGCGCGCAGGGCGACCGGTCCACCTACTTCTGGCCGGTCATGCGCATCCGGAACCAGCAGGACGACTCCGACGCGGCGCAGCAGAGCGCGCAGGACGGCAACGTCGGCCGGATCGTCACGCCCGCGAGCGCCAGCATGGCGTTCCTCGGCAATCCGCGCGGCAAGGTGACCGCCATGCCGCGCTTCCTGCGCGTCATCACCGGCGACGCCAAGGCGGGCACCAACGGCACCGCCAACGCCCGCGCGCAGTGGACCTGCTCGGGCTTCGGCGACCGCGCCCTGACCGACAAGTACCCGATCTGTCCCGGCGGCAGCCGGGTGCAGCGGGTGCTGGAGTTCCCGAGCTGCTGGGACGGCCGCAACACCGACAGCGCCAACCACCGCACGCACATCGTGTTCCCCAGCGGGTCGGGGAGTTGCCCCGGCGGCACCCGCGCGGTGCCCAGGCTCCAGATGACGCTGACCTACAACCTGCCGAACCGCGCGCTGGCGTTCGCCGTGGACTCCTTCCCCGAGCAGGGCCACGCCCCGGTCACCGACCACGCCGACTTCGAGAACGTCATGCCCGACAACCTCATGCGGCGGGCGGTCGGCTGCATCAACACCGGACGCAACTGCTGAACGGCCCCGGGCCGTTCCGTACGATCGGTGGCATGAACGTAGTGATCGCGGGAGGGCACGGTCAGATCGCGCTGCGGCTGGCCCGGCTCCTCACCGCCCGGGGGGACACCGTGCTGAGCCTGATCCGCAAGCCGGAGCAGGCCGACGACATCCGGGAGGCGGGGGCCGGGCCGGTCGTGCTCGACCTGGAGGACACGACGGCCGAGCGGCTCGCCGACGAGCTGACCGGGGCGCAGGCGGTGGTGTTCGCCGCCGGGGCCGGGCCGAACAGCGGCGCGGCGCGCAAGGACACCGTGGACCGGGCGGGGTCGGTGCTGCTGGCCGACGCCGCCGAGCGCGCGGGGGTGCGCCGGTTCGTGCAGATCTCGGCGATGGGGGCGGACCAGCCCCCGGCGCCGGGCTCGGACGAGAGCTGGCGGGCCTACGTCGAGGCCAAGGGCGCGGCCGAACAGGACCTGCGCGCCCGCGACCTGGAGTGGCTGATCCTGCGGCCGGGCCGGCTCACCGACGACCCGGGCACCGGCCGGGTCACCCTGGGCGAGCCGCGCGTCGGCCGCGGCGACATCACCCGCGACGACACGGCCGCGGTGATCGCCGCGCTGCTGGGCGCGCCGGGCGTGGAGCGCCGCGTCCTGGAGCTGGTCAACGGGGACACGCCGATCGCGGAGGCCGTCGCCGCGCTGTGACGGTCGCGGCGGCCCGGCGGCGGCCCGCCAGGGGCTCGCCGGGCCGCCGCGGACTCACCCGTACAGCGCGTCGATCTCGGCGGCGAAGTCGCGGGCGACCACATGCCGCTTGATCTTGAGGCTGGGCGTCAGGTGCCCCGACTCCTCGGTGAGGTCGGCGGCGAGGATGTCGTACTTCTTGATCGCCTCGGCGTGCGAGACCGACGTGTTGGCCTCGGCCACCGCGGCGTCGATCTCGGCGCGGACGGCGGGCTCGCGGCGCAGCTCCTCGACCGTCGTCCCGTCCGGCAGCCCGAGCCGCCGCGCCCAGGGACCGGCCGCCTCGGGGTCCAGGGTGACCAGCGCGGCGACGAACGTGCGGCCGTCGCCCACCACCACGGCCTGGCCGATCAGCGGATGGGCGCGCAGCAGGTCCTCCAGCGGGCCGGGCGCCACGTTCTTGCCCCCGGCCGTCACCAGGATCTCCTTCTTCCGGCCGGTGATCTTCAGGTGGCCGTCGGCGTCCAGCGCGCCCAGGTCGCCGGTGCGGAACCAGCCGCCGTCCAGGGCCTGCTTGGTGGCGGTCTCGTCGTTCCAGTAGCCGGGGAAGACGCTGATGCCGCGCACCATGATCTCGCCGTCGTCGGCCACGCGCAGGTCGGTGCCCGGGAACGGCCGCCCGACGGTGCCCATGCGGTTGGCGGGGAACCGGTTGCCGAGCACCGGCGCGGTGGTCTCGGTCAGGCCGTAGCCCTCGATGATCGAGATGCCGACGCCGCGGAAGAAGTGGCCCAGCCGCTCGTTCAGCGCCGCGCCGCCCGACATCGCGTACCGCAGCCGGCCGCCCATCGCCTGCCGCAACTTCCCGTAGACCAGCGCGTCGAACAGCCGGTGCCGCAGCCTGAGGGCGAGCCCGGGGCCGCCGGTCTCCAGGGACCGGCTGTAGGCCACGGCGGTGTCGGCGGCCAGCTTGAAGATCTTGCCCTTGCCGTCGGCGACGGCCCGCTGCTCGGCGCCGTTGTAGACCTTCTCGAAGACGCGCGGCACCGCCAGCAGGAACGTCGGCTGGTAGGTCGCCAGGTCGGCCTGCAGGCTCGGCACGTCGCTGTGCCCCAGCACGAGGCCGCACTCCACGCACGCCACCTGGATCAGCCGCGCGAACACGTGCGCCAGCGGCAGGAACAGCAGCGTGGACGACCCGGCCCCGGTGATCTCGGGGACCCCGGCGAGCACCACGTTGCGGGCGGTCCCGATGAAGTTGCGGTGGGTCAGCTCGCAACCCTTGGGGCGGCCGGTGGTGCCGGAGGTGTAGACGATGGTGGCGACCGAGTCGGCCGACAGGCCCCGGCGGCGTTCGGCGACCGCCTCGTCGGGGACCTCCGCCCCGGCGGCGGCCAGCGCGTCCAGGTCGCCCGCGTCGATGCCCCAGACCTGGGACAGGGCGGGCAGGTCCACGCCCGCCTCGGCGAAGGCGGCCTGCTGCGCGGCGGTCTCGGCGAACGCGAAGCGCGCCCCGGAGTCACCGGCGATCCAGGCGATCTGCGCGGGGGAGGAGGTCTCGTAGACGGGGACGACGATCGCGCCCGCCGTCCAGAGCGCGTAGTCGAGCAGCGTCCACTCGTAGCGGGTGCGCGACATCAGCGCGACGCGGTCGCCGGGCTCGACCCCGGCGGCGATGAGGCCCTTGGCCAGGGCGGTCACCTCGGCGGCGAACTCGCCCGCCGTCACCGCCCGCCAGGCCGGGCGCGCGGCGGTGCCGGAACGCCGCCGCAGCACGATCCGGCCGGGCTCGGCGGCGGCCCGGCCGAACAGGGCGTCGGTCAGGTCGGCGGTGCCGGGCACCGCGATCTCGACGGGGACACTGATCTCGCGCACGCTGCTCCCAAACTGTCGGGGCCCGGCGGGGAACGGGGCCCTTCCCGCCGAGAATATCCCCAGGTGGGAGTAAGGATCCGGTGACGTGCGGACGGCCCGCGCCGCGCGCTGGGAACGCGCGGGGCGGGCCGTCCGGAAGAGCGGGCGGGCCGACGGGCGGGTTACGAGTACAGCGCGTCGATCTCGTCCGCGAAGTCCTTGATCACGACATGCCGGCGGACCTTGAGGCTGGGGGTCATGTGCCCGGCCTCCTCGCTGAAGTCCACGCCGAGGATCTCGTACTTCTTGATCGCCTCGGCGTGCGAGACCGACTTGTTCGCGTCGGCCACCGCGGCGTCGATCTCGGCGATCACGTCGGCGTCGCGGCGCAGCTCGTCCACCGTCATCGCGGCGGGCTTGCCGTGCTGCTCCTTCCAGGGGGCGAGGGCCTCCTCGTCCAGCGTGATCAGCGCGCTGATGAACTTGCGGCCGTCGCCGACCACCAGCGCCTGGCTGATCAGCGGACACGCGCGCAGCCGGTCCTCCAGCGGGGCCGGGGCCACGTTCTTGCCGCCCGCGGTGACCAGGATCTCCTTCTTGCGGCCGGTGATCTTGAGGTAGCCGTCGGCGTCCAGCGCGCCCAGGTCGCCGGTGCGGAACCAGCCGTCCGCCAGCGCCTCGGCGGTGGCCGCCTCGTTGTTCCAGTAGCCCTTGAGGATGTTGACGCCCTTGATCAGCACCTCGCCGTCCTCGGCGATCCGCACGGTCACGCCGGGGATCGGCTGGCCGACGGTGCCGATCCGGAGGGCGGACGGCCGGTTCACCGCGGCCGGGGCCGTGGTCTCGGTCAGGCCGTAGCCCTCCAGGATGATGATGCCGACGCCGCGGAAGAAGTGGCCGAGGCGCTCGCCGAGCGCCGCGCCGCCGGACACCGCGTACTGCACCCGGCCGCCGACGGCCTGCCGCAGCTTGCCGTAGACCAGCACGTCGAACACCTTGTGCTGGAGCTTCAGCTTGAGGGCCGGGCCGCCCGCGTCCAGCGCCCTGCTGTAGGCGATGGCGGTCTCGGCGGCCTTGGCGAAGATCTTGCCCTTGCCGCCCGCGATGGCCTTCTGCTCGGCGCCGTTGTAGACCTTCTCGAAGACGCGCGGCACCGCCAGCAGGAACGTCGGCTGGTAGCTGGCGAGGTCCGGCAGCAGGCTCGGGATGTCGCTGTGGCCGAGCACGATCCCGGCCTCGATGCAGGCCACCTCGATCAGCCGGGCGAACACGTGCGCCAGCGGCAGGAACAGCAGCGTGGCCGAACCGTCCACCGCGACCTCGGCGATCGCGCCCTGGATGGCGTTGCGGGAGGTGGCGACCAGGTTCCCGTGGGTGATCTCGCAACCCTTGGGGCGGCCGGTGGTGCCGGAGGTGTAGACGAGCGTGGCGACGTCGTCGGAGGCGCGGACGCGGCGGCGCGCGTCGAGGTCGGCGTCGGAGACCTCCGCGCCGCGCCCGGCCAGGGCCGCCACGTCGCCCGCGTCGATGCCCCAGACGTGCGCCAGGCCCGGGACCTCGGCCCGGACCTGCTCGATGGTGTCGAGGTGCGCGGACGTCTCGGCGAACACGCCCTTGGCGCCGGAGTCGCCGACGATCCACTGCACCTGCTCGGCGGAGGAGGTCTCGTAGATCGGGACCGCCACGGCGCCGGCCGTCCAGATGGCGTAGTCGAGAACGGTCCACTCGTAGCGGGTGCGCGACATCAGCGCGACCCGGTCGCCCGCCTCGATCCCGGCGGCCATCAGGCCCTTGGCGACCCGCGACACCTCGGCCGCGAACTCGCCCGCGGTCACCGCGCTCCAGGCCGGCCGCTCGGCCGTGCCGCTCTTGCGGCGGAGCACGACCCGGCCCGGCTCCTCGGCGGCTCGGGTGAAGGGCGCGTCGGTCAGATTGGTGGAGCCGGGCACCTCCACCATGGCGGGGACGCTGAACTCGCGCACGGCCACTCCTAGGTCGATCACTGCAAACGGCGGGGACGACGGTACAGCTTTACCGAGTTCAAAGGATACTCGCGGGTAGTAAAAGTCTCGCTGGTCGGCGCGGTGCCAGCCGGGTGCCGGCCGGGCGCCGGCCCGGTCGCCCGGTCCGGTGGTCGGGGCCCGGCCGCCAGGTGGTCAACAAGGGGCAAAAGACACCGTCCGCCCGCCGGGCGGCCCCGCGTGGTCGCCTAGCCTTGACCCGGAAAAGCCCAGGTGACTCAGGGGGAAACGGCTTTGTCGCTGCTTGAGGTGATCGCTCTCACCGCCGCCGACGCCCGCGCGGCCGAACGGGGCGGCGCCGACCGCCTGGAGGTCGTCGCCGACATGGCCGCCGACGGGCTCACCCCCGACCCCGAGGTGGTGGCGAGGATGAGGGAGGTCACATCCCTCCCCATGCGGGTGATGTTGCGGGCCAACGCCGGGTTCCGCACCACCGTGCCGGAGCTGGACCGGCTGCGCCGCGCCGCCGAGGACCTGCGCGCGGCGGGCGCCGACGGGTTCGTGCTGGGCTTCCTCGACCCGCTCGGGAACGTCGATCCCGCCGCCACCGGCAAGCTCGCCGCCGTGGCGGCCCCGCTGCCGTGGACCTTCCACCGCGCCGTGGACCACGCGGCGGACATGGCCGCCGCGTGGCGGGCCGTCCGCGACCTGGCCGACACCGCCGAGGCCGCCCACACCGCCGACACCGCCGACACCGCCGACACCGACGCCGAGCCCATCGCCGAGTCCGGCGTGGGCCCCGATGCAGGCCCCGGCGCGGGTCTCGGCACGGGTCTCGACACCGTCCTCACCGCCGGTTCGCCGCGCGGCGTGGACGCCGGGGTGGACGTCCTGGTCCGGCGGGCCGCCGAGAGCCCCGCGTCGGCGCGGCTGATCATGGCCGGGGGAGGGTTGCGCCGCAAGCACGTCGCGGTGCTGGCCGCCGCCGGGGTCGCCGCCTTCCACGTCGGCACCGCCGTGCGCCCGGACGGCTCCTGGGACGCGCCGGTCGACCCGGCCCTGGTGGCCGAATGGCGCGCCCTGGTGTCGGCCGCGGCGAGGTGATCCGGCCGGGAGTGCCGGTGCCGCCGGCGGGGACGCGCCATTAGAGTCGGTTCATGCGCATCCACGTGGTGAGTGACGTCCATGGCCGCGCGGAGGCGCTCAGGCATGCCGGAGACGGCGCGGACGCGACGATCTGCCTGGGCGACCTGATCCTGTTCATCGACTACTCCGACCACGGCCAGGGCATCTTCGCCGAGCTGTTCGGGCAGGACAACGCCGACCGCTTCATCGAGCTGCGCACGCAGAAGCGCTTCGGCGAGGCGCGCGACTTCTCCCGGCGCATGTGGGCGTCGCTGGAGGGCGACGCCTGGCCGCACATCGAGCGGGCCGTGCGCCGCCAGTACGCCGAGCTGTTCGACGCCATGCCCACCCCGGCCTACCTCACCTACGGCAACGTGGACCTGCCGCACATGTGGCGCGACTACCTGCGCGACGGGCACCACGTGCTGGACGGCGAGACCGTGGAGCTGGGCGGGCTGCGCTTCGGGTTCGTCGGCGGCGGCCTGCGCACCGAGTACCGCACCCCCTACGAGCTGGACGACGACGAGTTCGCCGCCAAGGTCGAGGCGGTGGGGGAGGTGGACGTGCTCTGCACCCACATCCCGCCCGCGGTGCCCGACCTGCTGTACGACACCGTCGCGCACCGCTTCGAGCGGGGCAGCGAGGCCGTGCTGGACCTGATCCGCCGCACCCAGCCGCGCTACGCCCTGTTCGGCCACGTGCACCAGCCGCTGGCCGGGCGGATGCGCATCGGCCGCACCGAATGCGTCAACGTCGGGCACTTCCGGGGCCGCGGGGTGCCTTACGTGCTCACCGTGTGAGAAAGATACTTTTCGACGAGGACTTCGAGCCGCGCCCCCGGGCGCGGGCCCACCAGCAGCCGGAGGGATGGCGACGATGGCCGACCGGACGAGCTCTTCCATCACGATCGACGCGGGCAGGAAGGAGATCATGGCGGTGATCGCCGACCTGCCCGCCTACCCGAGCTGGGCCAGCGGCATCCGCGAGTTCGAGGTGCTGGACACCGGCGCCGACGGCCGCGCCGCCGAGGCCCGCATGACCATCGACGCCAGCCCGTTCAGCGACACCGTCGGGCTCGCCTACACCTGGGGCGACGACGACGAGTGGGTGCGCTGGGAGCTGATCGACAAGGGGAACGTCGTCACCTCGCTGCACGGTTCCTACCTGCTGGCGGAGGGGACCGGCGGCACGGTGGTGACCTACGAGCTGGCGGTCGACATCCGCATGCCGGTGATCGGGATGCTCAAGCGCAAGGCCGAGAAGCGCATCACCGACTCGGCGCTGAAGGGCCTGAAACGACGGGTCGAGGCCGGGTAATCGTTCCGCCCCGGAGCGGGGCGCTACCGTTTCACGCCGACAACGGATGGAAAATGTTCTCATGACCGAGCAACCGGGCGACGTACTGGACGAGGCCGCCAAGCTCTTCGACGCGCTGCGCCGCCGCATGGCGGGCGGCCTGCCGGGCGGCACGGGCGGCGGCGCGGGCGACGCCGACGACGTGTGGAGCCGGGCGGTGACCGAGGAGATGGCCGGGGACCCGCACATCGCCACCGGCGCGCCCGAGTGCCGCAACTGCCCGATCTGCCGCGCCGTCGCGCTGGCCCGCGAGTCCGGCCCCGACGTGGGCCGGCACGTCCGGGAGGCCGGGCGGTCGCTGATGGCGGCGGCGCTGGACGTGGTGGCCGCCTACGAGCGCACCCGCGCTCCGGCGGACCGGGGCGCGCGGCCGGAGGACGGCCGCCCGGGGCCCGCCGCCGGCGGCGACCCCATCGACATCGGGTAGCGACGCCCGGACAGCGGTATCGGGCAGCGACAGCGGGCTCCCAGCCGGGGCGCGCGAGGAGGAGGAAGCGTACATGGCCCTGACCATCGGCGTGGATGTGGGCGGTACCAAGGTCGCCGCGGGCGTCGTGGACGACCGGGGGGCGATCCTGGAACGGGTGCGGCGGCCCACGCCCTCCACCAACCCCCAGGAGACCGCCGAGGTCATCGCCGAGGTGGTCGACCTGCTCAGGGGCAAGTTCGAGGACGTCACGGCGGTCGGCCTCGGCGCGGCCGGGTTCGTCGACGAGACGCGCTCCACCGTGCTGTTCGCGCCCAACCTCGCCTGGCGCGAGGAGCCGCTCAAGAAGAAGGTCGAGGAGATGGTCGGCCTGCCGGTGGTGGTGGAGAACGACGCCAACGCCACCGCCTGGGGCGAGGCGCGCTTCGGCGCCGGGCGCGGCCACGACTTCGTGGTGCTGATCGCGCTCGGCACCGGCATCGGCGGCGGCATCATCATCAACGGCGAGCTGTACCGGGGCCGGTTCGGCATCGGCGCGGAGATGGGCCACTTCCGGGTGGTGCCCGACGGCCGCCGGTGCGGTTGCGGCAACCGGGGCTGCTGGGAGCAGTACGCCAGCGGCAACGCGCTGGTGCACGAGGCCCGCGACCTCGCCCGGGTCGCCCCGGCGATGGCCGGGCGGCTGCTGGAACTCGGCGACGGCAAGCCCGAGGGCATCAGCGGCCCGGAGATCACCCAGGCCGCCCGCGAGGGCGACCAGGCCGCGCTGGAGTGCTTCCGCACCGTGGCGCAGTGGGCCGGGCAGGGCCTGGCCGACCTCAGCGCGATCCTCGACCCGGGCCTGTTCATCATCGGCGGCGGCCTGTCCGACGCCGGCGACCTGCTGCTGGATCCGATCAAGAAGGCGTTCGGCGACGCGCTGACCGGACGCGGCCACCGGCCGGTGCCGGAGATCCGCATCGCCGAGCTGGGGTCGGCCGCCGGGATCGTCGGCGCCGCCGACCTGGCCCGGCTGTGATCGACGCGCCATGACCGACGTCCGCGTCCTCAGCTACAACATCCGGTCGTTGCGCGACGACCCGGCCGCCGTGGTGCGGGTCGTCCGGGCGCTGGAGCCGGACGTGGTGTGCCTCCAGGAGGTCCCGAGGTTCTGGGGGTGGCGCGCCAAGCGCCGCCGCCTCGCCCGCGAGTGCGGGATGACGGTGGCGGCCGGGCGGCGCGCCTGCGGGCTGGCGGTGCTGGCCGGGCCGCGCGCCCGCCGGGTCGCCCGCGAGTTCCACCTGCTGTCGCCGGTGCCGGACCTGCACCGCCGGGCCCTGGCGATCGCCGTGCTGGAGATCGGCGGGGCCCGGCTGCTGGCCGCCAGCACCCATCTCGACCTGATGGACGCCCCGCGCCGCGTCCACACCCGCCAGGTGCTGGCGCTGCTGGAACGCGCCGGGCACCGGCACGCCGCGCCGATGGTGCTGACCGGCGACATCAACGAGGAGCCCGGCGGCGACTCGTGGTCGCTGCTGACCGGCCGCTTCCAGGACGGCCACGCCGTCGCGCCCCGGGGCGAGGCGCTGACGTTCTCCGCCGCCGACCCCAAGCGCCGCATCGACGGCGTGTTCGCCGATCCGCGCATCGAGGTGCTCGGCTGCGGCGTGCCGGGGCCGCCCGCGCCGGTGGCGGACTACCCGAACGCCACCGACCACCGCCCCCTCCTGGCCGACCTGCGACTGCCCTGACGAACCGCGCCGCTGCCGGGGTCAGACCACCGCGCCGTCGTCGGGGCCGCGCGGCTCGTCGCCCATCCGCAACACCAGCGTCACGAAGCCGCCGATGAACGCCGCGACCGCCAGGAACGCCGCGTAGCCCGGCACGTCCCAGTCCAGGATCACCGTGACCAGCAGGTACAGCGGCCCGCCCACCAGCGCCAGCCACGCGCCCTTGGTCAGCGGGTCGGCGGCCGGGAGCGGCGGCGGGGGCGGGGGGACGTAGTGGCCCTCGTCGTCGGCGGGCGGCGGGTAGTCGTCGGTGTCGTCGTCGGCCGCCTTGACCACGCGGGCGGAGCGGAAGCGCCCGGTGCGGTCGTCGCCCTCGCGCGGCGGGTCCTCGGGCTCGTGGATGTTCTCCTGGTCGGGCCAGGGGACCCGGTCGCCCTCGTGGGTGGTGTCGTAGCCGGCGACGATCTCGGCCCAGATGGCGTCCTCGTCGAGCTCGGCGGGGCCGCCGCCGGGCGGGTCGGCGGTGTCGGGGCCCGCCTTGGGCTGCGGTCCGCCGCCGGGGTCGGTGCCGTTGGGGTCGGCGCCCGGGTCCGCGCCGTGCGGGCCGGTGGCGCGCGGCCCGGTGGGGGTGTCGTCGGGGCCCTGGTCGCGCGGGTCGGCGGGCGGCAGGTCGGCGTCGCTCAGCCGGGTGAGCTGGGCGCGCAGCACGCCCTCGGCCGTCGGCCGCATCGCGGCGTCGACGTAGACCCGCTCCAGGTCGTCGTCCGCCGGGTCCGCCACGCCGGCCAGGAGGCCGGACAGGTCGTCCTCGGGCGGCTCGGCGCCCGCCGCGTAGGCGGCGACCCCGGCCTCGCGCAGCGCCGCCAGCACCGCGTCGGCCAGACGCGGCTCCAGGTCGGCCAGCGGGGCGTAGGCGTCGGCGGACAGTCCATTGCCGCGGCGATTCACGGGGCCGGCTCCTTCGGTGACTCCGGCGTGACCGACAGCACCGGCATGACGGCCTCCGCTCCCCCATAGTCGTGCGCCCGGTGTGAGCGTCGCGCGACGCACTCCCGGACACCCTGAAACGTGTGTCCCACGGTATTCGCTGGGCCGCCCGGGACAAGCCCCCGGACGCCCCCGATTGAGAATTACCGTCCAGAGCCTACGTTCATTCCCGGCCCGGCGGGGCGGGCTTGCCACTCGGGGCGGGCGCGGGGGAGCGCGAGAGGAGCGCGAGGCGGGCACAGGGGCGGGGGCCCTGAGGCGGAGAACGCCCCGGTCACCCTGTGAGGGGGTGCCGGGGCGCTTCTCGTTAGGGAGCTACGACGCCTTCACCGCATCGACAAGGGTTCTGAGGGTGGCCCGCTCCATGGTGAGGTGCCCGGCCTCAGGAGCCTTGCTGTCCCGCACGCCTACGGCCGTACCGAGGTCGCCCAGTTCGACGCAGTCCGATCCGTCGCTGGCCGAGTGAGTGGACTTCCGCCACTTGATCAAATCTTCCACCTCTCGTCCGCCGTTCTCCTGATCAGCGTCGCCGACATGGTCGCCGGTAGCGTGTGCGTCGCGATGTCGCTGAACCGCTCATGCAGAGCGTCCAGGTCCGCGCGGCCATCCATGATCTTGCCACGCGGCTCGCCGTCAGCGTAGGCCACCCGAACCCCGCGAGGCAGACGAGCGAGCACGAACGCTCCGAGGTGTGCCCGGTGCGGTTCGCCGTTCGGAATGATCTGTACGGACACGTTCGGCGGTACCCCGTCAGCCAGGTACAGCAACTGGCCGTGCATGGTCTTGGCGTCGCCGATCTGGTTCCACAGGACTACCTCCGGCATGATCGCGATGAGGCGGGGGGCGTTCGGGCGGACCAGGACCCTCTGTCGCTCCACGCGGCCCTGAACGGCCTCCGGGTCGTTCAGCAGCGCCGCCGCATAGTCCGGCGTCTGGAGCAGTCCCGCCATGATCATGGGCTGGTAGCTGCACAGCAACTCAGCTTCGTCCTCGAAGTCGGGCCACTGCGCGAAGTGCTTGGGGAAGGCCGCCGAGCGCCCGTCGAACAGACCGTCATGCAAGCGGGCAAGGGCCCCGCCGGTGTCCAGGGCCTCATCGGCGACCTCGGCGAAGACCCGGTCGCACCCGGCGTCGCCCCGCTCGATCTCGGAGATCGTGGACGCCGCGTACGGGATCTTCTCGGCGAGCGCACGCAGGCTGAGGCCCGCGCGCTCCCGGTGGTGCCGGGCTTCACTGCCGAACAGTTCGCGTGGTCCGCGTGAGGGCTCCAGGCGTTTCGGGACTTGGGGCACGGGGGGCTCCCTGTGATGACCGAATGTCGACCGGACGTGTCCGGGGAGTGACCGGCACGTCTGCGAGCTGGCGTCTTCCGCCTACAGGATGCGACCTCGGGACCACTCTGTGAAGCGGGACACGGAAACCGAGGTGATCGATTCGGCTCCTGGAACAAGAGCCCGCAGACCAAAGGCCCTATGCCCTGGTGGCTACAGGTCTTCCCCGGATGGGAGGATGTCCCAGCATCTCCCATTGCCCGGAGATCATGAACGTGCGCGCCGCGTGACCGCGCGGCCGGAGGAAGGTGTCGGGATGCTCTGGTTCTGGATCCTGCTGAGGATCGTTCTGTCGCCCATCATGTACCTGGGGTGGCGGCCGCGGAACTCCGGGATGAGGAACGTGCCGAAGAAGGGTCCGGCGCTGCTGGTGAGCAACCACCTGTCGTTCGCCGACCACTTCTTCGGGCCGCTGCCCCTGATGCGGCCGATCTTCTTCATCGGCAAGGGCGAGTACTTCACCGGCAAGGGGCTCAAGGGCCTGGTCAGCAAGGCGTTCTTCACCGGCGTCGGCGTGGTGCCGGTGGACCGCACCGGCGGCAGCGCCGCCGAGGCCGCGCTCCAGACGGGCCTGCGCATCCTCGGCGAGGGCAAGCTGCTCGGCATCTACCCCGAGGGCACCCGCGCTCCCGACGAGCGTCTGTACCGGGGCAAGACGGGCGTGGCGCGGCTGGCGCTGAAGTCGCGGGTGCCGGTCGTCCCGATGGCGATGATCAACACGTTCGAGCTGATGCCGCCCGGCAAGCCCTACCCCAAGCTCGGCATCCGGCCCGGCGTGCGCTTCGGCGCGCCCCTGGACTTCTCCCGCTTCTACGGCAAGGAGGACGACCGGGAGGTGCTGCGCGAGGTCACCGACGAGATCATGATGGCGATCCAGGCGTTGTCCGGCCAGGAATACGTGGACCGCTACGCCGCCGAGGTCAAGGCCGAGATGTCGGGGAAGACGCCGCGCCCGGTCGACGACGACGAGTGACCGCGTCCCCGCCGCCGTCCCCGGCCCCCCGCGCCGGGGGCCTCGGGCTGGAGGCCGCGCTGTGGCGCGCGGTCGCGGTCTACCGGATCGCCGCGCTGCTGTACGCGGCCGCGCTGATCGCCAAGAACCACGGCGGGTACGCCGACCAGGCCGCCGGATGGGCGGTGCTGGGCGTGATGGCGGCCTGGACGGCCTACGCGACCGTCGCCTACGCGCGCCCCGAGCGCCGGGCCTGGCCCATGCTGGCCGCCGACATGGCCGTGGCGGTGGGCTGCCTGCTGGCCACCGCGTGGGTGGAGACGGCCTCCGGGCTGGAGGCGGGCCGCCCGACCCTGCCGGTGTCGTGGGTGGCCGCCGCCGTCCTCGCCTGGGCGGTGGTCGGCGGCAAGCGGCTGGGCATCGCGGCCGCCGCGATCCTGGCCGTCGGCAACGTCCTGGTGCACACCATCGCCGACACCAAGGGCAACGCCAGCACCCTCAACGGCGTGGTGCTGCTGTTCCTGGCCGGGCTGGTCGTCGGGCACGTGGTCAAGCTCGCCATGGACGCCGAGGCGCGGCTGGCCCGCGCGGTCGAGATGGAGGCCGCCACCCGCGAGCGCGAGCGGCTGGCGCGCGGCATCCACGACTCGGTGCTCCAGGTCCTGGCGATGGTGCAGCGGCGCGGCGGCGAGCTGGGCGGCGAGGCCGCCGAGCTGGGCCGCCTGGCCGGGGAGCAGGAGGCCGCGCTGCGCGCCATGATCGGCACAGGGAACGCCGCCCCGCCCGTGCCCGCGCCCCGCACGGCCCGCGCGCAGCGCGGCCGGGCCGCCGCCGAGCCCCCGCCCGCCGACACCGACCTGCGGACGCTGCTGACCGCGCACAGCTCGACCACCGTCACGGTGTCCACCCCGGCGACGCCGGTGCGGCTGCCCGGTCCCGCCGCCCGCGAGGTCGCGGCGGCCGTCGCGGCGGCGCTGGACAACGTCCGGCTGCACTGCGGCGAGACCGCCCGCGCCTGGGTGCTGCTGGAGGACGACGGCGCGGGCGAGGTCACCGTCAGCGTCCGCGACGACGGTCCCGGCATGCCCGCCGGGCGGCTGGACGAGGCGGCCGCCGCCGGGCGGCTCGGCGTGGCCCAGTCCATCCGGGGCCGCATCCGCGACCTGGGCGGCACGGTGGCCGTGCACTCCGCCCCCGGCGAGGGCACCGAGATCGAGATGACGGTCCCGGCCGGGCGGTGAACCGGCGGATCGGCCCTATTGTGACGGTGTGAGCGAACACGTCCCGGTCCCGCTGAAGGTGATGATGGTCGACGACCACCCGATGTGGCGCGACGCCGTCGCCCGTGACCTGGCCGAGGCCGGGCACGAGGTGGTGGCCACCGCCGGCGACGGCCGCACCGCCGTGCGCCTGGTGGCCGCCGCGCGGCCGCAGGTGGCCGTGGTGGACCTGCAGCTGCCCGACATCAGCGGCGTCGAGGTGACCCGCCACCTGGTCGCCGCCGACCCGCCGGTGCGGGTGCTGGTGTTGTCGGCCAGCGGCGAGCAGCAGGACGTCCTGGAGGCGGTGAAGGCGGGCGCGACCGGCTACCTGCTCAAGTCCGCCGCGCGCGAGGAGTTCCTCGACGCGGTGGCGCGCGCGGGCACCGGCGACGCGGTGTTCACCCCGGGCCTCGCCGGGCTGGTGCTGGGCGAGTACCGGCGGCTGGCCGCCGCGCCCGCCCGCGCCGACGACGACGCGCCGCGCCTGACCGAGCGCGAGACCGAGGTGTTGCGGCTGGTCGCCAAGGGCCTGACCTACAAGCAGATCGCCCAGCGGCTGGTGTTGTCGCACCGCACCGTCCAGAACCACGTGCAGAACACCCTCGGCAAGCTCCAGCTGCACAACCGGGTGGAGCTGGTCCGGTACGCGATCGAGAAGGGCCTCGACCAGGAGGACTGATCGGCGGGCGCCGGGAACGCGGCGGCCCCTCCGCACATCTACATAGGAAAGGCCGGGCGTCCGGCGGTCAGAGGGAGGCGCGATGGCGCTGTCCGCGGCAGGGGAGACCTGGGGCATCCCGGGTCCGCAGTTCATCGGGATCTTCGTTCCGCTGGCCGTCGTGCTGACGGCCCTGGCACTGCACGTCCGGCGCGCGATGGTGGCGGGCCGGCCGCCGGAGCGCGAACCCGGCCCCTACGAGCTGGCCTACCTGGAGGGCGGCGGCGAGCGGGCGGTGCTGGCCGCGCTGGCCCGGCTGCGCGCCGAGGGGGCCGTCGAGACGGCGGGCCGGGGCAGCGTCCGCGCCACCTCCGCCCCCCGCGACTCCGGGAACGGCCTCGACGGCGTCGTGCACGCCCGCCTCCTGCGGGAGCCGATGATCGACTCGCAGCTGCTGGAGCACCGGGCGGACGTCGCGCAGGAGCTGGCGGAGCTGCGCAAGGGGCTGGAGCACGACGGCCTGCTGATCGGCGAGGACGCCCGGCGGCGCCGCCGGATCGCGCTGCTGCCGCTGGCGGCGCTGGCGCTGCTCGGCGCGGTGCGGATCTTCTTCGGGGTGCGCGACGGCCACCCGGTGCTGTTCCTGGTCGCGGCCGTGCTCGTGCTGCTGGTCGTGCTCGGCGTGCTGGCGGCCGACCCGGTGGCCCAGGAGGGGCGGCCGACCGAGGAGGGGCGGCGGGCGCTGGCCGACGCCAAGGACCGGCACCGGCACCTGCGCCCCGACCACACCCCGGCCTGGGCCACCTACGGCGCCGCCGGGGCGGGACTCGGCGTCGCGCTGTTCGGCATGACGGCGCTGACCAGCCTCGACCCCGCCTTCGCCCACGACGCGCTGACGCGTCCGCTGCCTCCCGCGCCGGTCTCCGACGCCGGTGCCGCCGCCGCTGGCGGCGGTGGCGGTTGCGGAGGCGGCGACGGTGGCGGTGACGGCGGGGGTTGCGGCGGAGGTTGCGGCGGTTGCGGAGGGTGCGGCGGATGACCGGCCCGGCCCTCCCGTCCGGGGTCGGCCTCGGCTGGCGGCCCGACATCGCCGGTTTCGTCGCCGAGCTGCCGGGCCTGGGCTTCACCGAGGTGATCGCCGAGTCCGTGCACCTGGACCACCCCTCCCGGCACCTGCTCGAACTGCGCGACCGGGGCGTCCCCGTCGTCCCGCACGGGGTGCGGCTGTCGCTGGGCGGGGCCGAGCCGGTCGCCGACGAGCGCGTCGCGCATCTGGCCGCCTGCGCCGCCGCGCTGGGAGCGCCGCTGGTCAGCGAGCACATCGCGTTCGTGCGGGCGGGCGGGATCGAGGCCGGGCACCTGCTGCCGGTGCCGCGCACCCGCGCCGCCCTGAAGGTGCTGGCCGCCAACATCCGCCGCACCCAGGACGGTCTGCCGGTCCCGCTGGCGGTCGAGCCCATCGCGGCGCTGTTCGACTGGCCGGACGCCGAGTACGAGGAGGGCGACTTCCTCACCGAGCTGGTCGAGCGCACCGGCGTGCTGCTCCTGCTGGACGTCGCCAACGTCTACGCCAACGCCCGCAACCGGGGCGCGGACCCGGCCGCGCTGCTGGACCGCGTACCGCTGGAGCGGGTGGCGTACTGCCACGTGGCGGGCGGCGCGGAGTCGGGCGGCCGCTACCACGACACCCACACCGCGCCCGTGCCCGCCGAGGTCCTCGACCTGATCAAGGAGCTGTGCGCGCGCCGCGGCCCGCCGGGGCTCCTGCTGGAGCGCGACGGCCACTACCCGCCCGCCGCCGAGCTGCGCGCCGAGCTGGACGCCATCGCCGCCGCGGCCGGACTGGCGGCCGTGACGTGACCACGCCGCATGAGCCGATCGACGCCGGGCTGGCCGCCGCCCAGGAGGCGCTGGTCCGGCACATGACGGCGGGCGGGCCGCTGCCGCCGGGCTTCGACGCGGACGCCGTGCACGCCGCCGCCGTCGCCATCCTGCGCAAACGGGCCGGAGCGGCGGCCCGCGCCTGGCCCCGCCTCGCCACCGCCTACGGGCCCGGCTGGACCGAGGCGTTCACCGCCTGGGCCGCCGAACGCCCGACGCGCGGTTCGTTGCACGACGCCTGGGACTTCGCCCTCGCCCGCCGCGACGCCCTGCCCCCGCCCGCCGCCTGGGAACTGGCCCTCGCCGAGACCCGTTGGGCCTATGACGGCGACGCGCCGCCGCGCCGCCGCACGGTGGCCGTGCGCCGTGTCCCCGGCGGGTACGCGGTGCAGGTCCGGGGCCGGACGCGCGTGTTCGGCAAAGCGCGCGCCGGTGATCGGCAAACCCGCCCCGGGAACCCGTCCAGCCACTATGGTCTAGACCAATAGCGGCACGCCGGGTCGGTCGGCGAACGCCGTGTGCCGCCGTGCCCGCGCGACTAGGCTGGCGGTGCGAGTCGAGGGGGAGGCCCCGTTGTCCAGAGAGGGAGAGGGCATGCGCGTCGGAGTGCTGACCGGGGGAGGCGACTGTCCCGGACTGAACGCCGTGATCCGCGCCGTCGTGCGCAAGGGCGTGCAGGTCTTCGGCTACGAGTTCGTCGGCTTCCGGGCGGGCTGGCGCGGCCCGCTGGAGGGCGACACGATGGCCCTGGACGTGGAGGCGGTGCGCGGCATCCTGCCGCGCGGCGGCACCATCCTCGGCTCCTCCCGCACCAACCCGGTCAAGGTCGAGGGCGGCGTCGAGCGGATCAAGGACAACCTCGCCGGGCTGGGCGTGGACGCGCTGATCGCGATCGGCGGCGAGGACACCCTCGGCGTGGCCGCCGAGCTGCACCGCGACGGCGTCAACGTGGTCGGCGTCCCCAAGACCATCGACAACGACCTCAACGCCACCGACTACACCTTCGGCTTCGACACCGCGGTCAACATCGCGACCGAGGCCATCGACCGGCTGCACACCACCGCCGAGAGCCACCACCGCGCGCTGATCTGCGAGGTCATGGGCCGGCACGCGGGCTGGATCGCGCTGCACGCGGGCATGGCCGCCGGCGCCAACGTGATCCTCATCCCCGAGCGGCCGTTCGACATCGAGCAGGTCGTGGCCTACGTCGAGAGCCGGTTCAAGACCCGGTACGCCCCGATCATCGTGGTGTCGGAGGGCGCGCACCCGGTCGACGGCCAGATGGAGCTGCAGACCGGCGAGACCGACGCCTTCGGGCACGTCCGGCTCGGCGGCATCGGGCAGCGCCTGGCCGACGAGATCGAGAGGCGCACCGGCAAGGAGGCCCGCGCCACCGTGCTCGGCCACATCCAGCGCGGCGGCACCCCCAGCGCCTTCGACCGGGTGCTGGCCACCCGGTTCGGCCTCCAGGCCATCGACGCGGTCAAGGACGGCGACTACGGCAAGATGGTCGCGCTCCAGGGCACCGACATCGTGCGCGTGGGCCTGGACGAGGCCACCAAGGAGCTGAAGACCGTCCCGCTGGAGCGCTACCAGGAGGCCGAGGTCTTCTTCGGCTGATCCGGCCCGGCCGATCATGGCCGATCCCCGTCCGCGCGCGACCCCGGTGGCCCCAGGCCGCCGGGGTCGGCCGCGTCCGGGGCGGGAACAGCGCCGCCGGTCGAAGTGTTGCCGACTGTGGGCCACACTAGAAGGCGGCCCCCGTCCCGTTTCTCCAGGAGGATCACGCATGCCCACGCTCGACACCGCGACCGCGCAGGTCCGGGAGCAGGCGCCGGTCGTCGACGGCGAGCCGTGCGTGCTGCTCAAGCTGGGCGAGCTCGTGCTCAAGGGCAAGAACCGCGAGCAGTTCGAGCGCCGCCTGGCCGACAACGTGCGCCAGGCCGTCCGGCCCATCGCGAAGGTGGACGTCATCCGCCGCCACGGCGTGTTCATCGTGCGCACCAAGGACGCCGACGTCGAGCTGGTGGACCGGCTCGCCGCGCGCATCGCCGACGTCATGGGCATCGTCTGGGCGCACCGCGCCTGGCGGGTCGGCAAGGACGTGGCCAGCGTCGAGCGCGCCGCGCTGGAGCTGATGGACGGCGTCACCGGCAGCTTCGCGGTCCGCTCCAAGCGCCGCGACAAGCGTTTCCCGCTGACCTCCACCGAGCTGGACCGCCTGGTCGGCGGGCGGCTGCACGACGCCTACGGGCAGCCGGTGAAGCTCAAGAACCCCGACCACACCGTGTCCATCGAGGTGGACCGCGACGAGGTGTTCGTGTTCTCCGGCGGCATCCCCGGCGCGGGCGGCCTGCCGGTCGGCATGAGCGGCCGCGCGCTGGTGCTGATGTCGGGCGGCATCGACTCCCCGGTCGCCGCCTACCGCATGATGCGGCGCGGCCTGCGCGTCGACTACCTGCACTTCTCCGGGATGCCGTTCACCGGCCCCGAGTCGATCTACAAGGCGTACGCGCTGGTCCGCGAGCTGGACAAGTACCAGGGCGGCTCGCGGCTGTTCGTGGTGCCGTTCGGCAAGGCCCAGCAGCAGATCAAGTCCTCCGGCGCCGACAAGCTCGCGGTGATCGCCCAGCGCCGGCTGATGCTCCGCGTCGGCGAGGTGCTGGCCCGGCGGCTGCGCGGCGCCGCGCTGATCACCGGCGACGCGCTCGGCCAGGTGTCCAGCCAGACGCTGGCCAACATGACCGCCCAGGACGACGCGGTGGAGCTGCCGATCCTGCGGCCGCTGGTCGGCATGGACAAGGTCGAGATCATGGACCAGGCGCGCCGGGTGCGCACCCTGTCGATCTCCGAGCTGCCCGACGAGGACTGCTGCACGCTGCTGGCCCCGCGCCGCGCCGAGACCCGCGCCAAGATCGACGACCTGCGCCAGATCGAGAAGCGGCTCGACGTCGCCGAGCTGGCCGAGCAGCTGGCCGACTCGGTCCAGGAGCACCGCCCGGTCTACGGCGACTCGTAAGGTCCGCACGGCACGGCCCCGGCTCCGGCCGGGGCCGTTTCAGTGCGCGTCGGCTTCAGTGCGCGTCGGCGTCGAAGTCGGTGGGGCGCGGCGGCTCGGGCCCCTCCGGGCCGGTCAGCGTGATCCGCTCGATGCGCACGATCCGGAACCGGCGGCCCGCCACCGTGATGCCGTTGCGCCGGGTGCGGTCGCGCAGCAGCGTCGCCGCCCGCGCGTAGTCGTCCACGTCGGCGGTGTCGGGGTGCTCCACGGCGGGCACCACGTGCCGGAAGTAGGTGGCCAGCGCGTCGCGGGCCTGCTGCGGGGTGTCGTGCAGCCGCCCGATCGGCCGCCACCGGCCGCCGGTGCGCTCGGCCACCGTGAACGCGGGCGCGAGCGCCAGCGGCGTCAGGAACGCATCCGACGGCTCGGCCCCCGCTCTGGCCGCCGCGTCCAGCAGCTGGCACAACAGCTCGGTGGTGGCGGCGTCGGGCACGGCGCGCCCGTCGTGCAGCAGGTCGTAGGGACGGCACGGCAGCGGCCGCCGGTCGGCCGGATGCGGGTCCAGGTCGGTGGGGCGGGGCGGCTCGGGGCCGTCCGGCCCGGTGCGCACCAGCTGCTCGACGCGCACGACGCGGAACCGGCTCCCGGCCGCCCGCACCTCCTCGCACGGCCCGGCCTGCAACGTCCGCGCGGCCGAACGCAGCTCGCGCGCCGCCGCGCCCTCGGCGAGCGCGGCGCGGTCGCTGAGATGGTCGGCCAGCAGCTCCCGCGCGCCCTGGGGGAGCGGGTCGCCGGGGCACACCACCTGCCAGCCGTCGGGGACGCGCTCGGCTGCGGTGAACAGGGCGCCCACCACGACCAGCTCGGGATAGGCGGCGACGGCGCGGCAGGCGTCGGCCAGCATCACCGCGGCCACCGGATCGACGCCGTCCAGGTCTTCGGGGAACAGACGCCCGCCGGCGTCCCCATCGCCCGTAGTCATGCCGAGCATCATCCTCGCCGCCGCCCCCGCTGGCGAGTGGTTCAGACCAATTTGTTACCCCGATGTGGGCGGGGTTCCGGCGGTCCGGTGAGGCCGCCGGAACCCCGCGCCGATCAGCCGGCCCGGCCCGCCCGGCGCGCGGGCAGGACCAGCACCAGCAGGCTCGCCGCCAGCAGCCCCAGCCCGGTCAGCGCGACGCCGCCGAGCCGCTCGCCCAGCACCGCGACGCCCAGCAGCGCCGCCACCGCGGGCTCGGCCAGCGTCAGCGTCGTCGCCGTGGTCGCCGGGGTGGTGCGCAACCCCCGCGCGAACAGCAGGTAGCCGCCCCCGGTGGTGATCACGCCGAGGTACAGCGCGACCAGCGCGCCGGTCCCGGCGAGCGCCCACACCGGCGGCTGCGCCGCCAGCACCGGCGCGAACAGCAGCGCGCCCAGGCCGAACAGCGCGGCGGCCACCGCCCGGTCCTGCTCGCCGCGCCCGATGAGCCAGGCGGCGACGGAGGCGTAGACCGCGTAGGCGAAGCCCGACAGCAGCGCCAGGGCGACGCCGAGCGGGTCGGTGCCCGCGTCCTGGCCGCCGCCGATCAGCAGCGCGCAGCCGGTGACCGCGCCGGCGGTGGCCGCGAGCCACCGGGCCGCCGGCGCGGCCTGCCGCGTCACCAGCCCCAGCAGGCCGGTGAACGCCGGGGCGCTGCCGATGGTGACGACGGTGCCGACCGCCACGCCGGTGCGGGCGGCGGCGCTGAAGAAGGCGGTCTGGTAGACGACGATCGCGACCGCGCCGAGCGCCAGCAGCGGCAGGTTGGCGCGGCGGCGCACCAGCCGCCGCAGGCCCTCGCCGCGCGCGGTGCACGCGGCGAGGGCCACCAGCACCAGGCCGCCGAGGACGATGCGGATCGCGGCGATCCCGACGTTGGACGCCTCGGGCACGAAGGTGCGGACGGTGCCGGTGGTGCCCCACAGGCAGGCCGCCGCCAGGATGTCAGCGCCGCCGCCCGGACGCGGCGTGCCGAGGCGCGGTGTCCTGCGGCGCGGCGACCGGGGGAGCGGGGACGAGGGGCGCGCGGACAGGCGCGCCGAGAAGGTGCGTACGGACACGGGAGGAAGGCTCCTGGGACTCGAATCGGAAGGGGTGGTCCGGATTCGGGGCGCAGGAGGACGCGGCCGGGCGCGGGATCGGCGCCGGGCCGGGTCGGAAGATCAGGGAAGGAGAGCCGCGCCCCGGTCAGGAGCGGGGCGGTCCGCAGTTGGAGGTCCAGTACGCCATGCGGCAGACCCTACCACCCGGCATGATCACCGCTCCGGTCGTCGGGCGGAGCGGTGATCATGCCGGGGACGTGCGAGGAGAGGCGGCGGAACTCAGGCGAGAACCGCGTCGGGCGAGGCGGCGGGGGCCTCGGTGAGGGCGCGGCCGACCAGCGGCGGCAGCGTGCGCACCACCTTGGCCAGCTCGCGCAGGTCGCCGTTCACCAGCGCCTGCGGCCCGTCGCACAGCGCGGTCTCCGGGTGCGGGTGCACGTCGATGATCACGCCGTCCGCGCCGACCGCGATCGCCGCGCGGGTGAGCGGCAGCACCAGGTCGCGGCTGCCGCCCGAGTGCGAGGGGTCCACGATGACCGGCAGGTGCGACAACCGCTGCGCCACCGGCACCGCCGAGATGTCCAGGGTGTTGCGGGTGGCGCGCTCGAAGGTGCGGATGCCGCGCTCGCACAGCACGATGTCGAGGTTGCCGCGCTGGGCGATGTACTCGGCGGCCATCAGCCACTCCTCGATGGTGCCGTTCATGCCGCGCTTCAGCATGACGGGCTTGCCGGACTCCCCGGCGGCCTGGAGCAGCGCGAAGTTCTGCGCGTTGCGGGTGCCGATCTGGAGCATGTCGGCGTAGGAGGCGACCAGCTCCACGTCGGCGGCGTCCACGACCTCGGTCACCACCGGCATGCCGGTCTCCGCGCGCACGTCGGCGAGGATCTTCAGGCCCGCCTCGCCCAGGCCCTGGAAGGCGTAGGGCGAGGTGCGGGGCTTGAACGCGCCGCCGCGCAGCAGCGTCGCGCCCGCCGCCTGCGCCATCTGCGCCGCGCCGAGCGTCTGCTCGGGGGTCTCCACCGCGCACGGCCCGGCGATCAGGGTCATGGTGCCGGGACCGATCGGCACGCCGCCGACGCGCACGACCGAGCGCTCGCCATGGTTCTCGCGGCTGACGAGCTTGTAGGGAACCGAGATGCGGATGACGTCGCTGACGCCGCTCAGCCCGCGCAGGTTCAGCGAGCCGAACTGCTGGACGTCCCCGACCAGCCCGATGATGGTGCGCTCCACGCCGCGGCTGACGAAGGCGTCGCCGCCGGCCGTCTCGACCAGTGAGACGACGCCGTTGATATCCGCATCGGTGGCTCCCGGAGCCATGACGACGACCATGTTGCTGCCTCTTCCTCGTGTGCGGCGGCCCGGTGGACCGCGCGCGGGAACCCCTGGAACGACAAAGAGCCCCGGGCCTGGTGGCCCGGGGCTCTTCGCCTGTGGTCTGTCAGCGCAACGCGTGGCAGACCAGCCGCCCGGGCTGGCCGTACCAAAAGAAATAGATCACGTTGCGCACGTCCCACAGGCTAGCCCATGTTCGGCACCGGTCGGGGACGGCCCCCCGAATATGGCTCAGCTCACGCCGGATGGCAGGATGGCCCGCGTCATGTCCCCACCCGAGAAGCCACTGCCGCCCGGACAGTACATCCCCCGCGGCTGGCCGGTCCTCCACTACGGGCCCGTGCCCAAGTTCCGTCCCAAGGACTGGGACTTCCGCGTGTTCGGCGCTACCGCCTCGGGCGAGCAGCACCGCTGGACGTGGGACGAGTTCGAGGAACTGCCCCGGACCAAGACGGTCGCCGACTTCCACTGCGTCACCAAGTTCACCATCCCCGACAACGAGTGGGAGGGCGTGCCCTGCTCGGCGATCGTCGAGGCCGCGCCCCCGCACCCGGACACCACCCACGTCATGGTGTGGGCCGAGTACGGCTACAGCGCCAACATCCGGATGAGCGACTTCCTGGACGAGGGGACGCTGCTGGCCACCCACCGCGACGGCGAGCGGCTCAGCCCCGACCACGGGTTCCCGATCCGGATCGTGGTGCCGCACCTGTACGCGTGGAAGAGCGTCAAGTGGGTGCGCGCCGTGGAGTACCTGGTCCAGGACCGGCGCGGGTTCTGGGAGGAGCGCGGGTACCACAACGTCGCCGATCCGTGGCGTGAGCAGCGCTACTCCTACCAGGAGGAGGACGGCGAGTCCCCGCCGCTGTGATCTCTCGCGCGCGGGTGGCGAATCCGCTGCGGCGCGGCATCGGCGGTATTACGGTAAGTGTCCATGTCCCTACCATCGGTTCTGGCGGTGGTCGGCTGCACCGCCGCCGTTGCTGGGCTGGCGGGGGCGGCCGGCTGGGCGCTGCGGCACTGGTTGCGCCTGTGCGCGCACCGAAGGGGTTTCGGCACGCCCGCCGACGAGGCGGCGTTCGCGATGCTGCACACCATCTCCCGCGCCTCCCCGTCGCTGCGCGGCGGGCTGAACCGCGAGTCGGCCCGCAAGTCCGCCCGCCACCTGCGCACGTTGCTGGGCGTCGAGGCGGTCGCACTGGTGAGCGTGGACGGTGGAGACGCCGCTGAGGACGGCGCGCGGCTGCTGGTGTGGGACGGCGAGGGCGACGACCCGCACGCGCGCGAGGCGGCCCGTCACGCCCGGCCCGTGCTGGATTCCGGCCGTCCCCGCGTGGTGACCTCCGACCTGCTCGCCTGCGCCGACCCGCTGTGCCCCGTCCGCGTCGCGATGATCGCGCCGCTGACGGTGGCGGGCCGCGTCGAGGGCGCGCTGGCCGCCTACGGCGACGACTCCTCGGCGGCCCGGATGCGCGCCGTCGGCGAGGTCGCCCGCTGGGTTTCGGGCCAGCTGGAGCTGGCCGAGCTGGATTCCTCCCGTGCCCGTTTGGCCGAGGCCGAGATGCGGGCGCTGCGGGCGCAGATCTCGCCGCACTTCGTCTACAACTCGCTGACCACCATCGCCTCGTTCGTGCGCACCGACCCCGAGCGCGCCCGCGAGCTGCTGCTCGACTTCGCCGACTTCGCCCGCTACTCCTTCCGGAACCCGCGCGACTTCACCACCCTGGCCGACGAGCTGCGCTCCATCGACCGCTACCTGCTGCTGGAGCGCGCCCGGTTCGGCGACCGGCTGCACTTCAGCGTGGAGATCGCGCCGGAGGTGCTGCCGGTGGCGGTGCCGTTCCTGTCGTTGCAGCCGCTGGTGGAGAACGCCATCCGGCACGGCATGGAGGGCGCGCACCGGGCGTTCCACATCACCATCACCGCGCGGGACGCGGGGGTGGAGGCGGCCATCAGCGTCGAGGACGACGGCGTCGGCATGGACCCCGACCGCCTCGGCGAGGTGCTGGCGGCGGGCCCCGGCGCGCCCGGACGCGGCTCGAACGGCGCGGGCACCGGCATCGGCCTGGCCAACGTGGACGAGCGGATGCGCCAGGTCTACGGCGACGAGTACGGCCTGACGGTGGAGACCGCGCCCGGCGCGGGCACCAAGGTCAACCTGCGCGTCCCCAAGTATCGGCCCGGCGTTTTCCCCGACTGATTTCACCTCACATGGCGAAACCGATTGCGGACGCACAGTAATCGCGGCAGGGTCCTCTTATGCTGCGCGTCCTGGCCGTCGACGACGAGCTGCCCGCCCTCGAAGAGCTCGTGTACCTGCTGCGCGAGGATCTACGGATCGAGCAGGCGACCGGCGCGAGCGACGCCGCCGCCGCGCTGCGCGACCTGTCCCGGATGCTGGTGGCGGGCGAGCGGCTGGACGCGGTCTTCCTCGACATCCGCATGCCGGGCCTGGACGGCCTGGACTTCTCCCGGCTGCTGACCGGGTTCGCCGCGCCGCCGGAGGTGGTGTTCGTGACCGCGCACGACGACTGCGCGGTCGCCGCCTACGAGCTGGGCGCGCTGGACTACCTGCTCAAACCGGTCCGGCCCGAGCGGCTGGCCGAGGCGGTGCGGCGGGTGGACGAGGCGGTGCACCGCGCGCTGCCGCCGGAGGACGCCGACGCCGAGCGGCCCGCCGAGGACGAGATGGTCCCGGTGGAACTGGGCGGCCGCACCCGCCTGGTGTCGCGCCGCGCGGTCACCCACGTCGAGGCGCAGGGCGACTACGTGCGGCTGCACACCGGCGACGGCAGCTACCTGGTCCGGATGCCGCTGGCCGCGCTGGCGCGCCGCTGGGAGGCGGCCGGGTTCATCCGCATCCACCGCAGCACCCTGGTCGCCTCGGCGCACATCCGGGAGCTGCGCTTCGACGGCGGCCGCGCCGCCGTGCAGGTGGGCGACGAACTGCTGCCGGTGAGCCGCCGCCACACCCGCGAGGTGCGCGACCTGCTGGTACGCCGCTTCCGCACCGGCGACCCCCGCGAGGACGGCCCCGGTGCTTGACGACCCGCCCACCCCCGCCACACCGACGGCGCCTGCGACGCCGAGGGCGCCTACGACACCGACGGTGTCCGCAACACCGACCGCGCCCGCCGCGCCCGCGAGGCCGACCGGACCTGCTACGCCCGCCGCGTCCACTACCCCCGCCGCGCCGCTCACCACGTCCACCGCGTCCGCGTCCGCGTCCGCGACCTCCGCCGCTGCCGCCGCTGGGCGGGCGGAGCGGGTTTTGGTGTCCAGTCCCCGCACGCGGCGTGCGCGGGCGCTGCCCGACGGGGCGGGTGCGGCGCGGTCGCCGTCCTGGAACATCGCCCGCGACCTCGACGAGCAGACCGAGCTGGGCGCGGTCTACGCGCGTGATCTGATCCGCGCCCAGCTGCGCGCCGCGCTGGGCACCTGCGCCCTGGTGGGGCTGGTGCTGGCCGGGTTGCCGCTGCTGCTGTCGCGCGTCCCGGAGCTGAACCGCGTCCGCGTGTACGAGGTGCCGCTGCCGTGGCTGGTGCTGGCGCTCGGCGTGCAGCCGGTGTGGGTGCTGCTGGCCGCCCGGCACGTCCGGCGGGCCGAGCGCGTCGAGCGCGACTTCACCCGGCTGGTGGACCGCACGTGATCGTGATGGCGGTGGCGGCCGCGCTCACGGCGCTGGTCGCGGTGCTCGGCATGAGCACGGTGCTGGGCTCCTACGGCCGCCGCCGCACCGTGCGGACCACCTCCGACTTCCTGGTGGCCTCGCGCGGCGTCACCCCGCTGTGGAACGCCTCGGCCATCGGCAGCGAGTACATCTCCGCCGCCGCGTTCCTCGGCACCGCCGGGCTGGTGCTGGCGCACGGCGCCGACATGTTGTGGCTGCCGCTGGGCGCGACCGCCGGGTACGTGCTGCTGCTGGCGCTGGTGACCGCGCCGCTGCGCCGCTCGGGCGCCTACACCATCTCCGACTTCGCCGAATGGCGGCTGGGCTCGCGGGCGGTGCGGCACACGGTGTCGTGCTGCGTGTTGTTCATCGGCTGGTTCTACCTGCTGCCGCAGTTCCAGGGCGCGGGCGTCACGCTGCGGGTGCTGACCGGCGCGCCGGTGTGGGCGGGCTGGGCGGTGGTCGTCGGCGTCGTGCTGGTGCTGGTGGTGTCGGGCGGGATGCGCAGCATCACCGCCGTGCAGGCGGCGCAGTTCTGGGTGAAGCTGGTGGCGGTCGCGATCCCGGCGGTGGCGCTGCTGTCGCTGTGGCACCTGGACGGGGGCGCCGACCCCACGGCGGGGGCGGCCCCGGCGTTCGAGCGCCCCACCACCGTGCGGGTGCAGACGGGCGTGACGGTGGAGGTCCCCGCCGAGGTGCGCATCGCCGTCAACGGCACCGTGGACGGCCACTCCCACGACGGCGACCGCCACCTGCTCACCCCCGGACGGCACCAGGTGGCGGCCGGGACCGTGCTCGCCTTCCCGGCGGGCGCGCAGGTGCCGCACGTGGAGCACCTGCCCGTCCAGGACGGCGGCACCTGGGCGATGCCCAACGGCAGCTCCGTCGAACACGGCCTGTACGGCACCTACTCGGCGCTGCTGGGCGTGCTGCTGGGCACGATGGGCCTGCCGCACATCCTGATGCGCTTCTACACCAACACCTGCGGCCGGGCCGCCCGCCGCACCGCCGCGATGGTCCCGGCACTGCTGGCGCTGTTCTACGTCTTCCCGGCGCTGTACGGCGCGCTGGGCCGCCTCTACACGCCCGAACTGCTCATGACGGGCGACACCGACGCCACGATCCTCATGCTGCCCCAGCGCGTGCTCCCGGGCGCGGCGGGGGCGGTCCTGACGGGGCTGGTCGCCGCCGGGGCGTTCGCGGCGTTCATCTCCACCTCCTGCGGGCTGGTGGTGGCGATCGCGGGCACCGCGTCGCAGTTCCTGCCGAAGGGCGGGGTGGCCTCGTTCCGCGTCGGCGCGGTGTTCGCGCTCGCGGTGCCGATGTTGCTGGTCCCGGGACTGGACTCGCGGGGCGCGGGCGCGCTGGTCACCCTGGCGCTGACGGTCTCGGCCTGCTCGTTGTGCCCGCTGCTGCTGCTGGGGATCTGGTGGCGCGGCCTGACGGCGGCCGGGGCGGGCGCGGGCCTGGCGGTGGGCGGCGGCCTGGCCGTCGTGGCGGGCCTGGCGACGTTGTTCGCCGGGCCCCGGACCGGCTGGCCGGCCGCGATCCTGACCCAGCCCACGCTGGTGGTCGCCCCGGCCGCCGCCGCCGTCATGGTGGGCGTCTCGCTGCTGACGCGCCGCCACGTGCCGCGCCGCGCCGACCGCGCGCTGGCGCGGCTGCACCTCCCCGAAGAGATCGTCCCGCGCTGACGGAGAGTGACCGGCGGGACGGTCGAATCCGGCATTCCATCGGAGGTCAATCATTGACGGTGGACCGACCGTCACCGTGGACCGTTCCCGCCCGGCCGCCGATACCGTTCGTCGCGCCGGATCGACCGCTCGTCGTGCCGCTACGCTACGTATAACGCTGGCTACACACCGCTTATCGAGGGCGGCGTTTCCGGCCTCCCGTTCGGGATCAGAACACCTCTAGTGTTCTCAGTGGCGGACACGCCAACCGCTCCGGGGAGCGGGCGGCGCGGACGGCGGGACCGGTCACCCACGGTCAGCCCGAAGCGACGCTTCCCCGCACAGGACAACACTGGATGATCCGGTGCGCGCCAGTCGAGCGCCGGGTCAGAGCCGCCGAATCCCGTACCGGGGGGGTGGGATTCGGTGGTGTGCGGCCCGGGTGCCGCTGGACAGTCGGGGGGTTGTTCAGCTGCACCCGGGCCCTTTAACGCCCGGGGACGGTCCCGTACGAGATCTCGTACGGGACCGTTCGCGTCTCCCGGGGGTCAGCGGTCGCGCAGCCGCTTGAGGGTGTCCACGTCGGCGCGGTGCGGCTCGGCGCCACGGCCCGGCGTCTCGATGACGAACGGCACGCCCGCCACCTCAGGGTGCCGGAACAGCGCGGCGAACGCCTCCTCGCCGATGTGGCCCTTGCCGATATTCTCGTGCCGGTCCTTGAACGACCCGCACACGTCCTTGGAGTCGTTGGCGTGCACCAGCTTCAGCCGCCCCGGCCCGACGGTGGCCACCAGCGCGTCCATCGTCGCGGCCGCCCCGCCCTCGGCGGCCAGGTCGTGCCCGGCGGCGAAGGCGTGGCAGGTGTCGAAGCACACACCCAGCTTGGGGTGGTGCTCCAGCCGCTCGAAGAACTCGCCGAGGTCCTCGACCTTGGCGCAGAGCATCGCGCCCTGCCCGGCCATCGGCTCCAGCAGCAGGTCCGGGCCGTCCTCGGGGATCTCCTCCAGCAGGGGCAGCACGTGCTCGTGCACCTGCTTCATGGCGGCGTCGTAGGACTGGCTGACGGCCGATCCGGTGTGCACCACCACGCCGCGCGCGCCGATGTCGCGGCCGCGCTGCAGGGAGTGGCGGACGGTCGCCAGCGACTTGGCGAGGGTCTCCTCGCTGGGGGACCCGAAGTTGACCAGGTAGGGGGCGTGCACGAACACCGGCACGTCGTCGCGCTCGCGGAGCTTGGCGTCCTCGGCGGGCTTGCCCGCCGCCAGCGCCCAGCCGCGCGGGTTGGACACGAACACCTGGATGGTCTCGGCGCCGATCTCGGCGGCGTACTTCAGGCCCCCGGTGGCCAGGCCCCCGGCCACCGGAACATGGCCCCCGACAGGGCTCTTGGAAGTCGTCATAGGGCGTTCAGCCTAACCGCTCGCGCGGCTAGGCAGTGTTTCAAAGCCCCGGCCCAGGGGGCTCGCCTGGC
>NZ_BCRO01000024.1 GCF_001552635.1 Actinomadura hibisca NBRC 15177 | reverse complement strand
CTCGCCTCCGGCTTCGCCCCGCCGCGACAGGTAGTCACTCGCGCGACGGCTGAGGCCTTTGAGACAGACCCTAGCCCCAGATGGTGATCTCGGTGTCGCGGGGCGCGTTGCCGAAGCGGCTCTGCCCGACGACCCGGTCGCCAACGCGGCTGCCGACCTTGACCTTGAAGCCCGAGCTCTCCAGCATCCGCCGGGCCTCGTCGAAGGAGCGGCCGAGCACGGTCGGGACCGGCAGCTGTTGCTGGTCCTGGCCCCCGCCGCGCGGCCCGTCGTCGCAGAAGAAGTCACCGAACAGGCAGTCCTTCTTGTTGACGACGAGGGTGACCTTGTCGCCGCGCGAGACGCCCGTGCCGGGGGCCGGGTCCTGGCCGATGACGGTGCCGGGCTGCCTGGAGCCGTCCTCGCGCTTCTCGATCTTGACGTCCAGGCCCATGCCGCGCAGGCGGTTCTCGGCGTCCTCGCCGTTGCCGCCCTTCAGGTCGGGCATCGACATGCCGGTGCTGACGACGACGTTGACCGGCAGGTCGGGGGAGTGCTTCTCGCCGCCCTCGGGGTTGGTGCTCTTGACCTCGCCCTTGGGGGTGCTCTGCGACGGCTCCTCGCTCACCCGGCCGACGGTGAACCCGCGGTCGCGCAGCTGCTTGAGGGCCTCCTCGCGGGGCTTGCCGGTGACGTCGGGGACCTCCTTGGGGGTCAGCCCCTTGGAGACCACCAGCGTGATCGTCTGGTTCTGCGCCACGCGCGCCCCGGCGGGCGGGTCGGTGCGCGCCACCTCGCCCCTGCGGGCGCGGTTGCTGAACTCCTGCGTCGGGTACCGGCGGACGACCAGGCCCTTGCCCGTCAGCTCCCTCTCGGCGGCGGCGACCTTCATGCCGACGATCCGCTCGGGGACCACCTCGTACTGGCCCGACACCTGCCACCAGACCGCCCAGCCCAGCACCACCGCCGCGACGGTGCCGATCGCGATCAGCACGTAGCGGCCGGTGAGCGCGCCGATGAGGCGGTCGCCGCCGGAGCGGTGGGGCGGGAGGTCCTCCGGGCCGGTGGGGTGGCCGGGGCCGCCGTACGGCCCGTGGGGACCGGTGCGGCCGTCGAACACGCGGGTGTGGCCGTCGGCGGGCGCCATCGCGGGCGTCTCCAGCACCGACGTCGCGGTGTATCCGGCGGCCTCGACGCGCTGGTCGATGTCGGCGGGGAACCCGCCGTTCACCTCGGCGGCGGCCGCGAGGAACTGGTTGGCATCCTGCGGGCGGCGCGCCGGGTCGTGCGCGGTGGCGGCGGCGACCAGCTCGTCCACCGGCCGCGGCAGGCCCGGCACCAGGTCCGACGGCGGCGGGACGACCTCGTTGACGTGCTTGTAGGCGACCGCCAGCGGCGACTCGCCCTGGTGCGGCAGCTCGCCGGTGAGCAGCTCGTAGAGCAGCACCCCGGCGGCGTAGACGTCCGAGCGCACGTCGGCGTTGCCCGACAACACCTGCTCGGGCGCCAGGTAGCCGACCGTGCCGATGATCAGCCCGGTCTTGGTCATCTTGCTGTCGCTCTCGGCCCGCGCCAGCCCGAAGTCGGCCACCTTGACCTGGCCGTCCTCGGTGATCAGCACGTTCTCGGGCTTGACGTCGCGGTGCACCAGCCCGGCCCGGTGCGCGGCGCCCAGCGCGGCCAGCACCGGCTGCATGACCTCCAGCGCGGCGCGCGGCCCGAGCCGCCCCCGTTCGGTGAGCAGCTCGCGCAGGGTGCGGCCGGGCACGTACTCCATGACCAGGAACACGTGCTCGCCGTCGGTGCGCTGGTCGTAGACCGCGACCACGTTGGGGTGGGACAGGGCGGCGGCGGCCTTGGCCTCGCCGATGAAGCGCCGCACGAAGTCGTCGTCGGCGGCCAGGTGGGCGTGCATCACCTTGATCGCGACGACGCGGTCGAGCCGGATGTCGCGCGCCGCGTACACCGTGGCCATGCCGCCCCGGGCGACGCGGGACTCAATGCGGTAGCGCCCGTCGAGCACCCGCCCGACGAGGGGATCCGCAACCGTCGTGTCCATCAGAGCGAGTTTAAAGCCGATTTGAAGCGGATCTCATCAGCCCGGAGTATGAGCATCGATGACCCCGCAGCGTGACCGCCGCCCCGCCGGGCTCAGCGGACCGTGGCCTCCCGGGAGTCGGCGGGCACGCCGTCGACCTGCGCGGACGGCGGCTCGGAGGGGGTGTCGGAGGGCGTTTCGAGGGGCGTGTCGACCGGCGCTCCGGCCGCCGGGGCCGTCCCGGCGGCGCGCGGGCGGCTGCGTGAGACCGCGACGCCCGCCAGGCACAACACGCCGCCGCCGAGGGTGATCCAGCCGGGGACCTCGTCCAGCAGCAGCCACGACATCAGCACCACCAGCGCGGGCGAGGCGTAGGTGGTGGCGCCCATCTTCCCGGCCGAGGTGCGCGACAGGGCGTAGGCCCAGGTCGTGAACGCCAGCGCGGTGGGGAAGACGCCGAGGTAGACCATGTTGAGGGTGGCGCTCGCCGACGCGTCGCCGAGCTGGCCGAGCAGCTGCCCGGCGAACGGCAGGCAGGTGACCGCGCCGATCACGCAGCCCCAGGTGGTGGCCTGGAGCGCCGAGGCGTGCCGCAGCGCGGGCTTCTGGACGACCACGCCCGTGGCGTACGTCACGGCCGCCACCAGGCACAGCAGCACGCCCAGCAGCGAGGCGCGGCCCTCGCCCGACATCGACAGCCCGACCACGACCGTGCCCCCGAACGACACCGCCATCCCGGCCATCAGCCGGGGCGGGTAGCCCTCCCTGAGCAGGACGCCGCTCAGCAGCGCGATGAGGATGGGCGCGAAGTTGACCACCAGCGCGGCGGTCCCGGCGTCCACCTTCTGCTCGCCCCAGTTGAGGGCGATCGCGTACACGCCGAACCAGAGCACGCCCGACACCGCGATGCCGGGCCAGGCGGCGCGCGGCGGCAACCACTCGCGGCGGACCAGGCAGATCAGCAGCAGCACCGCCGAGCCCGACAGCAGGCGGCCGAGGGCGAGCGCGCCCGGACCGTACTCCGCCCCGGCGCTGCGGATGGCGACGAAGGCCGAGGCCCACAACACCACCGTCACCGACGCGGCGGCCATCGCGCGCTTGTCCACCTGCGCCGTCGCTGTTCCGGGCTGCTTCATGCGTCGCACCTTAGGTCGGGATCACCTCCACGAACACCGAGGGGTGTCCGGAGGTTGCGACTCCAGTCTCGATGGCACCACTGTTCACGTCCAGCGAATGTTGCTGCACTGAACGCTTTAGCGCTGCTTCAAGCTGCGCGGTCCCCGCACCCTCAGCCCGTGCTGACGCCCTCCCACGGCGAGGACGCCTGCGCGTAGCGGCGCTTGGGGATGCGGCCCGCCAGCCGGGCCAGCCGCCCGGCCTCGACGGCGTGCCGCATCGCGGCGGCCATCCGGGCGGGGGACTGGGCGCGGGTGACGGCCGTCGCCAGCAGCACCGCGTCGCAGCCCAGCTCCATCGCCAGCGCCGCGTCGCTGGCGGTGCCGAGCCCGGCGTCCAGGATCACCGGCACGCCGGCGCGCTCCACGATCAGCTCGATGTTGTGCGGGTTGCGGATGCCGAGCCCCGAGCCGATGGGGGAGCCCAGCGGCATGACCGCCGCGCACCCGATCTGCTCCAGGCGGCGGGCCAGCACCGGGTCGTCGTTGGTGTAGGGCAGCACCGTGAAACCGTCGTCCACCAGCTGCTCGGCGGCCTCCACCAGCTCGATGGGGTCGGGCAGCAGGGTGTGCTCGTCGGCGATGACCTCCAGCTTCACCCAGTCGGTGCCGAGGGCCTCGCGCGCCAGCTTGGCGGTCAGCACCGCCTCGCCCGCGGTGAAGCACCCGGCGGTGTTGGGCAGCACCGCGATGCCGCACGCCTCCAGCACCTCCAGCACCGAGCCGCGCGCGGCCGGGTCCACGCGCCGCATCGCGACGGTGGTCAGCTCGGTGCCCGAGGCGGTCAGCGCCTCCTGGAGCACCCGCATGCTGGGCGCGCCGCCGGTGCCCATGATGAGCCGGGAACCGAAGTCCCGGCCGGCGATGACGAGGCGGTCGTCCTGCCGGTCCTGGTCGTTGTGCGCCATCTCAGCCTCCCTGCACGGCGGTCAGCACTTCGAGCCGATCCGCGTCCCTCAGCGTCGTGGTGGTCCACGCGCCGCGCCGCACGACCTCGTCGTTGACGGCGGCGGCGACGCCGGACGCGGCGGTGGTGACGGTGGCGACCACCTCGGCCACGCTCGCCCCTTCGGGCAGCTCCTGCGGCCGCCCGTTCACGATGACCTGCACGTTGTTCACACCTTCTGCTCGGACTGCTCGAAGCGGTCGGGGGCGAAGGGGCGGCCCACCTCGGGCGCCTCGCCGTCCAGCAGCGCCGCGGCCAGCACGTCGGCGCTGATCGGCGCCAGCAGGACGCCGTTGCGGAAGTGCCCGGTGCCCAGCACGAGGCCGGGCAGCGCGGTCGGCCCCATCACCGGGGCGTTGTCGGGCGAGCCGGGCCGCAGCCCGGCCGACACCTCGGCGAACTCCAGCTCGGTGATGCCGGGCAGCAGCTCGCGCGCGTCGCGCAGCAGCTCCCACAGGCCGCCGGCGGTGACGCGGGTGTCGAAGCCCATCTCCTCCTGGGTCGCGCCGACCACGATCTCGCCGTCGGCGCGCGGCACCAGGTAGACGGACGAGCCCCGGACCAGGCCCCGCGTGGTGCGCCGCAGGAACGGCACGCGCGTGCGCAGCCGCAACACCTGCCCCTTGACGGGCCGGACCGGCGGGACCAGGCCCGGCGGCAGCCCCTCGACGTCGCCCGTCCACGGCCCGGCGGCCAGCAGCACCCGGTCGGCGCGCAGCTCGGCGCCGCCGTCGAGCCGCACGCCCACGGCGGTGTCGCGTTCCACGAGCACGGCGGCGGCGCGCTCGCGCACCAGCCGCACGCCCAGCCGCTCCCCGGCCGCCAGCAGCGCCGCGGTGAGCCTGCGGGGGTCGATCGAGCCGTCCTCGGGGGCCAGCAGCCCGCCGCGCACGCTCGGGGCCAGCATCGGCTCCTGGCGGCGGCACTCGCGGCGGTCCAGCGCCTCGGTGGGGATGCCCAGCGACTCCTGGAAGCGCCGCAGGTCGTGCAGGTAGCCCAGGTCGTCGGCGTCGAAGGCGACCTCCAGGATGCCGTCGGTGCGGTACCCGGTGGAAAGACCGGTCAGCTCCTCCAGCTCGGCCACGAACGGGCCGTAGCGCTCCCGCGAGGCGAGGCCGAGCCGCAGCAGCGGCTCCTCGCCGTAGGTCAGCTCGCTGACGGGGGTGAGCATCCCCGCCGCCACCGACGACGCGCCGCTCGCGGGCGCCGGGTCGACCAGGGTGACCGCCGCGCCCCGCGCGGCGGCCCGCCAGGCGGTGGCCAGGCCGACGACCCCGGCCCCGATGATCACGATCTCCATGCGCGCTCCCTTCGCCGGCATGATCCGGATCAGGTCCTGGCGGTCGGCGGCCCGCTCAGCCGCCCTCTCAGCCCGGTCGCACCGGACTCCCGCGCTTTGTTCACTTTCGTCCTGTTGTCCGCCTCCCACCCTACGGCGGAAGTGCGGTGGGCCGCTGTCTGGACACCCGTCTAGTTTCCGCGCGGGGCGGCCGACTAGGGTTCACCCTCATGGACACGGTGATCGTGGTGGGCGGCGGGCTGGCCGGGGTACGGGCCGTGGAGGCCCTGCGCGGCAAGGGGTACACGGGCGGGCTGACCCTGGTGTCGGCCGAGCGGCACAGGCCCTACGACCGGCCGCCGCTGTCGAAGGCGGTGCTGGCCGGGACGACCGACGACACCACCGTGGACGCCGACTGGGACGCCCTGGGCGCCGAGCTGCTGCTCGGCGAGCGCGCCACCGGGCTTCGGCTGGCCGAGCGCGGCGGCACGCTGGCCACCACCGCGGGCGAGCTGCCGTTCGACGGCCTGGTCATCGCCACCGGCGCGACCCCCGTCACGCTGCCCGGCCCCGGCCGCCAGCACGTGCTGCGCACCATCGAGGACGCCCGCGCGCTGCGCGACCGCCTGGTCCCCGGCGCCCGCGTCGTGATCGTCGGGGCGGGCTGGATCGGCGCGGAGGTCGCCACCACCGCCGCCGCGCGGGGCTGCGCGGTCACCGTCGTGGAGGCCGCCGACGCCCCGCTGGCGCACGCGCTCGGCCCGGAGGTCGGCGCGCTGACCGCGCCCTGGTACGCCGAGGCGGGCGTGGAGCTGCGCACCGGCGTCAAGGTCGCCTCCGTCGAGGACGGGCACCTGGCGCTGGCGGGCGGCGGCCGGATCGACGCCGACGAGATCGTGGTCGGCGTCGGCGTGCGGCCCGAGACCGGCTGGCTGGACGGCTCGGGCGTGGACGTCGAGCGCGGCGTGGTCACCGACGCCGGGTTCCGCGCGCACGTGGAAGGCGCGCCGCGCCCCGACGTCGTGGCGGTCGGCGACGTCGCGGCCTGGTGGTCGCAGCGCTACGGCCGCCGCCTGCTGGTCGAGCACTGGGACACCGCCCTGAACGCGCCCGACAACGCCGCCGCGACCCTGCTCGGCGAGGACGCCCCCTACGACGCCGCGCCCTACTTCTGGTCCGAGCAGTTCGGCCGGATGGTCCAGTACGCCGGGCGGCACACCGGCGCCGAACGCATGATCACCCGGGGCGGCCCGGCCGACCCCAGGTGGGCGGTGGCGTGGCTGACCGGCGACCGGCTGGAGGCGATCCTGACGGTGGACCGGCCGCGCGACCTCGTGCAGGCCAGGCGCGTGATCGCGGCCGGGACGCCGGTGGACGCGGCCGCGCTGGCAGACCCCTCCGTCGCGGTGCGCCAGGCGGTGAAGAGTTGACGGAGCGGCGGCGGGTTTGAGCGCTCTCGGGGCGTGGTAGCAAGGTGGCGTGACCCAGATGCACACCACTGTGGCCCCTCTCGACCCCCACACCGACGCGATGGTGGGGGACTGGTTGTCCCTCAAGCAGGCGACCGAGAGCCTCGGCATCAAGCTCAACCGCACCAAGCAGCTCATCAGCGAGCGCCGGCTGCTGGCGGTGCGCCGCGACGGCGAGCCCGCCGTGCCCGCCGCGTTCATCAAGGACGGGCAGGTCATCAAGGGCCTGTCCGGCACCCTCACGCTGCTGTCGGACGCCGGCTTCGACGACGTCGAGACGTTGCGGTGGTTGTTCACCCCCGACGACACCCTGCCCGGCACCCCGGTGCAGGCGCTCAGCGAGAACCGGGGCACCGAGGTGCGCCGGCGCGCCCAGGCGATGGCCTTCTGAGGGCCTGCTGAGGGCCTGCTGACGGCCCGGTGGGACAGGCCCGTCGGGGCACCGCGCCCCGGCCTGTTCCCGCGGGCGGCGACGCGTGACAGGATTGCGGGGTCAGGCGGTTTCGACCGTTTGATCCCGCCCTGTCGTGTCCTTGGAAAGGAAGCCGCCGCCCCGTGTCCAGGCACCTGCTCTCCGACCGCGCCGTCGCCCTGCGCGCCCGGCTCAGCCGCGCCCGCCTCTACCTCTGCACGGACGCCCGGGAGCGGCAGGGCGACCTGCCGGAGTTCCTCGACGCCGTCCTGGCGAACGGCGTGGACATCGTGCAGCTCCGCCAGAAGGGGCTGGAGGCCCGGCAGGAACTCGAACACCTGCGGGTGTTCCGGGCGGCCTGCGAGCGGCACGGCGCGCTGCTGGCCGTCAACGACCGCGCCGACATCGCCTGCGCCGCGCACGCCGACGTGCTGCACCTCGGCCAGGACGACCTGCCGGTGCCCGCCGCCCGCGCCATCGCCGGCGAGGACATCCTGATCGGCCGCTCCACCCACTCCGGCGAGCAGGCGTCGGCCGCCGCCGCCGAGCCGGGCGTGGACTACTTCTGCGCGGGCCCGGTGTGGCCCACGCCGACCAAGCCGGGCCGCGAGGCCCCCGGCCCCAAGCTGCTGGAGTACGTGGCCGCGCAGCGCGAGGGCCGCCCGTGGTTCGCGATCGGCGGCGTCGACGCGGGCAACCTGGACGAGGTGCTGGCCGCCGGGGCGCGCCGGATCGTGGTCGTGCGGGCGCTCACCGAGGCCGCCGACCCGGGCGCGGCCGCCGCCGAGCTGGCCCGCCGCCTGCCGCAGTCGTAGCGGCCCGGCAGCCGCCCCGGCCTCCGGTCGGGGCGCTGTTCGGTGCGGGCCGGGGCATGGTCGACAATGGAGGCATGACCAGCGGACCCGACGACGAGCGTCCCGTGCACCTGGACGACGACGACCTGCCCGTCCTGCCGGACCAGACCGCCGACGACACCGACACGGGCTGGGGCGAGTGGCGCGGCGGCGACGACAACGACGCCCGCCTGCTGGAAGAGCGCCCGCCGCACTGGTAGGCCGCCCAGAGGAGGCTCAGGCGGGGCTCAGATCAGCACGCCGAGCAGGAAGCCCGCCGCGACCACGCCCGCCAGCGCCACCATCATCCGCCACCGGTAGCGCGGGATGGCGGTGGGCCGGGGGGCGGGCTCGGGCAGCATGTCGTCGCGCAGCGCCCGGACGAGCTGCCGGGCGGTGGGCCGCGCGGCGGGGTTCTTGTCCAGGCAGCGCGCCGCCAGCTCGCGCAGCGGCCCGTCCAGGTCGCCGAGGTCGGGGCGGCGCGAGGTGACCCGCCGCATCACCGCGGCGTTGGAGCCGGTGCCGAACGGCGGCCGCCCCGTGGCCGTGTAGACCATCGTCGCGCCCCAGGCGAACACGTCGGCGGGCGGCCCGACCGGCTCGTCCTCGATCTGCTCGGGCGCCATGTAGGCGGGGGTGCCGATCGGCCCGGTGGTCAGCGGGGTCGCGTCGGCCATCTGCGCGATCCCGAAGTCGATCACCTTGGCGCCGTCCGGGCCGAGCAGCACGTTGCCGGGCTTGAAGTCGCGGTGCACGATCCCGGCCCGGTGGATCGCCGCCAGCGCCCCGGCGGTGCGCAGCGCGACCTTGCGCAGCCGCGGGGCGGGCAGCGGCCCGCCGTCGGCGACCACGTGCTGGAGCGAGGGGCCCTCCACGAACTCGCTGACGATGTAGGGCCGGTCGCCGGTGACGTCGGCGTCCAGCACCCGGGCGGTGTGCCGCCCGGTCACCTGCCGCGCGGCGGCGGCCTCCTTGACGAACCGGGCGCGCGCCCGCGTCGTGGCGGCCGACCCGCCGCGCAGCAGCTTGACGGTGACCAGCTCACCGGCGGAGTCGCGGCCGAGGTAGACCACGCCCTGGCCGCCCTCGCCGAGCCGGCCGAGCAGGGCGTAGCCGCCGACCAGGCCGGGGTCGTCGGGGCCCAGCGGCCGTTCGGAACCGTGCGGGCGGACCTCGGGCGGCGGCGCGGTGACGAGCAGGTTGTGCGGCAAGGAGGACTCCGACTCGGCGGGGACGGACGAAGATTGCCTTATTTGTACCGCGTCGCGGCGGCCGGCGACAGCCAAACCGGGATCTATGCCCACTCCGTCGCGGCTGGAACACGACGGAGCGGACGATTTTCGGCGACTTTCCCCGCCGGTCAGCAGGCCCCGCCACCCTGCGCGAACGCGCCGGTGAGCGGGAGATCGCGGCTGGAGGGACCGACGCCGACCCGGTAGCAGCCCTTCGCGACCTTCCAGCCGCCGCCCGCCTGGTCCCAGTACGACAGCGCGCGCCGGTCCAGCGGGAAGGTGACCCGGGCGCTGCGTCCCGGGGCCAGGGTGACCTTCTGGTAGCCCTTGAGCTGCCGGGGCGGCTGCGGCACCGCCGCGCCGGGCGAGGGCAGCCCGAGGTAGAGCTGCGGGACCGCGACGCCCGTCCGGGACCCGGTGTTGGTGACGGTGGCCTGCACGCCCGTCGGCGTCACCGCCAGGCCGCCGTAGCGGAAGGTGGTGTAGGACAGCCCGTGCCCGAACGGGAAGCGCGGCTTGATCCGCTTGGCGTCGTAGTGCCGGTAGCCGACGAACACGCCCTCGGAGAAGGCCACCGTCTTGTTCACGCCCGGGTATTGCGCCGGGTTCCCGGCGGTGGGCGCGTCGCCCGCCGCGACGGGGAAGGTGACCGGCAGGCGCCCGCCGGGGTCCACGTCGCCGTACAGCACCCGCGCCAGCGCCTCCCCGCCCTGCTGGCCGGGGTACCAGGCCGCCACGATGCCCTTGACCCGGCCCGCCCACGGGGTGAGCACCGGGCCGCCGGTCTCCAGCACCACGATCGTGTTGGGGTTGGCCGCGGCGACCGCCGAGATCAGCCCGTCCTGGTCGCCCTTGAGCGGGTCGCGGGCGCAGGTGAGGGCCAGGCAGGACTTGTCGAAGAACTCGCCCTGGGTGTCGGTGGCGAACACGATCGCCACCTGGGCCTTGCGGGCGGCGTCGGCGGCGGCCCGGTGGTCGCGGCCGTCGTCGTAGGCGACCTGCGCGCCCGCCCCGGCGCGCTGGGCGATGCCCTTGCGCGGGGTGACGGTGGAGAACGGCTGCACCTGCGCCGAGCCGAAGCCGCTGGGGACCTCGTTCGCGCCCTTGCCGATCAGCGCGATCGACCTGGGCGACTTCAACGGCAGCGCGCCGCCGGTGTTCTGGAGCAGCGTCATGCCGGACTCGGCGAGCTGGCGGGCGGCGGTCCGGCTCGCCGTGCGGTCGATCCGGGTGAGGTCGTTGGCGTAGGCGGGCCGGTCGAACACCCCGTGGGCGAACATCGTCCGCAGGATGTTGCGGGCCGCGCCGTCGATGACCTGCTGGGGGACCTTGTTCTTGAGGTTCCAGGCGTTGAACTTCATCCCGACCGGCAGTTCCATGTCGAGCCCGCCGGTGGCCCCGGCGACCGCGTCGTGCACGGCGGTGTGGTCGGAGACGACGAAGCCCTTGAAGCCCCACTCCGTGCGCAGGATCTTGTTCAGGACGCTGCCGTCCTCGCAGGCCCACCGGCCGTTGAGCTGCCCGAACCCGCACATCACCGTCGCCGTGCCGCCGGTCTTGACCGCCGCCTCGAACGGCGGCAGATAGATCTCGCGCAGCGTGCGCGGCGCGACCTTCATCTTCAGCGCGAGCCGGTCGCTCTCCTGGGCGTAGACGGCCAGGTGCTTGACCGACGCCAGCACGCCCTGCTTCTGCGCGCCCTGGACCCAGGACGCGCCGAGCCCGGCCGACAGGTAGGGGTCCTCGCCCAGGCCCTCGAAGGTGCGGCCGTTCAGCGGCGTGCGCAGCACGTCCACGGTCGGCCCGAAGATCACGTCGTTGCCGCGGTGCCGGGCCTCCCAGGCGACCGTGCCGCCGTAGCGCCGGGCGGCCGCCGGGTCGAACCCGGCCGCCAGCGCGATCGGGGCGGGCAGCGCGGTGGCCTTGCCCTGGCGCACCCCGGCGGGGCCGTCGGCCATGTAGACCGGCGGCACGCCGAGACGGGGAATGCCGTTGTTGGTGTCGGCGTGCGCGTTCTCGGAGAAGCCGCCGAGCGGCCCGCCCAGCGGGTCGTCGGTGGCCATCAGCGAGATCTTCTCGTCGGCGGTCAGCCGCGCCAGCAGCAGCGCGGCGCGCTGGTCGGGGCCGAGCCGGGCGTCGCACCAGGGCCGTTGCGCCGGGTCGCCGCAGCGCCCGGCGGCCTGCGCGAGGTCGGGGACGCCCGCCAGCGCCAGGACCGATGCCAGCGCCCCCGCGGCCGACATCCAGCGCTTCGCCGGGACCATCAGTGCCCTCCGTCCTCGGGGACGTCGTCGGTCTGCACGCGCAGGGCGTTCAGCGCGAAGGCCAGCATCTGGTAGTGCCCGACGAGGATGATCAGCTCGATGAGCCCGCGCTCGTCGAAGCGCTCGGCCAGCGCGTTCCAGGCGGCGTCGCCGAGGGTGCCGCGCTCGTGCAGCTCGTCGACGGCGGCGAGCACGGCGCGGTCGTCGCCGTCCCAGGCGTGGCCGGCCGGGTCCAGGCGCAGCGCGGCGATCTCGATCTCGGTCAGCCCGGCGTCCAGGCCGAGCCGGTGGTGGTGCGTCCACTCGTAGGCGCAGGACCGGAGGTGCGCGGTGCGCAGGATCGCCAGCTCGCGGACGCGGGCGCTCAGCGTGCCCTGCATCAGCAGCCGCGACCCGAACCCGATCCAGGAGTCGAACAGCTCCTGGTGGCGGCCGAGGGTGGTGAAGACGTTCAGCGGTCCGGTGGTGGCGACCACGGCCCTGAGCACCTCGCCCCACTCGTCTTCGGGGAGCGGCGGGATGCGCGGGGCGCGGGGGTCCTGGTCGGGGCTCTGCGGGGCGGGAGTGTCGGCGGGCATGGCGACATTTCTGCCACCAAACGGTGGGACAGTTCTACCCCGGGACGGGCATTTGGCCGGATCGTGTCACTTTCGTCACACGTGTCAACCGTCGCGCCGCCCGGCCGTCCCCGGCGTCGCTAGGACTGCCGAGCGGTGGCCGCCACGGCGAGGCCGGACAGCGCGTCGCGGGCCTCGGCGGTGATCGGCGCGGCGGCCAGCGCCGTCCCGGCCCGCGCCGCGTACTCCTCGATCATCGCCTCGCAGGCGGCCAGCCCGCCGCTGCCCTCGATGATCGAGCGCAGCTCGGCCACCCCGGCGGCGTCCAGCGCCTGATCGCCCAGCCGCCGCTCCAGCTCGGCCGCCTCGGCCGCGCCCGCGCGCTCCAGCGTGAGCGCGACCAGCACGGTGCGCTTGCCCTCGCGCAGGTCGTCCCCGGCGGGCTTGCCGGTCTCGGCCGGGTCGCCGAACACCCCGAGCACGTCGTCGCGCAGCTGGAACGCGATGCCCAGCGGCAGCCCGTAGCCGGTCAGCGCCTCGGTGACCTCGGGCCCGCCCCCGGCCAGCGCCGCGCCCAGGTGCAGCGGCCGCTCGATGGTGTACTTGCCGCTCTTGTACTCCACCACCCGCAGCGCCGCCTCGACGGTGCCGCCGCCGCGCGCGCCCTCCAGCAGGTCCAGGTACTGCCCGCACATCACCTCGGTGCGCATCAGGTCGTACACCGGGCGGCCGCGCCGCAGCCGCTCGGCCGCCAGGCCGCTGGTCTCGTACATCTCGGCCGACCAGACCAGGCACAGGTCGCCGAGCAGGATGGCGGTGCCCTCGCCGAACGGGGCGGCCGCGCCCGGCCAGCCCGACTCCCGGGCCAGCGCCTCGAAGCGCCGGTGCACCGACGGGCGGCCCCGGCGGGTGTCGCTGGAGTCCATGACGTCGTCGTGGATCAGCGCGCTGGCCTGGAGCAGCTCCAGCGAGGCGGCGGCGTTCACGATCCCCTCGGCGGTGGCGGCGTCCTCCTCGCCGCCGGCCGCGCGCCAGCCCCAGTAACAGAAGGCGGGCCGCAGCCGCTTGCCGCCCGCCAGCAGGTCGGTCAGGGCGGTCACCGCCGGCGCGAGGTCGGCGCTGATGGCGAGCAGGCCGGGGCGCTGACGGTCGACGAAGGTCAGCAGCGCCTCGTCGATCTCCTTGCGGATGCGGCTCGTGGACATGTCGCGATCGTATCCAGATGGGCAGGTTTCCCTACCCCGGGACCCCGGCAAATCACCTGATCTACCTAAAAATTGTGCAGGCCGGGCGGCGCCGGGCCGCCGCTCGCCGATACGCCCCCGCCTGACGGTTTCGCTACGCTGGGCGGATGCGACGCCTGCGCCCCGACCGTGCCCCGACCATCCGCGAGCTGCTGGCCGACGGAGGACGCTCGTTCTCCTTCGAGTTCATGCCGCCGAAGTCGGCCGAGGGCGCGCGCAGCCTCTGGCGGGCGATCCGCGAGCTGGAGCCGCTCCACCCCACCTTCGTGTCGGTCACCTACGGCGCGGGCGGCTCCACGCGCGACAACACCGTCGAGATCGTCGAGCGCATCGCCACCGACACCACGCTGACGCCGGTCGCGCACTTCACCGCCGTCGACCACTCCCAGGCCGAGCTGCGGCACCTGATCGGCCGCTTCGCCGCCGCCGGGGTGCGCAACATCCTGGCGCTGCGCGGCGACCCGCCGGGCGACCCGACGGCCGAGTGGGTCCAGCACCCCGAGGGCGTGGAGTACGCCGCAGAGCTGGTCCGGATGATCCGCTCCTACGGCGACTTCTGCGTCGGCGTCGCGGCCTTCCCCTACAAGCACCCGCGCTCGCGCGACATCGACAGCGACACCCGCTACTTCGTCGACAAGTGCCGCGCCGGCGCCGACTACGCGATCACCCAGATGTTCTTCCGCGCCGAGGACTACTTCCGGCTGCGCGACCGGATCGCGGCCGCCGGCTGCGACGTGCCGATCATCCCGGGCATCATGCCGGTCGGCCGGATGAGCACCATCGAGCGCTCCGAGCAGTTGTCGGGCGCGCCGTTCCCGCCCGAGGTCCGCGCCCGCTTCGAGCGCGTCGCACACGACCCCGAGGCCGTGCGGCGGCTCGGGATCGAGCACGCCGCCGAGGTGTGCCGGGAGCTGCTGGAGCAGGACGCCCCCGGCATCCACTTCATCACCTTCAACAAGTCGACCGCGACCCGCGAGGTCTACGAGTTGATCGACGCCGCCGGGTACGGCGCCAGCGGCAGCCGCCCGCCCATGACCGCGTAGCGGGGCCCGCCCCCGGGGAACTCGAAGTCGGTCAGCAGGTCGACCATGCCCACCGAGCGGTAGAGGCGGCGGGCCGGGGTGTCGTCGGCGCGGTGCAGCGTGGACAGCACCACGGTCCGCTCGGTCCGCCCCGCGCACAGCCCCGTCAGCAGCGCCCGGCCGAGTCCCTGGCCCTGCGCGTCGGGGTGCACGTGCAGCTCGGCGACCTCGAACGGGTCGTCCAGCCACCCGGCCGCGTGCTCCTCGCCGCCCACCTGCACCAGCGCGCCGCGCACCACGTCGTGCCACCACTGGCCGCGCTCGCCGTGGAAGCCGTAGGCGAAGCCGCGCACCGCCGGGGGCAGGCCGGGCAGCGGGCCGCGCCGCTCGGCCACCAGGGCGCGGAAGCCCGGGTAGGACGCGTGCCGGTCCATGATGGTGTGCCGCCCCGGCAGCTGGTCGGCGGGCGGCCGCATCGCCGCCGCGTACACCTCCAGGACGGGGCGCAGCCGGCGCAGGAACGCCCGCCGGTCGATCTCGCGCAGTCTCGGCTCCCTCACCCGGTAGAGACTAGACCCGCCCGATGGTGCGGCGGGTGGCGGCGAGCCTTTGGTAGATGTCCCACAGGATGCGGTCGGCCGCCTTCTGGAGGTTGCCGCGCTGCGCGTCGAGCTGCCCGCCCCACTCGCGGGCCTCGGGGCCGAGCCAGGCGTCGGTGCCGCGCAGCGTCTTCTGCGCCGGGTCCAGGGCCTGACGCAGCTTGCCGATGCTGCCGTAGGCGTCGGCGTACGCCTGGTAGAGCTGCTGGTAGGCGGGGTTGGGCTGCTCGCCGGGTGCCAGCGCCGCCGCGGCGGCGGCCGACAGGGGCGGCTCCAGGGAGCCGGGGGGCGGGGGTGCGGGCATGACGGCCTCTCATCCGGCGAGATCGGTGGGGGAGCCGGTGGCCGGACGCGACGATGCCGGACCGGGCGCACCGGCCTGCTGAGCGACCGCGAACCCCTGCCCGACCTGGTCGGCGGCCTGCCGAGCGGGGGCGAGGCCCTCGCCGGGTGAGGTCGCCTGTTGCGCGGGGGCAAGGCCTTGGGCGGGTGCGCCCGCTTTCAGGTCGAGTTTGTCGATGGCCTCGCGGGTGCGCTTGCTCATGTCGGCGCCGGTGAGCACCTGGACGGCCACCGCGCCCACGCCCACGCGGTCGGCCTCGGCCAGGAACGCGCGCAGCCACTTGACGTCCATCGTCAGGTGGTGGCTCGCGGTGCCGAGCGACTCCTCGATCACCTTCAGCCGCGCCTTGTCGCCCCCGGCGGCGTCCAGCAGCGCCGCCGTGCCCGCCGGGCCGAGCCGCTCGTAGAGCTTCTCGGTGTAGTCGGGGTCGTCGGCGTTGGCCTTCAGGTGCTTCCACACCGTGTCGGGGACCGGCTTGCCGTCCTGGACCGCTCCCGCCACCGCCAGCGCGTCGGCTTTGGCCGCCTTGGCGGCGGTCTGCCGGTTGGGGAAGGCGCCGAGGTCACCGGCCCCGTTGGGCGTGGTCCTGCGCTTGGGCGGCGGCTGCACCGGCTTGGGGGAACCGCCCGAACCCGACCCCGCGTTGCCCCTGCCTCCGGAGGAGGGGGCGGGGGAGGGCGGCGGCGGAGTGACGCCGCCGCCCTTGTCCGGGTGGGTGATCGCGTAGTTGTAGCGGCGCGACAACATGCCGATCTGCTCGCTGGCCCACAGCGCGACCTGGTCGGCCTGCCGGTACCCGCCCGACGGCACGCCCGGCGGCGGCCGGTGCGCCGCCAGCCACGCCTTGATGGCGGCGTCGGCGTCCTGCACCTGCTTGAGGAGCTGGTTCAGCGCCCCCGGGTCGATGCCCCGGAAGTCGGAGTCGCGCGCGGCCGGACCGGTGCGCATCTGCGCGGTCATCGTCCCTCCGGGAGGTCACGGGCGGGAACCACTACGATCGACTCCCCAGAATCACACTCGTATCACGCGCTGTCGAGGGCCTTGTCGAGGGCGGCGCGCACCGATCCGGGGTCGCGGGCCACCACCGCGCCGCCGCCGGTCACGACGATGGGTCGCTGGATGAGCGCCGGGTGCGCCACCATCACCTCGATCCACCGCGCCCGGTCGTGCGGCAGGTCCTTCAACCCCAGCTCCTTGGCGACCGGCTCGCCGAGCCGCGCGGCCTCCCACGGCTCGACGCCGATCCCGGTCAGCAGCGCGTCGAACTCCTCGGCCGTCGGGGGTTCGTCCAGGTAGCGGCGCTCGGTGTAGGCGACCCCGGCTTCATCCAGCGCGGCCTTGGCGGCGCGGCTCTTGGAGCAGCGCGGGTTGTGCCACAGCTCGACGCCCATTTTCTCGCCTCCGCTCGGGGTCATACGTCCCCTCCCACCTCGGCGGCCTCGCCGCCGGTGATGCGCAGCAGTTCCTCGTAGGAGGTGGGGAAGACGGTGTGCGGGTGCCCGCCGGCCGCCCAGACCTCCTCGTACTTGTCCAGCCAGACGTCCACGAGCGTACGGATCGGCGCGGGGTGGCCGAGGGGAGCGACACCCCCGATCGGCTGGCCGGTGGCCTCGCGCACGAACTCGGGGGAGGCGCGCCCCACCTTGGCGGCGCCGACCAGCGCCGCGACCCTGCCGGTGTCCACCCGGTGCGCGCCGCTGGTCAGCACCAGCAGCGGCGCGCCGTCCGCGTCGAAGATCAGGCTGTTGGCGATCGCGCCCACCGCGCAGCCGAGCTGGTCGGCGGCGGCCTGCGCGGTGCGGGCGGAGTCGGGCAGTTCCACGATCCGTCCCGCGGCGCCCTGCTCGCGCAGAGCGGCCGCGACACGTTCGGCATTCGGATGCATGGGCAGCACCTTAGTGAGGGACCCGTACCCGTGCCCCCAGGGGAGGAGACCAGTGAAGACACGGCTCGCCGCATTGGCCGCGGGAAGCGCGCTGCTCGTCGCGGGCTGCGTGCCCGAGGGCAGCGGCCCCGAAGAGGACGGCGCGGGGCCGGCGGCCTCGCCCAGCGCCCCGTCCAGCGCCCCGTCCAGCGCGCCACCCAGTGCTTCGCCCGGCACGCCCGCGCCGACGCCCACGCCCGTCCAGCCCACGCGCCGGACCCTGAAACCGGGGGCCAAGGGGGAGGACGTGCGGGCGCTCCAGCGACGCCTGGCGGAACTCCGCTACGACCCGGGCAAGGCCGACGGCCGCTACGGGCCCGCGACGCAGATGGCGGTGTGGGCGTTCCAGAAGGTCAACCGGATCAAGGTGACCGGCACGCTGGGCGGCGGCTTCTGGAAGACCCTGGACGCTCCCGCGCAGCCGCGCCCGATGGCCAGGAAGCGTGAGGCCGACCGGATCGACGTGGACCTGCGCCGCCAGTACCTGGTGGTCTACAAGGCAGGGAAACCCGCGCTGATCACGCACATCTCGTCGGGCTCGGGGGAGTACTACTGCGCCAAGGACCCGGGCGCGACCGTCGCCCGCTGCCGCTACGCCACGACGGGCACCGGGGACTTCCGCACCGGGCGGAGGGCGTCGGGCTGGGAGGTCTCGCCGCTCGGCCGCCTGCACAACCCGATCTACTTCAACGGCGGCATCGCGTTCCACGGGGCGCTCGACGTGCCCCGGAGCCCGGCCTCGCACGGGTGCGTGCGGATGCCGATGCACATCGCGGAGGACTTCCCGAAGCTGGTCGGGACCGGCGTCCCGGTGCACGTCCGGCGGCCCCGGTGACGCGCCGGGGACCGCTCGGGGGCGGCCTGTTCGACGGCCCTGACCTGCGCGGTCATCTCCATGATCGCCGAGGGTGGCGGCGCGTGTTCGAACACGTTGACGAATCGCCGTCCGGAGGGTTTACTGTGAGTGCGTCGAACCTATGTTCGACGTGGTACGGGACTCGCGGACCGTGCCAGGGCAGCGTCCCCGCCGTGGCCGTACGCGCGACGGCCATGGCGGGACGGACGGCCGGGCGGAGAGAGGGGAAGCTCTCCGCCCGGCCGGCCCGAGCCCCGGAAGGAGGCAGTTGATGTCCGGAACCACCACGCGCGGAGCCCCCTCCGCCGTCCATTCCGCACCCGGCGCCGTGTCAGGTTCGCGGGCCGCGTACGGGTCCTCCGGCACCGGCGACATGCCGAGCCCGCGCCCTCGCCCGCACCCGGCCCCCCGCCCCGCGCACAGCGTGGTCGGCTACCTCAACTCGGCCCGCATGGGCCTGGCCGAGGCGGCGGAGGCCACCACCCCGGCCGTCCGCTACGTGTGCGCCCACCTGGCGGCCCTGCGCGCGGCCGCGGCGGTGCTGGTCGCGAAGGACCCCGCCGAGTCGCACCGCCGCGGCCGTCCCACCAGCGCCTGGGTGCTGCTGCCCGAGGCCGAGCCGACCCTGAGCGAGTGGGCGGCCTTCTTCGCCGCGGGCGCCGACAAGCGCGCCGCCGCCGAAGCGGGCCTGCCCCGCGCCGTGACCCCGCAGGAGGCCGACGAGCTGCTGCACGACGCCGACGTGTTCGTGACGCTGGTGGAGGACACCCTGGGCGTTCCGGGGCAGGCGACGCTGTTCGACCGCCTGCTCGGCCCGCTCTCCTCGCCCGGCGGCCCGGAGAACGACCGGAAGGCCGGCTAGCGCCGCCCACCGCCCCCCGTTCCTCAGGCCGTCGCACCGCCAGACCCCGGTCGTCCTTCCCCCGACCGGCCGCGCCGGACCGGCGGGACCCCGCCGTCGCCCCTCCTCACCGGCGGGGCGGGGTCCCGCTGTCCGGCGGCGACCGCCCGTCCCGGCCCCACCTCCCCTGGGCCGGGCGGGCGATGACGGTCGCGCCGGTGGACGCCGCATCCCCCCGAGGCGGCTCCACCGGCGCGATCCCCGCGTTCACGGTCCCGGGCTGACTTAGCGCAGGCTGACCTCACGTGGGCTGACCTCACGTGGGCTGACCTCACGTGGGCTGACCTCGTGCGGGCTGACCTCGCGCGGGCTGGCAGCCGCAGGGCCGGACGGCCGCGGAGCGGACGCCCACGCGGTCAGGGCAGGGGCGGCAGGGTGGTCAGGGATTCGCGGAGGCGGAATTTCTGGATCTTGCCCATGGCGTTGGCGGGGAAGGTCTCGGCCAGGTACCAGCGGCGGGGCGTCTTGTGCGGGGCCAGGCGGGCGCGCAGGTGCTCGTGCAGGTCGGCCGACGCGGGCGGGGCCGCCGGGTCGGCCGGGATCACCGCCGCCGCCACCTGCTCGCCCCAGCCGGGGTCGGGCACGCCCAGGACGACGGCGGCGGCCACCGCCGGGTGGGCGGTCAGGGCCTCCTCGATCTCGCGGGGGTAGATGTTCTCGCCACCCCGGATGATCATGTCCTTGAGGCGGCCGGTGACGCGCAGGTGGCCGCGTCCGTCCAGCGTGCCGAGGTCGCCGGTGCGCAGCCAGCCGTCGGCGTCCACGGCGGCGGTCGCCTCGGGCATGCCGTGGTAGCCCAGCATGAGCTGGTGGCCCCTGGCGCAGATCTCGCCGGTCTCGCCGACCGGGACGGTCGTGCCGGTGGCCGGGTCGACGATCCTGACCTCGACCTGCGGCAGGGGACGGCCCGCGTGCGCCTTGTCCTCCGGGGAGTCGTCCGGGGCGGTCTGCGTGATGACCGGGCTCAGTTCGGTCTGCCCGTAGACGGTCGAGAAGCGCGCCCCGAAGCGGCGCTCCGTCTCGGCGATCAGCGGCGCGGGCACCGCGTCGCCGCCCGACATCACGATCGTGCAGGCCGACAGGTCGAACCCGTCGAACCCGGGATGCGCCAGCACGCCCGCCAGCATCGCCGGAACGCCGCCGAACAGGCTCGCGCGCCACTCTTCGAGCGAGCGCAGCACGACCTCGGGGTGGAAGAACTGCGCCAGGACGAGCGTCGCCTCGTTCAGCGCCGCGCCCAGCACCGACAACCCGCAGCCCGCCGTGTGGAACAGCGGCAGCGCCGTCGCCCACGTCCCGCCCCGCTCGAAGCCCGCGCGGGCCGCCACCAGCGACGCGTTGGTGACCAGGCCGCGATGGTGCAGCAGCGCGCCCTTGGGGAAACCGGTGGTGCCGGAGGTGTACTGGATCTGGCCAGGCCCGCCGGGATCGACGGTCGGCAGCGGGCCCGGTTCGACGGCCGCCAGTTCGTCGAGCCAGGACCCCAGGGGGATGAGTTCGCGCAGCTCGGGCGTGCGGGCGGCGACGTTGCGCACGACGCCGGCCATGTCCACCCCGCGAAAGGCGTCCACGTAGGCGACGCCGACCGCGTCCGACTGCGTCAGCACGTACTCCAGCTCGGGTTCGCGCAGCGCCGGGTTGGCGGTCACCAGCACCAGGCCCGCCAGGGACGCGCCGTACTGGAGGATCACCCACTCGGGCACGTTCGGCGCCCACAGCGCGACGTGCTCGCCGGGCTCGAACCGCGTCGCCAGCCAGGTGGCGGCGCGGTGCGCGGCGTCCAGCAGCTCGCGGTAGGTCCAGGTGCGGTCGGTGCGGCCGTCGCCGGTGAGGGCGCCGCCGGGCGGGGCGGCCTCGGCGAGCGCGATCCGGTCGGGGACGGCGGCGGCCGCGCGCGCCAGCACGTCGCCGGGGGTGAGGTCGAGGATCGGCTGCGAGGTGTCGGCGGGCCAGTACGACTCGGTGAGCGTCATCGGTTCTCCAGGTCGGCCGCGGTGGGGACGGGGCCGCCGCCCTCGGGGATCCAGCGGCCGGAGTCGCGCCACTTCACCGCCTCGTGGAAGCCGTGCGCGGCGGCGAACTCCTGGAACCAGCGGCCCTCGGGGGAGTGCCGGGTGATGCCGTCGAACAGGGTGGCCAGGATCTGGGTGCCCTGGAGGCCCATGTTCTCGTACGCCTGGTTGATCATGAGCTTCTGCATGGCGAGCTGGTTGACCGGCACGCCCGCCACGCGGTCGGCCAGCGCCTCCACCCGCGCGTCCAGCTCGTCGGCGGGGGCCGACTCCAGCACCAGGCCCCACTCGGCGGCCTGGACGCCGTCGATGGTGTCGCCGGTCAGCAACATCCGCTTGGCGCGCTCGGCGCCCAGCCGGTACACCCACATCGCGGTGGTCGGGCAGCCCCAGACGCGCGCGGGCGGGTAGCCGATGCGGGCGTCGTCGGCCATGACGACCATGTCGCACGACAGCGCGATGTCGCTGCCGCCCGCGACGGCGTACCCGTGCACCTTGGCGATGGTCGGCTTCAGCGACCGCCACAGCGAGAAGTAGTCGTCGGTGAACTCCTTCATGACCCGGAAGTCCAGGATCGGGTCCCAGGTCTTGTCCTGCTGGGTGCCCTTGCCGTCCTCGGCGGAGATCTTGAGGTCGTAGCCGGAGCAGAACGCCCGGCCCGCCCCTTGCAGGACGATGACGTGCACGTCGGGGTCGTCGTTGGCGCGGCGCACGGCGGCGCGCAGCTCGCCGGGCATCCGGAAGTCGATGGCGTTGAGCCGGTCGGGCCGGTTGAGGGTCAGGTACGCCTTGCGGTCGCGGGTCTCGTACTCGATCGTCTCGAACGTCACGGATTCTCCTTCATGATGAGCCGCACCACGTCCGCCCACCGGTCGAGCAGCGCCGCGCGGTCGGCGCCGTCGCGGTAGAGGACGTCGGAGATGGCGATGCCGCGCAGCAGCTGCACGGTCAGGTCGGCGATCAGCGGGTAGGCGGGCGAGGCCGTGACGGCGGGCCCCACCACCTCCTCGATCACCCGGTGCAGGTCGCGGCGGGCCGCGCCCTCGGCCCGGCGCAGCACCGCGCGCAGCGCCGGGCTGGTGCGGGCGGCGGCCCACAACTCCAGCTCCGCGCCGAACGAGGGCGTCAGCAGCGCCGCGCGCAGCACCCGCAGCGCGCGGGCGACCGGGTCGGCACCGGGCGGGGCGTCCGCGAGCGCCGCCCGGACGGCCCGCTCGTTGCGCTCGACCAGGCCGCCGATCGCCGCGCCGAACAGCTCCTCGCGGGTGCGGAAGTGGTGCAGCAGCGCGCCCCGGCTGACCCCGGCGCGGCGCTGCACCTCCAGGGTCGTGGTGGCGGCATAGCCCCGGTCCACCAGGGATTCCACCGCCGCCTCCACCAGGCGGGCGCGGGTCGCCTCCCGCTGGTCGTCGCGCCGGGTCATGCCGCGCCCCTTTCACCGTCAGAGTTGACTGTGAAAGCGACCCTCGCACATCGCGGCGGCGGAGGGAAGGGGCCGGGTGCGACCGTCCCTTTGCCCGGCCGTGACAATGTGGGGCGTGAGACGAGCGGAGCCCGGCGGGCGCGGACTGGTGGCCCTGCTGGCGTTCCTGGGCGTCATGGCCTACTCGCTGGCGATGGCCGTCGTCACCCCGGCGCTGCCGCTGCTCCAGTCCGGGCTGCGCACGACCGCCGCCGGGGCCGCCTGGGCGCTGACGGCGATGACGTTGTCGGCGGCCGTCAGCACGCCGGTCGCCGGGCGGCTGGGCGACCTGTACGGGCCACGCCGGGTGCTGCTGGCGGTGCTGGGAGTCGCGACGGTGGGCATGGTGGTCGCCGCGGCGGCCCCCACGCTGCCGGTGATGCTGGCGGGACGGGCGCTGGCGGGCGTCGGCGGCGGGGTGTTCCCGCTGGCCTACACGATCGTGCGCGAGGTGTTCCCGCCCGCGCGCACCGCCTCGGCGATCGGGCTGATGTCGTCCATGCTGGGCCTCGGCGGCGCGCTGTCGTGGTGCGTGGCCGGGCCGATCATCGACCTGCTCGGCTGGCGCTGGTTGTTGTGGCTGCCGGTGTTCGGGCTGGTGCCGGGCCTGCTGGCGGCCTGGTGGATCGTTCCCGAGGCCGCGCCCCGCCCGGCCGGGCGGGTGGACTGGTGGGGCGCGGGCCTGTTCGCGGCCTGCCTGGTGGCGGCGCTGACCGCGCTGACGCAGGGCATGGCGTGGGGCTGGACGTCGCCCGGCGTGCTCGGCCTGGCGGGGCTGGCGGCCGTCTTCGCCGCCGTGTGGCTGCGCGTGGAGTCGCGCGTCACCGACCCGCTGGTCGACCTGCGGCTGATGCGGCGGCGCGGGGTGTGGACGGCGAACGCCGCCTCGCTGCTGTCGGGGTACGCGCTGATGGCGGGCGGCATCCTGTTCCCGCTGCTGGTGCAGCTGCCCGAGTCCACCGGGTTCGGGTTCGGCGGCACGGCCACGCAGGCGGCGCTGCTCCAGATCCCGGCGAGCATCGGCATGACCGCCGCCGGGATGACCTGCGGGATGCTGGACCGCCGGATCGGCTCGCGCGCCGTCCTGCTGCTGGGCGCGGTGCTGACGGGCGCGGGCTACGCGTTCGTGGTGGTCGCGCACCACGAGATGTGGCAGCTGTACGTGGGCGGGATCGCGCGCGGCGTCGGCCTCGGCTTCGCCTACGCGGCCGTCGCGACGCTGGTGGTGGCGGCCGTCCCCGCCGAGCGGACCGGTGTGGCCAGCGGCATCAACACGCTGCTGCGCACCGTCGGGGCGTCGCTGGGCACCCAGGTCAGCGCGGTCATCGTGGCGGCCTCGGCGACCGCCGCGACCGGCCTGCCCGCCGAGGGCGGCTTCGCCCGGGGCTTCGCGGTCAGCGCCGCCGTCATGGGCGGGGTGCTGGCGCTGGCCCTGCTCGCGCCGCGCGCCGGGGCCCGCCGCCGCGCGTGCCGCGCCGAGGCGCCCGCCGAACCGGCCCCCGCCGCCGAGCGCTGAGTTCCTATGCTGGGGCCATGGACGCCCCCGCAGTGCCCCGCGCGTCCCGCCGCCCCTCGCTGGAGACGGCCGTCGCGGCGGGCGTCGTCGTGCTGGTGGTCGCCGCCACCGCCGGGCAGGCGCTGAACTCGCCCGCGCAGACCCCGGCGCGCACCGTCCTGGACTGGGCGCTGATCCTGACCGCCTGCGGCGCGATGGCCGTGGTGCGCGCGCACCCGGTCCCGGCGTGCCTGTACGTGCTCGTGGCGGCCGGCGTGTACTACGTGACCAGCCCGGTGGACGGGCCGCTGATCGTGGTGCTGATGGTGACGTTGTACGGCGTCGCCGCCACCGGCCGCACGGTCGCGGCGGCGGTGCTGGCGGCGCTGACCGTGGCGGGCGTCGCGCTCGGCTCGCTGCGCGGCAACGACGACATGAACGGCGTCGCGCTGGTGATGATGACCGGCTGGGTCGTGGCGATGGTCGCGCTCGGCGCGGCCGGGCACAACCGCCGCGAGGCGCTGCGGGCCGCCGCCGAGCGCGCCGCCGAGCAGGCCCGGCTGCGCGCCACCGAGGAGCGGCTGCGCATCGCCCGCGAGCTGCACGACGCGGTCGGCCACAACATCTCGATGATCAACGTGCAGGCGGGCACCGCGCTGCACCGGCTGGCCGCCGACCCCGGCCGCGCCGAGGCCGCGCTCGCGGTGATCAAGGACGCGAGCAAGCAGACGCTGCGCGAGCTGCGCGCCACGCTGGGCGTGTTGCGGCAGGTGGACGAGGACGCGCCGGTCCGCCCGCCCGGCGGCCTCGCCCGGCTGGACGAGCTGGCCCGCCACGCCGAGCTGGCCGGGCTCGCCGCCGCCGTCGAGGTGCGGGGCGCGCCCCGGCCGCTGCCCGCCACCTCGACCTGGCCGCCTACCGCATCCTCCAGGAGTCGATCACCAACGTGGTCCGGCACGCCGCGGCCGGGACGGTGCGGGTGCTGGTCGACTACGACGCGGGCGGCCTCGGGCTGGAGATCGACGACGACGGCGCGGGCGCCCCGGCCGGGCCCCGTGACCAGCGCGGCGCGGGCGCGGCGGACGGCAGCGGGATCGTCGGGATGCGCGAGCGCGCCCGCGCCCTGGGCGGCGAGCTGTCCGCCGGACCCAAGCCCGACGGCGGTTTCCGGGTGCGCGCCCGGCTGCCCTACGGAGCCGGCGAACCCGTCTGAACCGCCCGTCCCGCACGCCGTTCCGGTGCCGTTTCCGTCGTGCCGGGCCCCTTCCGTATAACCGTTCGCACATAGCTCGCCCCTCAAGAAGCATTTGTGACGCATGTCGCACGGAGTCACGATGACTGCGACCGGATGGACCGGGAGCACGTCCCGGACGAGGGCAGGGCGGTGGTGAGGATGACGGGTCGCACCGGGGTCATCGGAGCGGGGCCGGAGGCGGCGGACGACCGGCACAAGTGGCCGATGCTGGCCATCGTGTCGGCCGGGTTCCTGATGATGACGATGAACTGGTTCGCGATCGCGCCCGGCTTCGGGCAGATCAGCGACGAGTTCGGCCTGGAGATCCCGCAGGTCGCCCTGCTGATCTCGGTGTTCGTCATCGGCTACGGGGTGTTCCACATCCCCGGCGGCTTCGTGGCGACCCGCTGGGGCATGCGCGCGGTGCTGGCGCTCGGCCTGGCCGTGGAGGGCCTGGCGGCGGTGGTCTCGGCCCTGGCCCCCGACTACTGGACGCTGATGGCGGTGCGCGTGGTCGCCGGGATCGGCGCGTCGGTGTTCGCCGCGATCGGCGTCGCGGCGGTCAGCGTGTGGTTCCAGCACCGGCACCACGCGCTCGCCCTCGGCGTCACCTCGGCCTGCTTCGCGGTCGGCTCGGCGCTCGGGCTGTACGTGTGGGACCCGGTCACCGGCGCGCTCGGCTGGCGCGGCGCGCTGGCGCTGGGCGGCGCGCTCTGCCTGGTGGTGGCGGCGGTCAGCGCCGTCTGGTTCCGCGTCCCGGCGGGCAGCGAGCGCCTGCACGGCGTGCGCCTCACCCGCCAGGCCGTGCGCGAGACGCTGGGCAACCGGGACATGTGGCTGTACGGCGTGGCGTTCCTGGGCGCCTACGGGGCCTTCCTCGGCGGCTCGCAGCTCATCGCCGGGTACGGTGCCGACGAGCGGCACTTCAGCTCGGGCGAGGTCGGCCTGGCGGCGCTGCTGATCGGCGTGGCCGGGGTGCCGGGCAGCGTCCTGGGCGGCTGGATCGGCGACCGGTTCGCCAGCGTGCGCACCGTCTTCACGGTCGCGGCGATGGTGGAGGGCCTGTTCTTCTTCCTGGTGCCGCTGAGCGGGCCGGGCTGGTTCTGGCTGCCCGCGTTCGGCATCGGCTTCATGTTCAACTTCGGCTTCTCGGTGTGGCAGACGGTGCCGGGCTCGGCGCGCGGCATCTCCGAGGAGAACATCGGCACCGCGATCGGGCTGATGCTCAGCGTCTCGGCGATCGGCGGGTTCCTGCTGCCGTTCCTGTTCGGGCGGATCGTCCCGTCCGCCGGGTACCCGATGGCCTGGGGCTTCTTCGGCGTGGTGAGCATCGTCTGCGCGCTGGCGGCCCTGCTGGTCCGGGTGCCGAAGCCGGCGAAGGCCGTCGCGCCCATCGTCACGGGCGGGGCCGCGAGCGAGCCCGCGACGGGCTGAGCCCCGCCGAGGCCGCGGCGTATCCGTGTCCAGCCCCCCGCCCACTGGTCGGCGGGGGGCTGGTCGCCCCCTGACCCGAGGGTGAATTCCTGGCAAAGCGGTGGCCGTGGCCGAGGTGGGCGGGTATGGCCGGTTCATGGGGGAGTGGTTCGCGCGGGAGATCGTCGGCACCGGGCGGTTGCGGCTGATGGTGTTCCTGGTGGCGTTCATCGCGGCGTTCCTGTTCATCCGGTTCAGCGTGCGGATGATCCGGCGGCAGGTGCGGTGGTGGCCGGGGAACGTCACGCCCGGCGGGCGGCACATCCACCACGTGGTGTTCGGGCTGGTGTTCATGTGCGTGGGCGGCGTCGGGGGGCTGGTGGTGCCCGACGAGGCGTCGGTGGCGGCGGCCGTGACGGCGGGGATCTTCGGAGTGGGGACGGCGCTGGTGCTGGACGAGTTCGCGCTGGTGCTCCACCTCGACGACGTCTACTGGTCCGAGCAGGGGCGGTTGTCGGTGCAGGTCGTGTTCGTCGCCATCGCGCTGTGCGGGCTCGCGCTGCTCGGGTTGCGGCCGCTGGGGCTCGACGACCTCGGCCAGGACGACGAGGACGGCGTCGCCGTCGGGGCCGTGGTGATCGGGCTGTCGCTGCTGCTCAACCTGTGCACGGCGACGGTCACCCTGCTCAAGGGGAAGGTCTACACCGGGCTGCTCGGGCTGTTCGTCGGCCTGTTCTCCCTCGTGGGCGCGGTCCGGCTCGCCCGTCCGGGGTCGCCGTGGGCCCGGTGGCGCTACCGGGAGGGTTCGCGCAAGCTCGCCCGCGCCGTCGCCCGCGAGAACCGCTGGCGGCGGCCTGTCGCGCGCCTCACCACGGCGCTGGGCGACCTCGTCGCGGGACGGCCCACCGCCGGGAGTTGACCGGCGTTCAGCCGAAACCTATTGCGGACACCCGGAAACCGGCATCCTGCTACGACTCTAACCGGTGCCCAGCGACCGGTTCCGAGCACCCCGTAACGCTGGGTGAGACCACAGAACCCCGCTGGGGCAGCGGTGGCATGACTTGTCCGGAAAGCGCCGCCGGGGCCGGAGAAACGAGGCGGAAAGGGCGGCGAACGCGCTCGGGCCCCGGCGGGCGGAATTCGCCTGCCGGGGCCCGAACACGTGTGCGGATGGAATGGACGGAATCAGAAGGACTCGACGGCGCGGCGCGCCTCCGGGTCCAGGACGCCCCAGCCGATCAGCTCCTCGGTCAGCTCGGTCGGGGACTTGTCATAGATGACCGCGAGCGAACGCAGGTCCTCCTGACGGATCGACAGGACCTTTCCGTTGTAGTCGCCCCGCTGGCTCTGGATCGTCGCGGCGTAGCGGGCGAGGGGACCGGCCTTGTCCTTCGGAAGCTGCTGCAGGCGCTCAAGGTCGATGACGAGCTTGGGCGTAGGCCCGAGCGGGCTCGGCGCGGCTCCGCCGGGCAGCAACTCGGAGACCGGCACGCCGTAGAAATCGGCGAGCTCGGCCAGCTTCTGAACGGTGACGGCGCGGTCGCCCCGCTCGTACGAACCCACGACGACGGCCTTCCAGCGGCCGCGGGACTTCTCCTCCACACCGTGCAGGGACAGCCCCTGCTGGGTGCGGATGGCGCGCAGGCGCGCGCCGAGAGCCTTAGCGTATTCAGACGGCATTTTGCGGCCCCCCAGGCTCACTTCGTCGTCGTTAAAACTGGCCCCCGGATCTTGTTCCGGGGGGAGGCGGTTCCATGGGCCATTCGGCCGCCGGAGTCCGTCTCCAGGGATGGTTACGGACAGTGACGGTAAAACGGTGACGGCCTCAGGTCAAGCCGATTGGAAAAAAGCGGTCGAATCTACCGGTCTCGATCCGGGCCGTCCGGATCGCCGCCAACCCCCGCGCGCAGGGCGTCCCGGGCCCTGCGACGGCCTCGCGCGCGCCCTCGCGATCTTCCCAGTGTGACCCCTCTCACCAGGCAAGACGTTGTCCGGGCCGGGTACTGGGCAGGGAGGGTTCACTGCTACGGTGAGGGGGACAAGGCGTCCTTTAAGGCCCGTCCCGTGAGGCGGGGAAGGAGGTTGTGGTGGTGAATGCTGCCTACCGGCCGGAAGGGCCGGAGGGGGAGCGCGTGGCAGACGGTGACCCCCGGCCCAAGGCCGTTCTGGAGGGCCCGGACATCAGGCGCGCGCTGACCCGGATCGCGCACGAGATCCTCGAACGCACCAAGGGCGGCCACGACGTGGTCCTGCTCGGCATCCAGACCCGCGGCGTGACGCTGGCCGAACGGCTGGCGGGCAAGCTGGAGGAGGTCGAGGGCCGGCCCGTCCCGTGGGGCTCGCTGGACGTGACGATGTACCGCGACGACCTGCGCATGAAGCCCGCCCGCGCGCTCGGCCGCACCGAACTGCCCGCCGAGGGCGTCGACGACCGCGTGGTCGTGCTGGTGGACGACGTGCTGTTCTCCGGCCGCACCGTGCGCGCCGCGCTCGACGCGCTGAACGACCTGGGCCGCCCCCGCGCCGTCCAGCTCGCGGTCCTGGTCGACCGCGGACACCGCGAACTCCCGATCCGCGCCGACTACGTGGGCAAGAACCTGCCCACCTCGATGCGCGAGACGGTGAAGGTCCTGCTGGCCGAGAACGACGAGCGCGACGCCGTCCTTTTGGGCCCCGCAAGTGGCCGGAGCGAAGCGACGGCCGCTCTGCGCGGTTTGTCGGGGGGTTCAGGGGGGTCGTCCCCCCTGGGCGACAAAGGGGAGAAGTAAGTGAAGCGTCACCTCATCTCGGCGGCCGACCTCACCAAGGACGACGCCCTGCTCATCCTCGACACCGCCGAGGAACTCGACCGGATCTCCGGCCGCTCCATCAAGAAGCTGCCCACCCTGCGCGGCCGCACCGTGGTCAACCTCTTCTTCGAGGACTCCACCCGCACCCGCATCTCGTTCGAGGCCGCCGCCAAGCGGCTGTCGGCCGACGTCATCAACTTCTCCGCCAAGGGCTCCAGCGTCTCCAAGGGCGAGAGCCTGAAGGACACCGCGCTCACCCTGGAGGCGATGGGCGCCGACGGCGTCGTCATCCGGCACAGCGCCTCCGGCGCGCCGCACCGGCTGGCCAACTGGGTGCAGGGCAGCGTGGTGAACGCCGGCGACGGCACCCACGAGCACCCCACCCAGGCCCTGCTGGACGCCTTCACCATGCGCCGCCGCCTCGGCGGGCTGGAGGGCCGCAAGGTCACCATCGTCGGCGACGTGCTGCACAGCCGTGTGGCACGCTCCAACGTGCTGCTGCTGGACACCCTGGGCGCCGAGGTCACCGTGGTCGCCCCGCCGACCCTGCTGCCGGTCGCGATCGACACCTGGCCGTGCGAGGTCTCCTACGACCTGGACGCGGTGCTGCCCAAGAGCGACGTGGTGATGATGCTGCGCGTCCAGCACGAGCGCATGAACGCCTCCTACTTCCCGACCGTGCGCGAGTACAGCCGCCGCTACGGCCTGGACGTGGCGCGCATGAACGTGCTGCCCGAGCACGCCATCGTCATGCACCCCGGCCCGATGAACCGCGGCGTCGAGATCGCCGCCGAGGTCGCCGACTCGGTCCGCTCGACCATCGTCGAGCAGGTCGCCAACGGCGTCAGCGCCCGCATGGCCGTCCTGTACCTGCTGCTCGGCGGTTCCGAGCCTGCCATCGGCAAGGAGGTCTCCGAGTGAGCACCTACGTCATCAAGAACGCCCGCATCCTGGGCGGGGACCCCGCCGACATCCTGGTCCGCGACGGCGCGATCGCCGAGATCGGCCCGGACCTCGACGCCGCCGGCGCGCAGGTCGTGGACGCCACCGGCCTGGTCGCCCTGCCCGGCCTGGTGGACCTGCACACCCACCTGCGCGAGCCCGGCCGCGAGGACGCCGAGACCGTCGAGTCCGGCACCCGCGCCGCCGCCATGGGCGGCTACACCGCCGTGCACGCCATGGCCAACACCGACCCGGTCGCCGACACCGCGGGCGTGGTCGAGCAGGTCTGGCGCCTGGGCCGCGAGGCCGGGTACTGCGACGTCCAGCCGGTCGGCGCGGTCACCCGCGGCATCGCGGGCGAGCAGCTCGCCGAGCTCGGCGCGATGGCCGACTCGGCCGCCCGCGTTCGCGTCTTCTCCGACGACGGCCACTGCGTCTCGGACGCGGTGATCATGCGGCGGGCGCTGGAGTACGTCAAGGCGTTCGACGGCGTGGTCGCCCAGCACGCCCAGGAGCCGCGCCTCACCGAGGGCGCGCAGATGAACGAGGGCGAGATGTCGGCCGCGCTCGGCATGCGCGGCTGGCCCGCGGTCGCCGAGGAGGCGATCATCGCCCGGGACGTGCTGCTGGCCCAGCACGTCGGCTCGCGGCTGCACATCTGCCACGTGTCCACGGCCGGCTCGGTGGAGATCATCCGCTGGGCCAAGAGCAAGGGCTGCCCGGTCACCGCCGAGGTCACCCCGCACCACCTGCTGCTGAACGACACCCGGGCCGGGTCCTACGACCCGGTCTTCAAGGTGAACCCGCCGCTGCGCACCGCCGACGACGTCACCGCGCTGCGGCACGCCCTCGCCGACGGCACCATCGACTGCGTCGCCACCGACCACGCGCCGCACCCGGTGGAGGCCAAGGAGACCGAGTGGGCCGTGGCCGCCATGGGCATGATCGGCCTGGAGACCGCGCTGTCGGTCGTCCAGGAGGCCATGGTCGACACCGACCTGCTGGACTGGGCCGGGGTCGCCGACCGCATGTCGGCCGCGCCCGCCCGCATCGGCCGCCTGAGCGGACAGGGTCGTCCGCTGGAGGCCGGCTCGCCCGCCAACATCACGCTGTACGACCCGTCGCCGCGCCGCGCGGTGGACCCCACGGCGATGGCCTCCAAGAGCCGCAACACCCCGTTCGCGGGGCTGGAGCTGCCCGGCCGCGTCGTCGCGACGTTCCTGCGCGGCCGGCCGACCGTTCTGGAAGGAAAGCTCCAGTGACCCCACCCCCCGCAGTACTGGTCCTCGAAGACGGCAGGACCTTCCACGGGGTCGGCTACGGGGCCGAGGGGGAGACCTTCGGCGAGATCGTCTTCAACACCGGCATGACCGGCTACCAGGAGACCCTCACCGACCCCTCCTACGCCCGGCAGATCGTGGCGATGACCGCCCCCCACATCGGCAACACCGGCGTCAACGACGAGGACCCCGAGTCCGCGCGCATCCAGGTCGCCGGGTACGTGGTCCGCGAGCCGGCCCGCGTCGCCTCCAACTGGCGCGCCACCGGGTCGCTCGGCTCGGCCCTGCGCGCCCAGGGCGTGGTCGGGATCGCGATCCCCGGCACCCGCGCCCTGACCCGCCACCTGCGCGACCGCGGCGCGATGCGCGCCGGGATCTTCAGCGGGCCCGCCGCCACGGCGTCCGCCGAGGACCTGGTGGCGAAGGTGCTGGCCAGCCCGAAGATGGAGGGCTCCGACCTCGCCCGCGAGGTCGCCACCACCGAGCCCTACGTCGTCCCGGCGATCGGCGAGAAGCGCTACACCGTCGCGGCGGTGGACCTCGGCATCAAGTCGATGACGCCGCACCGCATGGCCGAGCGCGGCTGCGAGGTGCACGTCCTGCCCGCCACCGCGACCGCCGAGGACATCCTCGCGCTGGGCCCGGACGGGGTGTTCTTCTCCAACGGGCCCGGCGACCCCGCCGCCGCCGAGGGCCCCGTCACCGCGCTGCGCGGCGTGCTGGACGCCGGGAAGCCGTTCTTCGGCATCTGCTTCGGCAACCAGATCTTCGGGCGCGCGCTCGGCCTCGGCACCTACAAGCTGCGCTTCGGTCACCGGGGCATCAACCAGCCGGTGCAGGACAGGCGCACCGGCAAGGTGGACGTGTCCGCGCACAACCACGGCTTCGCGGTGGACGCGCCGGTCGAGGGCCCCTTCGACACCGCCTACGGCCGCGCCGAGGTCAGCCACGTCAACCTGAACGACGGCTGCGTGGAGGGCCTGCGCCTGCTCGACCGGCCCGCGTTCTCCGTTCAGTACCATCCTGAAGCGGCGGCGGGCCCCCACGACGCCACCGGCCTCTTCGATCAGTTCTGCGAGATCATGGAGGCGTCCAAGTAATGCCGCGCCGCGAAGACGTCAAGAGCGTCCTGGTCATCGGCTCCGGGCCGATCGTCATCGGCCAGGCCGCCGAGTTCGACTACTCGGGCACCCAGGCGTGCCGGGTGCTGAAGGCCGAGGGCCTGCGGGTCACGCTGGTCAACAGCAACCCCGCCACGATCATGACCGACCCGGAGATCGCCGACGCCACCTACGTCGAGCCGATCACCCCCGAGGTGGTCGAGAAGATCATCGCCAAGGAGCGGCCGGACGCGCTGCTGCCGACGCTGGGCGGCCAGACCGCCCTCAACACCGCCATCGCGCTGTTCGAGAGCGGGGCGCTGGACCGCTACGGCGTCGAGCTGATCGGCGCCGACGTGGACGCGATCCAGGCCGGCGAGAACCGCGAGAAGTTCAAGGAGATCGTCGGCAAGGTCGCCCGCGAGCAGGGCCTGAACGCCGAGTCGGCCCGCTCGAAGATCTGCCACACCATGGACGAGGTGCTGGCCGCCGCCGCCGAGCTCGGCTACCCCGTGGTGGTGCGGCCGTCGTTCACCATGGGCGGCGCGGGCTCCGGCTTCGCCCACGACGAGACCGACCTGCGCCGCATCGCGGGCGCGGGCCTGGACGCGTCCCCGACCACCGAGGTGCTCCTGGAGGAGTCCATCCTCGGCTGGAAGGAGTACGAGCTGGAGGTCATGCGCGACCGCGCCGACAACGTGGTCATCGTGTGCTCCATCGAGAACCTCGACCCGATGGGCGTGCACACCGGCGACTCCATCACCGTCGCCCCGGCGATGACCCTCACCGACCGCGAGTACCAGAACATGCGGGACGTCGCGATCGCGGTCATCCGCGAGGTCGGCGTCGACACCGGCGGCTGCAACATCCAGTTCGCGGTGCACCCGGGCACCGGCCGCATGATCGTCATCGAGATGAACCCGCGGGTGTCGCGCTCGTCGGCGCTGGCCTCCAAGGCGACCGGCTTCCCGATCGCCAAGATCGCCGCCAAGCTGGCCATCGGCTACACCCTGGACGAGATCCCCAACGACATCACCGCCGAGACCCCCGCCTCGTTCGAGCCGACGCTCGACTACGTGGTGGTCAAGGTGCCGCGGTTCGCGTTCGAGAAGTTCCCCGGCGCCGACGGCTCGCTCACCACCCACATGAAGTCGGTCGGCGAGGCCATGGCGATCGGCCGCAACTTCCCCGAGGCGCTCCAGAAGGCGCTGCGGTCGCTGGAGGCCAAGGACACCACCTTCACCTGGGCGGGCGAGCCCGGCGACGCCGCCGAGCTGCTGGCGGCCGCCTCCCGGCCGCACGACGGGCGGCTGCGCAAGGTGCAGCGGGCGCTGCGCGCCGGGGCCACCATCGAGCAGGCCTACGAGGCCACCAGCATCGACCCCTGGTTCCTCGACCAGATCATCGGCATCAACGAGATCGCCGAGGAGATCCGCACCGCCGAGGACGCCCTCACCCGCGACAAGATCCTGCGCGCCAAGCGGCACGGCTTCTCCGACGTGCAGATCGGCGAGCTGCGCAACCTGTCCGAGGACGTGGTCCGCGAGCTGCGGCACGCCCTCGGCGTCCGCCCGGTCTACCTGACGGTCGACACCTGCGCCGCCGAGTTCGCCGCGCGCACGCCCTACCTGTACTCGGCCTACGACGAGGAGACCGAGGTCCCGCCCGGCCAGAAGCCCAAGGTGATCATCCTCGGGTCCGGGCCGAACCGCATCGGGCAGGGCGTGGAGTTCGACTACTCCTGCGTGCACGCCTCGTTCACGCTGGCCGAGGCGGGCTACGAGACCGTCATGGTCAACTGCAACCCCGAGACCGTCTCCACCGACTACGACACCTCCGACCGGCTCTACTTCGAGCCGCTCACCCTGGAGGACGTCCTGGAGGTGGTGCACGCCGAGCAGAAGTCCGGCGAGGTCGCGGGCGTGATCGTCCAGCTCGGCGGGCAGACGCCGCTCGGCCTGGCCCAGAAGCTCAAGGACGCGGGCGTGCCCATCGTCGGCACCTCGCCGGAGAGCATCCACCTGGCCGAGGAGCGCGGCGCGTTCGGCCGCGTGCTGCACCGCGCCGGGCTGCTGGCCCCCAAGCACGGCACCGCCACCTCCTACGAGGAGGCCCGCGAGATCGCCACCGAGATCGGCTACCCGGTCCTGGTGCGGCCCTCCTACGTGCTGGGCGGCCGCGGCATGGAGATCGTGTACGACGACGCCACGCTGGAGTCGTACATGGCCAAGGCCACCGAGGCCAGCCCCGACCACCCGGTGCTGGTCGACCGGTTCCTGGACGAGGCCATCGAGATCGACGTGGACGCCCTGTACGACGGCGAGGAGCTCTACCTCGGCGGCGTCATGGAGCACATCGAGGAAGCGGGCATCCACTCCGGCGACTCGGCGTGCGCGCTCCCGCCCATCACCCTCGGCCACGACGACGTGCGGCGCATCCGCGAGTCCACCGAGGCCCTCGCCAAGGGCATCGGCGTGCGCGGCCTGATGAACGTCCAGTACGCGCTGTCGGCGGGCGTCCTGTACGTCCTGGAGGCCAACCCGCGCGCCTCGCGCACCGTGCCGTTCGTGTCCAAGGCCACCGCCGTGCCGCTCGCCAAGGCCGCCGCCCGCGTCATGATGGGCGCCACCGTCGCCGGGCTGCGCGCCGAGGGCCTGCTGCCGGAGTCGGGCGACGGCGGCTCGCTGCCGCTGGACGCGCCGATCGCCGTCAAGGAGGCGGTGCTGCCCTTCGACCGCTTCCGCGACCGCGAGGGCCAGTTCGTCGACACGATCCTGTCGCCGGAGATGCGCTCCACCGGCGAGGTCATGGGCATCGACGAGGTGTTCGGCACCGCCTACGCCAAGTCGCAGCAGGCCGCCTACGGCTCGCTGCCCACCAAGGGCCGGGTGTTCGTGTCGGTGGCGAACCGGGACAAGCGTCACATGGTCTTCCCCGTCAAGCGCCTTGCTGACCTGGGCTTTGAGATTCTTGCCACGGAGGGGACCGCCGAGGTCCTGCGCCGCAACGGCGTGCGTGCCAAGATCGTGCGCAAGCACAGCGCGGGCGCCGGTCCCGAGGGCGAGCCCACCATCGTGCGGCGCGTCCTCGACGGCGAGGTGGACCTCATCGTCAATACTCCCTTCGGCAGCCCCGGTCAGTCCGGGCCCCGTCTGGACGGCTACGAGATCCGCACCGCGGCGGTGCTGCGCGGGGTACCGTGCGTCACCACCGTCCAGGGTCTGGCCGCCGCCGTGCAGGGCATCGAGGCGATCGCCGCCGGGCTGGTCGGCGTGCGGTCCCTCCAGGAGCACGCCGAGCGGCTCCGGGGCGCGCACGGCGTGCTGGGCCAGGGGCCGGAGCAGGGGTGAGGCCCGGCTGACGAGGCCGGCCCGGCGGCGGGACCACGCGGTCCCGCCGCCGGGCCGGCCACATGACGACGAGAGGGAGACGGGTGTCCGACACACCGGTGCAGACGTCGGCGACGGTACTGACGGTCCGCCAGGTGCAGGACTACCACGCGATCACGCTGGTGGCGCCGGCCATCGCCGAGCGGTTCCGGCCCGGCCAGTTCGTGGCGGTCGCGATCGGCGACGCGCACTCGGGCCGGCTGGTGCGGCGCTGCTTCGGCGTGTACGAGGTGAAGTCCGACTACGGCGGCACCGTCGAGCTGGTCTTCGCCGACACCGAGCCCGGCACCGCCTGGCTGGCCGGCCGCCGCGCCCGCGACCAGATCGACGTCCTGGGGCCCCTCGGCCGCCCGTTCCGGCTGCCCCGCGACCCCGTCAACTGCCTGCTGGTGGGCGGCGGCCCCGGCGGCGCGGCGCTGTTCGCGCTGGCCGACATCCTGCACCGGCGCGGCTGCCAGGTGCACTTCGTGCTCGGCGGCCCGACCTCCCGGCAGGTGTTCGGCTCCCGGATGGCCCAGCGCATCGGCGACTCGGCCACCGTCACCACCCGCGACGGCACCATGGGCGAGCGCGCGGGCGTCCGCGAGGTGCTGCCCCGCGTCATCCAGGAGACCGGCGCCGACGTCGTCTACGGCTGCGGCCCCACCAGCCTGCTCAGCGCGGTCACCCAGGTCGCCGGGGAGTACGGGCTGCCCTCGCAGGTGTCGGTGGAGGAGTTCCTCCAGCAGACCGGCGCGTGCGGCATCGGCGTCTGCATGACCTGCGTGCTGCCGGTCCACGGCGAGGACGGCGTCACCCGCATGGTGCGGGCCTGCCACGACGGGCCGGTGCTGCGCGGCGACCGCGTCCGGTGGGGCGACCTCGGCACGATCCCGTTCGACGCGCTCGGCGCGCCGCGCGTCCTCAGCGCCTCGGAAGGGGGCTCCAAGTGAGCGGAGCGAACCAGTCAACACGGCAGCCCCGCGAACGGGTCTTCGAGCCGCTGGGCGAGGAGGCGCAGTGAGCGACCGGATGACGACCCGGATCGGGTCGCTGGAGCTGCCCAACCCCGTGCTGACCGCCTCCGGGTGCGGCGGGACCGGCCGCGAGCTGGCCCCGTTCTGCGACCTGACCCGGCTCGGCGCGTTCGTCACCACCTCGGTGATGACCCAGCCGCGCGCCGGGCGGCCCACGCCGCGCGCCGCCGAGGCCCCCAGCGGCCTGCTCACCGCCATGGGCCTGCCCGGCCCCGGCGTCGAGGGCTTCCTGGAGCGCGACCTGCCCTGGCTGCACGAGCAGGAGATCCGCACCGTCGTGTCGGTCGCGGGCAACAGCGTCGAGGAGTTCGCCGAGCTGGCCCGGCGGCTGCGCGGGGTGTCCGGCGTCGCCGCCATCGAGGTCAACACCGCCTGCCCCAACGTCGCCGACCGCGGCCGCATGTTCGCCTGGCACCCCGGCGCGGCCGCCGCCGCGGTGCGCGCGGTGCGCGCCCACGCCAAGCCCGGCGTCCCGGTGCTGGCCAAGCTCGCCCCCGACGTCACCGACATCGTCACCGTCGCGCTGGCCTGCGCCGACGCGGGCGCCGACGGCCTCACGCTGATCAACACCGTGGACGGCATGGCGATCGACACCGGCACCCTGCGGCCCGCCCTCACCGGCGTGTCGGGCGGCCTGTCGGGGCCCGCGGTGCGGCCGATCGCGGTGCGCTGCGTCTACCAGGTGCACGCCGCGCTGCCGGACGTGCCGATCGTCGGCGTCGGCGGCGTCGCCTCCGGCCTGGACGCGCTGGAGTTCGTGCTCGCCGGGGCGTCGGCCGTGGCCGTCGGCACCGCGCTGTTCCACGAGCCGGGCGCCGCCACCCGCGTGCTGCGCGAGCTGGAGGACGCCCTCGCCGCCCGCAAGATGCGGCTGGCCGACGCGGTCGGGCTCGCCCACAAACCCGCCGGATACGTCCCGCCGCAGGTGCGGCCCGAGCCGCCGGCCGCCGAGGCCGCCCCGGCGGCCGTCGCGGCGGGGGACAGCAGCAAGGAGACGACCCCGTGACCGCCACCGCCCCCATCGCCGTCGCGCTGGACGCGCCCGACCTGGAGACCGCCGCCCGCTGGGCGAGCCTGGTCACCCCGCACGTCAGCACCGTCAAGGTCGGCCTGGAGCTGTACCTGCGCTACGGCCCCGACGTGGTCGCCAGCGTGCGCGGCGCGAGCCGCGTGCAGGTCTTCCTCGACCTGAAGCTGCACGACATCCCGGCCACCGTGCGCGGCGCGGCCCGCGCCGTCGCGCGCCTCAAGCCCGCCTACCTGACCGTGCACGCCGCCGGCGGCCCCGCCATGATCCGCGAGGCCGTCGAGGCCGCCCCCGAGACCACCGTCGCCGCGGTGACGGTCCTCACCTCCCTGGGTGACGCCGACCTCGCCGCCCTCGGCATGGCGGGCCCCGCCTCCGACGCGGTGCGCCGCCTGGCGGCCCTGTCGGTCGGGGCGGGCGCGCGGGCCCTGGTCTGCTCGCCTCAGGAGGCCGCTGCCGTCCGCGCGGAGGTCGGACCCGGTATCACCCTCATCACACCGGGTGTTCGGCCCGCAGGGGCCGCCTCACACGATCAGACGCGCATCGCCACCCCCGAGGCCGCCCTGTCCGCCGGGGCCGACCTCCTCGTGATCGGCCGCCCGATCACCGGCGCGCCCGACCCCGGGGCCGCCGCGGCGGCCCTCGCGGCGGCGCTGCGGCGGCGGCCGGAGCGGGCCGCCCCGGCCGCCGGGCCCGGCTCCGCCGAGGGGCCCGCGCGCCGGACGTGACCAAGATCGCTTTCGGTCCGCGCGGCCGGCGGCGCGCCCGCGCGGAGCGCACGCGGACCGCTCGGTCGGGGACGGAACGTGACAGGGGTGCCGGGTGACATTTCCGGGGCCGGTGTGGGCGGTTTTTGACGATCTTGCGAATGCCCTGCAAGACGCGGGAACGACCCCCGGAAGGGCCCGAGTTGGGTACACTCGGTATTCAGGACACTTCAAGGAGTGATTTTCGTGATTTTGTGGCGGGCTAAACGGCACTTCACGTTGCCTTATGGGGCGTGAACTCGCTAGTTTCCGAACCCGTCCGACTCCGTCGAGTGGAAACCTGAGGTGACCCGGCGTGGCTCTTCCGCCCCTAACCCCCGAACAGCGCGCCGCAGCCCTTGAGAAGGCTGCCAAGGCCCGCAAGGAGCGTGCCGAGGTTAAGAACAAGCTGAAGCACGGGGGAACCACCCTTGCCGAGGTTCTCAAGGAGGGGCAGACCGACGACGTCATCGGGAAGATGAAGGTGTCGGCCCTCCTGGAATCGCTGCCCGGCGTGGGCAAGGTCCGTGCGAAGCAGATCATGGAGCGCCTCGGTATCGCCGAGTCCCGCCGCGTGCGGGGCCTCGGCGCCAACCAGCGCGCCTCCCTGGAGCGTGAGTTCGGAGACAGTGGAAAGCGCTGACCCCCGAACCGCGAACGGGCGCGACGGTGCTGCCGTCGCGGCCGGCCCGGGTGTGCCCGGCTCCGGCTCCATCTCGTTCAGCCCCGGCGCACCCATGACTGCGCCGGGCGGCTCCCCACCGCATGACCCGCTCCTGCGGCGGCTGACGGTCCTGTCCGGGCCGTCGGGCGTCGGCAAGAGCACGGTCGTCGCCGAGATCCGGCGTGCGCACCCCGAGGTGTGGCTGTCGGTCTCGGTGACCACCCGGTCCCCCCGGCCGGGCGAGGTCCACGGTGTGCAGTACTTCTTCGTCGATGACGCCGGTTTCGACCGGCTCATCGCCGAAGGGGACCTGCTGGAGTGGGCCGAGTTCGCGGGCAACCGCTACGGCACCCCGCGCGGGCCCGTGGAGGAGCGGCTCGCCCGCGGCGAGGCCGTGCTGCTGGAGATCGACCTGCAGGGGGCCCGGCAGGTCCGCGAGACCATGCCCGAGGCCCGGCTCGTCTTCCTCGCCCCGCCCTCGTGGGAGGAGCTGGTGCGCCGCCTCACCGGCCGCGGCACCGAGCCCCCCGACGTGATCGAGCGCCGCCTGGAGGCCGCCCGCGTGGAGCTGGCCGCCGAGAAGGAGTTCGACGTCACGCTGGTCAACACGGCCGTCCGGGACGTGTGCCACGAGCTGCTAACCTTGATGGCTGTCCGCTGATTCGTTGATGACAGCTCCGCCCGCCCCGGCGGGCGGGGATCGCGACGGCGCCCGCCGCGTCCGGCGGCGGAGGATCGTTACCTAGGGGAAGGCCACCGCGTGGCGACCAGCAGTGAAGGCATCACCAACCCGTCGATCGACGAGCTCCTGGAGGTCGTCGACACCAAGTACGGTCTCGTGAGCATCGCGGCCAAGCGCGCCCGGCAGATCAACGCCTACTACGCCCAGCTGGGCGAGGGCCTGCTGGAGTACGTCGGCCCGCTCGTGGAGACGCAGGTCCAGGAGAAGCCGCTGTCGATCGCGCTGCGCGAGACCCGCGAGGGCCTGCTGCACGCCGAGCCGATCGAGGGCTGAGCGCTCCGGGCGTTCTAGAGTCTGCCGCATGACAGCCCCCAAGCCCCGCGTGGTGCTCGGCGTCAGCGCCGGCATCGCCGCCTACAAGGTCTGCGAGCTGCTGCGGCGGCTCACCGAGTCGGGGCACGACGTGCACGTCGTGCCCACGGCCGACGCGCTGCGCTTCGTGGGCGAGCCCACGTGGGCCGCGCTCTCCGGCAACCCCGTCTCCACCCAGGTGTGGGACGGGGTCTCCGAGGTCCCGCACGTGCGCCTCGGCCAGCACGCCGACCTGGTGTTCGTCGCGCCCGCGACCGCCGACATGCTCGCCAGGGCCGCCCACGGGCTGGCCGGCGACCTGCTCACCAACACCCTGCTGACCGCGCGCTGCCCGGTGGTGTTCGCGCCCGCCATGCACACCGAGATGTGGGAGCACCCCGCCACCCAGGCGAACGTGGCGACGCTGCGCGCCCGCGGCTCGATCGTGGTGGAGCCCGCCTCCGGGCGGCTGACCGGCAAGGACACCGGCCCCGGGCGGCTGCCCGACCCGGCCGAGCTGTTCGAGGTGGCGCGCGCGGTGCTGGCGCGCGGCGGCGTCGACCACGACCTGGCCGGGCGGCACGTCGTGGTGTCGGCCGGCGGCACCCGCGAGGCGCTGGACCCGGTCCGCTTCCTCGGCAACCGCTCCTCCGGGCTCCAGGGGTACGCCCTGGCCCGCACGGCGGTGGCGCGGGGCGCCCGGGTGACGCTGGTGTCGGCCAACGTCGCGCTGCCCGACCCGGCGGGCGCGACGGTGGTGCGGGTCGAGTCGGCCGAGCAGATGCGCGCCGCGGTGCTGGCGGCGGCGCGGCCCGCCGGGGCCGCCGAGGCCGACGCGGTCGTGATGGCCGCCGCGGTCGCCGACTTCCGGCCCGCCGACTACCGCGACTCCAAGATCAAGAAGAGTCCGGGCACCGGCCCCGAGCCGATCCGCCTGGTGCAGAACCCCGACATCCTCGCCGAGCTGGGCGCGCGCCCGCGCGGCGACCAGGTCGTGGTGGGGTTCGCGGCCGAGACCGACGACGTGCTGGCCAACGGCCGCGCCAAGCTGGCCCGCAAGGGCGCCGACCTGCTGGTGGTCAACCAGGTGGGGGCCGACCTCACCTTCGGCCGCCCCGACAACGCCGCGGTGGTGCTGGCCGCCGAGGGGCCGCCGACGGAGATCCCGCGCGGCCCCAAGGAGGCGCTGGCCGACACCGTGTGGGACCTGGTGGCGGCCCGGCTCAAGCCACCCGCCGTCCCGCTCCCCGCCACCACCTGAAACCAAGAATTCTACCCACCGGGTCGTCGGTGATACCTGTCCGAGCGGACATTCCCGATAGACTTCGACGGAATACCTTGGTTCGAAGTCCGGGCGGGCCCGTCCCGCCGAAGCCGATGAACAGTCCGTTCTGCGACGACAGTCAGCAGCCGCTGCAAGGAGTTCACGTACGTGTCTCGCCGCCTTTTCACCTCTGAGTCGGTGACCGAGGGTCACCCCGACAAGATCGCCGACCAGATCAGCGATGCCATCCTCGACTCGATGCTGAAGGACGACCCGACCAGCCGGGTCGCCGTCGAGACCATGATCACCACCGGCCAGGTGCACGTCGCCGGCGAGGTGACCACCGAGACCTACGTGGACATCCCCGGCGTCATCCGGGAGAAGATCCTGGAGATCGGCTACGACTCCTCCAAGAAGGGCTTCGACGGCAACTCCTGCGGCGTGTCGGTGTCGATCGGCGCGCAGTCGCCCGACATCGCGCAGGGCGTGGACGACGCCTACGAGGCCCGCGAGGAGGGCCAGCAGGACGACCTGGACCGCCAGGGCGCCGGCGACCAGGGTCTGATGTTCGGCTACGCCACGAGCGAGACCCCCGAGCTGATGCCGCTGCCGATCACCATCGCGCACCGGTTGTCGCAGCGCCTGTCGGCGGTCCGCAAGGGCGGCGTGGTGCCCTACCTGCGCCCCGACGGCAAGACCCAGGTCACCATCGAGTACGACGGCGACCGCGCGGTGCGCCTGGACACCGTCGTGGTGTCCTCCCAGCACGCTCCCGACATCGACCTGAAGGAGCTGCTGGCCCCCGACGTGAAGGAGCACGTCGTGGACCCGGTGCTGGCCGAGTTCGACCTCGACACCGAGGGCTACCGGCTGCTGGTCAACCCCACCGGCCGCTTCGAGATCGGCGGCCCGATGGGCGACGCCGGGCTGACCGGCCGCAAGATCATCGTGGACACCTACGGCGGCATGGCCCGGCACGGCGGCGGCGCCTTCTCCGGCAAGGACCCGTCCAAGGTGGACCGCTCGGCCGCCTACGCGATGCGCTGGGTCGCCAAGAACATCGTCGCCGCGCGGCTGGCCGACCGCGCCGAGGTGCAGGTCGCCTACGCCATCGGCAAGGCCCACCCGGTCGGCGTGTTCGTGGAGACCTTCGGCACCGAGAAGCTGCCGGTCGAGAAGATCCAGGCCGCCGTGCAGCAGGTGTTCGACCTGCGCCCGGCCGCCATCGTGCGCGACCTGGACCTGCTGCGCCCGATCTACTCCCAGACCGCCGCCTACGGCCACTTCGGCCGCCAGGAGCCGGACTTCTCCTGGGAGCGCACCGACCGCGCCGAGGCCCTCGCCAGCGCCGCCGGTCTGTGACCTTCACGCCTGCGCGGTAAGCGCGGCGGTATGGGCCACGAACGCGGAGGAAGGCCCGGAGGCGATCGCCTCCGGGCCTTCCTCGGTCTGTGGGAGCCGTCTCACGGCCTCAGCGGTCGCGCGAGTGCCTAACCGCTCTGCCGGGGCAAAGCCGTAGGCAAGCCTCGGCAGAGCGGATCGCGAAGCGATGTGGCACTCGCCAAGACACGGTCAGGGGGGCGAGCCGTCAGGCGAGCACCCCTGGGCCGAGGCTTCGAAATAACGCGCCGCGATGCGGTAGCGGCCGGGGCCGGAAGTGCGCAGCCGCACGAAGTCGCCCTCGCGCGTCAGGCAGGCCCCGCCCGCCTCGCCGCCGCGCACCCGCAACCACGGCGACCAGGAGATGCGCAGCAGCGTGGAGCCGCGGTCGGGCACGTCCACCACCAGCTCGTCGGGGTTGACGTGGCCCACGGTGGCGGGCGCGTCGACCAGCGGGGTCGCGTCGGCGACCTCGTAGAGCCGCCAGTGCCGGTCGCGCCAGACCTGCCGCAGGTAGGGCAGGCCGCCGCGCACCATCTCGGCCTCGGCGCGGCCCGCCCAGTCGTTCTCCATGCCCTCCGGCAGCACCACGAAGCGGATCGCCCACCGGTGCAGCCAGTCGCGGTAGGAGGCGGGGGTGAGCGCGCCCTCCTCGTAGAACAGCGCGTGGCGCTCGGCGTCCACCTGGCGGTTCCAGCCGCGCGCCAGGATGAACCGGCGGGTGAACCCGGACGCCTCCCAGTGCGAGCGCAGCGGGACGACCTCGACGCGGCTGCGGCGCGCCCCGTAGCGGTCCAGCTCGGCGAACAGGCCGTCGGAGTGGGCGGCGGCGGTCGAGGCGGGCCGGGTGTGGATCAGGTCGTCGACGGGCTTGACCACCATCCACGCGCCGGTGACCAGGAACGCCGCGCACAACACCGCCAGCTTGCCGCGGTGCCGGGTGCGGGCCACCGCCGTCAGCAGCACCACGCCGCCGAACAGCAGCGACAGCCGCTCGACGTTGCTGCCGACGGGGGAGGGGATCAGGAAGGTCAGCGTGATGCCGAGCAGGTAGACGGCCGCGCCGACGCGGATCACCCGCCACCCCTTGGGCGCGCACAGCAGCACCGCGATCACGCTGGTGACGGCGGGCAGCACGATGGAGGTGAACCCGATGGGCTGCTTGCCGCTGAACGGGAACAGCAGCGTGGTGATCCCCACCACCAGCGGCGGCCCGGCGGCCAGCGCGAACCCGGCCCGGCGGCGGCCGGTCAGCAGCAGCGCGGCGGCCACCACCATGATGAACAGCCCCGCGACGGGGCTGGCGAGGGTGGCCAGCAGGCCGAGGCCCACCATGACGGCGGCGCGCAGCGCGGGCGTGCCGCGCGGGGAGTGGGCGGCCATGACCGCGCCCAGCGCGAAGACCAGGCCGAGGCCGAAGGTGACGCGGCCGGAGGCGGCGTTGCACCACAGCGCGAGCGCGCCCCAGAGCGAGGCCAGCAGCGGCACCGGCGCGCGGAAGCGCACCAGCAGCATCGCCGTCATGGTGGCCGACAACGTCCCGGCGACCACCGCGACGGTGCGGATGCCGAACCAGGCCATCAGGTAGGGCGACAACACGCTGTAGGAGACCGGGTGCATGCCCCCGTACCAGGCCATGCTGTAGGCGGCGCTGGGGTGCTTGCCCGCGAAGTCGGTCCAGGCCGCCTGGGCGGCGAGGTCGCCGCCCTCGCTGGCCAGGAGCAGCGCCCACACCAGGTGCAGCGCCAGGCTCGCGACGGTCGCGGCCGTCACGGGGTTGCGCGGGTGGGCCCAGTGCCGCCGGTCGAAGCGGCGGGCGGGGCGGACGCCGGTCTGGTCCGCCGCGCGGGCGGACGGGGTGTCCGCGCGGGACGGGGTCTGCGCTGTGGTCAAGGTGCCTGCATGATTCTCGGTGAAGGGCCTCGTGACGGGCCTTGGTGAAGGGCGGGGCGCGGGTGTCGGGCAATGATCCAAGAACGGCGGGCCCGGTTCAAACCCGCCGCGGTGGCCGCGCGCCGGTCCTGTCGTGCTGATCTGGTAGGACGGGGACGTGAGCAACGAGGGCGGGGGAACCGAGCTGATCCCGGGCCTGGGGGACCTGCCCCGGGCGCCGGAGGGCGGGAAGGGCACGTCAGGGAAGACCGTACCGCCCGGCAAGGGCGGCGCGAAGGCGGACCGGAAGGCCGGGGCGAAGGCGCGGAGCAAGAAGGGCGCGCGCGAGCCCGCCCCTGACCTGCCCGTCGCGCGCGTCGCGGTGGACATCCAGCTGGCGCATCTGGACCGCCCCTTCGACTACCTGGTGCCCACCGACCTGGACGACGAGGCGGTGCCGGGCTGCCGGGTGCGGGTCTGGTTCGCGGGGCAGTCCGTGAACGGCTTCCTGCTGGAGCGCGTCGCCGAGAGCGACTTCGAGGGGCGGCTCCAGTTCCTGGAGCAGGTCATCTCGCCCGAACCGGTCCTCGCGCCCGAGATCGCCGCGCTGGCCCGCGAGGTCGCCGACCGGTACGCGGGCACGTTCGCCGACGTCGTGCGGCTGGCGATCCCGCCCCGCATGGCCAAGGTGGAGGCCGAGACCCCGGCCGAGCCGCCCGAGCCCGCCCCCGCGCCCGAGGGGCCGGGCCCCTGGGCCGAGTACCCGGCCGGGCCGTCGTTCCTGACGGCCCTGGGTGAGGGCAAGGCGCCCCGCGCGGTGTGGACGGCGCTGCCGGGCCCCGCCTGGCCCGCCGCGATCGCCCGCGCCGTCGCCACCGTCCTGGCCGCCGGACGGGGGGCGCTGGTGGTGATGTCCGACGCCCGCGACGTCGCGCGGGTCGACGCCGCCCTCACCGAGGAGCTGGGCGAGGGGCGGCACGCGGCCCTGATGGCGGAGCTGGGCCCCACCAAGCGCTACCGGCGCTGGTTGTCGGTCCGCCGGGGCGCGGTCCGCGCCGTGGTCGGCACCCGCGCCGCGATGTTCGCGCCCGTCGCCGACCTCGGCCTGGTGGTGTTGTGGGACGACGGCGACGACGTGCACGCCGAGCCGCACGCCCCCTACCCGCACCCGCGCGAGGTGCTGGCGCTGCGCGCCCACCGCTCGGGCGCGGGCGCGCTGATCGGCGGGTTCACCCGCACCACCGACGCCACCCAGCTCGTGGAGACCGGCTGGGCGCACGCGCTGGCCCCCGACCGGGCGACCGTCCGCGCCGCCATGCCGCGCGTGCGCACCGCCGGGGACGACACCGACCTGGCCCGCGACGGCGCGGCCCGCGCCGCCCGGCTCACCAAGGCCGCCTTCGAGACCGCCCGCGCCGCGCTGGCCGACGGCCCGGTGCTGATCCAGGTGCCCCGGCGCGGCTACCTGCCCGCCCTGGCCTGCCTGCGCTGCCGCACCCCGGCGCACTGCAACGCCTGCCAGGGGCCGCTGGCGCTGCGGTCCTCGCACGCGGTGCCGTACTGCCGCTGGTGCGGGCACATCGCGGGCGACTGGCGCTGCCCCGAGTGCGGCTCCCCCCAGTTTCGCGCCGTCGTCGTGGGAGCCAAGCGCACCGCCGAGGAGCTGGGGCGGGCCTTCCCCGGCGTCCCGGTGAAGACCTCCGGCCGCGACGGCATCCTCGACCGGGTCGGCGACCGCGCGCTGGTGGTGTCCACCCCCGGCGCCGAGCCGCCCGCCGACCACGGCTACGCCGCCGCGCTGCTGCTGGACGGCTGGGCGCTGCTCGGCCGCGCCGACCTGCGCGCCGCCGAGGAGGCGCTGCGCCGCTGGATGAACGCCGCCGCGCTGGTGCGCCCCGGCGGCCAGGTCGTGGTGTCCGCCGACGCCTCGCTCCCGGCCGTCCAGGCGCTGATCCGCTGGGATCCGGTCACCTTCGCCGAACGCGAGCTGGCCGAGCGCCGCGAGGTCGGCTTCCCGCCCGCCGCGCGCATGGCGTCGCTGACCGGCACCCCGGCCGCTATCCGCGACCTGGTGGCCGACGCCCGGCTGCCCGACGGCGCGGAGGTGCTGGGACCGGTGCCGGTGATGGGGGAGGAGGAGCGCGAGCGCGCGCTGGTGCGGGTGCCCCGCGCGGCGGGCCTGGCGCTGTCCCGCGCGCTCCAGGAGGCCCAGGGCGTGCGCAGCGTCCAGCGCGCCACCGAGACCGTCCGCGTGCAGATCGACCCGTTGGAGCTGATCTGACGGCCGGACGCACTAGGGTTTCCCGGTGGCCGAGAACTGGGTGGAGACGACCGCGCGGGACCTGCGGCGGTGGGCGGACGAGCGCGCCGCCGAACACGGCGTCATGGACGTGCAGGGCGCGCGGCTGCTGCTGGAGCTGGCGCAGGAGGAGCTGGGCCTCGCCGGGCCCGGCGGGCTGACGCCGGAGCTGCTGCGGCGGCTGCTGCTGGAGGTGTTCCCCGACACGGTGGTGGCGGGCGCGGACGAGGTGCCCTCGATCCTCGCCACGCTCGGCCGGACGGTGGAGTTCCTGCGCGACGCCGGGGAGCTGGACGCCGCGCGCGCCGCCGCGCTGGAGGACGAGCTCGACCGCGTCGCCCCCGAGTTCGCCGCGAGCGTCGCCGACACCGACACCGTCGAGCGCCGCACCGCCGCCGAGGTGGTCACCGGGCTGATGGCGGCCGACGGGGTGGACCTGGACGACGGCGCGGCCGTCGAGCACTGGGTGCGGGACTTCGAGGCCCTGCCCGAGGAGGAGCGCTACGCCCGCACCGAGGAGTACCTACGGCAGGCCGAGGAGCTGGTCGTGCCGCCGGTGCGGCTGGCCCCCCGCGCCGAGCTGGCCGCCGCCGCGCGGGCGTCGGCGCTGACCGCGCAGGCCCGCGCCCTGGTCGCCTGGCTCGGCGAGGGCCGCGCGGTCGACGAGTACGAGGAGCCGGGCCCGGCGGACGCGGCCGCCGCCGTCGAGGCGCTCGGCCTGCCCGTCCCGCGCCGCTCGCCCGAGGTCGAGGACCTGTCGGACCTGCCCGAGCTGGAGCGGCTCTGGTGGGCCGCCGTCGAGGCCGAGGTGATCGAGGTCGCCGGCGGCACGGCCCGCCCCGGGCCCGCGCTGCCCGACCTGGACGGCGGCGACGAGGCCGTGCTGGCGACCTGGCTCATGTTGTTCGACGCCGCCGCCGTGCCCGAGCACGACCCCGCCGACGGCCTGGACGCCGTCGAGCTGGTGCAGAACGAGCTGACCGGCGTGCTGATCCACCTGTACGAGCACGACGGCCCCGCCGAGCCCGCCGACCTGACCGCCACCCTGATCGACCACATCGCCGAGTCCTACGAGGTCGCCGACGCGGGCGGCCTGCCCGGCGCGGTCGCCGAGGCGCTGCGGCTGGAGCTGGCCGACCTGGAGACCTGGGGCGCGGTCCGGGCCGCCGGCGGCGGGCTGGTCCTGACGCCGCTCGGCGTGTGGGGCGTGCGCGAACTGCTGCTGGCCGACGGGTTCGTCGCGCCGGTGGTGGGCGACCTGGCCTCGGCCCCGGCCGCCGAGCTGGTCGCGGGCCTCCTCTGGCACCGCCACGACACCGCCGACGAGGAGATCACCGGCTGGCTGGCGGGCCGTCCCGCCGACCGGGCCGCCGCCGAGCTGCTGGCGGTCATGCGCGACGGCGGGCCGGGCGCCCGCAACCTCGCCGCCGGGGTCCTGCAACGCGTCGGCCCCGAGGCCGCCGACGCCGTCCGCGCGGCCGCCGACCATCCCGCCGTGCGGCCCTACGCCTCGTTGTGGCTGGCCGGGCACGGCCTGGGCGGCGCGCTGAGCCGCGACGAGTACGTGTGGGTGTTCATCGACACCGTCGCCGCGATGCTGGAGACCGCCGAGCCGCACGAGGCCGTCGCCGCCGCCCTCGCCGAGGCCCCCGAGGCCGCCGACCTCGGCGCCGCCGTGGAGGGCATGTGGCGCGCCGACCACCCCGACACCGCCGCCGTGCTGGCCGCCCTGGGCGACCACCACCCCGACCGGGCGGTGGCCAAGGCGGCGCGCACCGCCGCCTACAAGGCGCGTTCGGTGCGTGGCGCTCCCTGAGCGCTTCGTAGACTGGACCCCGACCACACCACCCGCCCACACCCGCACGCCGTCCGGAACGGAGCCCTCGTTGGCCGTCAAGCCCATCCGCATCTTCGGCGATCCGGTGCTGCGCACGCCCGCCGAGCCGGTCAAGGACTTCGACAAGGAGCTGCGCCGCCTGGTCAAGGACCTGACCGACACCATGATCGACGCGCCCGGCGCGGGCCTCGCCGCACCGCAGCTCGGTGTGGGCCTGCGGGTGTTCACCTACTACGTGGACGACCGGCTCGGGCACGTGGTCAACCCCACCCTGGACCTGTCGGAGGAGACCGAGACCGGCGACGAGGGCTGCCTGTCGCTGCCCGGCCTCGCCTTCCCCACGCCCCGCTCGGTGCGGGCGGTCGCCAAGGGCTTCAACATGCACGGCGAGCCGATCACGCTGGAGGGCACCCACCTGCTGGCCCGCTGCGTGCAGCACGAGACCGACCACCTGGACGGGATCATCTTCATCGACCGCATGGACCCCGAGCAGCGCAAGTCCGCGATGAAGGCGATCCGCGAGGCCGAGTGGTTCGGCGAGCCCGCGCCGGTCGTCAAGCAGTCGCCGCACCGCACCTTCGGGAAGGCCATCTAAGCCATGAAGCTGGTATTCGCGGGTACTCCCGAGACCTCCGTGCCGTCGCTGGAGGCGCTGCTGGCGTCCTCGCACGAGGTCGTGGCCGTGGTGACCCGGCCCGACGCGCCCGCCGGACGCGGCCGCAAGCTGGTGGCCAGCCCCGTCGCGCAGCGCGCCGAGGAGGCCGGGATCGAGATCCTGCGGCCCGCCAAGGCCCGCGACCCCGAGTTCCTGGACCGGCTGCGCGAGATCGCCCCCGACTGCTGCCCCGTCGTCGCCTACGGCGCGCTGCTGCCCCGCGAGGCCCTGGACATCCCGCGCCACGGCTGGGTCAACCTGCACTTCTCGCTGCTGCCCGCCTGGCGCGGCGCGGCCCCCGTCCAGCACGCCGTCCTGCACGGCGACGACATGACCGGCGCGGCCACCTTCGAGATCGAGGAGGGCCTGGACACCGGCCCGGTCTACGGCGTGCTGACCGAGCCGATCCTGCCCACCGACACCTCCGGCGAACTGCTGGGCCGCCTCGCCGTCGCGGGCGCGCGGCTGCTGTCCGACACCATGGACGGCATCGAGGCCGGGGTGCTGGAGCCCCGCCCGCAGCCCGCCGAGGGCGTCTCGCTCGCCCCCAAGATCAAGCCCGAGGACGCCCGGATCGACTGGACCGCGCCCGCGCACCGCGTGGACCGCCTGGTGCGGGCCTGCACGCCCGCGCCCGGCGCGTGGACCGCCTTCCGCGACCAGCGGCTCAAGCTCGGCCCCGTCCGGCCCGCGCCGGACGCGGAGGTCTCCCTCGCCCCCGGGGAGCTGCACGTCACCAAGAAGGCGGTGCTGGCCGGCACCGCCACCCATCCGGTCGCGCTGGGCCAGGTCCAGCCCCAGGGCAAGCGGCTCATGAACGCCGCCGACTGGGCCCGCGGCCTCGACCTCACCGCTAAGGACGCGCTGCACTGATGCCGCCCGCACGCAACACCCGGGGCAACCGCGACAACCGGCGGCCCGGCGGCCCGCGCCGCACCGGCCGGCCGCAGGACCTGGTCCGCCGCACCGCCTTCGACGTCATCCGCGCCGTGGACACCCGCGACGCCTACGCCAACCTGCTGCTGCCCGCCCGGCTGCGCGACCGCGGCCTGACCGGCCGCGACGCCGCCCTGGCCACCGAGCTGACCTACGGCACGCTGCGCGGCCGCGGCACCTACGACGCGATCCTCGCGCTGTGCAGCGACCGCGAGCTGCGCCGCGTCGACGCGCCGCTGCTGGACGTCCTGCGCCTCGGCGCCCACCAGATCCTGGCCACCCGCATCCCGCCGCACGCCGCCGTCGGCACCGCCGTGGAGCTGGCCCGCTCGGTGGCGGGCCCCGGCCAGTCCAAGTTCGCCAACGCGGTGCTGCGCAAGGTCGCCACCCGCGACCTGGACGGCTGGCTGGCGATCGTCGCGCCCGAGGGCTCCGACGAGACCACCCGCCTGTCGGTCGCCCACAGCCACCCCAAGTGGATCGTGTCGGCGCTGCGCGACGCGCTCGGCCCCGACCGCGGCGAGATCGCCGACCTGCTGGCCGCCGACAACGCCCGGCCCCGGGTGACGCTGGTCGCCCGCCCCGGCCGCGCCGAGGTGGCCGAGCTGCTGGAGGCGGGCGCCGAGCCCGCCCCCTACGCGCCGACGGCCGCCGTGCTGCCCGAGGGCGACCCGGCCGCGATCGCCGCCGTCCGCGAGGGCCGCGCCGCCGTCCAGGACGAGGCCAGCCAGCTCGTCGCGCTGGCCCTGGCCGCCGCGCCGCTGGAGGGCCGCGACGAGCGCTGGCTCGACATCGCCGCGGGTCCCGGCGGCAAGGCCGGGGTGCTGGCCGCCGCCGCCACCGAGCGGGGCGCGCGGCTGCTGGGGGCCGACCTCCAGCCGCACCGCGCCGCGCTGGTCCGCCGCGCGGTGGACGACCGCGCCGGGGTCGTCGTCGCCGACGGCACCGAGCCCGCCTGGAAGCCCGGCGCGTTCGACCGGATCATGCTGGACGCGCCGTGCACCGGCCTCGGCGCGCTGCGCCGCCGCCCCGAGGCCCGCTGGCGGCGCGGCCCCGGCTCGGTGCCCGAGCTGAGCGACCTGCAGCGCCGGATGCTGGAGCGCGCGCTGGCGGCGCTGCGGCCCGGCGGCGTGCTGGCCTACGTCACCTGCTCGCCGCACCTCGCCGAGACCCGCGTGGTCGTCGACGACGTGCTGCGCGGCCGCGACGACGTCGAGCGCCTGGACTCCCCGGCCGTGCTGGCCTCGGTCGCGCCCGGCCTGGCCGGGCTCGGCGACGGGCCCTCGGCGCAGTTCTGGCCGCACCGGCACGGCACCGACGCGATGTTCCTGGCGTTGCTGCGCCGCGTTTAACCTCCCGGCTTCCAGGGATCCTTTACGTGTTGCTCGTCCGTTGACGAGGTGTCCACTAAGTAGCCTCGCAGCGACGTAGCGGAAACCTGGACCCTCTGGGGGAGACGAGCCGTGCTCACCGGCTTCATGCACGTGATGTCCTTCGTCGGCAGCGCCGCGTTCTACGTGCCGCTGCTGATGGCCGTCTACTGGTGCGTGGACCCGCGGACCGGCGCGCGGGCGGCGGTGCTGCTGACGCTCAGCGGCGTCGTCAACACGGTGCTGAAGTTGTTCTTCCACGCGCCCCGGCCGTTCTGGACAGATCCGGGAACCACCGGGTACGAGGGCCGCGACTCGTTCGGGATGCCGTCCGGGCACGCCCAGAACTCGGTGGTGGCCTGGGGTTTCCTCAGCAGCCGGTTCCGGCGGCGCGCGGTGTGGGCGGCGGCCCTGGTGGTCATCGTGCTGATCGGCGTCTCCCGGATCTACCTGGGCGTGCACTCGCTCGGCCAGGTCCTGGTCGGCTGGTCGGTCGGCGCGCTGCTGCTGGCCGCCGCGCTCTGGCTGGAGCCGGTCGTGGTGCCGTGGTGGTCGCGCCGTCCGATGTCCGCGCAGCTCGGGCTGGCCCTGGCGGTCGCCCTGGTGTGCGTGGGCGCGGCGTGGGCGGGCCTCCAGACGCTGGACGGCTGGCGCTGGCCGGACGCCTGGGTCAACGCGATCACCCGCGCGGGCGGCGACGTCGCCCCCATCACGCTGTCGGAGGGTGCGGCGGCGGCGGGCGGGCTGTTCGGCATCCTGGCGGGGCTGTCGGCCGCCGCCCACCGCGGCTGGTACGACGCGGGCGGCGAGTTGTGGCGGCGGGTCGCCCGCGTCCCGGTCGGCGCGGCGGGCGCCCTGGCGATCTACACCGTCGGGCTGTTCCTGGGCACCCAGCCGGTGCAGGCGTTCATCGTGCAGGCGGCGCTGGGGCTGTGGGGGGCGGCGGGCGCGCCCGAGAGCTTCGTGCGGTTGCGGCTGGCGACCCGCACCACCCCCGAGCTCACCCGGGCGGGTGAGGAGCGGGTCGAGGTGCGGCCCTAGACTCGGGGCATCATGGCTCCGCAGATCTCACCCAGCATCCTGTCCGCCGACTTCGCCAACCTGGGCGCCGACGTCGCGCGGATCGCCGACGACGCCGACTGGGCGCACGTCGACGTGATGGACAACCACTTCGTGCCCAACCTGACCCTCGGCCTGCCGGTGGTGGAGGCGCTGCTGAAGAGCACCGACCTGCCGCTGGACTGCCATCTGATGATCGAGGACCCGGACCGGTGGGCGCCGCAGTACGCCGAGGCCGGGGCGGGCAGCGTCACCATCCACGCCGAGGCCGCCAAGGCCCCGGTCCGCACCCTGCGCGCCATCCGCGCCGCCGGGGCGCGCGCCTCGCTGGGGATCAACCCCGGCACGGCGATCGAGGGCTACGCCGACCTGCTCGGCGAGGTCGACATGGTGCTGCTGATGACCGTCGAGCCGGGCTTCGGCGGCCAGAAGTTCCTGGACATGGTGCTGCCCAAGATCCGGCGCGCCCGGCAGCTCATCACCGATTCCGAGAAGCCGGTGTGGCTCCAGGTGGACGGCGGCGTCAGCGCCGAGACGATCGAGCGTTGCGCCGAGGCGGGCGCGGACGTGTTCGTGGCGGGCAGCGCCGTCTACGGCGCCGATGACCCGGCCGAGGCCGTCCGCAGGCTGCGCGCCCAGGCGCAGAAGGCCACCGAAGCGGCCGCCTGGTCCGCCTGACGTCCGGCGCGCCGGAGAGGAGAGGCGTGGACGAGCTGCCCGTGTCGTGCGCGGCGGTGCTGTTCGACGTGGACGGCACGCTGGTGGACTCCACCCCGCTGGTGGAGCGCGCGGCGCGCGTGTGGGCGGCCGAGTACGGCGTCGATCCCGACGAGTACCTCTCCGGCGCGCACGGCCGCCGCACCAGCGACCGCATCGCCGACTTCCTGCCGCCCGGCGAGGTCCGGGCGGCCACCGAGCGCCTGGACGCCCTGGAGGCCACTGACGCCTCCGGCGTGACCGCGCTGCCCGGCGCGGTGGAGCTGCTGTCGTCGCTGGACGGCCTGCCCTGGGCCCTGGTGACCTCGATGGACGCCGGGCAGCTCGCCGTCCGCGCCGGGGCCGCCGGGGTGCCGCTGCCCAAGGTGGTGGTGACCGCCGAGGACGTGGCCGAGGGCAAGCCCGACCCGGCCGGATACCTGCTGGCCGCGCGCCGCCTGGGCGTGGACCCGGCCGCGTGCGCGGTCGTGGAGGACGCCCCGGCGGGCGTCCGGGCGGGCCGGGCGGCGGGGGCCGCCGTCATCGCCGTCACCACCAGCCACACCGCCGACCGGCTCGCCGAGGCCCAGATCGTCGTCCCGGACCTGCGGTCGGTGCGGGCGGTGCCCGGCGGCCTGCGCGTCGCCCGCTGACCTGTTCCTTTCCCCGTCGCGGGGGAGCGGCGCGCCATTCTAAACCGAGCGAGCGCTTGGTTGGCCAAATGCGGCCGTGGGCATCCTCACATGGGAACGGGAATGCCCGGCATGGCACACTGGTTGCCAAGCAGTGAAACGCGTGCTCCGGGGTCGGTGTAATTCCGAACCGGCGGTGACAGTCCGCGACCCGGCCGAAGCCATCGGCCGGTTGATCCGGTGGAATTCCGGGACCGACGGTGAAAGTCCGGATGGGAGGCAGCGCGCTGCACACCTCTGCCACACCAGGGGTGTGTCGTCTTCGTTTCCTCCTGCACGTCCCCGGAGCCCCTATGCACAGGCATATGAGGAGGCCCGGGACATGTTCACCGGCATCGTCGAGGAGCTCGGCGAGATCGTGGCGGTCGAACCCGAGGGGGATTCGGCCCGCTTCACGATCCGCGGCCCCCTGGTCACGCGGGACGCCGTGCACGGCGCCTCGATCGCCGTCAACGGCGTCTGCCTCACCGTGGTGGAGACCAAGGACGAGGCGTTCACCGCCGACGTGATGAAGGAGACCCTCGACCGCTCCGCCCTCGGCGCGCTCGCGCCCGGCTCCCGCGTCAACCTGGAACGGCCCGTCCGGCTGTCGGACCGCCTCGGCGGCCACCTGGTGCAGGGGCACGTGGACGGCGTCGGCGAGATCGTCTCCCGCGAGCCCGGCGACCGCTGGGAAGTGGTCACCGTCGCGCTCCCGGCCGCGCTCGCCCGCTACGTGGTGGACAAGGGCTCGATCACCATCGACGGCGTCAGCCTGACGGTGGTGGAGGCCGGGGCCGACCGCTTCACCGTCTCCCTCATCCCCACCACCCTCGCGCTCACCACGCTCGGGCTGAAGGGCCCCGGCGACCCGGTGAACCTGGAGGTCGACGTGGTGGCCAAGTACGTCGAGCGCATGATCGGCGACCGGGCGGTCGACACCCGTGCGATCGACACCGGCGCGATCGGCGGCCGGGCATGAACTGGCTGAACGCGAGCTTCACCGTCTTCGGTGAGCACATCCTGTGGACCGACCTGCTCGGCAACGCCCTGTCGCTGGCCGTGGTCTGGCTGGCGATGCGCAAGACGCTGTGGACCTGGCCCGTGCAGATCACCGGCGCGGCGCTGCTGCTCGCCGCCTCCCTGCACGCGCACGCCCCCGGCAACGCCCTCAAGCAGGTGCTGTTCATCGTGCTGGCCTCCTACGGCTGGCGGATGTGGAGCCGCCGCCAACGTGCCGAGGAGGGCCTGTTCATCCGGCAGGCGACCGCCCGCGAGCGGCTGGTGCTGATCGCGGCGCTGGTGCTGGGCACCGTCCTGGTGGCCCAGCTGTTCGTCCACCTGACCTGGCTCCAGATCGCCTGGTCGCCGTGGGCGAACGCCTACATCTTCGTCGGCAGCGCGGTGGCGACCTTCGCCCAGAGCCGCGCCCTCGTCGACTTCTGGATCATCTGGGTCCTGGTGGACCTGGTCGGCGTCCCGCTGGCCCTCAAGTCCGGGCTGTACGTGTCCGGCGCGGTCTACGGGATCTTCTTCGTGATGGTGGCGGTGGGCTTCCGCAACTGGCTGCGCGAGTCCCGGCAACACAATGACCTGGCGGAACGGAACAAGGCGGTGACCGCATGAGCGGCATCAACGACGGCATCGACAACACCGGCATCTTCGACGACATCGAGGCGGCGCTCGCCGACATCGCGGCGGGCAAGGCCGTCGTGGTGGTCGACGACGAGGACCGCGAGAACGAGGGCGACATCATCTTCGCCGCCGCCAAGGCGACGCCGGAGCTGCTGACCTTCACCATCCGCTACACCAGCGGCGTCATCTGCGTGCCGATGACCGGCGAGGACCTGGACCGGCTCCAGATCCCGCTGATGACCGCGCAGAACAACGAGCGCATGCGCACCGCCTACACCGTCAGCGTGGACGCCCGCGACGGCGTCTCCACCGGCATCTCGGCCGCCGACCGCGCCCGCACCATCCGCGCCCTGAGCGACTCGGCCACCGAGCCGCACGAGCTGGTGCGGCCCGGCCACATCTTCCCGCTGCGCTACCGCGAGGGCGGCGTGCTGCGCCGCCGCGGCCACACCGAGGCCGCGGTGGACCTCGCCCGCATGGCCGGGCTGTCGCCCGCCGGGGTGCTGGCCGAGGTCGTCAACGAGGACGGCACCATGGCGCGCCTGCCCGAACTCCAGGTGTTCGCCAAGGAGCACGGCCTCAAGCTGATCTCCATCGACCAGATGGTGGAGTACCGCAAGCGCACCGAGCGCATGGTGTCGCGCGTGGTGGAGACCCGGCTGCCCAACCGCTACGGCATGTGGCGCGCGGTCGGCTTCGCCAGCGCCATCGACGGCGGCGAGCACGTCGCGCTGGTCCACGGCGACCTCGGCGACGGCGAGGACGTGCTGGTCCGCGCCCACTCCGAATGCCTGACCGGCGACGTGCTGCACTCCGAGCGCTGCGACTGCGGCACCCAGCTCGACGCCGCCATGGAGCGGATCTCCGCCGAGGGCCGGGGCGTCATCCTGTACCTGCGCGGCCACGAGGGCCGGGGCATCGGCCTGCTGGCCAAGCTCCAGGCGTACGCGCTCCAGGACACCGGCTCCGACACCGTGGACGCCAACCTGGAGCTCGGCCTGCCCGCCGACGCGCGCGAGTACTCCAACGCGGCCCACATGCTGGCCGACCTGGGCGTACGCTCGGTCCGGGTGCTGACCAACAACCCCGCCAAGCTCAAGGGCCTGGACGGGTTCGGCATCGAGGTGCGCGGCCGGGAGGCGATGCCGGTCGTCGTCACCGAGCACAACCGCCGCTACCTGACGGTCAAGCGCGACCGTCTCGGACACCGGATCGAGGGCCTGGACGGATGAGCGGAGCGGGACGTCCCGAGGACACCGTCGTCGAGGCGGCCGGGCTGACGCTGGGCGTCGTGTGCACGCGCTGGCACGGCGAGATCACCGACCGGCTGCTGGCCCGCGCCGTCGAGGCCGCGCTCGCCTGCGGCGTGGAGACCCCCGTCGTGGTGCGGGTGGCGGGCGCGCTGGAGATCCCGGTGGTCGCCCAGCAGCTCGCCCGCGACCTGGACGCCGTGGTGTGCCTGGGCGCGGTCATCCGGGGCGAGACGGCGCATTTCGACTACGTGTGCGACTCGGTGACCGCCGGTGTGACCCGCGTCGCGCTCGACGAGGCGACTCCGGTGGGCAACGGCGTGCTCACGTGTGACACGATGGAGCAGGCGCTGGACCGCGCCGGGCTGCCGGACAGCCACGAGGACAAGGGATGGGAGGCGACTGTGGCCGCTCTCGACACGGCACTGACCCTGCGAGGACTGCGGCATCACGGTCACACCGGGCATGGCGTGGAGCATCTGGGCTCCTGACCGCCTCCGGACCGTCCCGACCGTCCCACCCGTGAAAGAGGGTTCCACCGTGCTGTCTCTCGTCCTGCCCAAGGGCTCCCTGGAAAAGGCCACCCTGGCCCTGTTCGACGCCGCCGACCTCACCGTCCGGCGCACCTCCGACCGCGACTACCGCGCGCAGATCGACGATCCGCGCATCGACCGCGTCCGGGTGCTGCGTCCCCAGGAGATCCCGACCTACCTGGAGCAGGGGCTGTTCGACCTCGGCATCACCGGCCGCGACTGGATCACCGAGACCGACTCCGACGTGGTGAGCCTCGGCGAGCTGAAGTACTCCAAGGCCACCTCCAACCCGGTCCGCGTGATCATGGCGGTGCCGCAGGACGCGCCCTGGCAGAGCGTCGCCGACCTGCCCGAGGGCGTGCGGATCTCCACCGAGTTCCCGGCCATGACCAAGCGCTTCCTGGAGCAGCACGGCGTCAAGGCCACGGTGGTGCCCTCCTACGGCGCGACCGAGGCCAAGGTCCCCGACATCGTGGACGCGATCGTCGACCTGACCGAGACCGGCTCCTCGCTGCGCAAGAACGGCCTGCGCATCCTCGACACCCTGCTGACCAGCTACACCGAGCTGGTCGCCAACCGCGAGGCCTACGAGGACCCGGCCAAGCGCGCGGCGATGGAGGACGTCGCGCTGCTGCTGCAGGGCGCGATCCGGGCGCGCGGCAACGTGCTGCTGAAGCTGAACGTGGCCGCCGCCGACCTGGCGGCCGTGCTCGGCATCATGCCGGCGATGGCCTCGCCCACCGTGACCTCCCTCGCCGGCGGCGAGAGCAACGCGGTGGAGAGCGTGGTCGCCAAGCGCGGCGTCAACACGCTCATCCCGGCCCTGAAGGCGGCCGGCGCCCACGACATCCTCGAGATCCCGATCTCCAAGATCGTTGACTGAGACGCCGACCCTGCCGACCGTGTGGCGCCCGCGCACCACACGCGTCGTCGCCTACGCGACGGCGGGTGCGATCATGCTCGGCCTGATCGTGCTCGCCGTCGTGGTGGCGCCCCAGTTCAAGCTGTTCGACCGCGTCATGATGGTGCTGTCCGGCGTGCTGATCGGCTGGATCCTGCACATGCTGGCCCGCTGCCGCGTGATCGCGACCGAGCAGGGCCTGACGGTCGTCAACGCCTTCCGGACCCGCCGCCTGGCCTGGGCCGAGGTGGTGGACGCCGACATGGGCGTCGGCGAGCCGTGGCCGACCCTGGACCTGGCCGACGGCACCTCGGTCGGCGCGATGGGGATCAACGGCACCGAGAAGGCCCTGGCCGCCCGCCAGCTGGCCGAGCTGCAAGCCCTCCTGCACGAACACGGCGAGGCCCCCGACCCCTCCTGACCGGGCTCGGGTGGGCCATGATGGCGTCCATGGAGCACATCGCGGTGATCGGGGAGGCGGTGGCCGACGCGTTCCTGCCTGGTGGCGAGGCCGGGGGCGGGGACGGGTTGCGGCTCGCTGTGCGGGCGGGCGGTGGGCCCGCCAATACGGCCGTCGCGCTTGCGCGGCTCGGGACGCCCGCGCGGTTTCTCGGGCGGCTCAGTGATGGGCCGTTCGGGCGGTTGTTGCGGCACCATCTCGTCTCGTCCGGCGTGGACGTGTCGGGGTGCGTGGACGCGCCCGAGAACGCCACGCTCGCCGTCACCGCCATCGACGCCGCCGGGCAGGCCGGGTACGACTTCTACGCCGGGGGCACCGCCGACTGGCAGTGGACGCGCGCCGAGCTGGCGGCGCGGCGGCCCGACGCGGCGGCGTGCGTGCACACCGGGTCGCTGGCGCTGGTGCTGCCGCCGGGCGGGCCGCTCATCGAGGACCTGCTGACCGAGGTCCGGGACAGTACGACGATCTCGATCGACCCCAACGTGCGGCCCGGCATGGTTCCGGCCGCCGACTACCGGGCGCGGCTCGGGCGCTGGACGCGGCTGGCCGACGTCGTCCGGCTGAGCGAGGAGGACCTCGCCCACCTCGCGCCGGGCAAGCGGGCCGAGACCGTCTGCGACGCCTGGCACCGGGACGGGGTGCGGCTGGTGGTGGTCACGCGCGGGCAGGCCGGGGTCACGGCGTCGCTGGACGGGCGGCGGGTGAGCGTCGACGCGCCGCCCGTCGAGGTCGTGGACACCGTGGGCGCGGGGGACGCGTTCATGGCCGGGCTGCTGCACGCCTTCCGGCACGGCGGGTTCCTCGGCGGGCGGCTGGAGGCGCTGACCGAAGCGGACCTGGAGCGGGCGCTCGGGTTCGCCACCGGCGTCGCGGCCGAGACCTGCCGCGTCCCGGGAGCCGACCCGCCGTGGGCCGAGCGGCTGGACCCTGCCGTCCGCGCCTTGTCGATGCCCGGTCGCGCATAGTGTTCAGCCGGGTCCGCGGCGCCTCTTCGGACGCAGGGCCCGCCGCGCGCCGTACTTTTTCAGGCGACGCGTGACCAACCGTGCGGACTCGTGGTCTCCAGCGGCCCTGAACAGGGAGGCTGCGCGTTCAGCAGCGACGCGAGCCCGGTCATTTCGGTGGGCATGGTGCAAAGCCTGACTCAGGTTCATCAACGCCATGGCCTCGGAATGGCCCTTGCCCATTTCACGGAAGTGGTCTGCGACCGTTGTGAGAAGTTCGATCGCCTCGGCGTACTTCTTGGACGCCGCCAGCGCCATGCCCAGGTCACCGGTGGCTTCGACGGCCGCTTCCCCGTCGCCCACCGCTCGGTAGCGGTCGGCGGCGCGCCGGAGGAGCGGGATCGCTTCGTCGAACTTCTGGAGCGTGGCCAGCGCCATGGCCCCGTTGTGGCACGCCTCGGCTTCGCCCCTTGCGTCGCCATGCCGCCGGTACAGGAGAGCCGCCCGCTCGTGCGCCGCGATGGCCTCCCCGCCCGCTTCCGCATCCTGGAAATCGTTGCCCAGTTGGTCGAGGGCGTTCGCTTCGCCGCGCGGGTCGCCTAAGAAGTGCATGAGGTCGGCGGCACGCTCGTGCAGTTCACGTGCCCGGTCGATGTCGCCGATGACGCGCAGGGCGATCCCCAGGCCGATCATCGTCTTCGCCTCGTTGGGTCGGTCGTGCTGCTGGCGGAAGAGGGAGAGCGCCTGGCCGAAGACGCGGACGGCCTCCGCGGCCTCTCCGACGTCGATGAGGAGGGAGCCCGTGTTGGTCAGCGCCAAGGCCAGACCTCGTGGATTCGACAGCGCGTGGTGCAACCGACCGGCGTCCTTGTAGGCGCGCAACGCCTGCTCGGGGGCGCCGAGTTCCCGCATCGCGTTGCCCAGGTTGGTCAAGGCCAGGGCTCGGCCGTGCGGGTCGTTCACCGCGGTGAACTCCTCGTCCGCCTGGATGAAGCAGCCGGCCGCGTCGGCGGGCCTGCTCTTGTCCAGGAGTACTGTTCCCAGATTGCTCAGCGTGGTCGCGGCGGCCTGCCGATCGCCGGTTCCACGGTAGTGGCCGAGGGCGCGGCGGTAGGCGTCGGCGGCCTCGTCGTACGAGCCGGCCTGGACCAGTGCGTTGCCGAAGTTGTTACAGGCGTGACCTGCGGCCTGCTGGTCGCCGATCCTTATCGCGACCTGTTCCGCAAGAGGGAACAACGTGAGCGCCTCGTTCAAGTGCCGACGCAGCTCCAGATAGTCGGCCAGGCTGAGCGACGTCTGCACACAGATCCCGGGACTCCGGTCGGCCGAGAGGCCGATCGCGGCCATCAGGTTGGGCAATTCCGCATCCAGCCATGCCAGCTCGTGCGCGGGGCCGTCGGGCTGTGGAGCGGTCTGGACCGCCCGGGCGGGGACCGAGCCGTCCGATCCACGCTCGGCCATGCGAGGATCGAGCCGGTCGCAGGCGGCGTTCGTCGCGTCCAGGTAGTACCGCAGCAGCCGGTCCAGCGCCGGAGCCCGCCCGTCGGCTTTGGCATGGGCCCGCCCGAGTTCGGAGGAGTGCAAGCGGACCAGGTCGTGCATCTGCCATCGACCGTAGAGGGCGCCCGGTTCGGTGAGGTGGGCCCTTGCCAGCTCCTCCAGCACCTGCCGGGCCGGGGCGCGCTCCCATGAGGCGGCCGCGGCCACCGCGTCGATGGACACGTGAGGCCCCGGGTTGATGCTCAACAGGCGGAACAGGAACCGTTGGGCGTCGTTCAACGCGTTGTAGGAAAGTTGGAACACCGCGCGTACCTTCAGCTCTCCGTACTGGAGACGGCTCAGCCGTGTCCGTTCGGCATGCAGCTCGGCGGCCAGATGATCCAAGGGCTTGGTCGGATGGGCGGTCAGCAACGCCTTGACGATGACCAGGGCCAAGGGCAGCCCGTCACAGAGCCTGACGATCTCCAGGGCGTCGGCTGGCGCCCGGGTGACCCGCTGGTCGTCCGGGCGCGCGTGCCGCAGCTGGCGCTCCAGCAGTGCCACCGCCGCGGCGGAGCCGAGGGGGTGCAGGTCCATGAGGCGCGCGTCCAGGGCGGCCATGATGTGCCGGGAGGTCACCAGGGCGGCCCCGGCGTTGGGCAGCAACGGCCGGATCGACTCCGCCGGAGGCGCGTTGTCGAGCACGACCAGCACCGGCCGGCCCTGCTTGGCGTACTCCGCCAGGATCGACCGGTACATCGTCGCCATGCCGTCGGCGTCGGAGGGGATGTGCTGGTGGGGGACGCGCAGATCGTGCAGCAGGCGGGTCAGGACCGCCGTGACCGGCAGGCGCGCCCCGCCCTCCTGGTAGCCCTGGAGGTCCACCATCAGCGCCCCGCCGGCGAACCATCCCCGCTCCAGGGCCCGGTGCGCGGTTTGCAGCACCAGTTCGGTCTTGCCCACCCCGGCCAGGCCCGCCACCGCCGCGACGCGGACCCGCCCCGGCTGCGGGGCCGCAGGGGCCAGCACGCTGAGCAGGCCGTCCAGTTCGGTCTCTCGCCCGACGAAGTGGGTCGCCGGGGTGGTCAGACCGTACAACGACGGGGCCACGACCGGCGGCAGTGTCAGGGTGATGTCCCGGCCCATGATCACCGGCCCGATCACCACGCCCGAGAAGGTGTTCCGCACGCCGTCGGCACTCATCGTGACCACCTGTCCGAGGTTCCGCGTCCCCTGGCCTTCATCATGCAGGTAGAAGACGGCCAACGGAACGGGACCGGGGCCTGGTGGGCTGACGGTCAGGACGCGGCGCGGAACTCGCTGGTGTCGCCGTCCGGCCACGTCATCGTGAACGCGCCGGACGTCGGCGGGCCCGCCGACGTCCCCGTCAGCTTGTTCTCCCCGCAGTCGATCGCGAAGCGGTAGGGGCCGCCGCCGTCGACCGTGCCCGTGCACTCCCGGCTGCTCTTGAAGCGCAGGCCGCCCTTGGCGTCCACAGTCAGGGTGGTGCCGCCCGCGCCGGGCGACGCCCCTTCGCCGCTGCGCCAGGTCCCGGCGAACGGGTGGCCCGCCGGGGCCTTCTTCTCCTCGCCGCCGCAGGCGGTCAGCGCGGCGGCCAGGAGGGGGACGGCGAGCAGTGGGACGAGGGTTCTGCGCATCAGTCGACGTTCGCCCCGGCCGGAACCTCCGGGACGCGGTAGGCGCTCATGGTCCGCACGCCGAAGCCCCAGTTGAGCATCTTCGCGGCGTCGGTGAAGCGGGCCTGCTCGTTGGTGGTGGAGCTGTTCAGCACGACGCCGAGCAGGTTGCGGTTGCCGCGCCGGGCGGTGAACAGCAGCGAGTACCCGGCCGCGTTGGTGGAGCCGGTCTTCACCCCGGCCGCGCCGCTGTAGGAGCCCAGCAGGCGGTTGGTGTTCCGCCAGTAGTACGCCTTGTGGTAGCGGTTGGCGGGCAGGTTGTAGGTCTTGCGGCCCACGATCGCGCGGAACTCCTTGCCCAGCATCAGGTAGTGGCCCAGCCTGATCTGGTCGCGCGCGGTGGAGTTCGTCGACGTCGCCGACGGCCAGGGCAGCCCGTCGAAGTTCGCGTAGGTGGTGCGCGACATCTTCAGCGCGCGGGCCGTCTTGTTCATCTTGGTGACGAACCCGCGCCAGCCGGGGCCGTAGGCGTCGGCCAGCACGTAGGCGGCGTCGCAGCCCGAGGGCAACATCATCGCGTTGAGGAGCTGGCGCACCGTCAGCCGGTCGCCCGCGCGGAGCCCGGCCGAGCTGCCGCCCTGCCGGAAGGCGTAGTCCAGGTGCTTCTGCTTGACGGTCAGGACGCGGTCGAGCCCGCCGCTGCGCAGCACGACGGCGGCGGTCATCACCTTGGTGATGCTGGCGATGGGGCGGCGGGTGTCGGCGGCCCGGTTCCAGCGGGTCTTCTTGCCGCCGATGTCCCACAGGTAGGCCGACTTCGCGCCGACCCCGGCGGGCCCGGCCGCGGCGTCGGCGGTGAGCGCGGGCACCGCGACCAGCGGGGCGGTGGTGACCACCGCGATCGCGCAACGTCCGGTCCAGCGTGCTGACGCCCTCATGTCGACCCCGTTCCCTCGGCCCCCGCGGGCCCCGCGAATGAACTACGGAGCGTGGCAGGCCGCCCGGACGGGGGCAAGCAGATCACCGCAATCGTGATCAAAAAGCGGTCCACAGGGTGGCCGCGCCCGCGCCGACGAGCGCGACCGCCCACACCCGGTCGAGGTCGAACCAGGCGCGGCGCAGCACCGCCAGCCCCACCACCTCGTACACCAGCACCGCGATCAGCCCCGCGACGGCGAACATGGCGAGGGTGTGCACGCCGGTGACGAACAGCCCGGCCGACAGGTCGCCGCCCAGGCCGTGGTCGTGGCCTTCGGGGGCGGGCGCGGAGGTCAGCACGGGCAGCAACATCAGGCCCGCGCCGTGCACCGACGACATGAGGAACGACCAGCCGGCGAGCTGGAGCAGCGAGATCTTCATGCCGACCCAGCGGAAGTGCCGCCGCGACAGCAGCCGCCACAGTCCGAACGCCGTCAGCAGCAGCCCGCCGCCGATCGCGACGGCCTGGGCCGCGACGACCGACCGGGTGAGCGCCACCAGCACCGCGACCGCGCCCACCGACGCGGCGTGCCCGGCGGCGATGGCGGGCAACGACTGCAACACCAGGGCGCGGCTGCGTTCCTGGAGGCCCCGGGCGACCGCGAACAACCACCCCATGCCGGGGTTCAGTCCGTGGAAGGCGCCCAGGGCCACCAGGGCGGCCAGGGAGCCGTCGGTCACGGGTAGCAGTAGGAGTCGGAGGAGGCGTCGCCGCCCTGGAGGCGGGTCTGGTGGGGGCGGCGGCCCCGGAAGTCGGCGCCGTTGGGGAAGAAGCGCTCGTCGAAGGTGAAGCCGCCGGGGGTGGAGTCGAGCTTGGCCATCCACGCGCCGACGCCGTCGGGGTAGAACTGGTCGTCCCACGACCCGTACAGGGAGTTGGTGACGTAGACGCGCTTGCCGTCGCGGCTGACCTCGACCATCTGCGGGCCGCCCGCCAGCGGCACGTCCGGCTGCGCCGGGTGCGGCGTGCGGTTCACGATGCCGCCGATGCGCACCGAGCCCGCCTCGACGGGGTTGAACGGGTCGGACACGTCGTAGCGCTTCAGCTCGCCGGTGCCCCAGCACGAGACGTAGAGCCACTGGTCGTCCACCGACAGGTCGATGTCGGTGACCAGCGGCGGGACCGCGCCGAATGGCTGGATGACCGGCGGCAGGTCCGCCGCGTCGGCCGGTTCGGCGGGAATGGTGATGACCTTCTTGGCCGCCCACGCGTCGCCGTCGCGGTGCCACACCCACACCGACGCCGACAGGTCCTCGACGCTCACCACCACGCCCACGAACCCGTACTGCTTGGTCGGGTCGTGCGCGGGCCGCAGCTCCAGGACCATCTGGTGCTCGTCGCCCAGGTCCACGGTCTGGACGTGCTTGCGCTTGCGCAGGTCCCAGAAGTGCAGCGCGTGGCCGTACTTGCGGCCGAGCAGCAGCTCGCCGACCACGCCGTCCTCGACCATCGACGGGGTGCCCCACTCGGAGGTCACCAGCACGTCGTGGGCGATGTGCCACCAGGCGTCGTAGGCGAAGTGTTGCGGCCCCCGGTCCACCTCCCAGCGGCCCCGCACCTCGAACGAGTCGTGGTCCAGCAGCGCGATCCCGCCCGGCCCGTCGTTGCCGTGCGCCCCGCCGAGGGCCGTCACGTACAGCCCCTCCGGCCCGCAGTGCACGGTGTGCGGGCGCGAGTAGCCCGCCTTGTCGGCCAGCTCCTCCGGCTCGATCACCTTGACGATCTCGGGGGAGGTCGGCTTCTCCTTGGTGTCGATGACGTAGATCCGCGACGACCGCAGCCCCGGCACGATCAGGTAGCGGCGCTCCACGTGCGGGTGCGGCGCGTACGGGCACAACGCGCTGCTGCACGCGTTCCACCCGAAGTGGTGCAGCTCGTCGCCGGTGAAGGGCAGCTCGGTCCAGCCGACGACCTCCCCGTAGGAGGCCGAGTCCGGATCGACGTCCAGCACCGCGATGGCGTCGGGCTCGGTGGCCGACCGGTCGAACGCGGCCACGTAGGCGAGCTTCTCCGGCGGCGCGGCGACCGCGTCCCGGGGGGAGGCGTAGAAGGTGGGGTCGGGCTTCCAGAACGCCATGGGGGTCCTTATCTGACGGTGACGGGGTGCCGCACGACCGCCCCGAAGAGGTAGCCGAGGGTGTTGTAGGGGGCGACGTCGGGCTGCCGCGCGCCGGTCTCGTCGGTGGCGCGCGCCAGCAGCTCGTACCGCCCGGCGGCGCGCGGCCGCCACGGCAGCTCCCAGCGCACCCAGCCGCGCGCGTGGTTGGGCCCGCGCAGGTGGGCGGGCCGCCAGCTCGCGCCGCCGTCCACGCTGACCGACACCCGCCGGACGCGCCCGTTGCCCGACCAGGAGCGGCCGTGCAGGACGTGGGCGCGGCCCGCCGCGAACGTCGCGTCGAACGGCAGCTCGAACGCGCTCTTGACGTTCATCCGGGTCAGCGGCGCGCTGCCCTCGGCGGGCTGGTCCGGCCCGAACAACCGGTAGTAGCGGGTGTTCCACGGCGAGAACAGCGGCCGGTCGGCCACCTCGATGTCGCCGAGCCACTTGACGGAGGCGATCCCGACCCACGACGGCACCACGAGCCGGACCGGGAAGCCGTGGTCGGGCGGCAGCGGCGCGCCGTTCATCTCGTAGGCGAGCAGCACGTCCTTGAGGGCCTTGGCGAGCGGCAGCGGGCGGCGCACCCGGCCCAGGTTCTCGCCCTTGTCGACGTAGTCGGCGTCGAGGCCGCGCGGCAGCAGGTCGACGGCCCGCCGGGTCAGCCCGGCGCGCTCCAGGACGGTCGCGAGCCGCACCCCGCGCCAGCGCGCGACGCCGACCGCGCCCCGCCCCCAGGGGGTGCCCGACACCTGCTGCCCCTGCTGGGAGGCGTAGAAGCTGCGGTTGTTGCCCGTACATTCGATGAACGCGGTGAGCGTCTCGGCGCGCATCCGGAGCAGGTCCTCGTAGGAGAACTCGACGGGCCGGTCCTCGCCAGGGGAGCCGTGCAGACCGGTGCCCCACAACTTCAGCCGCCAGGTGCGCGCGTCGATCAGCGGCGTGGCGACGTGGTTGCGCACGAAGAACCGGTCGTTGGGCGTGGTGTAGCCCTGACCGCGCATCGCCTCCCACCGCATCTCGGCGTTGGTGCCCTGCGGGACGAACAGCTCCGGCGGCAGCGGCTTGACGATCCCGGTGGCGGGAGCGGCGGCCGGTGCCGCGAGCGCGGGGGCGGCGGCGCGCGCGGGATCGGCGAGCACCACGCCCAGGCCCGCACCGGCCGCGCCCGCCGAAAGGCGGAGCAACCCGCGCCGGGACAACGCTCCGGGGTGGGCCTCTTCTGCACGGATCTGCTCGTAGACGGCCTCGTCGGTCAGGTCTGCGTCCATGCCCATGATGCTGCTGATCTGCGCGCTTGAAGTCAACTTTCCCTACTGAATTAACATGATTTTTGGGTTGTAGCCTGTGTGACGTGGCCGACACCCCGACCGTCACCTCGCCAGCGGAACTGGCCGAGCTGCTCGACCGGCACGCCTACCTCTGCGACGACGGACTGGCCACCGCCTGCTTCCTCGCCCTGCGCATGGGCCGGCCGCTGTTCCTGGAGGGCGAGGCGGGCGTCGGCAAGACCGAGCTGGCCAAGACGCTGGCGGCGGTGCTCGGCGCGCCGCTGATCCGCCTCCAGTGCTACGAGGGCCTGGACGCCTCGCAGGCCCTCTACGACTGGGACTTCCCCCGCCAGCTCCTGCACCTGCGCGCCGCCGAGGCCGCCGGGGCGCGCGACGTGGCCGCGCTGGAGGGCGGGCTGTACGACCGGCGCTTCCTGCTGGCCCGGCCGCTGCTGCGCGCGCTGGAGACCGCGCCCAGCGTGCTGCTGGTGGACGAGATCGACCGTGCCGACGACGAGTTCGAGGCGTTCCTGCTGGAGGTGCTGAGCGACTTCACCATCACCGTGCCCGAGTTCGGCACCATCCGCGCCGAGCGTCCGCCCGTGGTCGTGGTCACCTCCAACCGCACCCGCGAGGTGCACGACGCGCTCAAGCGGCGCTGCCTGTACCACTGGCTGGAGCATCCCTCCTTCGACCGGGAGGTCGCCATCATCCGGCGGCGGCTGCCCGACGCCGCCGCGCGGCTCGCCGGGCAGGTGGCCCGCGCCGCACAGCGGTTGCGCGACGCCGACCTGCTCAAGCCGCCCGGCGTCGCCGAGTCGCTCGACTGGACCGAGGCGCTGCTGGCGCTCGGCGCGCGCGACCTGGACCCCGATCTCGCCGCCGTCACGCTCGGCACGGTGCTGAAGTACCGCGAGGACCAGGACCGGGTGACCGCGCGCGGCCTGGACGCCCTGCTCAACGGGGGGTGACGCGTGCAGGACGTGGTCGCCACCGTCACCGGGTTCGCGCGGACGCTGCGCGCGGCGGGAGGCAGCGCCGATCCGGAGCGCGTCCAGACGATGGTGCGCGCGCTCGACCATCTCGACGTGCTCGACCCGGTGGACGTCTACTGGGCCGGACGGCTCACCCTGTGCGCCGACCCCGACGACCTGGCCCGCTACGACCGCTGCTTCGCCGCCTACTTCTCCGGGGCCGTCCCGCGCCCCGGCCGCCGCGTCCCGCCGCCGGTGGTCGTGCGGCGCGCCGCCGTCCCGCAGGCGCGCGACAACGGCGGCGAGGAGCGCGACGAGAACGCCGAACTGGCCACCGCCAGCGGCGTGGAGGTGCTGCGCGCCCGCGACGTGTCCCGCCTGACCGCCGCCGAGCGCGCCGAGGTCAACCGGCTGATCGCCTTGCTGGACGCCGCCGCCGACCGCCGCCGCTCCCGCCGCTTCGCGCCCGCGCCCACCGGGCGGCTCGACCCCGGCCGCACCGTCCGCGAGACGTTGCGGCGCGGCGGCGAGATCTCGCTCCTGCGGCACCGCGCGCACCGCACCCGGCCGCGCCGCGCGGTGCTGCTGGTCGACGTCAGCGGCTCCATGACCCCCTACGCCGACGCCCTGCTGCGCTTCGCGCACGCCGCCGCCCGCTCCGGCGGCCGCACCACCGAGGTGTTCAGCGTCGGCACCCGGCTGACCCGTCTGACCCGCGAGCTGCGCCACCGCGATCCGGACGCGGCGATGGCGGCGGTGTCGGCGGCGGTCCCCGACTGGAGCGGCGGCACGCGGCTGGGCGAGGAGCTGAAGGAGTTCCTCGACCGGTTCGGGCAGCGCGGCATGGCGCGCGGCGCGACCGTCGTCATCGCGTCCGACGGCTGGGAGCGCGGCGACGCGGAGCTGCTCGGCGCGCAGATGGCGCGGCTGCGGCGGCTCGCGCACCGGGTGGTGTGGGCCAATCCCCACAAGGCCCGTCCCGGATACGAACCCCTCACGGCGGGCATGAAGGCCGCACTGCCGCATCTCGACGACTTCGTGTCCGGGCACAGCCTGGCGGCGCTGGAGGAACTGGCCCGCCTGATGGGAGGCGCACATGCGTGACGTGCTCGGCGACATCGCCGCCTGGTACACGGCCGGGGAGACCTTCGGCCTGGCCACGGTGGTCGACACCTTCCGCAGCGCGCCCCGCCCGCCCGGCGCGGCCATGGCGGTGTCACCGGGCGGCGAGGTCGCCGGGAGCGTGTCGGGCGGCTGCGTGGAGGGCGCGGTCTACGACCTCGCGCAGCGGGTCCTGGCGAGCGGCGAGCCGGTCGTGCAGCGCTACGGCGTCAGCGACGACGACGCGTTCAGCGTGGGCCTGACCTGCGGCGGCGTCCTGGACGTGCTGGTCGAGCCGGTCGGGCCCGCGACCTTCCCCGAGTTCCCGCAGGTCGCCGCGTCCATCCGCGGGCACGAGCCCGTCGCGGTCGCCACCGTCGTCGCCGGGCCCGGCCGCGTGGGGGCGCGCCGGGTCGTCTGGCCCGACCGCGCGTCCGGCTCGCTGGCCCCCGGCGAGCCGCACGCCGCCCGGCTCGACGCCGCCGTGGACGACGACGCGCGCGGGATGCTCGCCCAGGGCCTCACCGGGCAGCGCCACTACGGCCGCCAGGGCGAACGCCGCCTCGACGAGCTGGCGGTGTTCGTGCACTCGTTCGCGCCGCCGCCCCGGATGCTGGTGTTCGGCGCGATCGACTTCGCCGCCGCCGTCGCCCGCGTCGGCAAGTTCCTCGGCTACCACGTGACGGTGTGCGACGCGCGCCCGGTGTTCGCCACCCGCAAGCGCTTCCCCGACGCCGACGAGGTCGTGGTGAAGTGGCCGCACAAGTTCCTGGACGAGGCCGTGCGCGAGGGCGGCGTGGACGGGCGCACCGCCGTCTGCGTGCTGACCCACGACCCCAAGTTCGACGTGCCGCTGCTGGAGGTCGCGCTGCGCACCCCCGCCGGGTACGTCGGCGCGATGGGCTCGCGCCGCACCCACGAGGACCGGCTCGCCCGGCTGCGCGAGGCGGGCCTGACCGACGCGGAGCTGGCCCGGCTGCGCTCGCCCATCGGCCTCGACCTCGGCGCGCGCACGCCAGAAGAGACGGCGGTGTCGATCGCGGCGGAACTGGTGCAGCTGCGCTGGGGTGGTTCGGGCCACCCCCTCACCGACACGGACGGCCGCATTCACGGGGAGATCCCCGCCGGGCCCGAGCGCGCGGACTAGGCTCGAACGATGACCCTGCACGGTGCCGACCTGCCCGCCGGACTGCTGCTCGCGGCGGGGGAGGGCAGCCGCCTCGGCCGCCCCAAAGCCCTGGTGGAGCTGCACGGCGAGCGCCTGGTGGACCGGGGCGTGCGCACCCTGCGCGAGGGCGGCTGCTCCCCGGTGCTGGTGGTGGCGGGCGCGGCGACGGTCGAGGTGATCGGCGCGGTCGTGGTGCCCAACGACGACTGGCGCAGCGGCATGGGCTCCTCGCTGCGCGCCGGGCTGGCCGCGCTGCCGCCGGGCTGCCCGGCCGTGGTGGTCGCGCTGGTGGACCAGCCCCTCGTCACCCCGAGGGCGGTGGGCCGCCTGATCGAGGCGTACGAGGCCGGGGCGCGCGTCGCCGTCGCGACCTACGGCGGACGCCCGCGCAACCCGGTGCTGTTCGCCGCCGAGCACTTCGCGGCCGTGGCCGAGGCCGCTCGGGGCGACGTCGGCGCGCGGGAGTTCCTGCGCGCCCACCCCGACCTGGTGACGCCGGTGCCGTGCGACGGCGTGGCGGCCCCCGACGACATCGACACCCCCGCCGACCTGGCCGCCCTCACCGACGGCTGAGCCTCACCCCGCGCCCTCCGCCGCCGTGCGGCTCCGGGCCGCCGCCTGTTCGTAGCGGGCGAAGGTGTCGATGACCATCCGCCGCTGCTCGGGCGTCAGGGGCTCCAGCGCCTCCCGCCAGGCGCTCGCGCCGGTGGCGAGCCAGGCGTCGATGGCCGGGCGGTGCGCGTCGGCGATCGCGATGATGGCGCGCCGCCGGTCGGCGGGGTCGGCGCGGCGCTCCAGGATGCCCTGCCGCCCCAGGTCGCCGACCATCAGGCTGACGGTCGCCGGGGCCACCTCCAGCCGCTCGGCCAGCGCCGACACCCCGAGCGGCCCGTCGAACAGCAGGAACGACAACAACGACAGGTGCCGGGGCGCGAGGTCGAACGAGCGCAGCGCCTCCGGGATCTTGATCTTCTTCACCGTGCCCACGATCCGGGGCATCGACAACAACATCGTGCGGACGGCCGCCGCCAGGTCGGCGTCCGGGGGGTCCACGGGATCGTGCGTTGACACCGCTGCGCGCTCCAAATAGCTTTGACCTCAAAATAGCTTTACTTGCAAAGCAAATCTGCCGTACGCCGTCAGGATACGAGGTCCCCCCATGTCCCAGCCGTTCACCAACGAGCAGATCATCGCGGAGTTCCGGGCCAACGCGGGCCGGGTCGGCGGCTTCTTCGCCGGGGCGACGCTCCTGCTGCTGACCACCACCGGCGCGCGCAGCGGCCGCCGCCGCACGACGCCGGTGATGTGCACGCCCGACGGCGACCGCCTGCTGGTGTTCGCCTCCAACGGCGGCGCGCCCACGAACCCGGCCTGGTACCACAACCTGCTGGCCGAACCGCAGGTCACCGTGGAGATCGGGGAGGACGGGGAGGTGGCGCGCTTCGAGGCGACCGCCGTCCCGCTGCGAGGCGACGAGCGCGACGAGGTGTACCGGAGGCAGAGCGAGCTGGTGCCCGCCTTCGCCGAGTACCAGCGCGGCACCGACCGCGTGATCCCCGTCGTCGCGCTCTACCGGGACGCGCACGCCCAGGCCGGTGCCGCAGGCGAGTTCCTCGTGAAGGTGCACGAGCAACTGCGGCGCGACCTGGCGGCCCTGCGCGAGACGGCCGTCCACCAGAGCGGACGCCCGTCGCCCGACCTGGTCGAGCAGCTCCGCGCCCGTTGCCGCACCGTCTGCGGGGCGCTGACCGAGCACCACGGCAAGGAGGACTCCGTCTTCCCCCGGCTCCAGGAGCACGCCCCGGAGCTGGCCCCCGCGCTGGACCGGCTGCGCCGCGAGCACGTCGTGGTGGCCCGCCGGAAGCAGGAGCTGCTCGACCTCGTCGAGAGCCAGGAGACCGCCGACGATCCCGCCCGCTTCGCCGCCGAACTCGACCGGCTCATCGGCGAGCTGGAGGACCACTTCGACTACGAGGAGAAGCACCTCGTCGCCGCTCTGGACGACATGCTCGGCTGAGGATCGGGCCTTGCCGGGACGGGGGAGCGGTGTTAAGCGGGAAGGATGACGCCACCTCGCCCGTCCCGGCGCGCCGTCCTGCTGGGCGTGCCCGCCGCGTTGGCCGCCGGGTGCGGAGGGGACGCGCGGAGCACCGCCCGCTCCGCCGCCGCGCCGCTCACCGCCGACGAGCGGCGCAGCCTCGCCACCCTGAAGGTGCTCGACGCCGCGCACCCGCTGCTGTCGATGACCCTGTACGGCCCCTACGACCCGATGCGGCAGATCGCGCTCGCCCCGGTGCGGGACCGGCCGTGGGCCTGCTCGCTGTTCCTGGCGGGCGAGGGGCCGCAGGGCCCGCTGTTCGGCCGCAACTTCGACTGGGACGCCAACGCCGCGCTGCTGCTCACCACCGTCCCGCCGCGCGGCCCGCGCACGATCTCGATGGTGGACGTGTCCTATCTGGGCATCGGCCGTGAGGCCGCCCGCCGCGCCACCTCCGACGCGGCGGTCGGCCGCAAGCTGCTCCAGGCGGTCGGCATCCCCTTCGACGGCATGAACGAGCACGGCCTCGCGGTCGGGATGGCGGCGGTGCCCACCGGCGAGCCGCCCCGGCTCGCCGGGCGGCCGGTGGTCGGCAGCGCCCGCATCCAGCGCCTGGTGCTGGACCGGGCGCGCACCGTCGAGGAGGCGGTGGCCGTCTTCGCCCGCCACAACGTGGACTTCGGCGCGGACGGGCCGCCGCTGCACTACCTGCTGGCCGACCGGAACGGCGACTCGGCCGCCGTCGAGTTCGTGGACGGCCGCTTGCGGACCGTTCCCGGCGCCGGGAACTGGCACGACATGGTCAACTTCGTGCTCGCCACCACGCCCGGCGAGCGCCGCGCCGACGACCGCCGCTACCGCGCCATCGCCGAGCGGATGCGCGCCACCGGCGGGCGGCTGGACGTGGACGGCGCGATGGACCTGCTGCGGAAGGTCGAGCAGGCCCACACCCGCTGGTCGGCGGTGTACGAGCTGCGCGGCGGGACCGTGCACCTGGCGCTGGACCGCGACTTCCGGCGGCGGCGCACCGCCCGGCTCGCCCGATGACCGCTTCGCCGCCGCCCGCCCGCCGCGCCCCGGCCTAGGATCGGATTCCCCACCCACAGCGGAGGTCACCGTGCCCAAGCCGCGTCCCGGTTATCTCGACCAGCCCCGCACCGCGCAGATCATGAAGTACGGCACCGTCGCGCACGTGGCGCTCTACCAGGCCACCGGCGGCGCGCTGGGCCGCCGGTTCCGGCTGGGCTCGCGCCGCTGGCGCGGCGCGCCGCCGGTGTGCCTGCTCACCACGGTCGGCCGCAAGTCCGGCCGGCACCGCACCGTGCCGCTGCTGTACCTGGCCGACGCCGAGCGCGTGGTGCTGGTGGCGTCGCAGAGCGGCCTGCCCCGGCACCCGGCCTGGTACCACAACCTGGTCGCGAACCCGAACGTGCTGGCGCAGGTCCGCCGGTACCGGCGGCCGATGCGGGCGCGCACGGCCGACGCCGCCGAGCGCGCGGCGCTCTGGCCCCGGCTGGTGGAGATGTACCCCGACTTCACCGACTACGAGGCGTGGACCGAGCGCGAGATCCCGGTGGTGATCTGCGAGCCCGCCTGAGAGCAGTGCGGGCGCTGATCAGTGCAGGGCCGACTCGGGCAGCACGCTCTCGTCCAGCGCGCCGCAGTCCACCGCGCGGCGCAGCCGCCCGACCAGCGCCTTGACGGTGGCGGGCTCGTCCATGACGCCGTTGCCAGTGGCGGCCTGCTCGTGCCAGGCGCGGACCCGGCCGATGACCTCGTCCACGCCCGTCAGATGGAAGCCGTAGACGGCCGCGTACCGGCTGGGCAGGTGCGCCGGGTGCATGTCCCAGCCCTGGTAGAAGCCGTGCCGCAACGAGTGCCGCACGTGCGCGGCGTGCACCGCCCACGCCTGGTTGACCTCGTTGGGGCCGTCGTCGCGCGGGATCACGTTGGTGGAGCCGTCCGACAGCCGGACGCCGGTCCCGGCGAGGGTGACCTGCATGACGTGCCGGGCGAAGTCGCAGGCCGGGTGGTCGAGGCGCTGCTCCTGCGGCGGCAGCCCGCAGGCGGCGGTGTAGTCGAACACCCCGAAGTGCGCGGCGGTCATGCGGCCCTTGGCGGCGCCGACGATGGCGCGCAGCCCGATCCGGCCCTCGTGGTCGACGATCGCCTCGGTGGTCTCCACCTGCACCTCGAAGCGCAGGATGCCGCCCGGCAGGCCGAGCGCGGTCTCCAGCTCCTCCAGGTACTCCACGAACAGCGCGACGTGCTCGGCCATCACGACCTTGGGGAAGGTGATGGTGAACCCGCCGGGCAGCCGCCCCAGCCGGTCGCGCAGCGCGGTCAGGAACGCGTCCAGGGTGCGCATGGCGCGCTCGTGGCCGCCGTCGGCGAAGGACTTGACGCGCAGCCCCCAGTAGTGCGGCAGGTTCTTGACCTCGTAGGCGGCCGCGACCGCCTCCACCACCTGGGCGACGTGCGCGTCCTCCTCGGCGTCGGAGCGGACGCCGTAGCCGTCCTCGAAGTCGATGCGCACGTCCTCGACCGGCTCGCCCGCCAGCTTGGCCGCGACGCGCTCGCGCACCAGCCCGGCGATCTCGGGGTCCAGGCCGAACGCCGAGCCGAACGAGCCCGCGCCGGGGGTGTGGGTGTTGAGCAGCCGCAGCCCCTCGGCGCCGAAGTCGGCGGGCGTGGTGGGGGAGAAGCGGTCGGCCGGCACGTAGACGGTGTGCACCGGCTGGCGGCCCGACGCCGTGCCCGGGAAGTGCTCCGCGTGCTCGTCGCGGACGGCGGCGATGCGGGCGGACAGGTCGTCGATCGAGGAGACGCTGAGGTTCACCCCGTCATGATCCCCCAAGATCGCATTTGTGGCATCCCGGGCGGCGGTCCTTTTCGTCCGGTCCCTGTCATCTCGTCGTCAACCCGCCGTCAACCGGTCGCCGCCAGCGCGCGCAGCGCGTCGGTGAAGACGGACGCGGGCGGCTCCACCAGGCCCGCGCCGACCTGGCCCGTCCCGGCGGCGCGCCCGGCGATGCCGGTGTCGATGACGGGCAGCACGCCGGTGCGCACCACCCGCGTCACCTCGATCCCGGCCGGGGTGCCCCGGAACGACAGCAGCGGCACCCGCAACGCCGGGTGCTCGGCGAGCGTGATCTCGTACATGCGGCGGGTCGCGGCGATCGCCTCGGGCACCTCGCCGCCGACGAACCGCACGATGGCGGGCGCGGCGGCCAGCGCGAACCCGCCCATCCCGGCGGTCTCGGTGATGGCGGAGTCACCGATGTCGGGGTTGGCGTCGATGGGTCCGTAGGAGCCCAGATAGAGCCCGTCGGGCACCCCGGCGGGGCCGGTGAACCAGCGGTCGCCGGTGCCCGACACCTGGATGCCGAAATCGGTGCCGTTGCGCGCCATCGCCACCACCAGGCCCGAGCCCGGCACGTCGCGGGCGGCGTCGGCGGCGGCCTTGGCGGCGGCCATGCCGACGTTGAGGAAGAAGTGCTCGTTGCCGCCGACGAACCGCAGCGCCTCCGCGACCTCCGCCGACCCGCCCGACGCGACCAGGTCGGGGGCCAGCTCGCGCAACAGCAGCGCCGACGCCGCCCGGTTGCGGTTGTGCAGCTCGTCGCCCATCTGCACGGCCTGCGCCATGAGCGGCAGCAGCTCCAGCGGGCCGTGCCGCCGCACCGCCGCGCGCAGCAGCGGGCCGAGCACCGCGCCCATCCAGCGCAGCCGCTCGATGACCTCCGGGCCGTAGGCGCCGTACCGCAGGACCTTGCCCAGGCCCTCGTTGAGCGAGCAGCAGGCGGTGCCGCCGTGCTCGGCGTCCTCGACCACCAGCATCCACATCGACGGGCTCACCACGCCCGCCATCGGCCCGACCGCGCCGTGGTGGTGGCACGGCTCGAACGTCGCCGCGCCGCCGTCCAGCGCCCGTTCGGCCGCCTCGGGCGTGTCGGCCAGGCCCTCCAGCAACATCGCGCCGACGAGCGCGCCGCGCATCGGGCCGGACGCCCGCTCCCACTCCAGCGGCGGCCCGGCGTGCAGGAACGTCCCCGGCTCCAGGCCGAGGACCTCGCGCGCGGGCCGCACGTCCACCAGGTGCGGGCGGGCCGACAACATGCGGCCGACGGCGCGGGCGTCGGCCTCGGCGCGCCCGGGACGGCCCAGGACGGCGGCGAGGTCGTCCCCGGTGCCGGGCGGCGGGGGACGCCAGCGGACCCGCTCCACCGGCACCGCCTGGTCGGCCAGGGCGTCGGCGAGCACGTCCACGCCCGCCGCCACCACCGTCGGCTGCCGGGTCAGCAGGCCGCCCAGGCGCGGCGCGTCGGCGGGCATCTCAGGGAACACCGTCCTTCCCCTCGGCCAGCCGCACGGCGTGCCGCGCGGCCTGCGCGTTGGACGCGAACACCGCCGCGCCCGCGTCCCGGAAGGCCCCCGCCTGCCGGTCGCGGTCCTGCGGATCGGCGGGCACGCCGCACAACGACACCACCGCCGCCAGGTCGGGACGCGCCGCGAGCGCCGCCGCCAGCGCGGGGGCCAGCGACGCCGCCGGGGCGGGGTCGGCCCCGTGGCCCAGCACGACGTCCAGCAGCAGCACCCCGCACGCGGGGTCGGCGGCGTGCTCGGCGAGGGCCGCCAGCCGCAGCGCCGGGTCGATCATCGGGTGCGCGCGGCCCCGGGTGTAGGCGTCGTCGCCGAAGTCGATCAGCCGGTGCCCGGCCGCCGCCAGGTCCCAGCCGAGCGCCGCGCCCGCGATCAGCGCGGCCTCGTCGCGCAGCGTGCCGCCCGCGAACAGCCCGCGCAGCGCCCCGCCGCCCGGCCGCGGGCGCGCGTGCGGCGCGGGCCAGCGCGGCCAGGCCGGGACGGGGCGGCCGAGCAGCGCCAGCGCCCGTTCCACCGCCTGCGTCAGGTCGTCCTCGCCGGGGCCGGGCAGCGCGAACACCACCGGGGTGTCGAGCCGCCGCGCGGCCTCGCGGATCAGGTCGGCGACGCGCGGCGCGGGCGGCTTGGACACCACCACGATCAGCGCGGTGCCCGGATCGGCGTCCAGCGCCTTGAGCGCGGCCAGCGCCGACCGCCCGCTGACCTCCGGCGACAGGTCCCGGCCGCCGACGCCCAGCACGTGGGAGACGCCGGTCCCGGCCGCGTCCAGCAGGCACATCACCTGCTGCGCGCCGGTGCCGGAGGCGGCGACGACCCCGACCGGGCCGGGCCGCACCGCGTTGGCGAAGCCCAGGCCCGCGCCCGCCACCACGGCGGTGCCGCAGTCGGGGCCCATGACGATCAGGCCGCGCCGCGCGGCGGTGTCCTTCAGCGCGATCTCCTGCGCCAGCGGCACGTTGTCACTGAAGATCATCACGTTGAGCCCGGCGTCCAGCGCGTCCATCGCCTCGGGGAACACGTGCGGGCCCGGCACCGACACCAGCGCCACGGTCGCCTTGACGCGCGCCGCCGCCGACGCGACCGTGCGCGGTGGAACATCCGCGCCGAGCAGGCCGTCCCCGGGGGCGGGCCGGGCGTCCAGGACGTCGCCGAGCGCCGCTCGCGCGCCGTCGAGCGCGGGCTCGCCGTCGGCGCGGACCGCCACCACCAGGTCGGCGGGCCCGGCGTCGTCCGGCACCGCGAAGCCCAGGTCCGCCAGCATCCGCCGGTTCAGGTCGGTCGCCATCGCCGCCATCGCGTCGCTGACCCCGGCCAGACCGCCGAGCCTGCGGCTGACCCGCATCAACGTCACCGAATCGTGGTAGGCGCCCCGCCGCACCTCCACGAAGTCCGTCATGCTGTGTCTCCCGCGGA